>DATJVR010000097.1:0-3679 GCA_035501735.1 Xanthobacteraceae bacterium | reverse complement strand
CAGCCCGTCACGTTCCGGCTTGAACGTGCGGTAGTTGATCGTCTCCGGCTTCTTGATCTCGCCGTAGGACCACGACAGGATCTTTTCCGGACTCGCGATCGAGATCCGGATCTGGTCAAAGACCTGCGCCGGAACCTGCGGGCTGAAAAGATTCATGATTTCTTGGTTCATCGCCTTCTCCTCGACACCGTTGGAGCTTTTTCCTCCGCGGGTCGGTTAAATCTTTCGTGTTGGCGGCTCCCCCGCCGGGCGGGGGAGCCGAATTTCACTCTGCGGCTTCCGCCGTCGGCGTATCGCCGCGCTGCTGTTTCGAATTGTGCAGGTCGACGTTCAACCCGAGCGAGCGCATTTCCTTGACCAGCACGTTGAAGCTTTCCGGAATGCCCGCCTCGAACGTATCGTCGCCGCGCACGATCGCTTCGTACACTTTCGTGCGGCCGGCCACGTCGTCCGATTTGACCGTGAGCATTTCCTGCAGCGTGTAGGCGGCGCCATAGGCTTCGAGCGCCCAGACCTCCATTTCGCCGAAACGCTGGCCGCCGAACTGCGCCTTGCCGCCCAGCGGCTGCTGGGTGACCAGGCTGTAGGGGCCGATCGAACGGGCGTGGATCTTGTCGTCCACCAGGTGATGCAGCTTGAGCATGTAGATGTAGCCAACCGTCACCTTGCGATCGAACGTATCGCCCGTGCGTCCATCGAACACCGCGACCTGCCCGGAGTGATCGAGGCCGGCGAGATCGAGCATGTGCTCGATGTCCGCCTCTTTTGCCCCGTCGAACACCGGCGTCGCGATCGGCACGCCGTGGCGCAGGTTGCCGCCGAGCTCGATCAACTCCTCCTCGCGGAGCGTTTTGATCGTCTCGTCCTCGCCATAGATTTTCTTCAGCGTGTCCTTCAGCGGACGCGCGTCACGTTTGCCGTAATACGCATCGACCGCCTGGCCGATACGCTTGCCAAGCCCGGCGCAGGCCCACCCCAGATGCGTTTCCAGGATTTGCCCGACGTTCATGCGGCTCGGCACGCCCAGCGGATTGAGCACGATGTCGACCTGCGTTCCGTCTTCCAGGAACGGCATGTCCTCGAGCGGCACGATCTTCGACACCACGCCCTTGTTGCCGTGGCGGCCGGCCATCTTGTCGCCGGGCTGGATCTTGCGCTTCACCGCAACGAAGACCTTCACCATCTTCATCACGCCGGGCGGCAGTTCGTCACCGCGCTGCAGTTTCTCCACCTTGTCGAGGAAGCGCTGCTCGAGGCCTTTCTTGCTCTCGTCGTACTGCTTGCGGATCGCCTCGATCTCGCTCATCAGCTTGTCGTTCGGCGAGGCAAACTGCCACCATTGCGCGCGCGGATATTCTTCCAGGATCGCGCGGGTGATCTTGGAATCCTTCTTGAAGCCTTTCGGCCCGGCAATGCCCTGCCGGCCCTCCAGCATTTCCGCCAGGCGGCCGTACACGTTGCGGTCGAGAATCGCCTGCTCGTCGTCGCGGTCTTTGGCGAGCCGCTCGATCTCTTCACGCTCGATCGCGAGCGCGCGCTCGTCCTTGTCGACGCCGTGCCGGTTGAACACCCGCACCTCGACGACCGTGCCTTGCACGCCCGGCGGCACCCGCAACGACGTGTCGCGCACGTCGGACGCCTTCTCGCCGAAGATCGCGCGGAGCAATTTCTCTTCCGGCGTCATCGGGCTTTCGCCCTTGGGCGTGATCTTGCCCACCAGAATGTCGCCGGCGCGCACTTCGGCGCCGATATAGACGATGCCCGCTTCGTCGAGGTTCTTCAGCGCTTCTTCCGAAACGTTCGGGATATCGCGGGTGATTTCTTCCGGCCCGAGTTTGGTATCGCGCGCCATCACCTCGAATTCCTCGATATGGATCGAGGTGAAGACGTCGTCCTTCACGATGCGCTCGGAGAGCAGGATCGAGTCCTCGAAGTTGTAGCCGTTCCACGGCATGAACGCGACCAGCACATTGCGCCCGAGCGCGAGCTCGCCGAGTTCGGTCGACGGACCGTCCGCGATGATGTCGCCCTTGGTGACCTGATCGCCCACCTTCACCAGCGGCCGCTGGTTGATGCAGGTCGACTGGTTCGAACGCTGGAACTTCTGCAGCCGATAGATGTCGACTCCCGATTTCGACGGATCGCTCTCCGCCGTGGCGCGCACGACGATACGCGTGGCATCCACCTGATCGACCACGCCGGTGCGCCGCGCCGCGATGGCAGCGCCGGAATCGCGCGCCACCACCCCTTCCATGCCGGTGCCCACGAACGGCGCTTCGGCACGCACCAGCGGCACCGCCTGCCGCTGCATGTTGGAGCCCATCAGCGCGCGGTTGGCGTCGTCGTTCTCCAGGAACGGAATGAGCGCGGCCGCCACCGACACGAGCTGCTTCGGCGACACGTCCATGTAGTCGACCTTCTCGCGCGGCACCATCAGCACGTTGCCGGCGTGGCGGCACACGATCAGGTCTTCGGTGAAGCGCCCGCGGCTGTCGATCACCGCATTCGCCTGCGCCACCGTGTAGCGCGCCTCTTCCATCGCCGAGAGATAGACGACCTCATCGGTGACTTTGCCGTCCTTGACTTTGCGATAGGGCGTCTCGACGAAGCCGTACTTGTTCACCCGCGCGTAGGTCGCGAGCGAGTTGATCAAGCCGATGTTCGGACCTTCCGGCGTCTCGATCGGGCAGATGCGGCCGTAATGCGTCGGGTGCACGTCGCGCACCTCGAAGCCCGCGCGTTCGCGCGTGAGGCCGCCCGGGCCGAGCGCCGACAGGCGCCGCTTGTGGGTGATCTCCGACAGCGGGTTGGTCTGGTCCATGAACTGCGAAAGCTGCGAGGAGCCGAAGAACTCCCGCACCGCCGCCGCCGCCGGTTTGGCGTTGATCAGGTCCTGCGGCATCACCGTGTCGATATCGACCGACGACATGCGTTCCTTGATCGCGCGCTCCATGCGCAGAAGGCCGATGCGGTATTGGTTCTCCATCAGCTCGCCGACCGAGCGCACCCGGCGATTGCCGAGATGATCGATGTCGTCGATCTCGCCCTTGCCGTCGCGCAATTCCACCAGCGTGCGGATGACCGCGATGATGTCATCCTTGCGCAGGATGCGCACGGTGTCTTCGACATCGAGATCAAGCCGCATGTTCATCTTCACGCGGCCGACCGCGGAAAGGTCGTAACGCTCGGAATCGAAGAACAGCGAATTGAACATCGCCTGCGCGGTGTCGAGCGTCGGCGGCTCGCCCGGGCGCATCACCCGGTAGATGTCGAACAACGCGTCCTCGCGCGACATGTTCTTGTCGACGCTGAGCGTGTTGCGGATATAGGCGCCGACGTTGATGTGGTCGATGTCGAGCAGCGGCAATTCCTTGTAGCCGAGCTCGATCAGCGCCTTGAGGTTCTTTTCGGTGATCTCCTCGCCGGCTTCGGCGTAGATCTCGCCGGTCTTGGCATTGACGAGGTCCTCGGCGATGTAATGGCCGATCAATTCCTCGTCCGACATGCGCAGCGCCCTCAAGCCTTTTTCCTGCAGCAGGCGCGCCTGACGCACGGTGATCTTCTGGCCGGCTTCGACCACGGTGCGGCCGGTGTCGGCATCGACCAGATTGTTGACCGCCTTGTAGCCCTTCAGCCGATTGGCATCGAACGGCACGCGCCAGCCTTCCTTCTGCCGCTT
>DATJVR010000096.1:0-8284 GCA_035501735.1 Xanthobacteraceae bacterium | reverse complement strand
TCAGCAACAGTTGTTCGGCATCCGCCCGCGCCGCGATCAGCGCCGCCTTGAGGCATTGCGCCACCGCCGCGCGCAGTTCGCGCTCGCGCCCGGCATAGGCCGCGGCGAGCGACTTAAGGTCGGCGGCGATCGCCGCGGCATCGATCAAATCGGCGCCGGCGCGGCCCGGTCGTTGGACGTCGAGCATGGGCGCTAGGCATAGCGGAGGCCCGACCGGCTGTCATGATGCGGCGCGACCGCAGCGGGGAAAGACAAGGCCTCGGTTATGGAGAGAAATAATAATTCCATTTAACCCTAGATCATGGGATATATTTCCAATTGACGCCCGTTTGAAGCTCACATAAGGAAAGAATATAGCGTCAGTGTTGGTCTGGTCTCCAGGGGAGTTTGTCATGGTTTCACGCCGCGGGTTCCTTGCCACTGCAATCGGGGCCGGCTTGGCGCCAATGAGCGCCGCCCGCCCGGCGCGCGCCGCCGACAAGCCGTCGCAGATCCGCGTCGATTGGGCGACCTACAATCCGGTCTCGATGGTGCTCAAGGAAAAGGGCATTCTGGAAAAGGAATTCGCCAAGGACGGCATCGGCATCCTCTGGGTGCAGACGCTCGGCTCGAACAAGGCGCTGGAATTTCTCAATGCCGGCTCGATCGATTTCGGCTCGACGGCGGGTTCGGCGGCGCTGCTTGGCCGGATCAACGGCAATCCGATCAAGTCGATCTATGTCTATTCGCAGCCGGAGTGGACGGCGCTGGTCACACGCAAGGATACCTCGATCAATAAGATCGAGGATCTCAAAGGCAAGCGCATCGCGGTGACGCGCGGCACAGATCCGCACATCTTTCTGGTACGCGCGCTGCAAAGCGTGAAACTGACCGAGAAGGACATCACGCCGGTGCTGCTGCAGCATCCGGACGGCAAGACCGCGTTGATCCGCGGCGACGTCGACGCCTGGGCGGGGCTCGATCCGATGATGGCGCAGGCGGAAATCGAGGATGGTGCGCGGCTGTTCTATCGCAACAAGGCCGCCAACACCTGGGGTATCCTCAACGTGCGCGAGGAGTTTCTCAAGGATCATCCGGACCTGGTGAAGCGCGTGCTTACGGTCTATGAGCAGGCGCGCAAATTCTCGCTCGCCAATTATGCCGAGGAAAAACGCATCTTCATCGCGGTCACGAAATTGTCGCCGGCGGTGGTCGACAAGCAGCTGAAGGAACGCACCGATATAACGCACAGCAAGATCGGCGCGGCGCAGCGGGAATCGATCCTGGCGGCAGGCATCGCGCTGCAGCAGGCGGGTGTGATCCCGGCCAGCACCGACGTGAAGACGGCGGTGGATTCGCTGATCGACTCGAGCGTCTCGTTAACGAACTGAACGGAGCCACAGGCGCTGGCGAAATCCTTTCCGCTCGAAAGGGACAGGGTTTCGGCCAGGCCGGTGGCGCATTGTTTTCCGCGATCATGCCATGTCTCTTCTACGCATGACGATTGAGGCGCGTCGCTCGGCGACCGATGCATCACGGCCGGCGAGCGAACGGTATGCGCGGCTCGCGCGGCCAGCGCTCGGGCTGTTGTTGCCGGTGGTCGCCGCGCTCGCCTGGGAATTGATTGTGCGTTCCGGCTATGCCAGCGGGCGGCTGGTGCCGCCTCCCTCCGTCATCTTCAATACGTTCGTTGAGCTTGCGCGCGCCGGCGAATTGCAACGCCACGTGCTGGTGACGACCGAGCGGGTGGCGGCGGGTTTTGCCATCGGGGTCGTGGCGGGAACGCTGGCCGGCGCGATCGCCGGCTATTCGTCGCTCACGCGGCGGCTGTTCGACCCCACACTACAGGCGCTGCGGGCGATCCCGTCGATCGCCTGGGTGCCGCTGTTCGTGCTCTGGTTCGGCATTTTCGAGGGTTCGAAGATCACGCTGATCGCCGTCGGCGTGTTCTTCCCGGTCTATCTCGGCGTGATGGGCGCAATCCGCAATGTGGACCGCAAGCTGGTCGAGGTGGGCCGCGTGTTCCGCCTTTCCGATGCCGGAATGGTGCGGCGGATCCTGTTGCCGGCAGTGCTGCCCGATTATGTGATCTCGCTTCGTTCGGGTTTGGGCCTTGGATGGATGTTCGTGGTCGCGGCCGAATTGCTGGGAGCATCGGAGGGCCTCGGCTATCTCCTGATCGACGGACAGCAGCTCGGAAAGCCGGCGCAGATCGTAGCCGCCATCGTCGCGTTTGCCATTTTGGGCAAGACGACGGATTGGATCATTGCGGCCGGGTTCGCGCCGTTCCTGCGCTGGCAGGATGCCTTCGCGCCGGCGAACGAGGCCTGACATGCTCGCGCTCAAGCATATCGGCAAGACCTACCCCAACGGCACCCGCGCGCTCGACGGCATTTCAATCGACGTCGAGCCGGGCGAGATCGTCGCGGTGGTGGGCGGATCGGGTTGCGGGAAGTCGACGCTGCTGCGCGCCATTTCGGGGCTTGATCGGCCGACACAAGGCGCAGTGGTGCTCGACGACGACATGATCACCGAACCGCACGAGAAGATCGGCATCATTTTCCAGGAGCCGCGACTGCTGCCCTGGCTGTCGGTTGCCGACAATGTCGGTTTTGGGCTTGCGGACCGGCCGAGGTCGGAGCGTCAGCAGCGGGTCGCGGCGGCGCTCGACCGTGTCGGGCTGACCGAAAAAGCGCGCGTATGGCCGCGCGAACTGTCAGGCGGGCAGGCACAGCGGGTCGCGATCGCGCGCGCGCTGGTGGCGCGGCCGGAGGTGCTGCTGCTGGATGAGCCGTTCTCGGCGCTCGATGCATTCACCCGTGTCGACCTGCAGGATCATCTGCTCGATCTATGGGCGGACCAGAAGCCCACGCTCATTCATGTCACGCACGACGTCGACGAGGCGATCGTGCTCGGCGACCGCGTGCTGGTGATGCGGCCGCGACCCGGCCGCGTGGCGGAGCAGATCGCCATTGACCTGCCGCGTCCGCGCGACCGCCAATCGGCGGCGTTCGATTTCGCCAAACGGCGGGTGCTGGCGGCGCTCGACCGCTCGCTCGACCGCGCCATAAGCGTTGACGACCGCGAAACAAAATCGGATTCGGGCGCGGCGATGTGGTGGTGATGGGCATTGCACGCCTGCGCACGCGATGCCATCTATGCGGCGCCAATCGAAATCAATCGAGCGATCAATCATCAAAAAATAAATGGAGCGCTGTCATGGATGCTGCTGAGCTGCGCGCAATGCAGGCCCCGATCAAGGAGCGCTACAAGAGCGCGCCGGAAGCCGCGCTGATCACGCTCAAGGCCAAGGGCACGCTCGACGACAGCCACATCGCCTGCAAGGTCGAGACCGGCCGGGCGCTTGCGGTGGCGGGTTTGCATCCGGCGACCGGCGGCTCCGGGCTTGAGCTTTGCTCGGGCGACATGCTGCTCGAAGCGCTGGTTGCGTGCGCGGGCGTGACGATCAAGGCGGTGTCCATGGCGCTCGCCATTCCGCTGAAATCCGGCACGGTCTCGGCGGAAGGCGATCTCGACTTCCGCGGCACTTTGGGGGTCGCCAAGGATGCGCCGGTGGGCTTCCGCGAAATCCGGCTGCGCTTCGAGCTCGACACCGATGCGCCGCAGGACAAGCTCGATCAATTGCTAAAGCTCACCGAGCGCTATTGCGTGGTCTATCAGACCATCCGCAGCGGTCCGCCGGTGGACATCAAGCTTCAGCGCGTGTGATATCTCAACCGGTCTGAACCTTTCTCGGCCTCATGCTGAGGAACCCGCCGAAGCGTAGCGAAGGCGGGCGTCTCGAAGCATGTGGCCGCCCCCATCCTTCGAGACACGCCCTGCGGGCGCTCCTCAGGATGAGGGCGGAAAACTCGCATGTCCCCCGAACTGCTCTTCTGGCTATCGCTCCTGCTCAAGATGGTCGTGACCGCCGGCTTCGTCGTGGGCGCCGCCATGGTGACCGAGCGGGCCGGGCCGATGATCGGCGCGCTGGTCGCGACGCTGCCGATCGCGGCGGGGCCTTCGTATTTTTTCCTCGCGCTCGACCACGATTCAGCGTTCATCGCGCAGAGCGCGCTCGGCAGCATCGCTGCGCACACGGCGACCGGCGTGTTCGCGCTGATCTATGCGGCGTTGGCGCAGCGTTACGGCATGGCCATCAGCGTCGCGGGCGCTGTCGTCGGATGGTTTGCGGTGGCGCTCTCGATGCGCGCGGTGGCTTGGACATTTGCGTCAGTGGCCGGCGTCAATCTCGCGGTCTTTGCCGTCTGCATCGCGCTCACGTCGCACTACCGCCATGTGGCGATGCCGCTGGTCAGTCGACGCTGGTACGACATTCCGCTGCGCGCCTCGATGGTGGCGGTGCTGGTGGCCGCGGTGGTGGGTTCGAGCGGCTACGTCGGGCCGACATTTACCGGGCTGCTGGCGATCTATCCGATCGTGATGACGTGTCTGATGCTGATCTTTCATCCGCGCGCCGGGGGTCCGGCGACGGCGGCGCTGATCGCGAATACCTTGTGGGGCTTGGTGGGCTTCAGCGCCTGCCTGTTCACGCTGCATATCGCGACGGTGCCGCTCGGCACGCCGGCGGGGCTCATCCTCGCCCTTGCGGTGTCGATCGGCTGGAACCTGATGCTGTTCGCACTGCGCAGGCGCAGGGTCAAATAAGATTATTCAACCTTGAGATTGGCCTCGTGGATCACTTTCGACCATTTCTGCGCTTCGCGCTTGATGAATGCGGCGAAGTCATCCGGCGATTCGGTCATCGGCTGGAACATCTGCGGCGCGACGAATTTTTCCTGAAACGCCTTGTCGGCGAATACACGCTGCACTTCCGCGTGCAGCTTGGTCACGATCTCGCGCGGCGTGCCGGCGGGCGCGAACAGCCCGAACCAGGTCGTCGCCTCGTAGCCGGGAACCCCGCTTTCGGCGACGGTCGGAATGTCGGGCGCAAGCGCAAGGCGCTTTGAGCTTCCGACGCCAAGAATTCTGATCTGCCCCGCGCGGTGAGCCGGCAGTGCGAGGCTCATGCTGACCGACATCAGATTCACATGGCCGGCGATGACATCGTTGAGCGCGGGCGCGGCGCCGCGATAGTGCACGGCGGTGAATTTCGCGCCGGTCATGGTTTCCAGCAGCGTGATGTTCATGTGCGGGCCGGAGCCGATGCCGGCCGTGCCGTAATTGATTTTTCCGGGCGACTGCTTGCCGAGCGCAATCAGCTCCTGGATATTCTTGGCGGGCAGTTCGCGCGAGACCAGGATCGCCTGATTGATGCGCACGAGGCCGCTGATCGGGATGAAGTCCTTCTCCTCGTCATAGGGGATCTTGCCCTTGCCGTAGAGCGTCGGGTTGATGGTGAAGGCGCCGGCCTCGGCCACCATGAGGGTGTAGCCGTCGGGCGGTGCCTTGGCGACGGCCAGCGCGCCGGTGACGTGCGCGGCGCCGCCTTTGTTCTCGATGATGACCTGCTGGCCCATGCTTTCGGAAAATTTCTGACCGACAGCACGCGCCACCACGTCGGTCACGCCGCCGGCCGCCGCGGTGACGATGAAGGTGATCGGATGCGAGGGATAAGTCTGCGCGTTGGCGGCGACGGCGCCGAGCAGGCAACAACCGAAAACAAACTTGCCGATCGTTTTGATCATGACTTTTTTCCCCGGGGCGCGGACTTTGCCTTGAGCGCGTAGAGTGCTTCGATCGCCTCGCGCGGCGACATTTCGTCAGGATTGAGGGCGGCGAGCGCGGCAACGATTGTGTCAAGCGCGGCCTCGTTTGGCGAGGGCTCGCTTGCGCGCGGCGTTGCGGCAAATAGCGGCAGATCGTCGACCAGCCGGCGCGCCGGCGAGGTGCGATCCTCGGCCTCGAGCTCGGCCAACACGTGCTTGGCGCGTTCGATCACGCGCGAGGGCAGGCCAGCGAGCTTGGCGACCTGGATGCCGTAGGAGCGGTCGGCGACGCCGGGCACCACTTCGTGGAGGAATACGACGTCGCCCTGCCATTCCTTGACGCGGACGGTGGCGTTGTGCAGCCGCTTGAGGCGAGCCGCGAGCGCGGTGAGTTCGTGGAAATGCGTGGCGAACAGCGCGCGGCAGCGGTTCACCTCGTGCAGATGCTCGATGGTGGCCCAGGCGATCGAAAGCCCATCGAAGGTTGCGGTGCCGCGGCCGATTTCGTCGAGGATCACGAGCGAGCGCTCGGTCGCCTGATTGAGGATGGCCGCGGTCTCGACCATCTCGACCATGAAGGTGGAACGGCCGCGGGCAAGATCGTCGGCGGCGCCGACGCGCGAGAACAGCCGGTCGACCACGCCCAGCTGGGCGCGCTTGGCCGGCACGAATGAGCCCATCTGGGCAAGCACGACGATCAACGCGTTCTGGCGGAGGAAGGTCGATTTGCCCGCCATGTTCGGGCCGGTGAGCAGCCAGATGCGGCCTGCCTCGGTATCGGCGGGCGGGGAGAGATCGCAATCATTGGCAACGAACGGCGTGCTGGCCAGCGTCTGCTCGACCACCGCGTGGCGGCCGCCTTCGACGACGAACTCAAGGGAACGGTCGACTTGCGGGCGGACGTAGTCGCGTTCGACCGCGAGCACGGCAAGCGACACGGCCACGTCAAGCGTCGCCAACGCCTCGGCGGCGGATTTGATCGCGGCGCTGGCGGCGGTGACGATGGCCGAAAGCCGCTCGAAGGTCTCCAGCTCAAGCCCGAGCGCGCGATCGGCCGCATTGGCGATCTTCGCCTCAAGCTCGCCGAGCTCGGTGGTGGTGAAGCGCACCTGGCCGGCAAGCGTCTGGCGGTGGATGAAGGTGGCATTGAGCGGCGGCGAAAGCAGTTTGTCGCCGTGCTGCGCGGTCACCTCGACGAAATAGCCGAGCACGTTGTTATGCCGGACCTTGAGCGATTTGACGCCGACATCGTCGGCGTAGCGCGCCTGCAATTGCGCCACGACTTTGCGCGATTCGTCGCGCAGCGCGCGCGCCTCGTCGAGCGCCGCCAGATATCCGGTACGGACGAAGCCGCCATCGCGTTTGAACGCCGGCAGTTCATCGGCGAGGGCAACCGTCAGCTCGTTCGCGATCGCACCGTCCGGGCGGCACAGCGCGGATGCGGCTGCCGAAATCTCTGACGACGATTGGGACAGGGTGTCGAGCAGCTCGGAGAGACCGGAGGCAACCCGAATGCCGTCGCGGATGGCGGCGAGATCGCGCGGGCCGCCGCGGCCGACCACAAGGCGGGAGAGCGCGCGGGCAAGGTCGGGCGCGGATTTCAGGCGATCGCGCACTTCGTTGCGCGTGGTCGCGTCGTTGGCGAAGACCGCGACGGCATCGAGACGGCCGGCGATGGCGGCGGGATCGGTGAGCGGCGCGGCAAGGCGTTGGGCGAGCAGCCGCGCGCCGGCCGGCGTCACGGTGCGATCGACGGCGGCCAGCAGGGAGCCGTGGCGCTCGCCGGAGAGCGTGCGCACGAGTTCGAGGTTCGCGCGGGTGGCCTGATCGACCGAGAGCGTGGCGCCGGCGGCCTCGCGCACGGGCGGTGAGAGCGGCGGACGCTTGCCGATCTGGGTGCGCTCGACGTAGGTGACGCAGGCCGCGGCGGCGTTGAGCTCGAGTCGCGAGAGCGCGCCGAAGGCTTCCGTCGTGGCGACCGCGAAATAGTCCGAGAGGCGCCGCTCGGCGGTGGCGCCGTCGAACACGTCGCGGGCCAGCGGGGTCACCGCCGGCAGGCTGCGCAGATAAGGCGCAAGCTCGGGATCGCCGTAGAGCGCGTCGGAGACGATGATCTCGCCCGGCTCGAGCCGCGCGATCTCGGCGGCAAGCCCCAGCCGGTCGCATTCGCCGATGCGGAACTCGCCGGTGGAAATGTCGATCCAGGCCAGAGCGAAGCGGCTGTCGTCGCCGGACGAGGTGCGGGCACGGACGATGGCGAGCAGATAGTTGTTGCGGTTGGCGTCGAGGAGCGTGTCTTCGGTCAACGTGCCGGGCGTCACCAGGCGAATGACGTCGCGCCGCACGACGCTTTTGGCGCCGCGCTTCTTGGCCTCGGCCGGGTCTTCGAGCTGCTCGCAGACCGCGACGCGGTGGCCGAGCGCGATCAGGCGGTGGAGATATTCGTCGGCGCGCTCGATCGGCACGCCGCACATCGGGATGTCGCGGCCGAGATGCTTGCCGCGCTTGGTGAGCACGATGCCGAGTGCGCGCGAGGCGACCTCGGCGTCGTCGAAGAACAGTTCGTAGAAATCGCCCATCCGGTAGAACAAGAGGCAATCCGGATTGGCGGCCTTGATCTCGATATATTGCTCCAT
>DATJVR010000095.1:0-61694 GCA_035501735.1 Xanthobacteraceae bacterium | reverse complement strand
GATGTCAGAGCTGATCTTCCACGCTTCATTGATGAGGTTTACAACACTCGCAGACTTCACTCCGCGCTAGGCTACCTGAGCCCCGCGCAATACGAGGATCGTCACGCCCAGAAACCTGTCAAAACCGCCGCCTGAAACTGTCCACCAGCAGGGGCGCACTCCAACAACGGACAATGGAATGCCGGCGGTCGCAAAATTTTCGCCGCCCCAACATCGCCATATTCTAGGATTTTATTCACATCGTCCTGTCCGCTGAGGGCGCTTTCATGAGGCGTCGTGATGGCGGGGCAGGATGCGGCGCCTGCTGTTGCGCTTCGTAACCGCAACCCCGGGACGCCTCGGGTCACCGTCCGCTCCAACTACGTGGGGCTGCCTTCAATGGCTGGACTGGGCAGGGCGAGGAAGGCGAAAGCCTTCCGCTAGGGACGCGAAGAGCGATCCGCCCGTGTGCAGGAAGCACGGTCCCGAGGTGAAAAGTCGCCGCGGTGGAGCGCTGCGAGGCGCGTGCATCTCGTCGGATGCGCACGCGTCGCAAGACGCGGACTGATCTGGTAGCGCCTTGCGGCGCTCCGCTCCCTCATCTTACGTGAGGGAGGAAGACGCCCCGTAAACGGGGCTGTTGGCGTGCGGGCAAATTTGTCCTCGCCGAGCTAGGAATACGGGCGTACCCGGCGCTGGCGAAAAAATACGGGCGATGAAACTTGGCTGTTTGAATTTTGAATTGGAGATGCATCGCTAACGGGCGAAACGCACTTTCTTCACCCCACTGTGGGGAGAGGGGAAAGAAGACTACCCCTCCCGCGCCTCCAGCACGGCTTTCAGCGAAATCCGCGACCAGGCGCCGACGCGTTCGCGGAATGCCACATAGGAGTCATGCACGCGCCGCGACTTTTCGCTGCGCGCCGCAACCTCGCCCAAAACCTCGGTCGAGAGCTTTCGCGCTGCCGTGATCAAATCGGCGGGGAACGTGCGCAATTGCACGTGATGCTGGGTCGTGAGCGCCGCCAGCGCTTCGACGTTGAGCCGTTCCATCTCGGCCAGCGCATAGGAGGCTTCGGTCGCGCAGGCATGGGCGATCACGGCTTTCAATCCGTCATCCAGCGCCTCCCAGGCCTTCATCGACACGAGGCACTCGCCGGTGCCGTTCGGCTTGTTGAAGCCGGGGCCGTAGTAGAACGGCGCCACGCGGTAGAGCCCAAGCGCGATGTCGGAGCCAGGCCCGACGAATTCCGCGGCGTCGAGCACGCCCGACTGCAGGCTGGTGAGGATTTCCGCCGGCGGCGTGGTCTGCGGCGTCGCGCCGAGCCGGCGATAGACTTCGCCGCCCAATCCGAGCGCGCGGATCTTGAGCCCGCGCAAATCTGATAAGCCTTTGATTTCATGACGGAACCAGCCGCCCATGCAGACGCCGGTATTTCCCCCCATGAACGGCTTCACGCCGAACGGCGCATAGAGCGCATCCCACAACGCCTGCCCGCCGCCGACATCGACCCACGCGACGTGCTCGTTCGGCGTGAGCCCGAACGGCACCGTGGTGAAGAACGCCGCCGACGGTTCCTTGCCCTGCCAATAAAACGAAGCGGTGTGGCCCATCTCGGCGACGTTGTTGCCGACCGCATCGAGCACCTCGAATGCCGGCACCACCTCGCCCGCAGCATGCACCGTGATGTCGAGCCGGCTGCCGGACAGCGTGCGGATGCGCTCCGCCACCCGTTCCGCCGACATGCCCGGCCCCGGCAAACGCTTCGGCCACGAGGTGACCATGCGCCAGCGCCGCGCCTGCGCGGTTGCGATTGAAGGTGCGGCGAGAGCGGCACCCATTCCGGCCGCGCCGGCGGCAATCAATTTTCGTCGCGTGATCTTGGACATCGTTCGCTCCAGCTCGGCTGCATTCAAACTTGTTCACCACCACTTTTGGAAATGATGTATCGGACCGCGCCCTTTGCCGACGGCAAGCTTATCGGCGCCCGCGATCGCATCCGTGATATAGGCCTTCGCGCCGCGCACGGCATCGCGAAGCGAGCTGCCTTTGGCCAGTTCCGCCGCAATGGCCGCCGACAACGTGCAACCGGTGCCATGCGTGTTGCGGGTCGCGACCCGTGGCGCGGCAAGCCGCATGACGCCGTTGGCATCGACCAGCAGGTCGACGCATTCCTCGCCCTCGGCGTGGCCGCCCTTGATCAGCACGGCTTTTGCGCCGACCGACAGGAGCTTTTCGGCCTGCATCCGCATGTCGCGCTCGCTCGCCGCCACCGGACCACCGAGCAGCGCAGCGGCTTCAGGCAAATTCGGCGTGATCAAGCGGGCGCGCGGCAGGAACCTGCGGCGCACGGCATCGATCGCATCGGGTGCGAGCAACCGATCTCCCGAGCTGGCGACCATGACCGGATCGAGCACGACATTTTTCGCGTGATGCCGGTCAAGGCCGGTCACCACCGCGTCGACGATCGCGGCGCGCGACAACATGCCGATTTTCACGGCGTTCACCTCGAAATCCGAGAACACTGCGTCGATCTGGGCCGTGACGAATTCGGGCGGAATGTCGTGAATGGCCCTGACGCGTTGCGTGTTTTGCGCGGTCAGCGCCGTGATCACCGAAACGCCGTAAACACCGAGCGCGGAAAACGTCTTCAGGTCGGCTTGAATGCCGGCCCCGCCGCCGGAATCCGAACCCGCAATGGTGACGGCTATCGCGGTCATTGTCGTCCTCGTTTCGCGAGCGCGGCATCGACGATCGACCGCAGCCGTTGCGCCGCCGCCTTCGGATCGGGCGCGAGCGAAAGCGCCGAGATCACCGAGATGCCGTCGGCGCCCGCCGCGATCACCTCGGCCGCGTTACGCTCGTTGATGCCCGCGATGCCGCAGGTGGGGAAACCCCGCTTGCGTCGGTGAAACTCTTCGACGATCGCTTTAAGCCCCGCCGGTCCGATCGGCTTCGATGTGGTGCTTTTTGACGTCGTGCCGAACACGCCGCCGATACCGACATAGTCGATCAACGCAAACGGCGCGGCCTGAGCCTGCGCCACGGTCTTGATCGAAAGCCCGATGATGGCATCGCGGCCGAGCAGCCGCCGCGCGTCCTCGGGCATCATATCGTCCTGGCCGACATGCACGCCCTCGCAGCCTGCCGCGAGCGCTATGTCCACGCGGTCGTTGACCAGCAGCGGCACCACACCGATAGCTGCCTTGATCGCCCGCGCACGCGCCACCATGGTGCGCGTGTCGCTCAGCTTGTCGCGCAATTGCACGAGCGTCGCACCGCCGGCGACGATGTCCCGCGCCAGTTCCGCGAGATCGTGCCCGCCCGAGGTTTCCGGATCGACGATGGCGTAGAGCCGAAGATCGACGCGCATCAGCTCACCCTCGCCTGCGCCATGAGCGTGCCGCGATCGAGCGCATGCAGCGCATCCAGAATCTCCACGGCGAAACTACCCGGCCCGCGCGCGCGCTTTGCGGCCATTTCGCCGGCAATGCCCATGATCAGCAGCGCGGCGGCGGTCGCGCGCCAGGCATCGCGTTCGACCGCAAGGCAGGCGGCAACGAGCGCCGACTCCGCGCAGCCGAGCGCGGTCACCTTCGTCATCAAAGGATGACCGTTGGCGATGGCCGCAAGCCGCGCTCCATCCGCCACGAGATCGGTCGCGCCGGTAAGCCCGATGACGGTGTTTTGTCCGCGCGCGTAGATCGCAATCGCGTTTTCGTCGGCCGCTGTGCCTGCGAGCGCGGTGTACTCAGCGCGATTGAGCCGGATCGCTTTCGGCAAGCGCGTCACCAGCTCCCGTGCATGGGCCGCGCGCGGCTCGGAATGATTGATGAAGACCGGATCGAGCACCCACGGGCGGCCGTGCTCCACCGCCGCATCGATTGCAACTGCCGTTGCCGCGCGCCGCTCCGCATCGAAAGTGCCGAGATTGACCAGCAAGGCACTCGAACCCCGCACGAACAGGCCGACCTCGTCCACGGCAAGCGTCATCGACGGCACCGCGCCGACCGCAAGCAGTACATTGGCGGTGATCGTCTGCGCCACCGCATTGGTGATGCAATGCACGCGCGGGTTCTGCGCGTGCACGCGCGCGAGAATATCGACTGCGATGACCGGAAGTTCGCTGGCAGGTGCGTGCATCTCTCCCTCCGCCGGCATGATCCGGATCAGGTTCCACGGGTTGGCTTTCGCCTCTCAGCCCGGCGGCGTATCCGCCGGACACCCCTTGAGATTGCTGAAAAACACTTAGTCCCATGCGGCGCCGAGCGCAAGGGCGACTTGTCAGGCCGCTGCGTTTTTGCTGGATTGCGCGAGCATCCCGTGCGGCCGGAGATTCACAACATGGTGCCCTTTTTCATCCAGATCAAATGCCAGCTCGGTAAATCCTATGACGTCGCCAATCGGCTGGCCGATGCCGAGATCGCCTCCGAAATCTATTCCACCGCGGGCGAATTTGATCTGCTTGCCAAATTCTACGTGGATGAGAACGCCGACATCGGCCATTTCGTGAACGAAAAGGTGCAGACCATCCCCGGCATCCAGGACACCCGCACCATCATCACGTTTAAGGCCTTCGGCGCCTCCTGAGGGCGGGCAACTTACGCCCCGGTCGGCGGACCTTCCGCGGCGCGGAAGCGGGACAGGCCGAGCTGCCGTTCGCGCCAGATCACGAACAGGCCGGCCGCGGCGACAATGGTCGCGCCGATGAAAAGAAATTGTGTCGGCAGTTCGCCGAACAGCAGATAGCCGAGAATGAACGCCCACACCATCGCGGTGTAGTCGAACGGCGCGATCACCGACGCCGCCGCGAACCGATAGCTTTCGGTCAGCAGGATGTGCGCGAGCCCGCCAAGCACGCCGAGCGAAATGAACATGATTAACTGATAATAGTCAGGCGTCGTCCATCCGAAGGGTAGAGTCGCCAGGCCGAACAGCGCGCACACCAGCGAAAAATAAAACACGATGGATGACGTGCTCTCCGTGCTGGTGAGCAGCCGCGTCTGGATCACCGAGCCCGCGTTGGTGAACGCAGCGCCCAGGGCGCAGGTGGCGCCGATGGCGGTCGCCGCGCTTCCCGCAACCATCAGACGCTCGAAATCGAAATGCGGCCACAGCATCACGATGACGCCGATGAATCCGACGGTCACCGCCGACCAGCGGTAAATGCGCACGCGCTCGCCAAGAATGAGCGCGGCGAATGCCACCGTGATCAGCGGCGCCGCAAACGAAATGGCGGTTGCATCCACGAGCGGAAGCCGCGCCAGCGAGGCGAAATTGAGGAACATGCCGACGACGCTGATAAGTCCGCGCCAGAGCTGCCCGAACGGCCGGCTGGTGTAGATTGCGGCGGCGAGTTCGCCCTGCCAGGCAAAGATCAGCACCACCGGCACGATCGCGAATACGCTGCGGAAGAACACCAACTGGCCGATCGGCACGCTGTCGCCGAGCGCGCGCACCAAGGCCTGCATCACGGCGAACAGCACCACCGAGGCCAGCTTGAGCAGAATGGCCTTGAGCAGGATTTTTCCGTGCGTCTGCATGATTCCCAGGCGGTCGGTGGCGGGACAACGCAAACACGACGCATCCAACCCATGACTTATGGCACGGGTTTTATCGATTCTGTGCGACTATTGGATGGAGGCGGAAGCAGCTTATTTCTTTTCCGGCGTCGGCAGACTGGTGACGGGTGGCAGGGATTTCAGATAATGCGCCATGGCGGCGATATCCTCGTCATTTAACTGCCGGGTATTGCCGATCACGGCGCCCATGCTGCCGCCAACGGAATCTCCGTCCGGCTTGTTGCCGGTCTTGAGCAGTTCGACGAAATCGCTCTCCTTCCAATCGTCCATCGACCTCTGCGTTATGTTGGGCACCGTACCATCGCCCTCGGGATCGGGGCCGCCGGCAAAGCGTCTGCCCGAAATAATTCCACCCAGGAAATTGCGCGGGCTGTGACATTCGGCGCAATGCCCGGGGCCGTTGACGAGGTAAGCGCCGCGATTCCACTGCGCCGATTTGCTCTTGTCGGGCTCGAACGTCTTGCCGTCGAGGAACAAGAGTTTCCAGCCGCCGACCAGACGGCGGATATGGAACGGGAACGGCAAATCGTGATCGCGAACCGTGCTCTCGACCGGCGGCAACGTCTTCAGATACGCAAACAGATCGCGTACGTCGTCCATGGTCATGCGCTGATACGACGAATACGGAAACGCCGGGAAGTAATGTCGCCCGTCGGGCGACGTGCCATTCGTCATGGCGGTGACAAAATCGGCCTCGCTCCAGGCGCCGATGCCGTACTTGGGATCCGGCGAAATATTCGGCATGTAGAATGTGCCGAACGGCGATTTCAAAGCGCGTCCTCCGCCGAGCCGCATCCTGTCGCCCTCCCCCCGCATGGAGTGACACGAGCGACACCCGCCGGCGAAAAACATTTCCCGCCCATTGTCGAGGTTCGGCGTGTGCGGCGGCAGCGCCCTTGCCGATACTGTCTGGGGAATGGTGAGGAACCAGAATGCCGCGCCGCCAATGATGGCGGCGGCGAGCACAAGAATGACCAGCTTGCGCAGCATCCTTTGCCTCCTCTGCGCAAATTTAGGCGCGAAAACCGCAGCTGCTAAGCCGAAGGGCGATCCATCTTGTGAATGGATCGCCCGTTCTTAGTCCGCCGACCGGCTCAGGCCGGAAATGATTCAGGATTGCGGCTTGCGGTAGACCTGGTGACAGCCGCCGCAATTCTTGGTCACCGTCGGAAAGGCGGCCTTGAAGCTCGCTTCATCCTTCACGCTCGCTTCCGCGGCCTTCGCATCCTTCTCGAGTTGCGCCGCCTTGGCTTTGAAGTCGTCGAACTTTTCCCAGATTACCGGCAAGGATTTGGTATCGCCGTCCTTCGAGTTCGCTGGGAACAATGCTGGCATCTTTTCTGCCGTGCTTGCCAGGACAACAAAAATGTTCTTGGCCTTCGCGAGATCAAACGGCTCTTCGCCTTTCATGAACTTGGCGCCCTGAGCGGTCTGCGCGCTTTGCTGTTTCATCAGCGCCTTGCGGTCTGCAATCGCGTCTGCAAGAACTGCAGTAGTTCCAAGTGCCAGCGCCACGATCGCGAGCACAGTACGGCTGATCATCTGGTGTCTCCCCTCTGGTAAAACGCTAACCTGCCCTGCCACGGCAAGTAATAGGCGAACACCTGACCCATCGCATTATTCCGTTGCGCCGGGCGCGCTTCCGACCATTCCTTGAATTCACGATTTCGTGAGCGCAAGCCCAGCAAATGGGCGAGTTATCCGCCTTGCCCACCCGCGGCGCTGGCTTGTCGTCGCAGAGGTTATTCCGCCGGATGCGGTTGCGTCTTCGCGCTGCGCCGCCGCAAATGCTCGGCCAGCCATCGGGTGACCACATAGAACACAGGCGTGAAGATCAGCCCGAACGCCGTCACACCGATCATTCCGGAGAACACCGCAGTACCGAGCGTCTGCCGCAACTCGGCGCCTGCCCCGATGGCCCAGACCAGCGGCATGACGCCGAAGATGAAGGCGAACGACGTCATCAGGATCGGCCGCAACCTTAATCGTGCCGCCTCGACCGCCGCTTCGAACCGGTTGCGGCCTGCGTCTTCGAGCTGCTTGGCGAATTCCACGATCAGGATCGCGTTCTTGGCTGCAAGACCGATCAGCACGATGAAGCCGACTTGGGTGAGAATGTTGTTGTCCTGTCCGCGCAGCACCACGCCGACGATGGACGCGATCAGGCACATCGGCACGATCAGGATGACGGCAAGCGGCAGCGTCAGGCTCTCGAATTGCGCGGCCAGCACCAGGAACACGAACACGACCGCGAGCGTGAACGCGAACAAGGCGGTATTGCCGGCGCGCTGTTGCTGGAATGCGAGCGTGGTCCACTCGTAGGCGAACCCCTCCGGCAGCGTCTCGGCCGCAAGCTTCTCCATGATCTGGATCGCCTGGCCTTGGCTGTAGCCCGGCGCGGCCGCCCCATCGAGCTCTGCCGTCGGATAAAGATTGTAGCGCGGCACCCGGTACGGGCCGGAAATATCGCGCACAGTCGTGAACGAGCCGAGCGGTACCGTGTCGCCGTTTGAATTGCGCACCCGGATTTTGAGCACGTCCTTGGTGTCGAGCCGCGCGTCGGCTTCGGCTTGCGCGGTGACGCGGAAGGTGCGGCCGAACAGGTTGAAGTCGTTCACATAGGCCGAGCCGAGATAGATCTGCAGCGCGGCAAAAACGTCGGGCACGTTGATGCCCAAGAGCTGGGCCTTGGTGCGATCGATGTCGAGGTAGAGCTGTGGCGTTGAGGTCTCGAACACCGTGAACACCTGCGACAGCCCCGGCGTCTGCGCCGCGCGGCCCATCATGGCGAAGGCTGCGCCTTGCAGCGCCGCCGCCCCTCGTCCGGCGCGATCCTCGATCATCATGCGAAAACCGCCGGCATTGCCGATGCCCGCCACCGGCGGCGGCAGCACCACCAGGATCAGCGCCTCCTCGATGGAGGCCAACCGGCCGAACAGCGCGCGCTGAATGCCCGCCGCCGACTGGTTCGGATCCTTCGCCCGCTTCGAAAACGAGTCGAGCACCAGGAAGGTCGCGCCCGAATTCGGCGCATTGGTGAAGGTTGCCCCGTTGAAGCCGACGATGTTCACCGCGCCGGCGACACCCGGCGTCTGCAGCGCGATATCGACCACGCGCCGCGCCACGGCGTCGGTGCGTTGGAGCGACGCGCCCGGCGGCAACTGCGTCACCACGATGATGTAGCCGCGATCGAGTTGCGGGATGAAGCCGACCGGAGTCTTGCGGAATTCGTTGAGCCCAAACGCGATGATGCCCGCGTAGAGGAGGAGCATCACCACGGCGACATGGACGACGCGCTCCGCCAGCCGATGATAGAAGTGTGCGGTCGCGTCGAAACCCGCATTGAAGCGCTTGAAGAACGCCTCGATATAGCGATCCCAGGGCCACCGGCCGCGCTGATGTTCCGAGTGCGGCTTGAGCAGCATTGCGCACAACGCCGGCGACAGCGTCAACGACACGATCAACGAAATGATCGTGGCGCCCGCGATGGTCAGCGCAAACTGCCTGTAGAACTGGCCCGATATGCCGGTGATGAACGCGGACGGTACGAACACCGCGCACAGCACGAGCGCGATCGCAATCAGTGCCGCTCCGACCTCATCCATACTCTTGAAAGCGGCGTTATGTGGCGACAGCCCGGTCGCGATGTTGCGTTCCACGTTCTCCACGACGACGATCGCGTCGTCGACCACGATGCCGACCGCGAGCACCAGGCCGAACAGCGACAGATTGTTGAGCGAAAATCCGAACATCGCCATGAAGAAGAACGTGCCGATGAGCGACACCGGTATCGCGACCAGCGGAATGACCGCCGCGCGCCAGGTTTGCAGGAACAGCACCACAACCAGCACGACCAGCAGGATCGCTTCGAGGATCGTGTCCTCGACCGCATCGACCGATTGCTGAATGAATTGCGTCGGATCGTAGACGATGTCGTATTTGATGCCGGGCGGGAAGCGTTGGGAAAGCTGCGCCATGGTCGCGCGTATCGCCGTTGCCGTTGACAGCGCATTCGAGCCCGGCCGCTGGAATACCGCGATGGCCACCGCCTGATTCCGGTCGAGATAGGAATTCGACGTGTAGTCGAGCGCGGCGAGCTCGACCTTCGCGACGTCCTTCAAGCGCACGACCGCATTCGCAGTCTGCTTGACCACGATGTTGGAAAACTCGTTCGGATCGGCGAGCCGGCCGAGCGTCTGCACGGATATTTGAAACGCCCCCGGCTTGTCGACCGGCGGCTGGTTCAACACACCCGAGGCGACTTGCACGTTCTGCCCGGCCAATGCGGTGGTGACGTCGGTGGCGGTCAAGCCGAGCGACTGCAGCCGGTCCGGATCGAGCCAGATCCGCATGGAGTAGTCGCGGCTGCCGAACACGGTGATCGAGCCGACGCCGTCGACGCGGGTGAGCGCGTCCTTGATCTCCAGCGTGGCGTAATTCGAGATGAAGAGCTGATCGCGCGAATTATCCGGCGAGATCAGGTGCACGACCATCATCAGGTCGGGCGAGCTCTTGCTGACCGTGACGCCGATGTTGCGCACGTCGGCCGGCAGCCGCGGCTGCGCGATCGACACGCGGTTCTGCACTTGCACCTGCGCGATATCGAGGTTGGTGCCGATGTCGAACGTCACCGCAATCGAGAACCGGCCGTCGCCGGTCGAATTCGAGGACATGTAGATCATGTTCTCGACGCCGTTGATCTGCTCCTCGATCGGGGCGACCACCGTCGAGGCCACCACATCCGCACTCGCGCCGGGATACTGGCCCGCCACGTTGATGATGGGCGGCGCAATTTCCGGATATTGCGCGATCGGCAGGCGTATGAACGCCACCGCGCCCAGAATCACGATCACGATCGAGACCACGGACGCGAAAATCGGCCGGTCGATGAAAAAATGCGAAATCTTCATGGACTAGCGCCGCCTAATTCGATTTGGCCTGCGACTCCTTCGGCGCCGACGGCGGAGCAGCCGTCTGCTCGTGCGGCGTCACCTTCATGCCCGGCCGCAGCCGCATCAACCCGTTGACCACGACGTGATCGTCGGCGGTCAGGCCATCTTTGATGACCCGCAGCCCGTCCACCATCTGGCCGAGCGTGACATAGCGCGGCGTCACCACATTGTCGGCATTCACGACCAGCACGTATTTTTTCACCTGCTCGCTTCCGATCGCGGCATCGGGGATGAGCAGGGCCTGGTATGCCGCCGAACCGGGCACCCGCACCCGTCCAAACATGCCGGGCGTGAACACTGAATCCGGATTGGAAAACACGGCGCGCCCGCGGATCGTACCGGATGACTTATCGATCACGTTGTCGACGAAATCCATGTAACCGTTATGGCTGAATTCGGGCTCATCGATCAGCTTGAGCGACACCAGGACGCCGCCTTCGCGGCCGGTAACTTCCTTGCCCGTGCGCGAGATGCGCTCGTAGCGAAGATAGGACGCCTCGTCGAACGTAAACTCGAACCGGATCGGATCGGTTGATACGATGGTGGCCAGCAGAGTCGTATTGCCCGCCGTTCCGCCTGTCACCAGATTGCCCGGCGATACCCGCCGATCGCCGATACGGCCATTCACCGGCGCACGCAGCTCGGTGAATTGCAGGTCGAGTTCCGCCTGACGCACCGCCGCCTCATTGGCCGCCACCGAGGCCTTCGCGTTGCGGCTCGCCTGCGTGCGTTGATCGAAGGTCTGCTCGGTGATGGTCTTGTCGCGCACCAATTGCTGGCCGCGCGCAAGATCGGCCTCGGCAAAGGCGAGGTTGGCCTTGGATTGTTCAAGATTGGCACGCGCCTGGTCGAGCGTATTCTGAAACGGCCGCTTGTCGATCGTGAACAGCAGATCGCCCGTCTTGACGATCTGCCCGTCGCGGAAATGCACCGCCTCGAGATAGCCGGACACGCGCGCGCGGATCTCCACCGAATTGACCGCCACGAAACGTCCGACATATTCGTCCTGGTCGACGACGGTCCGCTGAACCGGTTTCGCAACCGTGGCAGCCGGCGGCGGCGGACCAGGCGGCTTGTTCTCTCCGCAGTGCGTCAGCAGGACTGAAAGCAACGCGGCCGCAGTGAGACGCGCAGCATTTGCGATCGGTCGAGATGTTGCAAAATTCGCCATGGCGAAATACCGCATTGCAGCAATGTATACACCAAGGTCCCCGAACGCAAAGCGCTGACCATAAATCCTTTGACTAATGCGCCGCATGAATGAGTCCGATCAACTTGCTTCATCGGTGGCCGGCGTGGCCGGGGGCGGAGCACCCGCCGACGGCGTCGCGGATCGGAAATATCCGGCCAGCCGCCGTTTGCCGAACAACACGAACAAGGCGGCTCCGTAGACCACCGCCCCGAGGATCGTGAGCGAGGCGAGCAGCACAACAGCGCGATGCGGCAAACCGTCGAACAGCGCGACGAAGGCATACTGCCCGCCCGACAGAGCTACGGCGAGCAGCACGCCCGCAATGCTCAACTTGGTCACGGCGCTGCGCAGCGACTCGTCGAATGTGAGCAGCTCTTGTCGTCGCGCAAACCAGTAAAGCACCGCAACGTTCATCCACGCCCCCACCGAGGTCGCGATGGCGAGTCCGACCTGTGCAAGCGTCGTCGAATAGTAGAAGAAGATCTTCAACGCGACGTTGATTGCGACTGAACACGCCAGCGCGATGACCGGAGTAAGCGTATCGCCCCGCGACAGGAATGTGACCGACAGGCTCCGCAGCAGCACGAACGGCAGGAGCCCGAACGCATAGGCGCGCAGCGTCGCGCCGGACGCGGCGGCGTCCGCTGCCGTGAATGCCCCGCGTTCGAACAGGCCGTTCATGATCGGCACCGGAACCAGCAGGAACGCGACAAAGCACGGAACCGAAAGCAGCAATGTGAATTCGATCGCCCGGTTCTGCGCCTCCCGCGCCTGGTGTTCCTGGCCCGCCGCGAGCCGATTCGCCATTTCGGGCAGCAGCACAGTACCGACCGCAATCCCGATCACGCCGATCGGCAACTGATTGATGCGATCCGCGTAATAGAGCGCTGAAAGCGCGCCGGCCGCGAAGAAGCTCGCGATGATCGTGTCCGCGAACAGTGCGATTTGTGTTCCAGCCGAACCGGCCGTTGCTGGCGCAAAGCGCTTGAGAAAGAGCCTCACGTCGCCATCGAGCTTCGGCCAGCGCAGGCGAGGCAGCACGCCTTGCCGCCAGGCGTCTCCCCCGACCAGCACGACCTCGAGCACACCCGCAGCGAACACGCCCCACGCCGCCGCATGCCCGGGCGTTGGGAACACCGCTGCGACGGCAAGCGCAAATACGATGGTGAAGTTGAGCAGGATCGGCGCTGCGGCGGCGGCCGCAAATCGCTCGAGTGAATTGAGGATGCCGCCGTAGAGCGTGACCATCGTCACCAGCAGGAGATACGGGAACGTGATCCGCGTCAGTTCGATCGCAAGCGCGGACTGCCCCGACTTCTCGGCAAATCCCGGAGCCAGCAGATTGATCACCCAGGGCGTCTGTAGGAGCGCAATCGCCAGGATGATGATTTGCACGATGATCGACAGCGTGAAAATCCGGTCTGCGAACACGCCGACCGTCGTTGCTCCCCTGGCCGTGCGCAGCCGCGCGTAGGTTGGCACGAACGCGGCATTGAATGCGCCCTCGGCGAAGATCGCGCGGAAATGATTGGGCAGCCGCAGCGCGACGAAAAACGCGTCCGCTATCGGGCCGGCACCCAGCACCGCAGCCAGCACGATGTCGCGCAGGAAACCCGTAACGCGCGAGGCGAGCGTAAATCCGCCGACCGTGAGGATGCGATCGATCATCGTCGAGCCCGAAAATTCACGCACCCTGGCGAGCCTTTACGGGAAAGGCAGGGCCCGCGTTGCTGGCGTATCAATACCTGATTCCTGCCGAGCGATCTGTGCAATTCGGTCGCGGCGGCTCGACCTAACGTCCCAGCGCGCCGCGAACGGCCGCAATGATGCGGTCCTGCGTCGCCGCATCGAGATAGGCGTGCATCGGCAGGCTGATCACTTCGTCGGCCAAGCGCTCGCTGACCGCAAGGCCGCCCTCGACCGACGGAAACTGCCGATACGCCTGCTGACGATGCAGCGGCTTGGGATAATAAATTGCAGTCGGAATTCCCTGTGCCTTGAGCGCAGCGGCGAGCGGATCGCGGTGGCCCTTCGGCAGCCGGATCGTGTATTGCGCCCACACCGAAGTTAAACCCGCCGGCACCAGCGGCACGATGGCCGCATCGGCGAGCCCTTCCGCATAACGTCGCGCGACCGCATCGCGCGCCGCGATCTCGTCCGGAAAAATTTTCAATTTTTCGATCAGCACCGCGGCCTGAATGGTATCGAGCCGGCTGGTCTGGCCGATGCGCACGTTGTCGTATTTGTCGCTGCCCTGCCCGTGCACGCGCAAGCTGCGCAGCAACTCCACGAGGTTGGCGTCGTCGGTCAGCACCGCTCCGCCATCGCCGTAGCAGCCGAGCGGCTTGGCCGGGAAGAAACTCGTGGCCGTGGCATCCGGAAACTTGCCGAGCTTGCGGCCCTTGTACGTTGCGCCGAACGCCTGCGCGGCGTCGTCGAGCACGTACAGGCCCTCCGCCTTGGCCACCGCCGCAATGGCATCGTGGTCGGCCGGCAAACCGAACAGGTCGACCGGAATAACCGCCTTGGGCTTAAGCTTGAGCGTCCGCGCCGTTTTCACCGCGCGCGCGACGCTGCCGGGGTCAAGATTGAAAGTCGCGGTATCGACCTCGGCGAACACCGGCGTCGCGCCGACCAGGACCGCGGCCTCGGCCGTGGCGCAGAATGTGAAGGATGGACAGATCACCGCATCGCCAGGACCTATTCCGCGCGCCATCAGAACCAGCACCAGGGCATCGGTTCCACTCGCGCAGGACACCGCATGCCGCGCGCCGCAGAAAGCC
The DNA here is from genome assembly GCA_035501735.1 of Xanthobacteraceae bacterium. Classification (GTDB taxonomy): domain Bacteria; phylum Pseudomonadota; class Alphaproteobacteria; order Rhizobiales; family Xanthobacteraceae; genus PNAI01. The sequence goes on along the minus strand of DATJVR010000095.1, from coordinate 47,205 downwards.
GCGAGCGCCGTCTCGAATGCCGCCACCTCCGGACCCATGATGAACTGGCAATGCGCCAGCACCCGCGCGACCGCGTCATCGACCGCACGGCCCAAACGGCGGCGCTGGGCAGCCACGTCGATGAAGGGGATCGGCTCGGAGCCGACGCGTACGGGCTTGTTCATCGGTCACATCCGAAGAGGATGAAGGGGTATCGAAAGACTCAGCCGACGACCTTGCGCGGACCCTTGCGCTGATGCAATGGGGCCACCACCGGCCGTTTTTCCAGGCAGCGGCTGGCGATCTCGAGGCTTGCGACCGCTTCCTCGCCGGACACCGCCGGCGTCGTGCCGTCGCGGATAGCGGTGATGAAAGCCTGCAGCTCGGCCCGCAGCGGCTCGTCGTAGCCGACCGAAAGATGCCGCATCGAATACGAGCCGTCCGGCTGGAAGCCGAAGCACTCGGTGACTTCCCGGGTCAACAGATCGCCCATCACGTATTTGCCGCGCGTGGCGACCGTGACGTTGCGCGCCTTGAACGGCGTCAGCCAGTTGGTGTTGATGTGCGCGAGCACGCCCGAGGCGGTGCGGAACTGCAACAGCGCGATGTCTTCGCGCTCGGCCACCGCGCTGGAGAGCTGCGGCTGCACCTCGACGATGTCGGAATCGGTAAACCAGCGGATGAGGTCGATGTCGTGCACGGCAAGATCGATCACGATGCCCACATTCGACATGCGCGGCGGAAACGGACCGACGCGCGTGATCGCGATCGACAGAATATCTTCGTTGCGGATCGCTTCCTTGATCGCCTGCACCGCGGGGTTGAAGCGCTCCACGTGTCCGACCATGAGCGTGACACCGGCGCGGCGAGCGGCCGCAATGATCTCGCGACCCTCCTCGACCGACGAGGCGATCGGTTTCTCGACCATCACGTGAATTCCACGCGCGATGCAGGCAAGCGCGATTTCGCGATGCAGATGCGTCGGCGCCGCGATCGTGACCGCATCGACGCCAAGCTCCAATAAGGCCTCGAGATTATCGACCGCCGGGCATCCGAGCACGCGCGTAACCAGTTCGCGCTGCTGCGCATCGGGATCGGAGACGCCAACCAGTTGCACACCCTGCAACCCGGCGAACACGCGCGCGTGATTGGACCCCATCACGCCAACGCCAACGACCCCCACGCGCAACAACTCGCCACTCCGCTTCGTCGTCTGCTCAATACGCAATGAACTCCCCCATCCCTAGCCGCACAACCTTAGCATGGTTACCGGGTGACCCGCGACGGCAACCTGTAAGGACGGTGAACACGTTTTGATTCAAAGAGTTACAGACCGTCATACGGGTCAATTGCACATGGTTAAAACGGCGTATTCAAACCGTGAACTTGCGTGTTTCCGCACCTAAAGTTCCGGCCGGCGGACCATCAAAACCCCGCGGAATTAATTTTTCCGTAATCACAGCGCGCGTGCCGGCGCCTATTCGGCCGCTTCGGAAGTGCCGGACACCTTGAGCATCAGTTTTACCGCCAGCGCATCCTCGCGGAACGCTCGCACCGCATCGAGTGAAAGTTCCGCCCCGTTCTTCGTCCCGAGCGCCGGCAATTTCTTCAGCACATCGGCGGGCGCGGTGATGATGTGGCAGCCCATGCTGTCCGCCTCCACCACGTTGAACGCCTCCCGCGTCGATGCCCAGATGATCTCGACATTCGCCGTCCTGCGCGCGCGCGCAATTGCGTCCTGCATGATCGGCCGATAGTCGATGCCGAAATCGGCAAGTCGTCCGGCGAATACCGAAACGCAGGCCGGCGCGCCGCCTGCAAGCGCCTCGATCGCGCGCGCGACTTGCTCGGACGTAAAGATTGCCGTCATGTTGATCTTCACGCCCGCGCGCGACAGCGTGCGCACCGCATCGAACAACGGCTCGCCGCGTGTGGTCGTCACCGGCAGCTTGACGTAGACGTTGCGGCCCCAGGTCGTAATCAGCCGCGCCTGCGCGACCATGTCCGCGATGTCGTCGGAAAAGACTTCGAAAGAGATATGCCGATCCGGCACCGCGGCAACCAGTTCGCGGCCGTAGGATTCATAATCCGTCACGCCGGCTTTTTTCAGCAGCGAAGGATTGGTGGTGAAGCCCGCGATCCATGGTTTTGCCGCCATCTCGACGATCTGCGCCTTGTCGGCGCCGTCGGTGAACAGCTTGACCTTGAGTGTCTTGAGCGTGACGCCTGCCATTGTTGGTTCGCTATGATCGTTGGTTCGCGGGTATCGAATATCGAGTCTCGAGCGCGATTTCAGCTTCGCCGGTAGTCGTCCTCGATCCGAACGATGTCGTCTTCGCCGAGATAGCTTCCGGTCTGCACCTCGATCAGTTCGAGGTCTATTTTCCCAGGATTCTCAAGACGGTGCTGCGTTCCAAGCGGAATATAGATTGATTCGTTCTCGTGCAAAGTCTTGATTTGGTCTCCCACCGTCACCTTCGCCGTGCCGCGCACCACCACCCAATGCTCGGCGCGATGATGGTGGAGTTGCAGCGACAGCCGGCCGCCGGCCTTAACGACAATCCGCTTGACCTGGTAGCGGTTCCCCATGTCGAGCGACTGATAGGAACCCCAAGGCCGGTGCACTTTCAAATGCTCCTCGGCAAGCTTGGGCTCGACGGTCTTGAGCTCGCCGATGAGCTTCTTCAATTCCTGCGCATTGTCGCGATGCGCCACCAGAATCGCGTCCTCGCTCGCCACCACGACCAGATCTTCCACGCCGAGCAGAGCCACCAAGGCCTTATCCGAAGACACGTACGACTTGTTCGCATCGACGAACATCGCACGCCCTTGCGCAGCGTTGCCCGCGGCATCCTTCGGCGTGATGTCCCACACCGCGTGCCACGAGCCGACGTCCGACCAGCCGTACGACACCGGCACCACTGCCGCGCGCTTGGTCTTCTCCATCACCGCATAGTCGATCGATTTTGCCGCAGCCTGCTTGAACGAGTCGGCATCGAGGGTGACGAAGCCGAGATCGCGCCCGGCGCGCTCGACCGCCGCGGCCACCGCCGCAGCGCTCGCCGCCTCGAACGCGCGATATTCCTCGAGCAGCACGCTCGCGCGGAACACGAAATTCCCCGAATTCCAGAGATAGCCGTCGGCGATGTAGGACTTGGCCTTGGTTTCGTCCGGCTTTTCGACAAATTTCTCGACCGCGAACACGTCTCCGCCCAGTTTGCTGCCGGGACGGATATAGCCGTATTCGGTCGCCGGCCGGTCGGGACGAATTCCGAACGTCACAATGCGCCCGTTTGCGGCGGCATCACGCGCGGTGCGGCAGGCGGCAGCAAATGCCGCGCCGTCCGTCACCACATGGTCGGCCGCGAGCGCCACGATGATCGGATCGCTGCCGCGCGCGATGGCAAAGAACGCTCCCGCCAGGATCGCGGGTGCGGAATCGCGCCGCATCGGTTCGAGCAGAATATCGGCTTCGACGCCGAGTTCGGCGAGCTGCTCAGCGACCAGAAATCGATAGAGCGCATTGGTAATGACAATGGGCCGGCCGAACAGCGCGGGATCGCCAACCCGTAGCACGGTGTCCTGAAAGGTCGAGTTCCGGCCGAACAGCGGCAGAAATTGCTTCGGTCGATTTTCGCGCGAAGCCGGCCACAGCCGCGTACCCGCGCCGCCGCACATGATGAGCGGAATGATGGGTTCAGGCATTGCGGCTCGTCCTTGTGGCGCTACGCTTCATCATATCCGGTGATATTGCCGGTACCAGGCGGCGAATTTTCGGATGCCCTCCTCGATCGGCGTGGTGGGGCGAAAGCCGACGTCACGCATGAGATCATCAACGTCAGCGCAGGTCTCGGCGACATCGCCCGGCTGCATTTCCGCCATCTCCCTGATCGCGATCTTGCCCAGCTCCGATTCCAGAAGCTTTAGCACATGCGCCACCTCGACCGTGCGATTGTTTCCGATATTGTAAATGCGCCAAGGCGCCGAACTCGACGCCGGATCCGGCGCCATGCTCGACCAATAAGGGTTCGCGGTCGGGATGCGATCGACCAGCCGCACCACCGCTTCCGTCGCGTCGTCGACGAAAGTGAAGTCGCGCCGCATCTGTCCGTTGTTGAACAACCGAATTGGCTTACCGGCGAGGATCGCCGAAGCGAAAATGAACATCGCCATGTCCGGCCGACCCCACGGTCCATACACCGTGAAAAACCGCAGGCCGGTGGCCGGCAACCGAAACAGGTGGCTGTAGGCATGCGCCATCAGCTCATTGGCCTTCTTGGTGGCGCCATAGAGGCTGATCGGATGATCCACATTATGATGGACCGAAAACGGCAGCTTGGTGTTGCTGCCATAGACCGACGATGACGACGCGAACAGCAGATGCCGGCAACCATTGTGCCGGCATCCTTCCAGCACGTTCGTGAAGCCCTGCAGATTGGCGTCGATGTAGGCATGCGGATTGACGAGCGAATGCCGTACGCCCGCCTGCGCCGCCAGATGCACCACGAAGGGGAAACGGTGCTCGCCGAACAGCGCCGCCGTTCCGGCCTTGTCCGCGAGGTCGAGCTTGATGAAGCGGAAGCTCGGCAGCTTGGCAAGCTCCCCGAGCCGCGCCTGCTTGAGCGCGGGGTCGTAATAATGATTGAGGTTGTCGACGCCGACCACCGTGCGGCCGGCTTCGCTCAAGCGCCGCGCCACATGGTAGCCGATAAATCCGGCCGCCCCGGTGACGAGAACTGCATCGTCTGCCATACGCCCTATCCTATGCCCCGCGCGCATGGCGCAATCGTCGTCACAGCCGCCAAAGTTCGATCCCCTTGGGCAGCGCGCCTCGGTCCAGTATCGATCTCACATCCAGCACGATGCCGCGGCCGTCCTTGAGCAGCCTGGTAACCAAAGTCCATCCGCCGGAAACATATTCGTCATGCGCGACCGCCAACACCACCGCATCGGCAGGCTTTAGCGCCTCCATTTTCGTCAACGATATATCGTATTCGTGTTCGGTCTCCTCGTTCAGCGCCAGCGGATCGTGCACCTGCACATTGACGTCGTACGATTTGAGCTCGCGCACGATGTCGAACACCTTCGAGTTGCGCGTGTCGGGGACGTTCTCCTTGAACGTCATACCGAGGATCGTGACCACCGCTGAACCCGCGCGCTCGCTGCGAAACAGGCGGCGCATGCATTCGCGGGCAACCCGCTTGCCGACGCCATCGTTGATGCGCCGGCCCGCGAGGATCACCTCCGGATGGTAGCCGGCCTTCTCCGCGCGAAACGTCAAATAATACGGATCGACCCCGATGCAATGCCCGCCGACCAGTCCCGGATGATAATTCAGAAAATTCCATTTGGTTGACGCTGCCGCCAACACGTCTCCTGTATCGATGCCCAACTCCTGGAAGATGGCGGAGAGTTCGTTCATGAAGGCGATGTTGAGATCGCGCTGCGTATTCTCGATGACCTTGGCGGCCTCGGCCACTTTGATCGATGGGGCGCGATGGATGCCGGCGGTGACGACCGAGCCGTAGACCTTAGCGATGATATCGAGCGTGCGCGCATCCTGACCCGATACGACTTTCTTGATGGTCTCGAAGCGATGCGTCTTGTCGCCCGGATTGATGCGCTCGGGCGAATAACCGACGGTGAAATCCTGACCCGCGCGCAATTTCGACACGCGCTCCAGCACCGGCACGCAATCCTCCTCGATCGCGCCCGGATAGACCGTGGATTCGTAAACGACGATCGAATTCTTTCCCAGCACACGGCCGACGGTTTCCGATGCGCCCAGCAATGCACCGAGATCAGGCCGGTGCGCGCCGTCGATCGGCGTCGGCACCGTGACGATGAAAAAGTCCGCGGCCTTCAAAGAGGCAGGATCGCTTTCGAGCTTGAGCGTGGGCTGCTTGAGTTCGCCGCGCGCGACTTCGCGCGTTCGGTCGTGGCCCGAGCGGAGTTCCTCGATTCGCCGCTTGTTGATGTCGAAACCGGTCACCGGCGCGCCCGACCGGGCAAAGGCCACCGCAACGGGCAGGCCGACGTAGCCAAGCCCAATCACCGCGATCTTGCGTCCGTGGCTCACCGTTAACCCTTTTCAAACCGCGCGTTGCGCGGCTTGGCGCTTGTTTAGCCGCGCGCCGACACCGCCTGCAATAGGCCAGCCGGAGACCGCATGGTTGCAGTCAAGGAATCGACGTGGCATCACGGCGCCCGGTCCATTCCGGACCATGCGGGGCAGCGTTCGTCACCCTCCGGTCGAGATGCGAGCGCCGACCACCATGCGCAAGCTTCTGAGCCTGGCTGCCAAAATAGCGATCTCCGGCGCGCTGCTGTATTTCGCGCTCGCCCGAGTAGACCCGAGCGCGATCGGCCACCGGCTCAAGCAAGCCGACGCGGGCTGGCTCGTGGCCTTGGTGTGCGTGCTGTTATTCCAGCTCCTGTTTGCCGCGTTGCGCTGGCAGCAAATCGGGCTGCACGGCGAAGCGCCATTGCCGTTTATGCGCGCGCTTCGTTACACGCTCGTTGCCTCTTTCTTCAATCAGACGCTGCCGTCCACGATCGGCGGCGACGCCGCGCGGATTTGGCTTCTGGCGCGCACCGGCGCCGGCTGGAAGGCCGCGAGTTATTCGGTGATCGTGGACCGCGTCATCGGTCTCATGGTGCTCGTCGCGATCGTCATCGTCTGTCTGCCCTGGCTGCTCGACCTCGTACGCGACCCTCTCGGCCGCACCAGCCTGCTGCTGGCGAACGGCGCGGCCTTTCTGGGCACGATTGCATTTCTGCTCATCGGCCTCGAACGCTGGACCTTATTGCAACGTTGGTGGATCACGCGCCACATCAGTGGTGCCGCAGCGGTCGCGCTCAAGGTCTTAGGCAGCGGCAGCGGCGTAGCCGGCGTTGTGCTGCCGTCGATCGCAATCCATGTGCTGACGGTCGCCGCCGTCTGGTGCGCCGCGCGCGCCGTCTCGGCGCCGCTCGAATTCTGGCAAGCGCTGCTGCTCGTCCCGACCGTCATCCTGATCGCGACCGTTCCGATCTCGATCGCCGGCTGGGGCGTCCGCGAGGGCGCGATGATGACGGCCTTTACCTTCGCCGGCCTGACCGCCGCCGACGGATTGATCGTCTCGGTGCTCTATGGCGCCGGCCTCTTCGCCGTCGGGGCAATCGGCGGTGCGATTTGGATATTGAGCTCCGCACACCCCATTTTGGCGGCGGAGAAGATGGCGCGCGAGTCCTAACTGGACCAGCCCCTGCCGTTAACCTATTGACCCAATTTAGCTAATTGATCGCGCCGGGCACCCCTAGGGCCGCCTTCCCTTTCCATGCTATGGACCGAAGCTGACGCCAAACATCCGCATTTTAAGCAGGCGCGCATGGCCGAGCCGCATGTGCAAGACGAGAAGCGACCGGTGCCGCCGCATGCGCGCGCCTTCATCGAATCCGCATTGCGCACGCTCGAAGCCGAAGCCAGCGGCATCGATGCGCTTTCGGCCGCGATCCACGACGGACTTGGCCATTCGTTCATTGCCGCCGTCGAGCTGATCCGCAGCGCCCGCGGCCGCGTGATCGTCACCGGCATGGGCAAATCCGGCCACGTCGGCCGCAAGATCGCAGCCACGCTTGCTTCGACCGGCACGCCGGCGTTTTTCGTTCATCCCGGCGAGGCGAGTCACGGCGACCTCGGCATGATCACCAAGGACGACGTGATCATGGCGCTGTCGTGGTCGGGCGAGACCGCCGAGCTGAAGGACCTGATCGACTATTCGCGCCGCTTCAAGATCGGACTGATCGCTCTCACCTCCGACCCAGACAGCACGCTCGGCAAGGCGGCCAATATCGTGTTGGCTTTGCCGCAAGCCCGCGAGGCCTGCCCGCATAACCTCGCGCCCACCACCTCTTCGCTCATACAGCTCGTGCTCGGTGATGCGCTCGCCATCACCTTGCTCGAAAGCCGCGGCTTTACCGCTCTCAATTTCGGCGAATTGCATCCCGCCGGCCGGCTCGGCGCGATGCTCAAATTCACGCGCGATCTCATGCACACCGGCAAAGCCGTCCCCTTGGTGCCGCTCGCCACCCGCATGTCGGATGCAATCGTCGAAATGACCAGCAAGGGCTTCGGAACGATCGGCATCGTCGAAGCGACCGGGCAGCTCGTCGGCATCATCACCGACGGCGACCTGCGCCGTCACATGCGCCCCAACCTGCTTGAAGCGCGTGTCGAGGACGTCATGACCAGGAACCCGAAGACCATTCGCCCCGATCAGCTTGCGAGCGAAGCGCTCGAATTGCTCAACTCCATGAAGATCACCGCGCTGATGGTGGTGGAGACAGGCAAGCCGGTCGGCATCGTGCATATTCACGACCTCTTGCGCGCCGGCGTTGCCTAGGTCTGCAATCCCAATGCGGCGGGGCATTGGCTCGATCCATGAATAAGAGCGCGACCAAGGCAGCATTGGTGCGGGGCGCGCCGCTGCGCCTGCTCTATGTCGTCACCGAAGACTGGTATTTCCTGTCCCATCGGCTGCCGATGGCGCACGCCGCGCGCGCGGCCGGCTTCGAGGTCCATGTGGCGACCCGCGTGGTGGATGGCGCAAACGCCATCCGATCCGAAGGCTTTATCCTGCATCCGGTTCCATTCGCCCGCGGCAGGCTTTCCGCGCCGGCCGCGTTGCAGACAATTTTCGCGCTTCGCCGCGTAAACAAGGCGATAGCGCCGGCCATCTCCCATCACGTGGCATTGCAGGCGTCGGTGCTCGGATCGCTGGCAGCGATCGGCCGGCCTGGCGCGCGCATCAACGCGCTGACCGGATTTGGCCATACCTTCATTTCCAACAGCCTGCGCGCCCGCGGCCTGCGCGCGTTCATCGGAATCCTGCTGCGCACGCTCATCAATCATCCGCACGCCATTGCGCTCGTGCAAAACCCGGACGATCGCGAGAGTCTTGTCGGGCTCGGCATCAATCGCGATCACATCGCTCTCATCCCCGGGTCCGGTGTCGACGTCAGCACCCTGCAGCCGTCGCCGGAGCCCCCCGGCCCGCCCACCATCGTCTTTGTCGGCCGCCTGCTCGAGGACAAGGGCATCCGCACTTTGGTGGACGCCTTTCGTCTGCTGCGCCGTACGGTCCCCGATGCCAAGTTGCTGATCGCGGGCACACCCGACCCGGCCAATCCCGCATCGGTCACCGAACAGGAGGCCGCTGATTTCGGCTGCGAGCCCGGCATTACCTGGCTCGGCCATGTCACCGACATCGCCGCCCTGTGGGCACGCGCGCACATCGCCGCCCTGCCCTCGCGCCGCGAGGGCCTGCCGAAAAGCCTGCTCGAAGCCGCCGCCTGCGGCCGCCCCATGGTGGCGACCGACGTGCCCGGATGTCGCGAGATCGTCCGGCCGGGCGAAACCGGCCTGCTGGTTCCGGTCGACGATCCGCCCGCCCTTGCCGCCGCGCTCGGCAAACTGGCCGCCGCGCCCACACTGCGCACGAGCTACGGCGCGGCCGCGCGGCGTCTTGCGGTCGAGCGATTTTCCGCCGCGGCGATCGGCCGCGAAACCGTTGATCTTTATCGCCGTCTTGTCACTGTACCGGCATGATCGACACGATCGCGATAGGACGATTCGCCGCCGCCTGCGGCTTGATCGGCCTGGCAGGGGTGGTGAGCAACATCATGATCCTGATGTTGCACCCGCTGTTGCGCCGTTACGTGCTGGCGCGGCCCAATCCCCGATCGTCACATTCAGTACCGACGCCGCAGGGCGGCGGGATCGCGGTCGTCATCGCGACCTTGGGTGTCACCCTCGCGATCATTTGGGTGGGCAGAAAATTCGGTTCGGACACGGCGAGTTACGTTTGGCCGGCGTGCGCCGCCACCGCCATTATCGCACTGGTCGGCGCGGTTGATGACATCCGTCCGATTCCGATCGCACCGAGGCTGCTGTTGCAGATGCTGTGCGTCATCGCGGTTGTCGCCGCGCTGCCCGCGCAATTGCACGTCGTCCCGCTGCTGCCCTTCTGGATCGAGCGGGCACTGCTCGTGCTTGCCGGCGTGTGGTTCGTCAACCTCGTCAATTTTATGGATGGCATCGACTGGATGACGGTGTCCGAAGTGGTGCCCGTCACCATCGGCCTCGCGCTGCTGGCACAATTGTCCGGCGACATGCCGGCCCCCGTCAACTTCGTCGCACTCGCGCTGTGCGGCGCAATCCTCGGCTTTGCGCCATTGAATAAACCGGTCGCTCGCTTGTTTCTCGGCGACGTCGGCAGCTTGCCGATCGGCCTGCTGCTGTTCTGGCTGTTGGCGCTTGTCGCCGCCAGCGGCCATCTCGCCGCAGCGCTGATCCTGCCGCTTTATTATCTCGCCGATGCCGGCCTGACGCTGCTGCGCCGGATCGTCAACGGCGAGCCGTTCTGGCAAGCGCACCGTACCCATTTCTATCAGCGCGCCACCGATCGCGGCTTCACCGTCCTCGAAGTCGTCGCGCGGGTTTTTGCCATCAATGTCGTACTGGTCGCGCTCGCTTGTCTCACCGTAATCAACCCGGGCGTTAACAGCGCCATCGTGGCGCTTGCCATCTCCGCCATGCTCGTCGGCTTGCTGCTCCTCCACTTCAGCCGGGGCAAAAAATGACCGCGCGCGTGCTGGTCACCGGCGCTTCCGGTTTCATCGGCCGGGCGCTCGTCGATGAACTCAGCCTTGCCGGACATCGCGTGCGCGCCGCCATGCGTCAGCCTGCCGATGTGTTTCGCCGCGAAATCGAGGTGGTCGCGGTCTCCGATCTGACGCGGCCGGTGGAATGGCGCTTTTTGTTGAAAGACATCGACACGGTTGTCCATCTCGCGGGCATTGCGCACGCCGATGGCGGGATTTCCGAGGAAGCCTACGACCGCGTCAATCGCTTGGCCACCGCCGAGCTGGCATCGGCCGCGCGCGTCGCAAACATCCGGCGGCTGATCTTCATCTCGTCGATCCGCGCACAATGCGGGCCGGCCAGCGACCATCCGCTGACCGAAAAAGATCCGCCGCAGCCGACCGACGCCTATGGTCGCTCGAAGCTGGCCGCCGAGGAGGCGGTGCGTGCCTGCAATGTGCCGTTCACCATCTTGCGGCCCGTTCTGGTTTACGGCCCGGGCGTGAAGGGCAATCTGGCCCGCCTCATCGACCTCGTGCAATCGCCCTGGCCGCTGCCGTTCGGCAGCTTCCGGAATCGCCGCTCGCTGCTGTCACGGAAAAACCTGATCGCCGCCATTCGCCTCACGCTCGAATCGCCGGCCGCGGTCGGCGAGATCTTCAATGTCGCCGATCCGGCGCCGCTCTCGCTTGCCGAGATCATCAAGACGCTGCGCATGGGCGCCGGACGCTCGCCGCGGCTCATCCCGTTTCCTCCTGCGCTCATCGCGGCGGCGCTCAACGCCATGAAACGCAGCGACGTCTGGGAACGATTGGGCGGCGAACTGATCGCCGATCCGGCCAAGCTGCTCAGCCGTGGCTGGCAGCCGCCGGTCGAGACCCGTGCGGGCCTGGCCGCCATGATGCAGGCAAGCTCAGCGCGCTAGCCTTCAGGCCACTTCGCCGTGGAAATCCGGCACCGCATCGCGCAGCACGCGGTAGATCGCCGCGCGCTCCTCGCGCGCCAGCGCCTGCTCAAGCGTCGCAAGCCAGGCCTTCATGGCCTCCAGCGACGGATGCGAGGGTTTGGCGGCCACGATTCCGGCGATGCCGATCTCGGCGCCGGCTTCCTCGCGCGTGAACAGGATTTCGTTGAGCCGCTCGCCCGGCCGGATACCGGTAAATTTGATGTCGATGTCACGCCCGGGCTCGAGCCCGGAGAGGCGGATCATGCGCTCGGCGAGATCGACGATCTTCACCGGCTGTCCCATGTTGAGCACATAGACCGAAACGTTGGTGCGTTCGGGCGACAGCGCGTGACTCGCCGCAGTGACGACGAGATCGCACGCCTCGCGGATGGTCATGAAGTAGCGCACCATGTCGGGATGGGTGACGGTCACCGGCCCGCCGGCCTCGATCTGCGCCTTGAACTTCGGCACCACCGAACCGTTGGACGCAAGCACGTTGCCGAACCGCACCGCGATGAGCCGCATTCCGGCGCGTCCGCCGTCGCCCTGCCGCACGGTTTCGGCATCAAGCGCCTGGCAATACATTTCCGCAAACCGCTTGGTGGCGCCCAGCACGGAAACCGGCTCTATCGCCTTGTCGGTCGAAATCATGACCATGGCCGAGGCGCCGGCGGCGGCCGCTGCATCGGCCACGTTGATCGAGCCGAAGACATTGGTTTTGACGCCCTCGCCCCAATCCTGTTCGAGCAGCGGCACATGCTTGAGCGCGGCCGAATGGAACACGATGTCCGGCTTGAATTTGGTGATCAGGCGGAAGATACGGTCGCGGTCGCGAATATCGGCGATATGGCCGAGGATCTCCGCGTCCGTTTCCTTGGTGGCCAAGGTTTCCTGCACCGCGTAGAGCGCGGGCTCGGAGTTTTCGATCATCAGCAGCCGCTTGGCGCCAAACGCAATGACGCGGTCGCAAATCTCCGCCCCGATCGACCCGCCGCCGCCGGTGACCACGACCGACTTGCCCTTCATGAAATTTTCCAGCCGCCGGTAGTCGATCTTGACGCTCGGCCGCAGCAGCAGATCCTCCACCGCGACGGGCGCGAGCCGCAGCGCTTCCCCGCCTTCGTCAAGCGAGGGCAGGCGGCTGGTGGCAAGCCCGAGCCGTCGCGCCAGCATGAGGATGGTTTCCGGCCTTGCTTCCGAAGCGAACGCCGACGGCGTCAGCACGACCCGGGCAACCCGCGTGTCGCGCGCGGCAAGATCGCCGACCACGCTTTCGAGCTGACCGAAATTTCCCAGCACAGTGACGCCGCGGATCGACTGGCCCTGATCCGATGGCGACGGCGACAGGATGCCGACCGGCCAGATTTTCTTCACCGCGCCGCTTTCGATCGCGCGCAGCAACACTTCGGCGTCCGCCGCACGGCCGAGGATCAGCGTAGGCGCGGAGTCGCCCTCCATCGCCTTATGGCGAATGCGCGTATAGCGGAAATAGCGATAGGCGACGCGCGGCCCGCCGAGACACGCCATCTGCAGAACCCAATAGACCGCGATCGTGATCTTGCCGAAATAAAACGTCCCGTAAAAATTCGGCGACAGCAGGATGTAGTCGACCACGAGCAGCGACACCGCGAGCACGGTCGACGCGCGGAAGATATTGCCGAGGTCCGGCAGCGAGGCGAAACGCCACTTCGCCTTGTAAAGCCCGAAGGCGTAATAGACGAACCCGGCATAGACCACGAACGGCGGAAGCAGGTTGATCAGTCCGTCGAGGCGCAACTGCAGCTGCGCGTCCTCGAAACGGATGAAGAAGGTGGCCACTATCGCCACAGCCGTCATCGCGAGGTCGTGCAGCACGATGAGCCATTGCCGCGGCGACAGCCGGAGCTGATTGATCATGGCGTCACCGAGGGAAGCGGCATGTGGCCCTCCATACCGATCTTTTTGCCGCTCCGCCACCCGCCTTCCCGCTCCCGCGACCAGGCCAGCGCCTGATCGACCGCCGTGAGCACCTGCCGGACCGGCAATTCATCGAGACATTGGCTGTGGCTGTCGATGCGGCGATCGCAGCCCTCCTTCTGGCAGGGCGTGCATGGCAGCGCATTCTGCACCAGCCAGACATTGCCGCGCTGCTGGATCCTTCCGGTGGCCGCCCACGACGGCGCGAGCCCGCCGGCCGGCCACGGCCCCCACAGGCGCGGATCGGTCGGGCCGTAAAGCGCGACGGTCGGACAGCCGGTCCCGGCCGCGAGATGCGTCACCGATGTGTCGGGACCCACATAGACCGCCGCGCCTGCAAGCAATGCGGCAAGCTGCGGCCAATCCAGTTTGCCTTCGAGACGCGCGACCGGAACATCGGACGCGCCCCACACCGCATCGAGATAGGCGCGCTCCGCCGCGTCAGGCCCGCCGGTTGCGACGACAGAAATTTGGCGCGCTGCAAGTTCTTTCGCGAGCGCGCGCCAGCCATCCGCGGTCCATTGCTTGTAGCGATACATCGGGCTCGCGTGCAGCACCGCGTAGGGCGTTTGCGGCGCGAGGCGGTCGATGGATGCGCCCTGCGGGCAAACGATGCCCGGCCTGCCGTCAAGACCGAGCGCGCCCGCAAGCCGCAGCAGCTCGTCAACGCGATGATTGCTCGGCTCGGCGTGGACCGCGCAATTGTACATCCAGGATTTCCAATGCGCGCCGAATTCGCCCTTGCACGGCACGAGCCCGATCCGGCGGCGACCCGCGAGCCAGGCGAGAAATGTCGGCCGGTCGCCCGCCTGCGTGGATATCGCAAGGTCGTAGCGGCGCAACAGCCGGCCGGCCAAGGCCAGCGTCTGTCCGAATGACTGTCGTTGCAAAACCGTCAGCACGCGATCGATATCGGGATTGCCCTTCAGGATTTCGTCGCTGCCGGCGTAGACGAGCATGTCGAGCGTTGCCTGCGGGAACGCCTGGCGCAATACCCGGATCAGCGGCGTGGTCAGCAACACATCGCCGATCCGGCGCAGGGTGATGACCAGAATCCGCGGGCGCTCGGGAAGCTCGCGCACATCGATCACGGCACGGGCCTCTTTTCACCCACGTTGTTCGCCGCGCGCGACCGCGCAGCCACAACTCCGCCCGCGATCCCGACGCCGATCACGTAACCCCAGCCCTGCGTGAAATCGAACAGATGGGAATTGAACAGCGAGCCCACGATATTTTGCACCACGATGACCAACCCGAGCCAGGCCGCCATTCCCTCGCCGCGAAACAGCAATAGATGCGCGATCCACATGGCGAACAGCACGGCGATTCCGAGCAGCCCGAGCTGGATCCCGATCGCCAGGGTCTGATTATGCGGATTGGTGGTGACGAGCGCAGAGGTGGCGCCGTCGGCGGTCGCGGCGCGGCTGAACTGCTCGCGGATCGTTCCGGTGCCATGCCCGATCAGCGGCGCCGCTGCAATGAACTCCAGCGACTTTTTCCAGAATTCCAATCGTTCGCCCGCCGACGTGCGCGCATTCGTGGTGCGGTAAATCCGAATTTCTTCAAGAACCGTGTTGACCCGTTGACGAAAAAGCCCGGACGATTGCCACGCCACCGCGATCAGGACGATCAGCGCCGCGACGAGGCCGAGCGCTCCCTTCCAGTTTAACCGTTTGAAGCCGAACAGCAGCAGCAGCACAGGCAGGAAAACCAGGCCGGTGCGGCTCGTGGAGATGTAGAAGATATTGGCCGCGAACGCGACCGCCAGCACCGCATAAGCGAGCGCAAGATCGCGGCGCGACTTGTCCCAAGCCCTGACCGCAAGCTCCATCGTGGCCGCGACGCAGATCGTGAACATCCCGCTCTGCGAGATGTAGTCCTTGACCGGCACGCCGATCGACCCCGGCTTGGCCCAGAGCGTTCCCGGAAAAAACAGCAGCCACCAGGAATAGACCAGCAGCACGCCGCACGCCGCCAAAAAACCCTTGAGCACCCACGCGCCATTCTCGGAATGGCCGAAATGGAACATCAGCAGCGGGATCACCAGCAGCTTCAGAAACGAATCGAGTCCGTGCCAGCGCTCGTTGAACGGCACATCGGCCCACAGCATTCCGAGGAGCGCCAACAGAACCAGCAGCACCGGCAATCCGCCCGCGAACGTGAGCGCCTCGCGCCGCAAGCCCGCGGGTTCGATGGTCGGCATGACGGCCACCAGCCAGAGCACCACCAGTATTCCGGTTCCCGACGTCGACCACGGCAGCGACATCGCAAGCGCAACCGCGAGCCCGTCCGCAATCAGCATGAGCCGCTCGCGACCGAGCCCGGCGAATGCCGACGCACCAGTTGGTTTGAGCGTGTCCTGATGCATGGCGGCTTACTCGCGGCGCAATATCACGTTGAGCTTGGCACGCGCCGCGACCACAAATCCGATCCTGGCGAGATCCGAGAATATATCGGTCGCCCACGATTCGTGCGCATCCTCGATCAGGATGAGACGCGGCCACAACGACCTTGGCGCGTCGCGAAAAAACGGCGACAGGATCTTGTCCTCGGCGCCCTCCACATCGATCTTGAGCGCGTCGATCGTGGTGACGTTTTCGTCATTCATCAACTGAAGCAAGGTTCGCGCCTCGATCCGTGTTTCGTCCGCGGCCATTTTACCATCGATCCTGCGCGTACGCGTTCCGCCACGATCGCGTTCATGCAGGTCGACGGCAAGCTCGCCGGCCTCGTCCGCCAGCGCAAGCGCGATCGGCCGCACCGGTACGCCGGGATTGGCTTGCACGTTGAAAATCATCCGCGCCAGATTCCCCGGCTCCGGCTCGACCGCGAGGATACGGGCACGCGCGCCCGCCCGCGCCGCCACGAAGAACGAAAACAATCCGACATTGGCGCCGATATCGACGAACACAAATGCGCGGTTCTCCGCCTTGGCGCGATCGATCTCCGCCGCCAGGAACCCAAGCTCCACCGGCTCGTACATCTGCGGCGTGAACAGCAAATTCTTCTCGCATCCATTGTCGCGCGGATGCAGCCGCAACCGCATTCCCCAGCGCACCACGTCGAGCGCGCCCGCCGGATAGGCAAGCCGCATCGTGGTCGCGCGCCGCAGCAGGATGGCAAGCCGCTGCCCAAGCCAGTTGTCCGGCAGGCGGCTGGTCATCGCGATCACGGTCCGGTCGAGCGGCCCCGGCGCGCAGGCTCCGAATGCGGCGGCGTTGACGGGCGATCTCATGCTTACGACCGCTGCGATTGCGCCAGCGACGCGACACGCGTCGCGGTCCGCGTCGGCGTTGCGGCCAGCGTCGACATCCCGCGCTCGGCCTTGATGCGATTGCTGGCGATGACGTCGTCGAGCCACTGCTGGTTTTCGGTCAAACGCGAACGATCGGCTTCCGCGTGCCAGAGATGCAGCACGCCGGTCGCGTAGGCGCCGTCCTTGCGCCGGACGCCGCTGTGCAGCAACCGCACTAGCAAATCGGAATCCTCGCGGCCCCAACCGCTGAAAGCTGCATCGAATCCGTCGACGCGATCGAGGTCGGACCGCCAGACCGCGAGATTGCAGGAGCGCGCACCTTGCCACGCCTGCGGCCGCAGCTTGCGCAGCGGACCGAGCGGAAGATTGAGCATCGGTCCCAGCCTGTTGATGCCGCCATTCCGGCGCTGAGTCATCCACATGTTGAATCCCCAGCTTTCCGCCGCAACCCCGTCATGCAGCACCATCGCCGTGAGATCCGCCGACAGCAGCGCGCGATTGCCGGTCACGAACCAGCCGCGCTCCGCAAGCTGCCGGTGCACCGCGATAAAGTCGGAACGCACCAGACAATCGCCGTCGAGGAAAAGGCAATAGTCGCCCCGGCTCGCGAGAATCGCGCGATTGCGAATCTCCGCCGCGCGGAAGTCATGGTGCTCCTGCCACACCTGGCCGAGCGGCACGCCGATGCGATCCTTCCACGCCGCCACAATTGCCGCCGTCGCCGGTCCCGAACCGTCGTCGGCCACGATCACCTCGAATCCGCGGTCCTGCTGACGCGCCAGCGAGCGCAGCACGGCGGCCAGCGCATCCTCGCGGTCGAACGTCGTCAGGATGACGGAGATCAACTCAGCCACGGCGCAAGGCCCTTTCCAGCACGCATGAATCAGTTTTTACCATCAACTGGCAGCTTCGCGGTGATTGCCGTTAAGATATTGAAAGAGCGCTAAAATCCGGTTGCCAGACCGGCCACAAGATAGGCCCGCCGCAATGGCCAAGGCAAACGAATATGGCTACAAGTGACCGTTCCTCAGCCGCGCGGCCGATGCAAAAGATATCCGCCTACATCCTTGCCTATAACGAGGCCGCCAAGATCGAGGCCGCAGTCGCGAGCGTGCTGTGGGCCGACGAGATCGTCGTGGTCGACTCGCACAGCACCGACAACACCGTGCAGCTCGCGCAAGCGCTCGGCGCGCGTGTCGTGCAGGTGGCATTCGAAGGTTTCGGCGAGCTGCGCAACCGCGCCATCGAAGCCTGCCGCCACGATTGGATATTCAGCCTCGATGCCGACGAACGCTGCACGCCGGCGGCGCGCGACGAAATCCTCAAACTGCTCGCGGACAATCCCGCACACGACGCTTATCTCGTTCCGCGCCGCTCTTATTTCATGGGCCGCTGGATCACCGGTTCGGGCTGGTATCCGAACTATCGCCAGCCGCAACTCTTCCGCAAAGGCGCCATGCGCTACCGGCCCGATCCCGTGCACGAAGGCTACGAGCTGCTCACCGACAAGCCGCTCGGCAAACTCGCAAACGAAATCTGGCAGTTTCCCTTTCGCAATCTCGAACAGATGATCGACAAGGCGAACCGCTATTCATCGCTCGGCGCCCAGAAACTTGCCGGCAAGCAGGTCTCGCTATGGAGCGCGCTCGGCCACGGCGCCTGGGCCTTTCTCAAGCATTACATCTTCAAGCTCGGATTCAAGGACGGCTGGGCCGGCTTCATGATCGCGCTCGGGAATTTCGAAGGCACGTTCTACCGCTACGCCAAGCGCTACGAGCAGGCGCAGTCCTGGGGGCCGCCGCCGAGCGAAAAACTGCAACGGCCGAAATCCTGAACCCTAGCGACCCTTCCACATGCGCCGCACCGCCCGCGAGGCATTGCGCGCCATGCGGAACGGCAGCGCCAGATAATATTTGCGCCAGATTTCCCAGCGATCGCGCCAGGCGATGTCGGCCGGCTCGGCCACGGGCACGTACCAGCCATTGTTGCCCACGCGGCGAATGAGCCGATAGCCGCGGCTTTGCAGGTACCAATGTTTTGTCAGGCTGCCGACGTGATCCTCCATCATGACCAGACGCGGCCGCCAATGGCCGAAGTCAAATCCGAGCATGACTTCGAGCTCGTGGCCTTCCACGTCGATCGACAACAGATCTATCGGATACGGCGCGCTGGCCTCCTCCAGAATATCGTCGAGCGTGCGCACCGGCACCTCGATCACCGTCTCAAGCTTCGCGCCCGGCGCCATGCGATCGCGATCGAGCGATGACAACGGACCTGCCACATGCAGCGGCATCGTGCCTCCGGCATCGTCCGGGGATGAACAGGCCACCGCGAACACCATCGCCTTGCGTGACGCGACGAGCTTGACCGCAAGGTCGGGCTGCGGCTCGATCAGAATGCCGGTCCAGCCCAACTGCTCCAGATGCCAAGTCTGCGAGCGCTCGAACGGTTCGTTGGCGCCGACCTCGACGAAGAAACCGCTCTTCGCGTTGTCGAAGAACGCCCGCACCAACTCCTGCTCTTCGTCCTGACTGATTGCGGCGGCACGCACGTCGGCTGCCTCTTACTCTGATGTGGCTTTCGCGCTCAGCGCGCTTTGCGCGAGCGCTTGACGATGCCGGTGGTGCTGAACCCGGGCACGAGATCGACCAACAGTACCGAGCCGCCGCTCTTCTCGACCAGCTCGCGGCCAACGACCTGCTTGCCGCGGTAGTCGCTGCCCTTGACCAGCACGCTCGGTCGCACGCGGCGAATCAATTCGAGCGGGGTATTCTGCTCGAACACCACCACGAGGTCGACCGCTTCGAGCGCGGCCAGCACCTCCGCGCGCGCGTGCTCGCTCTGTACCGGCCGTCCCTTGCCCTTGAGCCGCCGCACCGAAGCATCGCTGTTGATGCCGACCACGAGCCTGTCGCAGGCCGCGCGCGCCTCGGCCAAGACCTTGATATGGCCGGGGTGCAGAAGATCGAACACGCCATTGGTGAACCCGATGCGCAGATCCTGCGCGCGCCACTGTGCCAACGGCTCGTCGAGCTCGCGCCAGTCGAAGATGATTTTTTCTTCCGGCGCGCGCGCCGCCGCCGGCAGGATGCGCGCCCGCAATTCGGCCGCCGAGACTGTTGCCGTGCCGCGCTTGCCGATGACCACCGAGGCGGCCGCATTGGCAACCCGCATGGCGGCCTCGAAGTCCGCGCCGGCCGCCAGCATCAGCGCCAGCACCGCAACCACCGTATCGCCCGCGCCCGAAACGTCGCGCACCTTCACCGAATAGGCCGGCACATGCACCGATCCTCCGCCACGCCGATACAGCAGCATGCCCTCCTCGCTCATGGTCACCAGCACAGCCTTGCTGTTGACCTCGCTCGCAAGCTCGGCCGCGGCCGCGACGAGTTCGGCCTGCGTCGCCGCCGGCTGCCGCGTCGCGTCCAGCAACTCCTTGCGGTTCGGCGTGACGATCGTCGCTCCGCGATAGACCGAATAATCCGTCCCCTTGGGATCGACCACGACCGGCACTTTGAGCTTTCGCGCACGCTTGATCACGGCGCGGATCACGCGCGGCGTGAGCAGTCCCTTGGCGTAGTCGGACAGCACCACCGCGTCGGCGCGCCGCAATGCGGCGTGTGCGGCGCGGATCAACGCCGCTTCGATCTTCGCGCCGACCGGCTGAGCCTTTTCCCAGTCCGCGCGCAGCAGATGCGTCGAATGGTGCTCGGAAACGAAACGAAGCTTGCGCGTGCTCGGCCTGGTCTTGTCGACGATGAGATGCGGCTTGATCTTCCGGTAATCCCGGAATGCTGCCTTGATCAACTTTCCGCCGGCATCATTGCCGATCACCCCGAGGAAAATGCAGCGCGCGCCGAGCGCCGCGACATTGCGCGCAACGTTGCCGGCACCGCCGATCACCATATCCTCGCGCTGCACCGCGATCACCGGCGCCGGCGCCTCGGGCGAGATGCGCGAAACGTCGCCATAGACGAAATCGTCGAGCATCAGGTCGCCGATGCAGAGCACCGTCTGCGCGCCGAGCTTGGAGATTTGTTCCTCGAGATTGAGCATGAATGTCGCGCGCCTGTGCGGCCCTAACGGTAACGGTCGGCGCGGTCGAGATAGTGCGTCACATAGCGCCCGACCGAATCTTCCAGCGAGCCGAAGCCGCTGTTGTAGCCCGCACGGCGCAGATTTTCGACCTCGGCCTGGGTGAAATATTGATATTGCGCGCGGATCGACTCCGGCATGTCGATATATTCGATGTTCGGCTTCCGACCCATCGCCTGAAACATGGCGGTGATCATGTCGCGGAAACTTCGCGCCTTGCCGGTGCCGACGTTGAAGATGCCGTTGACCGACGGCGAATCGAGCAACCAGCGCGACACCGCCACGGCATCGTCCACATATATGAAGTCCCGCCGCTGGTCGCCGTCGGCGATCCCGGCCTTGTGCGACTTGAACAGCCGCACCGGATGGCCTGCCTTGGCCTGGTCGAACACTTTGTAGACCACGCTCGCCATCGCGCCCTTATGGTATTCGTTCGGCCCAAACACGTTGAAGAATTTCAAGCCCGCCCATTGCGGCGGCAGCTTTTGTTTTTTCACCACGCGTTCGACCACGGCAAGATCGAACAGATGCTTGCTCCAGCCGTAGAGATTCATCGGCCGCAACCGTTCGAGCGCAGGAATCGACCAGTCGTCCGAAAAACCTTGCGTGCCGTCGCCATAGGTCGCTGCCGACGAGGCATAGATGAATCGCGTGCCCGAATTCGTGCACCAGTCGAGCAGCCGCAACGGCAGGCGGAAATTATTGGCAAGCACCAGATCGGCGTCGCTCGCGGTCGTGTCCGAGATGGCGCCGAAATGCACCACCGCCTCGAGGTTCCGTCCTTCGAGCCACTTGAACAGATCGGCGGGCTGCACCACCTCCGCAAGGCGCCGTTTGGCTAAATTGCGCCACTTGTCGTCGGTGCCGAGCATGTCGTTGACGACGATGTCGGTACGTCCCGCCTCGTTGAGACTTGCGATGAAATTCGAGCCGATGAATCCGGCCCCGCCGGTGACCAACAGCATTCACAACCTTGCCCGTTCTGGCCATCCTTTGCCCCAGGCGCGTAGGCTACGCAACTTGCGCGCAAAGCTGGGGTAAACAGACGGGCCCCGGATTTAAGGGCAAGACCGGCTTAATGCCGGCCTAGACAGGCTCGATTGGACAGGCTACCGCCTCACCGTGCCTGCAGGCAGGAGAAATGAACACTAATTCCAGCCACTTAGCCCATGCTCCCGCCACCCGGGCGGCGCCGGCTGACCGCCGGCCGATCCTGCTCGTGCCCTACATGTGGATCGGCGACTTCGTGCGCTGCCACACGGTCGTGAAGCTGCTCAAACAACGCGAACCCGACCGCCCCATCGACGTGCTCACCACCACGCTTTGCGCGCCGCTGCTCGACTACATGCCGCTCGTGCGCAAGGCCATCGTCTGCGATCTGCCGCGCAAGAAGCTTGCGTTGGCCGCGCATATGGTTCTCGCCCGACGACTGCATGAGGGAAACTACGGCCAAGTCCTCATCATGCCGCGCACCTGGAAGTCGGCGCTCGCGCCGTTCCTAGCCGCCATTCCACAACGCACCGGGTTTGTCGGCGAGGCGCGCTTTGGCTTGATCAACGATCTGCGCTTCGGCGAAAAAAAGCTGCCGCGCATGATCGACCGCTGCGGCGCGCTCGCGTTGCCGAATGGCGCAAGCCTTCCGGCCGACTGGCCGCAACCCGAGCTCAAGGTGCCGATCGAGGACGCGCACGCCTGGCGCGCACGCTCAGGTCTTGCCGACGACGGCCGTGCGGTGATTGCGTTTGCGCCCGGCGCGGTCGGTCCCAGCAAGCGTTGGCCGGCGGACTATTACGCGCAGGTTGCGCAGAAACTGACCGCGCAAGGCCTATCGGTCTGGGTGCTGGGCAGCCCGAATGAATCGCCGCTCGCGGCGGAGATCGTGCGTGCCGCCGGACCCCATGCGCGCGACCTCACCTCACCCGATCTGCGCAATGCGATCCTTGCGCTGAAACTTGCGCGCGCCGCCGTGTCGAACGATTCCGGCCTCCTGCATGTGGCGGCCGCCATGGGCACGCCGTCGATCGGAATTTTCGGGCCCACCAGCCCCTGGCATTGGGCCCCGCTCAACCCGCTTGCCGCAACCATCCAGGCGCCAATCGAGTTGGATTGCCGGCCCTGTCACAAGCCGACTTGCCGGCTCGTGCACCATCGCTGCATGCGCGACATCCCCGCCGAGCAGGTGCTTGGGGCCGTGCAGCGGACGCTCGCGGAGCGGCGGCCATCGGCCGGCGAATGATCATGCTGCCTGACAGCGCCTTGCGCCGGACGGCCTCGCCCGTTACCTCATAGCGCCCAGGAGTTCCCATGGCCGATCAACGCGAACAGGTCGTCCTCGACCATTTTCAACGCTCATGCGAAACGCTCGAGCGCGCTGCGAAAGAGCCTGAAATGCTGGCGGCGATCCTTGCCATCGTCGACCGCATCACGCGCGCCTTGCGCGAGGGCGGAAAGGTCATGCTGGCCGGCAATGGCGGAAGCGCCGCCGACTCCCAGCACATCGCCGCCGAACTGCTCGGCCGCTACAAGATCGATCGCGCCTCGCTTGCCGCGATCGCTCTCACCACCGATACGTCCGCGCTCACTTCGATCGGCAACGATTTCAGCTTCGATGAGATTTTCGAGCGGCAGGTGCGCGGGCTCGGCCGCCGCGGCGACGTCTTCATCGGCATCTCCACCTCCGGCCGCTCGCGCAACATCCTGGCCGCGCTCAAGGCCGCACGCGAGCTTGGCATTGCCACCATCGGCTTTACCGGCATGAAGGGCGGGCAGATGCGAGCGCTCTGCGATCTGATGCTGGTGGCGCCATCCGACGACACCGCGCTGATCCAGCAGATCCACATCACCGCGGCGCACGCGATCTGCGGACTGGTCGAGCGCGATCTTTATGGCGCGCCGCCGCCGCGCTGAGCCCTTGCAAAAAATATAAATTCTTTCCGTCGGTGAAATCGCATCGCAAGCATCGCAACCTGAACATCCGTTTAGCTGCGCGACCGCACCCGCGCATTGCGGGGGTGCAACCTTTTGCCTATATTCCTCTTGTCATAATCGTGGGTGCACGCGACGTGCAGGAGGAGCATCATGATTAGCAAGATTGCAACTGTTGGCTTGCTCGCGCTCTCGCTGGCATCACCCCTGAGCGAGGCCCGGGCCCAGGATCCGGCGCTTGGCGGCGCGATCATCGGCGGCGCGATTGGCGCCGGCATCGGCGGCGCAGTCAGCGGCCGAGCCGGCGGCGCCATCGCCGGCGGCGTCATCGGCGCGGTCCTTGGTGCCTCCATTGCCAGTCAGATGGAGCCGCGCCGCCGGACCGGCTATTACTTCTATCAGGGCGACTGCTGGCATCGGCGCGCCGACGGCAGCTACATCCGGACCTATCGCCGCTACTGCAGCTGAACCGATCTATTCCGTTGAGGTTTGACGAGCGCCGGCATCCGATGCGGATGCCGGCTTTCGCTTCTATGGGCCTTTGCTGACGCGCGCGACGGCCGCCGCGACGGCCGCGACCGAAGGCAATGTTGCAGTTCCATCCAGCACCGCGATCGGCCCTGCGCCGATCGGCCCAGTCAATCCGGGCTGGCTGCCGACATAAATCCCGATCAGCGGAACGCCAAGTGCGGCCGCCAGATGCAGCAATCCGGTGTCGACACCGACAACGAAAGCCGCGCCCGCGATCAGCCGCGCCACGGCATCGAGCGGTTGCCACTGCGGCACACGCGCGCGCGCGACGCCTGCGGCGATGCGTTCACTGCGCGCGCGTTCGGTCTCGTTGCCGAACGGCAGTACTAGGTCGACGCCGCGCCCAAGCTCCGCCGCGAGCGCGCGCCAATGCTCGACCGGCCATTCCTTCTTTTGCTGCGCCGTCGCGTGCAGGAGAATTCCATAGGGCGCGGTTTGCGGCGCTGCGAGCCGCGCACGGTCAAGTCCATAGTCGGGCGCGCCCGATGGCGTATAGCCGAGCGCCAGCGCGGTGAGCATGCGGTTGCGCACGATCGCGTGTTGCGCGCGCTCGACATGGTGATGAACATCGTAGAACCATGCCGCCGGCCGTTCTTTGATGCTGGCCGCATCGTAACCGTGCTTGCGTCCGCGCGTGATCCAGGTGATCAGTCCGGTCCGGAACAGCCCCTGCGTATCGATAACCTCGTCATAACGCTCCGCGTGAAGCGCCCGCGCGAAAGTTTCCATCTCCCGCCGCGTGGTCTGACGATAAATTGTCCAACGCCATCGGCGCGCTGCGACCGGAATCACCTTGTCCACCAGCGGATGCAGACGCACGAGTGGCGCGAATGCTTCCTCCACCACCCAGGCGAACCGTCCGTCGGGCCGCCGCGTGTGCGCTTCGGTTAGCGCCGGCATGTGATGGATGACGTCGCCGAGCGAGGATGTCTTGATGAACAGAATGTCCGCCATTGGACGATTGCGCTTCGAGGCCCTAATATGCGCCGGATTCGATGGTGGGCGTTGATATACGCGGCATTTGTCGTTCCCACCACTGGCGGTGCCCCTGAATGTCACGAACCGGACGGGGTTTGGACTTGAAAAATGCCCAAGCTACGGGCAAGGAATTCATGGGCGCGGCGCATGGTGTGGGGCCAGCACCAATCGTTAACCGCCTGACTGCATAAGTGACAATTCTCTCAGGCCAAAAGCGAATGTCCGGATCAAAATCGAAGCTCCCGCACGCCGACCGCGCCGGCGCGCTCGCATTGGTCCGGCGGCTCATGGTCGAGCAAGCCGCGAAGCTGTGGCTGCGCTATCTCTACGCATTCGTTTTGATGGCGATCGCGGCCGGCGCAACGTCGCTCGGCGCCTATCTGATCGGCAATGTCATCAACGAGGCCTACGTCAACAAGAACCTCAACGGCATCATCGTTCTCGGCATCGTCACCGCCGTCATCTTCATGGTGAAGGCGATTGCCACTTATCTCGGCGCGGTGAAGCTCTCGCAGATCGGCAATCACATCATCGCCGAAAATCAGCGCCGGATGTTCCGCCGGATCATCCGGCAAAATCTCGCCTTCTTTGCCGACCGGCATTCCGCCGAATTTCTCTCGCGCGTCACCACCGGCGCCAATGCCGCAAGCCAGGTGCTCAACCTGTTGTTCTCGGCTTTCGGCCGCGATCTGTTGTCGCTCATCGGCCTGGTCGCGGTGATGATCTATCAGGACCCGGTGATGTCGTTCTTCAGTTTCGTGGTGGTGCCGCCGGCGTTCGTGATTCTGCGCAAGATGATCCGCCGCATCTACCGCATCGCCGAGAACCAGTTCACCGGCGGCACGAAAATCCTCGCCACCATGCAGGAAACCGTGCAAGGCATACGCGTCGTCAAGGCGTTCACGCTGGAAGATGTGATGCGCGCGCGGCTTGATGCCGATGTCGGCACGCTCGAGCAGGAATCGAACAAATGGGCGCGCGTCGCCCATCGCGCGAGCCCGCTGATGGAGGCGCTCGGGGGTTTTGCCATCGCGATTGCCATGATCTACGGCGGCTATCGCGTGATCGAGACCGGTGCCACGCCCGGGCAGTTTTTCTCTTTCCTGGCCGCCTTCATGCTGGCCTATGAACCGGCCAAACGGCTTGCGCGCCTCAACCTCGAACTCAACACCGGCCTGGTCGGCGTGCGAATATTGTTCGACATCATCGACACACCCTCGACCGAACCGCGCGACGACGGCAAGCCGGCGCTCAATCTCTCGAATGCGCGCGTTGAATTCGCCAACGTCAATTTCGCCTACCGAAAGGATGAGACGATCATCCCCGATCTGAGCTTTGTCGCCGAGCCCGGCAAGGTCACCGCCCTGGTCGGCCCCTCCGGCGGCGGCAAATCGACGATCTTGAACCTGATCATGCGCTTCTACGAGCTCAACAGCGGCGCCATCTTCATTGACGGGCAGAACATTGCATCGGTGGCGCGCGCCTCGCTGCGGCACCAGATCACCTACGTCGGCCAGGACGTGTTCCTCTTCCACGGCACGATCCGCGAGAACATCGCGCTCGGCAAACCCGACGCCAACGAGGCTGAAATCATCGCCGCCGCCAAGGCCGCCCACGCCCACGAATTCGTCAGCAATTTCCCGCTCGGCTACGGCACTCACGTGGGTGAGCGCGGTGCGCAGCTGTCCGGCGGCGAACGGCAGCGCATCGCCATTGCGCGCGCATTGATCAAGAACGCACCCATTGTCCTTCTTGATGAGCCAACGGCTTCGCTCGATTCCGAATCCGAGCGCCTGGTGCAGGATGCGATCGCCCACCTGTGTCAGGGCCGCACCACGATCGTCATCGCGCACCGGCTGCACACCATTACTCACGCCGATCGGATCATGGTGATCGAGAACGGCATGATCACGGAATCGGGCAAGCATGCCGAGCTGCTACGCAAGAACGGCCGCTACGCAGCGTTCTACCGGCTGCAGTTCAAGCATCAGGAGACGGACGAGGCGGCGGTCGCGCTGGCGCCGTCCAAATAGGTTCGCCGTCGCCTCGCGCGCTTGACCTCGCGCATCCCTGTGCTATTCGACTGCACCGTCTCCAACCGATCAAAGTATGAGCATGTCCGACAAACGCTTTGCCATTACGCCGCCGCCGCAACCCGTTCTCGCCATCGCGGGCTCGGCCGAACTCTTTCCCGTGCGCCGCATTTGGTGCGTTGGCCGCAACTACCTCGAACACATCAAGGAGATGGGCCAGGATGAGCGCGAGCCGCCGTTTTTCTTCGCCAAGCCCGCGGATGCCATCGTGCCGGACGGCGGAACCGTCCCCTATCCTTCGCTCACCAAGGACATGCATCACGAGGTCGAGCTCGTTGTCGCGCTGAAAAGCGGCGGCCGAAATATTCCAGTGGCCAAAGCGCTCAACTGCGTCTGGGGGTATGGCGTCGGCATCGATCTCACCCGCCGCGATTTGCAGATCGCCTCACGCGACATCAAGCGGCCGTGGGAAGTCGGCAAGGCGTTCGATGCATCCGCGCCGTGCGGCCCGCTGCAGCCGGCGAGCAAGATCGGTCATCCGAAAAAAGGCCGCATCACGCTCAAATGCAATGGCAAAATACGCCAGGACGGCGACCTTGCGCAGATGATCTGGAACGTGCCCGAAGTGATCAGCAAGCTGTCCGAAATGGTGGCGCTCGCGCCCGGCGACATCATCATGACCGGGACACCCTCGGGCGTCGCCGCGACCGTGGCCGGCGACAAGCTCGAATGCGAGGTCGAAGGCGTCGGCAAGCTCACCGTCACCATCGGTCCTCCGCTGCAATAAAGCGGCGGCGCCGCAGCATCAGCCCGCGAACAATTTCTCGACTGCCGCGGCAATCTCGAACAGTCGCCGATCCTGGCCGTTGCGCGCGACCAGCATCAGTCCGACCGGAAGCTTCGGACTGGGGATCGGCAACGAGATCGCGCACAGGTCGAAGAAATTGACGATCGAGGGGTTGCGCAGGAGTTGCATGTTCCTCTTTGAGAACGATTCAGCGGTCGCGACTTCGTCGAATTTCGGCGCGCAGATCGCGGTGGTCGGCAGCATGAGCGCATCGAGTTCCGCCAGTTGCCCATCCATCGCCCGCACCAGGTGCTTCCGCGCCAGCAACATCTCGGCGTAGTCCTCCGTCCCGATGCTGCCGCCCCGCTCGATGCGCGCGCGCACGTTGGGATCGATCTCCTTGCCGTGCGCCTCCAAACGCTTTTTATGGATGGCGTAAGCCTCCATCGGCGCAAATCCGCCCTTGGCGTTGATCGCCAGCATCTCCTCGAAATACGGAATCGCCGCGAAGGAAACCTCGGCGCCCGCCCGCTCGATGCGCACCATGGCGTCGGCGCAAGGCGCCGCGACCGCGTCATCCAGATCGTCGATCGGCAATCCGAGCGGAATGCCGATGCGCAAGCCCTGCAGGCTCGCGGGCTCGAGCTCCTCCCATTTGTCGCCCGCCATGACCGCATCGGCCCGCGCGCAATCCGCGACCGTGCGCGCCATGGGCCCGATCGAGTCGAGCGTGTGGGAAAGCGGGAACGCGCCTTCGGTCGGCACCCGCTGCTTGCTCGGCTTCCATCCCACGATCCCGCACAGCGCGGCCGGGATGCGGGTCGAGCCGCCGGTATCGGAACCGATCGCGATCTCGCACATCCCGTCGGCGACCGCCACGGCCGCCCCCGAACTCGATCCGCCCGGAATCCGTTCCCGATCGTGCGGATTGCCGGGCGTGCCGAAATGCGGATTGAGCCCGACGCCCGAGAACGCGAATTCGGTCATGTTGGTTTTGGCGACGATCACCGCACCCGCCGCGCGCAAGCGCGCCACCGCGGGAGCGTCGGCCACCGCCAGCTTGCCTTCGGACAGCAGCACTTTCGAGCCGGCGCGCGTTACTTCGCCCGCCACGTCGAACAGATCCTTGATGCTGACGATGCGGCCGTCGAGCGGCCCAAGCGACAGACCCGAGCGCGCCCGCGCATCGGCGGCATCGGCTGCTTTG
Source organism: Xanthobacteraceae bacterium (assembly GCA_035501735.1). GTDB lineage: Bacteria > Pseudomonadota > Alphaproteobacteria > Rhizobiales > Xanthobacteraceae > PNAI01. Next base: position 17,888 of record DATJVR010000095.1, on the reverse strand, counting down.
CGCGCGGCCTTGGCATAGACGGTGAGACACGCGCGGCTGCCCTCACCCCATTGATCGCCGATGCGGGAAAGCGCGCCTTCGAGTCGATCGCGGGACGAATCGGCAAGGCCGCCCGTGCGCCCGCGACCGACGAAGTTACGAAAGATCCGGTTCATGGAAACAAGTCCCCGCCTAGAATAGCATTGTCCACCCCAAGCGCGAGACGGAATCAGCCGCCGCGCCTTAAATCTTTCAATTGTCGCGCAATCGGCGCGATCACTGGCGGAGGATGCAATGGACGAGAATCCCGTGTTGGTTGAGTGCCGCGCAGACTATCGCGTGCTCACGCTCAACCGGCCCGCGCGTCTCAATGCCTTCAACGAGCCCATGCACAGCGCGCTGGCTTCCGCGATCGCCGAGGCGGAAGCGGATGAGACCTGCCGTGCGCTGCTGCTGACCGGCGCTGGCCGCGCCTTCAGCGCTGGCCAGGATCTCAACGATCGCCTGGCCAAGCCCGGCGAGACCATCGTCCTCGGCGGCACGCTCGAGCAGCACTACAACCCGCTCATTCGCAAATTGCGCAGCTTGCGATTTCCCGTGGTCGCCGCCGTCAACGGCATCGCGGCCGGCGCCGGCTGCAACGTCGCGCTTGCTTGCGACATCGTGCTCGCGGCCCGCTCGGCGAATTTCGTGCAAGCCTTCGCGCGCCTTGGTCTTGTGCCGGATTCCGGCGGCACGTGGCTGCTGCCCCGGCTGGTGGGACAGGCGCGCGCCCGTGGCCTTGCGTTGCTGGCCGAGCCGTTGCCGGCGGAGAAAGCCGAGGCCTGGGGATTGATCTGGCGCGCGGTCGACGACAATTCGCTGATGGCGGAGGCGGAAAAACTCTGCCTGCATTTCGCTTCCGCGCCGACCATTGGCCTTGGCTTGATCAAGCGCGCGCTCGACGCCTCCGAGCGTAATGATCTTTCGACCCAGCTCGACCTCGAACGCGATCTGCAGCGCGCGGCCAGCGAAACGCCCGACTATCAGGAAGGCGTCCGCGCCTTCTTCGAAAAGCGCAAGCCGGTGTTCACCGGCCGCAGCTGAGGTATGATGGCGGCAAACAAGGAATGCGACGCATGACCCGCCGCAACACGCCCCGCCTGTCCTTCATCGGCTTCGGCGAAGCCGGCCAAGCCATGGCCGCCGGGCTGCGCGAGGAAGGCATCGAGCAGATCGCGGCCTGGGACATTCTGTTCCCCGCGCCCGAAGGCGAAAAGCTCCGCCAGGCCGGCGACAAGATCGGCGTGCGTCTTGCCTCGTCCGCCGCCGACGCCGTGCGCGCAACCGACGTGATCATCTCGGCGGTCACCGCCGCATCGAGCCTCGAAGCCGCGCAATCGGTCGCGCCCCACCTGAGCAACAATCCGTTTTACCTCGACGTCAATTCGGTCTCGCCCGGCCGCAAGCAGGCGACCGCAAAGCTGCTCGGCGACCGCGCGCGCTACGTGGATGTAGCGATCCTTTCGCCGATTTACCCGGCGCGCCATCGATCGCCGATGCTGCTGGCCGGACCGCACGTCGAAGCCGCCGGTCCGATCCTGCAGGCGCTCGCCATGAAAACCGAAGTAGCCGGACCGGAAACCGGAGCGGCCGCCGCGATCAAGATGGTGCGCGGCGTCATGATCAAGGGCATCGAGGCGCTGACTTTTGAATGCTTCGTCGCCGCCGAGCGCGCCGGCATCGTGAAAGAGGTCGCGGATTCGCTGAAGAACAATTACCCGACGCTCGATTGGAACAGAATGATCGCCTACAACCTCGAGCGCATGGCGAGCCATGGCGAGCGCCGCGCCGCCGAGATGGAAGAAGTCGCCGAGACCTTGCGCGAGCTCGGCGTCGATCCCCAGATGGTCGAGGCGACCGTGAAGCGTCAGCGCGAGATGGGCGCCATCGGCAAGGCGCCCGCCGTGCGCGGCACGCTGAAAGCAGGCCACGAGGACATTCTCGACGCCGTCAGCGCCGCGACCAAAGGCCGACACTGACGGACGGACGCGGGTATTCGCTCACTTCTTCTGTAGCTGGAAGAACTCCGCGAGCTGCTCTTTGGTCAGCGGCGCGTCGAGAAATTTCAGCTCCACCGCGTCGGCCATGACCTTGTCGATGTCCTGCACGCGGTCTGGATCGATCGCCTCTTTCGGATAGAAGTCCTTGACCGCCTGTTTCGCGATAGCTTCGGAGACCCTGACCTTTTCCGCATACATCTTGATCGCGTCCGGACTCGAGTACATCCAGTTCCAGACCTCGCGGTACGCGGTCATGAACCGCTTCATCACTTCGGGGTTGGCCTTGAGCGCGTCGGCATTGACGATCACCACGCGCACCGTCTGATTGCGCGTCTGCGGCAGGTCGCTGCCACGCGCGATCACGCGGATTTTGCCGGCCATCATCTCAGCCACGCCGAGCGGCGCCGCGCCCCAGCCGACGTCCACCTGTCCGGACATCACCGCCGTGAGCGTCGCCGGCGGACCGCCGGTCGGCGTCGGCTTGGCCTTGACGCCGAGATATTTGACGAAGCCGAGCACGATGTTGTTGGAGGTGGAGCCGTTGGTCGAATAGGCGATCGTATTTTTCTCGGTGAGGTCCTTCAGGCTTTTGATCGGCGAGTCTCCGCGCACGTACCAAAAGATGTCGTTCGTCCCGGTGAATCCGGCAGCGAGCGCGCGCACCGGCGCCCCCTTGGCAAAGGCGCGCATCGCGCCCGACGTGCCCACACCAATGCCGATCTGGGCCGAACCCGAAATGATCGGCTGCAGCGTCTCGCCCGCGCCTTGCGTGCCGAAGTTTTCCAGCTCGAGCTTGTGCTTCTGAAAGATGCCCGCCTGCATGCCGAGCGTCGGCACCTGATTTTCCCAATTGTTGATCTGGCCGATCGCCACCCGCAGCTTGTCCTGTGCAGAAGCGGGCGCGGCCAGCAATACGAGCGGCACAACCAACGCGCCGGCATGAACCAATTTTTTTACGGATATCATGGGCTTCCTCCCTCTGGGCATGTCTTGTTAATTTGCGCTGCCCGCCATGCTGCCATCAAGCGGCTTCGACCAAATTGCGAGAGACAGCTCATTTACGGTGCGTTAACCTGTCGCACCCCCTCAAATCGCGAGGGCGTCATGTCGGGGAGGAATTAGCGATGAAATTCAAGCACATACTAGGTATTGCGGCACTTGGATTGAGTCTGAGCGCAACGGCCCTGTATGGCCAAGCGGGCGGCACCGCCGCCGAGGCCAAAGCCATGCTCGAAAAAGCCGTCGCGGCATTGAAGGCCAACAAAGCGACCGCACTTGCCAATTTCGTCAAGAAGGACGGCGGCTTCATTGACCGCGACCTGTACGTCTTCTGCTTCAACACGGCAGACGGCATCTTCACGGCTCACGTCAATCCCAAGTTGATGGGGACGGACATTCGCAAGCTGAATGTCGGTGGCCAGCCGCTGGGCCAGCAGATTTTTGACGGCGTGAAAGAGGGCGTCGTTAACACCGTGGACTACAACTTCCCGAAGCCCGGCAGTGAAACACCGTCTCCGAAGCAGTCCTTCATCACCAAGGTCGCCGACCAGGGTTGCGGCGTCGGCTACTACAAGTAAGCGGATGGCTCGGCGAGCTATCGCTCGCTCGCAGCGCCGCGAAATGCGAAAGCGGCAGGGAATTCTCCCTGCCGCTTTTTGATTTTTCCGCGGTGGCTTGTCAGCTTGATTGTCCCCCGATCGCGGCCTTCACCCGGTCCGGCGTGAACGGCACGGTGCGCAGCCGCAAACCGCTCGCATCGAACACGGCGTTCGCAAGCGCCGCACCCACGGCCGCACAGGCCGCCTCCCCCGCGCCCATCGGCTTTTCGTTGGGTCGGCTGACCAGCTCGATGTCGATCTTGGGCGCATCGGAAAACCGCAAGATCGGATAGCTCGCCCAGTCGACGCTCGACACCCGCGACTGATCGAATTTCACTTCCTCCATCATCACGCGGCTGATCGTCTGCAATATGCCGCCCTCGACCTGCGCCCGCACGCCGTCGGGATTGATCATCTGCCCGCAGTCGTGCGCACAATAAACGTGTTCGACCTTGATCCGGCCGCTTGAGCGTTCGACCGCCACCTCCATGCCCATCGCCACATAGGTCTCGTCGTGCTTGTAGTGCAGGTACGACATGCCGCGGCCGCGCGCGATCGCCGCGCTCCTGTTCGGTCCCGGCGACGGCCGCTTTTGCCATTTCATCATATCGGCCACGCGCTTGATGACTTCGATGCCGCGCTGATCCTTCAAGCCGTTCAGCCGCATCGCGACCGGATCGACGCCCGCCGCCGCGGCCAGCTCGTCGAAGAAGCTTTCGGTGGCGAAAATATTCGCCGGCTTGCCGGGCGAGCGCAGCGGCGCCGGGCGCAGCGGCGTCTGCTTCAGCCAGTGCGCAATGACCTTCACATGTCCCGCGTCGTAGGGCGGATCGCCGTTCTGCGAAATGAGGCCGGCGTTGAGGCCCGCGGTATCGTCGAGACCGGCGGCGCCTGGCCCGATCAGCGGAATATAGGGCAGACCCTTTGTCGTTTGCGGAATCCACATCGCGGTGTTCCAATCGAGGATGCGGCCATCGGGACTGACGGCGCCCTCGAGATCGAGAAGTTGCGGCGGGCCTTTCGGATCCCAGCCAAGCTCATCCTCCCGCATCCATTGCACGCGCACCGGCCTGCCGATCTCGCGTGAGATGATGGCCGCGTCCGCCGCGGCATCCTCATGCCCGTTCATGCCGTAACAGCCGGAACCCTCGAAATAGATCAGCTGTACTTTTTCCAGCGGCAGCCCAAGAAAACGTGCGAACGTCGCATGATTGCCGTGCGTGCCTTGCGAAGAGGTCCAGATCGTGGCGGCGCCATCCTTCACCAGCGCCGCCGCGCAAGACGGCCCGAGCGACGCATGGCTCTGCATCGGCCAGAAATAACTCGCCTTCAGCGACTTTGCGTTTGAGGCCAGCTCGCCCGCGGTGCCTTTCTCGACCAGCGTCTGATCCGAGATGCCCGGGTCGGTCCGCAGCGTTTCAACGAGTTTGCTCTGCTCGGGCAGGCCCGACCATTCGCTCCATTGCGCTTTCAGCTCGCGCGCGGCGCGGATCGCGATCCACTCGTGCTCGGCCGCGACCGCAAGGAAATCCTTCACCCGCACGATCTTCACGCCCGGCAATTTCTTCAGCGAAGTCTCGTCCACCGACTCCAATTTGGCGCCGATCGCCGGCGGCCGGATCACGCGCGCATGCACCATGCCCTCCAGCCAGAAATCGTGCATGTAGACGTGCGTGCCGGTGCACTTGGCCGGCACGTCAGGCCGCGGCAGCGAGCGGCCGACAACCACGTAATCCGACGGATTTTTCGTCGGAGCGCTGGGATCGAGCTTGACGTCGAAATGCTTGCCGCCGATCAGACTGGCGTAGCTGATGCCGTCGCTGCGTGCCGGCGGCTTGAGCCACACCTGGCCGTTGGCGATCATCAGGTCTTCGACCTTGGCATTCAGCTTCGGCGCTGCCAGCTCCATCAGCGCCTTGCGCGCGGTTGCCGCCGCCCGCCGCAATTGCATGCCGCCGCGTTGGATGCCGTTCGAGCCCGACGTTCGGCCCTGATCGGGAGTCAGGGCGGTGTCGCCTTCAATCATGTTGATCTTGTCGACGCCGATGCCGAGTTCCTCGGCGACGATCTGCCGGAACGCGATGCGCAGGCCCTGTCCGAGATCGACCTTGCCGGAGAAAATGGTCACGACGCCGTTCGGACTGATTGCGAGAAACGCATCGACCTCTTTTGGATCGAGCACGCGCTGCGTGCCGGCCGCCCCTTGCGCCAGCGCGCCGGTCCGCAATCCGGCGAGCGAGAATGCAACGGTCAGCGCACCCCCTTTGAGGATGGCGCGACGCGAGATGCGGGAGCTTTTGAACGGCGCGTTCATGTCACGCTCCCTGTCCCGAGGCCGCCATCACCGCGCGCACCACCCTGACATGGGTGCCGCAGCGGCACAGATTGCCGTCGAGCGCGGAGCGCACCTCGGCTTCCGTCGGCTTGGGTTTGTGCGCCAGCAATGCCGCCGCACTCATGATGATGCCGCTCGTGCAATAGCCGCACTGCGGCACCTGTTCCTTGATGAAGGCAGCCTGCAGCGGGTGCGGCTTGCTCGGGGAGCCCAGACCCTCAAGCGTCGTGATCGATTTGATCTTCGCGCTGGCCGCAATGGTGATCAGGCACGACCGCGCCGCTTTACCGTCGAGCAGCACCGTACAGGCGCCGCACTGGCCAAGCCCGCAGCCGAATTTCGTGGCGTTCAGCCCGATGCTGCGCAGCACATAGAGCAACGGCTGATTGGGATCCAGTGATTCGACCGTACGGGCGACGCCGTTGACCCGAATCTTAAAGTGGGGCATGGCAGCCTTCCCTTTCCAAAATTTAATTGGATGCGACGAGACCTCTTCCGGCGTCATTATACGCCCTTGGCGCGTCGGCGACACCGCTCTCACGCGCCTGTGAGCGCATCGAAACCGTCGCACCGCCCGAGTTTCGGCTACCATATAACGGCATCGGACGATTCCGGTTGCCGCAAAGGAACAGGATAATGAACGAAGAAACGCTCAATACCAGCGTGCGCAAGTTTCTCAAGAAAGTCGGCATCACCTCGCAGCGCGAGATCGAAAAGGCGGTGCGCGCCGCCGTGGCGGCCGGCCGCCTCAAAGGCAATGAGAAGCTGCCCGCAAAAATGACACTTTCTGTTGGCCGGATAGACCTCTCGCTCGTGGTCGATGGTTCGGTCGACCTCGAATAGTGATTTGGCCCGGAGAACATGCGTATCCGTCCTGGTTACCTGGTCGCGCTGGCGCTGCTGATCGGCATCACACCCGCTTTTTCCCAGGAGCGCCCCGACCGGTTGCCGCGGCAGGATCGGCAGGAACGCAGCCTCCAGCGTCAGGACCGCCGGCCGGATCAGCAACGCGCCGAACATTCGGAAAGTCCCACGCCCCCGGCAGCGGCGGCGGATTCCGATCCGCAAGGCGTGTTGAAGCTCCTGCCCGCCGACGCGGTGAGCGAAAAGCAAGTCAGCATCGACGGCCGCCCCTTCGCCTATACCGCCACCGCCGGCACGCTCTCGCTCTATGGTCAGTCCGGCAATCGGCTCGGCGCGGTGTTCTACACCGCCTATGTCGCCAAGGGCGTCGATGCCGGCAATCGCCCGATCACCTTTGCGTTCAACGGCGGCCCGGGCGCGGCATCCGCCTATCTGCATCTCGGCCTCGTCGGCCCGCGCATTGCCGACTTCGGACCCGAGGGCCGCGACGGCACCACCGCCAAGCTGCGCGACAATCCGGAGACCTGGCTCGCCTTCACCGACCTCGTGCTGATCGACCCGATCAACACCGGCTGGAGCCGTGCCGCCAGACCCGATGACGCCAAGGCGTTCCAAGGCGTCAACAGCGACGCCAACAGCATCGCCAAGGTGATCGCGCTCTACGTCGCCCACAACAGCCGCAGCGCCTCGCCGAAATATCTCCTCGGCGAAAGCTACGGCGGCTTCCGTGCCGCCAAGGTTGCCCGTGCGCTGCACAACGACCAAGGCATCATCGTCTCCGGCATCGTCATGGTCTCGCCGATGCTCGAGACGTCGTACCAATGGAGCGCCGAGCGCGATCCGTTCAAGGCTGCGCTGGTATTTCCGACCGTTGCCGTAACCGAGCTCGATCGCACGAAGAAATACACGCCTCAGGCGATGGCCGATTCCGAACGCTTCGCTCTGAACGAATATTTGCCCACCCTCGCCGGCACGCCGCCGACCGGGGAACGGGCACAGGAATTCTACGGCAAGATCGCACAGCTGACCGGCCTGCCGATCGAGACGGTGGCAAAATCCGGCGGCTACGTTCGCTCAGCCTATCTCAATCGTATCCGGGAAAAGGGCCAGACCAGCACCTACGACGCCAGCATCGCGATCGTCGATCCTTATGTCGAGACACCGTTTTCGTCGTCCGGCGATCCGATGCTTGAAGGATACTTGCACGCGCTTTCCGGCATATTCGTGGGCTACGCACGCGACGAGCTCGGCTTCAAAACCGACATGACCTACACCCTGCTCGCCCGCGCGCAATGGGACTGGGGCGGCTCCGGCTCGCGTCCGGGCGTGAGTTACGATCTGCGCGAGTCGCTATCGCTCGAGCCGTCGTTCCGCCTGCTGGTCGCGCACGGCCGCAACGACCTCGTCACCCCCTACGGCATCAACCGCTATCTGCTCGATCAGATCAGGCCGCCCGCGGAACCCGACCGCGTTCAACTCAAGACCTATCGCGGCGGTCACATGTTCTATTTCGACGACGCGGCGCGCCGCGCGTTTACCGCCGACGCCAAATTGTTCTATCAAGGTGCCCACTGAACCTCATTCGGCGCGGAGCAGTCCTGATGGCCGACGATGAACGCAAGGCCAAGGACGCCAAGGGCAAGAGCGCCCACACGCTCGCCGACCACGCCTACGGCACCGGCCACGCCCACATCCACGACGACGACACCGACCACGACCACGACACGTTCGACGACGGTCCGGACGAGGAAAACCCGCTCTGGATCGCCGACCATGTCACACTGGTCACCGTCGGCATCGACATCGGCTCGGCCGGCACGCAGGTCATTTTTTCCAAGGTCCATTTGCGCCGGCTCGGCGAGGAACTCACCAGCCGCTACTACGTCACCTCGCGCGAAACGCTGTTCCGCTCGCCGGTGACGCTGACGCCCTATCTCAGCGAGCAGCAGATCGATGGCGCGCGCCTCGCCGCCAGCATCCATGACGCCTATGCGGCCGCCGGCGTAAAGCCGGACGATATCGACACTGGCGTCGTGATTCTCACCGGCGAGGCGCTGCGGCGCGAAAACGCGCAGGCCATTGCCACGCTGCTCGCCGAGCAGGGCGGCGATTTCGTCACCGCCACCGCCGGCCACCACATGGAGGCCATGCTCGCGGCCTACGGCTCCGGCGCCGCGCGCGTGTCGAACGATCAGAAGCAGCGCATCCTCAACATCGACATCGGCGGCGGCACGACCAAGCTTGCGCTATTGGAAAACGGCCGTGTCATCGCCACCGCCGCCGTGCACATCGGCGGCCGTCTGCAAGTCGTCGATGCGAACGGAACAATCCTTCGCCTCGATCCGGCCGGCAAGCATCACGCGGCCCGCGCCGGGTTTTCCTGGAACAAGGGCGATGTGGTCGATCCCGAGAATCTCGACCGGGTCGCCGATGGCATGGCCGACGCTTTGTTGACCGCCATCACCGCGCGACCGCTGCCGCCCGCGCTCGCGCAGCTCTATCTCACCGAACCGATCCAAAAGCTTGGCCGCATCGACGGCGTGATGTTTTCCGGCGGCGTCGCCGAATATGTCTATGGCCGCGAGCAGCGCGATTTCGGCGACCTGGGCCGCCGCCTCGGCCACGCGCTGCGCGCTCGCTTGGACAAGGGCGTCCTGCCCTGGCCACTATTGCCCGCCGGTGAATGCATTCGTGCCACCGCGCTCGGCGCCTCCGAGTACAGCGTGCAGCTCTCCGGCAACACCAGCTACATCTCGAACCCGGGCAAGCTTTTGCCGCGCCGCAATCTGCAGGTCCTGCAGCCGCCGTTCGTGTGCGAAGAGACGATCGATCCCGAACAGCTCGCCGCTGCGATCCGCGCCCACTTCGTTGCGTTCGACCTGACCGATGGCGCAAGCGATGTGGCGCTGGCCTTTCGCTGGCAGGGCGCGCCGTCGCACGAGCGCATTTATGCTTTCGCGCAGGGCATCGCGCGCGGAATTCCGCACACCATCGCCAGGCGCGCCCCGCTTTACCTGATGCTCGATGGCGACATCGCCCACACGCTCGGCGCGGTCCTGCGTGAAGAGCTGCATGTGATGAGCGAAATTCTCGCGATCGACGGCGTCACGCTCTGGGATTTCGATTACATCGATCTCGGCCGCATCCGGCTGCCATCCAATACCGTGCCGGTGACCATCAAATCGCTCGTGTTCAGCGAGGACCCGCGCCTGCCGCACGGCAAGGCGCACCTGGAACACCATCACCACGACGATGAGCATCATCATGGTGACCATCGCCGGCGATAACCCGATAAATTTTTTCTGTCATCGCCGGGCCTGTCCCGGCAATCCGTGATGAATTTCGATACAAAGAGTCTCCCGGGACGAGCCCGGGCATGACAGGGGGATTTCAACGAACCGCCTCCACCGCGCGCCGCACGCGCTGCTTGATCGCGGTGCCGTCCCGCTCCGGCAGCACGCGCGGCGGATCGTCGGGTGAGATCAGCACCTGCGCGAACAGCGTGCGGTCGGATGTGCTGAGCAGCGGCGCAAGCGCGCGCAGTCCCGCCTCGTCCTCCACATCGAGCACGCGCTCGATACCGCAGCCGCGCGCCACGTCGCAGAGATCGACGCCGCTGCCGGTGTGGCTCGCCTGCCGGCCGGTCTCGCCATACATGCGGTTGTCGAACACGACGATCGCCAAATTGGCCGGCCGCTGCACCCCGATGGTCGCAAGGCTGCCGAGCCCCATCAGCATCTCGCCGTCGCCGGTAACGACCGCGACGCGCAGATCGGGCCGCGCCAGCGCGAGGCCGAGCCCGATCATCGCCGCCCCGCCCATCGCGCCCCAGAGGTAGAAATTGCGGTCATCGTCGCCCGCCGCCATGGCGTCCCAGGTGGTCGAGCCCAACCCCGGTACGACGAAGAGATTCTTCGGCCGGTCGGCCAGCAGCATGGCCATGGCGGCGCGGCGTTCGAGCATGGCGTCACCAGACTTTCCGGCCGATCAGCTTCTGCGACAGCAGCACCGCAACCGCGCGGTCGTCGCCGAAGGCGAGTTGCACCGCAGCCTGCACCGTATCGGCCACCTTTTCCGGCGCATCCACGCGCGACACATGCGTGTCGCAGAGCTTCAGCGTCGGCTCGACGATCGAGCCCATCGGCACCTGCCACGGATTGAACTCCTCCCACTCCCCGCGCATCGTCACCAGCATGAGCAGCGGAAACCGGCACGCGCGGATGAGCGAAAGCATATTCACGCAATTGCCCACCCCGCTCGATTGCATCAGCAGCGCCGCGCGTTGACCGCCGAGCCACGCGCCGGCCGCGAGCGCCACGCCCTCTTCCTCCGTGGTCAAGGCGATGTCGCGAATCTCGGGATCGGCCTTGCAGCGCGCGATCAGCCGCGCATGGCCCGCATCCGGCACATAGGCGACTTGCCGGATCCCTGAGGATTTCAGCACCTCGAACAGGCGATCCGGCCACGTCACTTGCGATTGCGCAGAAGCCGTCAAGCAATCTCTCCCGATGAATCCATAGCCGTATGAATTCAGCCGCGCCAGGGCAAGTCGGCGGCTTGTTCGACGAACAGCCATGCTCCGACGCCGAGCTCATCGGGAAACTTTGCCGCCAACGCCCGGCCGGCACGGCGCGTCGAGGCACCGCCTCGACGCAATAATTCTTCGGCTTTGGCGAGCGTTTTCACTGCAATTCCATAGGCCCCGATGAACGGTCCGCCCGGCATTGCCACCTCCGGCAACAGCGTCGCGAAATATTTCGCGTTGACGAGCTGCATCGCGCCGCGGTCGAGCGCCAGGGTTTTCCCCGCGCGATTGGAGGCGGGCTTGCGTCCCGTGAAGCGCGCGAACCGTTCCGCCGCCTCGTCCACGTCGGCAACCGCGATCAACGCATCGAGCAAGCCGACAGCGCCGTTCGGATGCGCGAGCCATCGCTTCTGCCACACCATGTCTTCGGTATGGTGAGTGAGCATCTGGATGCGGCCTTCCGCCATCCCGCCGCGCTCCACGCGGACCACCGTGAACGCCGCAATGCCCGCGCCGGATTCCGTCGTCACCGGTCGGGAAAAATTCACCAGCGGCCGCATCCTGAATCCGGCGCCCGCGAGCCGCGCATGCGCCCGCTCCGCATCCGCCACCGAGAACGCCGCCAGATGCACGCCTGAGTGGTGCGCAAGCGAAGCGTCGAATTCCCGTCCGATCGGCGTGTCCGCCGTCTTGAACAGCACCTCCACATAGCCGCGCGCGAACATGGCGGTGACGTTGCCCGTGCCGGTCGGCTGGCCTGCGGCATCGGCCTGCACCGAAACCGGCGTCGGCGCAAAGCCCGCGCGCGCCAATGCCGCAGCCGCCGCGAGTGGCTCGCGCACGAAGTGGCCGATATGATCGAGAAAAATCTCGTCGCCGCGTGGAAGCTGCCGGTCCGCATCCATGCTAAAAGGTACCCCCGCCCCGACCGCACAAAAGCAAAACTCATGAATCGCCGCAATCTGCTGAAATCCGGCCTCGTTTCGCTCACTTTCGCGGCCTGGCCGTTGGCTGCCCGCGCCTATCCGGACCATCCGGTCCGTCTTGTCGTGCCGTTCTCCCCGGGTGGCGCCACCGACGTCGTCGGCCGGTTGTGGGCGGAGCGGATGAAACCCATCCTCGGGACCGTCGTGGTCGAGAACAAAGGCGGCGGCGGTGGAGTGATCGGCGCGACCGAAGTCGCCCGCAGCCAGCCTGACGGCTATTCATTCCTCTTCGGCAATACCAGCACGCAGGTGCTGATCCCGTCGATCGCCAAGCAGCCGCCCTACGATCCGCTCAAGGACTTCATCGCGATCTACATCATGGCGATTTCGCCGAACTCGATCGTCGTGCACGAGTCGGTTCCGGTCCACACGCTGAAGGAACTCATCGCTTACGCCAAGGCGAATCCGGGCAAGCTCTCCTACGGGTCCGCCGGCACCGGCACCATGACCAACCTCGCCGGCGAACTGTTCAAGCAGCTCATCGGCGCGCCCGACATCGTGCACGTGCCGTACAAGGGCGCCGCCCCCGGCATCACCGATCTTGCCAGCGGACACATTCCGATGATGACGCCGAATATCGGCGGCACGCTGCTCGACTTCCATCGCGCCGGAAAGGTCCGCATCCTTGCCATCACATCCGAAAAACGCATCAAGGCCGCGCCCGACATCCCGACCGCGATCGAAGCCGGCCTGCCCGGCATGATTGCCGCGAATTTCAACGGCCTGTTCGGTCCCGCCGGCATCCCCAAGCCGATCGTCGATCAAATCGCCCAGGCCACCAAGACCGCCATGGCCGACGAGAGCCTGCTCAAGCCGATAATCAATTCCGGTTTCGAGCCGGTTCTCGATTCGGGCCCCGAAGCCGCACAGAAGATGGTCGAAGACGAGATCAAGCGCTGGGTGCCGATCATGAAGGCCACCGGATTTAAGGCGGAGTAAGAACAGGCAAAGACCGGCCTCATGGTGAGGAGCGCCGCAAGGGCGCATCTCGAACCATGGGGCCGCTTCATCCTGAGAGACGGGCGTCCCGCCCTCCTCAGGATGAGGGCGAAACGCGTCATGCGCGGGAAGTTCTCTCTTCCGCAATCCTCTTCAGCGCCGCGCGGTCGACCTTGTTAGTGGACGCCAGCGGCAGCTCGTCGACGAACCACACGAACCGCGGATGCGCATAGGCCGGCGCATTGGCGAGCGCGAATTGTTTCACATCGTCCTCGCTCGGCGCCCGCCCTGGCTTGCGGATCACGAACGCGACGGGCTTTTGTCCTTTGATGTCGTCGTCGATCGGCACCACCACGGCCTGCGCCACGTCGGGGTGCCGCTCCAGCATGCGCTCCACATCGGCCGGGTAGATGTTCTCGCCGCCCGAGACGAACATGTCGTCGGTGCGGCCGACAAAATAGTGAAAACCGTTCTCGTCGCGCCGGAACACGTCGCCGGTGATGTAGAAGCCATCGGCGGTGAACGGCGGCGCCACATCGGGCCGGTTATGATAGCCGAGCATCAAGGCCGGGCATTTCATCTCCAGCACGCCCTGTGAGGCACTGCGATTGTCGCCGTCGACCAGTCGTAACTGCACTGCGGCGTGCGGACAGCCGACCGACAGTTCCGGCTGCGGCATCCCCTTCGGATGCGGCCCGAACACCACCGGTCCGGCTTCGGTCGTGCCATAGGCGTTGGTGACCACCGCCTGCGGCAAGGCGCGATGCAGGCCCGCCATCAGGCTCGCGCTCACCGGCGCCGAGCCCATGCGCACCGACTTCACGCTCGACAGATCCGTGCCTGCGAGCAGATCGCCCTCGCGCAGCATCATGGCGATCATCGGGGGCACGGCCGTGAGCCACGTCGCGTGGTAGCGGCCGATCGCCTCGATGTAGGGGCGCGCGGAAAACTGCGGCAGCAGAATGATCGTGGCATGCGCCGCGCAGGCGAGCTTGGCGAGCGCCAGCGCATTCATGTGATAAAGCGGCGCCGCGATCAGATAGCGCTGGCCGGACAGATCCTGACCCTCGAGCCGCGTCTCCACCACCCAGATGTGGCTCTGATGCGAGAGCACCACGCCCTTCGGCCGGCCGGTCGAGCCCGACGTATAGAGGAACATTGCCGGCTCGTCCGCCGCCGGCACCACTGATTTGAACTCTCCTGAATCGAGAAAGCTGTCGAAGCTCTCGTCCCCGCTGCCGCCGAAAACGGCGGCCGGCAACATAGGCGGACAATCGGCGCGCCGCTTGGCATCGCAGAACACCAACTTCGCGCCCGCGTCGGCGATGATGAAATGGATCGTCTCGCGCGGGAAACGGTAATTCACCGGCACCGCGACCAGACCGGCGCGCATGATGCCGTAATAGGCCGCAAGATATTCGGCGCGATTGGCGGAAAGAATGGCGACGCGGTCGCCGCGTCTTAATCCGCGCGCGATGAGCGCGCGCGCAACCCCCATCGCCCTTGCGTCAAGCTGCGCAAACGTGAATTCGCGCGGCACCGTCTCGCCGCCGAGATCGATGACCGCAACCTTCGAGAGATCGCGATCGCGAACGATCAGGTCTCCGAGATTTTTGAATGTAAGCATCACGACCCTCCCCCCGCGAGCTTTCGCGAACGGCGGGGAGGGTCGGCGCGAAGCGCCGGGGACGCGCGCTTTAGGCAACAGACTTCCACGTCAGCCCTTCGGCGGCGGAGGCGGCGCGGTGAGATAAGTGCCGCGCCCGCTTGCGAGCAGCTTGCCGGCCGCGTCGAATATCTGCGCCTCCGCGCACGAGAACTGGCTGCCCATGCGCACGATCTTGCCCTTGATGGTGAGGTCGCCCGGCATCGCGACGGCATGGTAATCGACGCGCATATCGATCGTCGGCACGCCCCGGCCGGTCTTGCGGATCATCGCCCAGTCGGCGCCGAGATCGATCAGCGCCGCCAGGATGCCGCCGTGGGTAAAACGCCGCTCCACGCTGACCACCCATTCCTCGCGCCACTTCGCCTTGATCTCGATGCCGTCGTCATGCACCGCGATCACCTTGAGCCCGAGCCATTTATGAAAAGGCGCGCGCGTGACGATCTCTTGGATCTGCTCAAGCGTTAAAGTGGTACCATCGCTCACGGCGTCACCACCACCTTGCCGAAAATTTCCCGATCCTGGATCAGCCGCAAGCCCTCGCGCGCCTGCTCGAGCGGCAGCACTTTGTCGACCACCGGGTTGATTTTGCCTTCCGCAATCAACTTCATCAGTGCCGACAGGTCCTCATCGTAAAAACTGTTCGAGCCGATGATCTTCAATTCAAAACTCCACACGTAGCGCAAATCCTCCTTGGGATCGTAGCCGGCGGTCGCACCGCACACGAGCAGCTTGCCGCCGCGCTTGAGACAACGCAGCGACGGCACCCAGGTGTCGCCGCCGGTGAAATTGATCACCGCGTCGACGCCGCCTTCGAAGCTGCGTCGCTGCGGCTTGCCGTATTTTTCCACCGCCCATTTCGACCAGTCGGTTTTGGTGTAGTCGATGCCATGGTCGGCGCCGAGCGCTTTGAGCCGCGCCAGCTTCTCGGCGCTCGAGGCGCAGGCGATCACCTCGGCGCCGAGCATCTTGGCGAGCAGCACGCAGCCGGTGCCGACGCCGCCCGACGCGCCGAGGACGAGCACGCGTTCGCCGGCTTCGACCGTCTTATGCGTGATCAGCATGCGGTGCGCGGTGCCGTAGGCGACCGGCAGCGCCGCGGCGTCCGCGAAGCTCACGCCGTCGGGCATCCGCACCAGCTGGTCGGCGCCGACGCGGCAATATTCCGCCATGCCGCCGTCGAGCATCTCGCCCATCAGGCCTTTTTTCTTGTTCACCGGATTGACCAGCACGCGGTCGCCCGGCTTCCAGCCCGTGACGCCGGCGCCCGCCTCGGCGATCTCGCCGGCCATGTCGAGCCCGATCACCACCGGCAGCGGCACCTTGATGCCCGGCATGCCGCGCATGGTGAACACGTCGTGGTAGTTGAACGACGCCGCGCGCACGCGGATGACGACCTCGCCGTCGCCCGGCTGCGGCGTCGGGTAGTCGGCGACGACGTCGAGATCGTCGAGCCCGCCATGGCGGCGGAGAACAAGGGCACGCATTGCCTTTCCGTTTCCTTCCCTGTCATGCCCGCGAAGGCGGGCATCCAGTAATCACTGAGGCTTCGGCGAATACTGGATCATCCGCTTTCGCGGATGATGACATTGCTGAAAGGCCTCAGTAGCTTAGTGCGCAGGCGGCAACAACCCACCACGCCGCGGAGACGTCATGCAGGAAAACTTCCGCCAATTCCTCGACCGGCTGCGGCAGACCGGCGAACTCGTCGACCTGCACCAGCCGGTCGATATCCGGCATATTGCGACCCTCGTTGATCAATCGAAGACCGCGCTGCTCTTTCATAACGTCATCGGCTACCGCATGCCGGTCGTCTCCGGCATCATTCGCTCGCGCGAGCGCGCCATGATGGCGCTCGGCGCCGAGACCTATCGCGAGATCGAGGACAGGCTCGCCGCCGCCATCGCCAAGCCGATCCCGCCGCGCCACGTCAAGACCTCGCCGACGCGCGAGGTCACGCTCACCGGCGACGACGTGGATTTGTTCAAATTGCCGATCCCGATGTCGTCGATCTACGACGGCGGCCCGATGATCACCGCCGGCGTCGTCATCGCCCGCGATCCCGAGCTCGGCTTCAACTCCGGCATCTACCGCTTCATCGTCAAGGAAAAGGCGCTCACCGGCATCGATCTGGTCACGCCCAACAATATGCGGCTGTTCGTGCAGCGCGCGCTGGAGCGCAAGGAGCCGCTGCCGCTCTCGATCTCCATCGGCACCCATCCGATCGAGATCACCGGCTCCGGCTATCGCGCGCCGCTCGGCGTCGACGAGATGGCGATCGCCGGCGGCATCCGCGGCGAGGCCGTGGCGCTCGCGCCCTGCGCCACCATCGATCTGCCCTACATCGCCGACGCCGAGATCGTGCTCGAGGCCGAGGTGCTGCCGACCGGCTGGACTTTTCCCGAGGGCCGCTTCGGCGAATTCACCCGGCTGATGGGCGGGCTGCACTGGAATCCGCTGGTGCGCGTCAAAGCGATCTCCATGCGCAAGGACGCCATCTATTACAATCTGCACATGCCGTGGGAGAACACCTGGCTTGCGGCGCCGACCCGCTATGCGGCGATCCGTCAGGCGCTCAAGACCGCGGGCGTCCAGGTCAAGGACATCAACGTCACGCTCGGCGGCTGCGCCTTCTGGCATGCGGTGATCTCGATCAAGAAGCAGCCGGGCGAAGCCAAGAACGCGCTGCTTGCCGCGCTCTCGGTGATGGATCTCAAGCACGTCGTCGTGGTCGACGACGACATCGACGTCAACGATCCGGCCGAGGTGGAATGGGCGATCGCGACGCGCGTGCAGGGCGACAAGGACGTCATGATCGTCACCAATGCGCGGGCAAAACCGCTTGACCCGAGCCTGCCGCAGGGCGCCGGCGTGGTCCCGACCGGCACCAAGGTCGGCATCGACGCCACCATCCCGGAAGGCATCCCCAAGGAGCACTACGAGCGCATCACCTA
>DATJVR010000094.1:0-64733 GCA_035501735.1 Xanthobacteraceae bacterium | reverse complement strand
AACTATCAGAGTTCTTTCAAAGTTCATCATGGGAAACGCTCCTTTTTTTCTTCGGGCTCGCGAGTAGCGATTGCTTGGTCGAGCCTGCAATATCGGATAACCGATGTCAATTGTTTCGGCGGCACGAACCGTACGGCCTCGCCCCCTGTAGCCGCACCCTTTACAGGTGCGCCATTCCCGCGCAGGCTAAAGCCTGCGGCTACAGCTTGGCGCCTTTGCGCCTTTGCGTGAGCTTAGCCGCCAAGTTAATCGCGGCGATCATGCTGGCGGGATTCGCGATACCTTTGCCGGCGATGTCGAACGCGGTGCCGTGGTCGGGCGAGGTGCGCACGATGGGCAGGCCGAGGGTGACGTTGACGCCCTCCCAGAACGACAGCGTCTTGATCGGGATCAGCGCCTGGTCGTGATACATGCAGAGCGCCACGTCGTAGGTTTTGCGGGCGGCTGCGTGAAACATGGTGTCGGCCGGAAGCGGACCGCGCACGTCGATGCCTTCGTCCTTCAGCCGGGCGACCGCGGGAACGACCAACATGCGGTCCTCGACCCCGAGCGCACCTTCCTCGCCGGCATGCGGATTGAGACCGGCGATCGCGAGGCGCGGGTGCTCGATGCGGAAGCGGTCCTTTAAGTCCCGCGCCACGATGCGCGCGGTGTCGATGATCAGGCGGGTCGACAGTCGCATCGGCACTTCGGACAGCGGCAGGTGAATGGTGACCGGCACAACGGCGAGCTCGGGCGCGTGCAGCATCATCACCGGCATGGCGGTGACGCCGGTACGCTCGGCTGCGAGTTTGGCGAGAAATTCGGTGTGGCCCGGCTCGGCGAAACCGGAGCGGTAAAGCACATTCTTGGCTACGGGATTGGTGACGATGGCGCCGGCGGTGCCCGCAATGACGTCGTCCACGGCGCGCCGGATCGCTGCGATCGCGACGGGCGCGCTGCTGGCATCGGGTTTGCCGGGCTCGGCGGTGGCGGCCACGTCGATCGCGACCACCGGCAGCGCTCCGGCGAATGCGGCAATCGTTTCGCCGGCTTCGACGGGCGCGATGGGGACTTCAACCTTGAGCAGCGCGGCGCGGCGCGAGAGGTGGGCGGGATCCGCAAGCAGATAAAACGGCGGCAGATCGAGCTCCCTGCGGCGCAGCCAGGCGGCGAGCGTGATATCCGGGCCGATGCCGGCCGGCTCGCCAAGGGTGAGCGCCAGAGGTTTTGGCATCGCCTATTTGGACACGACCTGCGACGCCAGGCATCCGGGGATGATACGGCTGTGGCCCGCGCCGTCCGGCACCGTGCAATACGCCTGGTCGCGCAGTTCCTTGAGGTAACCCTTCGCCTTGGCTTCGAATTCTTTGGAAAACAAGCTTTCGCGCGCTTCGCGTTTGACAACGCTGTTCTCGGCGCTCGACTGCTTCTTGATGCAGACCGCGTAGAGCTCAATGCCCTGCAGCGTCCGTTCGGGCGGGGTGAGCTTGCCCACCTCGGTTTTCTCCAAAATCTCGCGCTGGGCGGGCGGTAGGTCGGCGGTGCTGCGTCTGATCTGCGCCTGGATGACCACACCGGGAATGTTGCGGGTAAACGGGATGCCTTCCTCGCAATTCTGGAAGCGGCCGCGCAGATTTTCTGCCTCGCGCCGTTTCTGCTCATAAGCGGTCTCCGGCGAGCCGCGCGGCACGATGAAGGCGATGGGTTGGAGCGTGTAGTCGTAGCTTATTTTATTTTCCCCGCTGCGGCCTTCGGTGGCGGCGAGGATTTCATTCTCGTTGAATTGGAAGCTCGCCTGATACTTGCCGCGGATGACCTGGGTCCAGATCATCTGGGCTTTGATGCGGGTTTTCAGAGTGGAAATCAGCACGCCCTGACTGGCAAGCTGCGCGACGAATTCCTTGACGGATTTGCGCGAACGGTGGGCCATGTTGGCCACCTGGCTGTCAACGTCGGTGTCGATACCGCTGTTGCTGAAGTCGAAACGTTTGACCAGTTGAAGCTTCAATTTCTCGTCGATCAGCTCCTGCAGCACTTCCTCGCGGGAGGCAGGCTTGTTGTTTGCCAGCTGCAGGAAACGCGAGCGTTGCTCGATGTCGAAGCCGGTTATCGGGTCGCCGTTCACCAGCATGACGACGTTCTGGGCGGCAGCTGCCGTGCTCGCCAAGCCGGCGCAGACGATCGCAGCAGCCGCCAAACCGCGGCGGACAGTGGCCGCTGCGGCCGTCATGCGGATGAGGATTCGGGCAGTCACACGCAGCATGACTATGTCCAATGCCGTCTCAATGGGTGGCTTGAGGCCGGCCATTACAGGCCGCCTACGCCTCCGACGCTCTGACTAACCCCGGTCGTGCCGAGCGTGCGCAAGCTCATCTGCAGCAGAATTCTGTGATCGGCCGTCGGGTTTCCGCTGTAATCATAGCTGGTCACGTAATTGAGCGCGAGTATGAAGCAATCGTCGAGGTAGCCGATGCCAAACACGGTCTGGTCGATCTTGTGAGCGTCCAGATCGTAGCGCAGCCCGGCCGTGGCCTGCCAGTTGGCGCTCAGCTTCACCGAAGCGGTGCTGAGCAGGCCCTCGCGGCGCGTCAGGAAGCCAAGCTGCGGTTGTGGCGCATAATTACCGTAGAGCAGGGTCAGAATCCACCGATCGTAGTTGGCGCGGCTTTCGGCTTCAAAACGCTGCACCGCAAAGGTCGATTGATCGAAGCGATAGCGCGTGGTGAACGTGTAGGTGCGGTCGGGCTGGAACGACACCCGTGCAACGTAGTCGGAGTGCGAGGTGTCGAGGCCGCTGCCGAGACCGGTGTTGGTCGCGTCGCTCACGGCAAAGGAGTTCAGGCCGAACAGATGATAGGACTGGCCGAACAGGGCATTGACGAAGCCGCCGCGGTTGGCTTGCGCCGTGTATTGCACGGCCACATCGGCGCGGCCACCGCCTTCCACGCGGTCCCAGCCGACGAACCGGTTTTCGCGCAGCAGATTGCTGTCGTCGAAGATCAGGCTCTGGGAATCTTCGTTGGGTATGCTCCCGATGCGCGTCTCATTGGGCCTGACGATGATCTGGGCCACCGGTTCAAGCGTCTGCGTGCCCCAGGATTGCACGTTGATGAAGGGATAGCGGTATTGCATGCCGGCGGTCGGCATGGCGCGGACGTCGGTGCTGTCACCGGGCGTAATGTAGTTGGAAACGCCCGGATCAGACTTGATCGAGACCGCGGCAAAATCGCCGCGCATGGTCACGAATGGCGTGAACACCTGGCCGATCGGATCAGTAATGCTCTTCCGCCAATGCGTCTCAGCGGATAGACGCGAATAGGTGCCGGGCACGCCGCGCAGCAGACAGTTCGTCGGCATGCGTGCGGCCGGGTCGGCGCTGGTCGGCAAGCACAGGCCGTTGAGCGAGGCACTCTGCGTGATCGGATCGAAACTCGCCTGCTCGCGGCTCAGGCTGGTGAAATTGATGTTGTATCCAAGCTCGCCGCCGAGCACAGGGTGTTCGAACACATAGCTGTAATCCACCACCGGATGGATGACCGGAATCTGGCGCTGATTATCCGCTTCGGAGAAGCCGTAGTAGTAGATCGCGCGGGCGTCGAAGAAACTGCGATCACCCCGACCGCTGATGTAAGTCTGCGAAACGCCTTCGGTCACGCCGCTGCCGAAGGGATCGAGATTGCTGCGATAGCCGGGCAGGTTGTAGTCCTGGAAATAGGTCTTGTCGGACGGTGCCACGCCGTCGAAGCCCCAGATCCACTTGTCCGAGAGTGAGAACTGGCCCGACGTTTCAAGGCTGCCGCGCCAGTTGGTGTAGCCCGGGGTTGCGGTCCCGTCATCGCGCAAGAAGTAATTCTTGTCGGTCTGATAGAGGCCGCCGGCGCGGACCATGAACGAGCCGTTCTCCACGCGCTGGCGATATTCGGTTTCCACCAACCCGCCCTGCTTTGTCATCAGCATCGGCGTGATCGTGACGTCGCGATCGGGCGCGACCGCCCAATAGTACGGCGTCTTGATTCCGAAGCCATATTTCGAACTGTGCGAATAGACCGGCATGAGCCAGCCGGTCTTGCGCTTGACGGTGGGGTCGGGCGCGGAGAAGTAGGGCATGTAGAGCGTCGGCATGCCCATGAATTCGAGCTGCGCGTTCTCGAAATAGACCATCCTCTCGCCCTGGTTATGGATGATCCGCGCCGCCTTGATCTGCCAGAACGGCGGCTTCTTGGGATCGTCCTTGCACGGCTCGCAGGCGGTGTAGACGCCGCTGTGGAAGACGGTGAAGTTGCCGCCGGTGCGCTCCGCGCGTGCGCCGGCGAAACGAGTCTGATCGGGCGCATCGATCCGCAACGAGTCGACAAAGCCGTCGCGGAAATCGTCGCTCAAGTCCATGATCTGACCGTAGGTGATCTTGCCGTCGGCTTCGGTCAGCCGGACGTTGCCTTCGGCGTGCAGGCGCTTGGTGTTCTCGTCGTAGCTGACCTTGTCGGCTTCCAGCGTGGAGCCGGCATAGTAGATGCGCACGTTGCCGACAGCGGCGACGCGATGGTTGGCGTAGTCGTATTGGATTTCGATCGCCTGCAGCAGCATCGGCGCCTTTTCGCTCTGGCGCCTTTGCTCGGCGGGCGTCGGCTTGGCGTGCTTGGGCCGTTCGGGAAAGTACAGCGGGGTTTGCGCGGACGCCGGCCGGCTATCGAACGCGCTCATGACAAATAGCCCGAGCCCCAGCACGGCGGCGAGGCCGGTGCCGAGGCATCGTGGCAACAGTGACGGACGAGCGCTGCGCGGACGCATCATCCATCCTCCGAATAGAGCAGTGCAACCACGCCCGTCGCTCCGCCAAAAAGCACAGGAAGCCACGCTGCCGCCGCTGGGTATATCAGCTCGGCCTTGCTCAAATCGTCGGTTACCTTGGAGATGACATAAAGCAAAAAGCCCGCTGTTATGCCACCCAAAACCATTTTCTGGACCCCGCCAAAGCGGAAGAACCGCAGGCTAAAGGCGGCCGCCAGGAGCACCATGGCGGTCAGCAAAAACGGCCGGGCCAGCAGCTTTTGGTACTGCAGGCGGAAGCCGGCGGCGGCCAAGCGGGCATTTTCAGCGGTTTCAATGTATTGGGGCAGCTCCCAAAACGGCACGGTTTCGGGGGTGGCGAAACTCTCCCTCACCTGCTCGGGGGAGAGGCTGGTGGGCAGGAGGTAGGTATCCCGTTCGGTCGGGGGCGAGTTGAGCGAGACGATGCGGGCATCGTCGAGCCGCCAATGGCCCTTTTCGAGGATGGCTGATTTTGCCTCGATGCGTTCGACGAACTTTCCGGCCTGGTCAAAACTGAAGACCGAAACGGTATCGAGCACGAGGCCCTGCTCGCGGGTACTGGCGGCATTGATGATCGACTGGCCGGCGCCGGTCGGCTGGCGCACCCAGAAGCCGCCGGTGTTCGATTGCGGACCGGCCGAACGCTCGCCGGAGATTTCCGCCTCCAGCTGCTTGGAGCGTTCGAACATGATGGCGGCGAGCGGGCTGTATACGGTGGTGGCGAGGATGCCGAATACGAATGCCACAACGATCGCCGGCAAGATGAATTGCCAGGCCGACACTCCGGCGGAACGCGCGATCACGAGCTCGAGCCGGCGGGAGAGGTTGAGGTAGCACGACATCGCGCCGATCAGGACGCAGAACGGCATGATGCGTTCGGCGACCTGCGGCACGCGATAGAACGAGGTCTTCGCCACCTGCAATGCCGAGAGATTGGGGACCTCGGCATGGCGCCGCATCAGCTCGATGTAGTCGATGAGCATGATCAGCGCCAACACGCCGGCGAAGACGGCAAGAACCGCGCCGAGGAAACGCAGTCCGAAATAGCGCGAGAGGGTTCCGGCCAGCATGGCGCGCGCCCTCACGTCGCCACCGCGCGGCGCGTGAAGCGCTCGACGATCGTGTTGGCGAGATCGATCAGGAATATCGGCGGCTCGATGATCACGCCGCGGGCAATCGCGGTGTACCCAACCGCAACGGTGGCGATGACCGCGACGTATTCGAGCGAAAGTATCGCGGGAAATTGCACGCCGAAGACGGTGCAGGTGAACCCGACCAGCCGCAGCAAGGCGACGCCGCCGATCGCGCCGAGAAGGGACCAGCCGCGGCTCTGCCGCGTGGTCCGCGGGGCGCCGAGGAACACATAGGCGATCACGGCGAACGCGAACGGATAGAGCGGCGCCAGAATACGGTCATGCAGCTCGGCGCGGAATTGGCCAGGCTGCGCCTGATAGAGCGGGTCGTCCTTGTTGGGCCACAAGAGCTCCCACAGATAGCGTTCGCGCACCGAATAGCTGATGGTCTGTGGGCCGACGGCGAACTGCGACAGATCGAACTGGTTGGTGCCGAAGGTGACGATTTCCGGATCGCGCTGGCCGGACTTCTGCAGCTGCATGGTGCCGTTTTCGAGCACCAGGAAGCTGCCCTGCTGGTTCTTCTGGATTTGACCGTGCTCGGCGAGCAGCGTGATGCGTTCCTTGTCGTTGCGCTGATCGTCGAGCATGACGTCGAGCAGTTGGCCGTTCGGCTGGCGCGCGCGAATATGGAACGTCAGCCCGCGTTCGATGGAAACAAAGCGGCCGGGCTGCACGATGTTGGTGACGAGATCGGTACGCACCTCGGTCAGCCAGCGGCGCAGCTGCCGCAAGCCCTCGGGCGCGAAGTATATGCTGATCGCACCGACGAGCAGGGACACGGCCGCGGCGACCGCGAGATAGGGTCGGAACAGCCGCCATGGCGCCATGCCGGCGGCATTCATCACGATGATTTCGGAGTCGGTGGAGAGTTTGTTAAGCACGTGCGAGATGGCGACCACGAGCGCGAGCGGCGCAATCACCATCACGAGCAGCGGAATGATCAGGCCGGTGATGCCGATGAAGACCAGAACGGTCTGGCCCTGGTTGGTCATCAGGTCGATGTCGCGCAACGCCTGAGTCACCCAGATGACGGCGGTCAGGCTGATGAGCACAACCAGGAACGCCCCGATCGTGGTGCGGAAAATATAGCTGCCGATCGACCCCATCCGGCTGCGACGTCCCCTCGAAATTTAACGGCCATACCGTTCCTCTCCGCGCAGGCTAAAACCCAGGCCCGGCGCGGCGATTCTTCAAGTCGGCCCTTTCCCCCCTCTAGTATCTCCTTGTTTCGCCCACAAAATGGCTTCGCAATGGCAAAGCCGTTGAACATCCATAACAAATGGTTAAAAACCTCGGGGACGAGTGAACGGATTCTTAACCTAGTGGCAATCGCGCAACAGAGCCCACGCGCGACCCTCCGAAAGCATCCCCGCCAGCCTTTGCCAGCGCGCCCAGGGCGCGCCATAACGGCACGCCCGAACGATCGATTTTTTAGAGGAACAGCCGATGCCCGAAGCCCGAAAGCTTGGATTTGCTACATTTTCGGCCCCGCCCAAGGGGGTTCTCGTGGTGTTCTGCGAGGAGGGGCTGAAATTCGGGCGGGCGACCAAGAAGGCGCTCGAAGTGTCCGGCGACCTGGTCCAGCGGGCGGCGGCGGCCGACAAATTCACCGGCAAGAGCGGCAGCGCGCTCGAGATCGTGGCGCCGGCCGGGCTTTCCGCCCCGCGACTCGTGGTGCTCGGGGTGGGAAAGCCGGCGAAAATGCGGTCGCAGGATTTCGTCAAACTCGGCGGCGCGGCGCGCGGCAAGATGCCGAACGCGGCTACGGACGCGACGATCATCGCGGAATTTGCCGGCGGTGCGCTCAGACCAGAGCAGGCGGCGGACATCGCGCTGGGCACGCAACTGCGCGGCTACACCTGGGATCTCTACAAGACCAAGCGCAAGGAAGGCGAAGAGCCGCCGGCCAAAACCGCGATCACGATCGCGGTGGCCAATCCGGCGGCGGCCGAGAAGGCGTTTGCGCCGCGCGCGGGGCTCGCCGAGGGCGTAATGCTGACGCGCGATCTGATCAACGAGCCGGCGAACGTGCTCTATCCGGAAGAATTCGCGCGGCGCTGCGGCAACTTGAAGAAACTCGGCGTGGCGGTCGAAGTGCTCGACGTGCCGGCGATGCGAAAGCTCGGCATGAATGCGCTGCTCGGCGTCGGCCAAGGCTCGGCGCACGACAGCCGCATGGTGGTGATGCGCTGGAACGGCGGCAAGAAGGGCGCAGCCCCGCTCGCCTTCATCGGCAAGGGCGTGTGCTTCGACACCGGCGGCATTTCGATCAAGTCCGCTTCCGGCATGGAGGACATGAAGGGCGACATGGCGGGCGCAGCGGCGGTGGTCGGGCTGATGCATACGCTGGCGGCGCGCAAGGCGCGCGTCAACGCGGTCGGCGCGATCGGCTGCGTGGAGAACATGCCGGACGGCAAGGCGCAGCGGCCGGGCGATATCGTGAAGTCGATGTCGGGCCAGACCATCGAAATCATCAATACCGACGCCGAGGGCAGGCTCGTGCTGGCGGACGTGCTGTGGTACGTCGGCAAGAAATACAAGCCGCGGTTCATGATCGACCTCGCGACGCTCACCGGCGCGATCGTGGTGGCGCTCGGCCACGAGAACGCGGGGCTGTTTGCGAACGACGAGAAGCTCGCGGAACACCTGATTCGCGCGGGCGCGGAAACCGGCGAGAAGGTCTGGCGCATGCCGCTTGCGCCGGAATACGACAAGATCATGGATTCGAAATTCGCAGACGTGAAGAACGCGGGCGAGCGCTGGGGTGGCGCGATCACGGCGGCGCAATTCGTGCAGCGCTTCGTGCCCGACAAGATCGCCTGGGCGCATCTCGACATCGCCGGCACGGCGCTGCATTCGCCGCAGACCGACATCAGCCGGACGTGGTCATCGGGCTTCGGCGTGCGGCTGCTCGATGCGCTGGTGGCGAATTATTACGAGCCGTGAAGCCAATGATTACCGTTTGTCCCCGCTTCCGCGGAAATGTACGGAGAGGGACATCATGACCGAGCTCCTGTTCTATCATCTGCATCGGCAGCCGATCGAAAAGGTGCTGCCGCCGCTGTTGGAAAAATCGCTGGAGCGCGGCTGGCGCGTGGTGGTGCAGGCGGCGAGCGAGGAACGCATCGAGGCGCTCGACGCGCATCTGTGGACCTATCGCGACGACGGTTTCCTGCCGCACGGCACGATGAAGGAAAGCGACGCGGATGCCCAGCCAGTGCTGCTCACGACGTCCGATGACAATCCGAACGGCGCCAACGTGCGGTTCCTGATCGACGGCGCGGCGGTGCCGCCGGATGCGAAGGCCTATCAGCGCATCGTGCTTCTGTTCGACGGCGAGGACGAGAACGCGGTTGCCGCCGCGCGCACGCGTTGGAGCGAGGCCAAGGCCGCGGGCCACGACTGCACCTACTGGCAGCCGGACGAGCAGGGGAAGTGGAAGCGGGTGGGGTGAACGAGCAGAAACCTTGGCTAATTTGCTGCTATTACGCGGGTATTAACGATTGGTCGGCATAGTCGCCAAATTCTTCGCCCTCGATTGGCCGCACGGGGTCTGGCCATGCGAATGATCTGGGATTATTTCAACGGCTTCCTCACCGGCCTCGACCAGTCGGTGCGCTGGATTTTTTTCAAGATCTCGGGAGTCTATTTGCCGCCGAACTGCCCGGGGTGCCGCATAGGCTATCTGGTCGGCTGCACGATCCTCGTCGGATTGATCCTCGGTTTCATGGTGCGGCCGAAACGAGGCTGAGCGCGCGCATGCGCGCGCATGCCGATCGCGCCGGCGTAGGGCTGTGAATTACGCGCTGCCCGCACATGAGAATTGCAAACAGCTGAGGTAAGTTCCAGCCGCGGCAATGGTCGAACGCAGTCGAGGAGGCTCGCGTCCATGCGCATGCGTACTTCGACATTGGTTTTGGGAACTCTTGCAGTCGCGGTGCTGGCGCTCGCCTTTCGCGACGATCTCGGCGCGATGATTCCCGGCTACAGACCGGACATGCTGGTCGATCAAAAACCTGTGAAATCGTCCAAGCCGCGCGACTCCAAGGTGATGAAGCCGCTGCCGACGGTGGTCCGGCTCGATCACGCGCCTTCGCGCGCGCTCGGCGGCGCGATCAATCCTGACAAGATCGACGTGTTGGACGGCGAAACGCTGCTGGTCGACGGCAAGGCCTATCTCTTGGTCGGTATCAGCACGCCGGCAGCGGGCGAGTTCGCGAAATGCACGGCCGAACGGCAACTGGCGCAACGGGTCACCAAGCGGCTGCGCGAAATCGTGGCGGGCGGCGACCTGCAATTTCAACGCGTGAATTGCGCCTGCGAGGCGGGCACTGAAGGAACCGAGCGATGCAACGGGCGGCGGTTCTGCGGCGTGCTGACCTCGGGCGGCCGCGATGTGGGGCTGATCCTGATCGGGGAAGGTTTGGCGCGGCGCTACGACTGCGCGGCGACGTCCTGTCCGGCGAAGGGATCGTGGTGCTGACGTGGGCGCGATCTGGGACGGAATCGTCAGAATCATATGGATGATTGATGCGGCCTTTCGTTCGATGTTCTGGAAGGTCACTGGGATCTATATCCCCGACAGCTACTCGTGGTACCGGTTGGTCTTCGTCATGAGTTTCCTTGCGCTGGTGGCGTTCTTTCTGGCGCGGCTGATACGGCCCAGGGCGTAGTGATTAACCCCTGCGGAAACCGCGGCCTTTGGTCCGTTGCGGCGGCCTTCGTGGTGGCGCAAAATTACCATCAAATAACCGAATGGCCGAGGACAGGTTTCAAGGTGAGACGGATATCAGGCATAAAAACTGCGTTCGCGCTTGCGCTGACACTGGCGTTCGCCGGCTGCTCGTCGTTCGACACGGACAGTTTTCGCAAGCCGGATTTTTCCAAATATCTGAAGCTGCCGTCGATGTCGGCCCCGGTTGCGGTCGAGGCGCGGGGGCCGGTCAAACCGGAGGATCTCGTCGACAATCAGGGCCAGTGCGCGAGCGTGCCGATGGCGGCGGCGGATCCCAATGCCGCGCCCAATGCAGCGCCGGCTCCGGCTCCGGCCCCGGCCCCGGCCCCGGCCCCGCAGCCGGCGCCGAATGCCGATGCTACGGGGGGCGATCCGGTCACCATTCCACCGGGCGGAACCGCATCGAGCGGCATCGGACTCGGCATGACCGAGTGCGACGTGGTCAGGCGGGCCGGTGCGCCGGAGAAAATCGAATTCGGCACCAACGAACGCTCGGAACGGAGCGTTACGCTCACCTACATCCATGGCATGCGGCCCGGCATCTACACCTTCGCGTCCGGCCGTCTGGTTTCGATCGAGCGCGCGCCGGAACCGCCGGCGCCGGTGAAGCCGGTCAAGCCGGTGAAGCCGAAGCGAAAGCCCAAATCTTCCGCGACATGATTTTTTCACGCATTCCCAGCATGGCGAATTCGTGAAAAGCGGGAGTGACCGAATGTGCCGATCAGGTCGGGGCGAGGCTCATTGCCCGCTGCGGCGTCGCAAGGCCGCCCCGGTCACGCGAGATTGCGCGGCCGGGGCAACCATTTGCTACGCACATTGACGCAACTGAGACGCTACGCACTGCACAGACGCTTCACATCACATTCCACAGTACGCGGTACGCAACACGCACATCATTGGGCCGACGACTCAGTAACAAACGTTGACCCATTGAACTCGCGGGCCGAACGACGTGTGAACCACTTGCCGCACATAGCAGCTGCCATAGGACGGGCTGTAGAAGCGGAAAGCCGGCCGCCACGCGAAATGGCGATGATGGTTCACGACGGCCGCGGAAGCGGTGGGAATCAGGGGGACACTCAAGGCCGCAGCGCCGATGACGGCGAGCGCGGCAACAGAGAACAGAATCTTGCGGAACACGACAAACTCCTATCATTCCGGTTACGGCGCTTGCGCATCGATCGGATGAGGCCGATTCGGGCAGGCCGTAAGTTTCGGTTTCGATGATAGGAGACGCGGGCTGAACCGCCGCTGAGGTGCAAATTCACCGATCGTTCAGAGTGCGGCTAACGGTCGGAAATCGAACGCCTGCCGGGAAAAACAAAATGTTGGCCGCCGGTCGCGGTCTCGAATCTCGGCGGATTTCGTGAGCGCGTTATCTGTTGAGCTGAAGCCGTTCGGCGATTTTTACCGCTACGCGCCACATCAGCCACAAGGTGACGAAATAGCATCCGAGAAAGACAGGAAGGCTGACCGGATCAGACCAGGTGCTCGAGACAAAACTGCCGATTCCGACATCAATCAAGCCCCCGACCATCATCAGGGCGACGTAAATGATAAGCACCCACATGGGCGGCTCTCCCCACCGTTTAAACGCTTCTTACGACCTAGCTATCAAATAATGCCAGGCAATAGAAGTGGGCATACCGGATGTCTGTCGATCGCGGCACGAATTGGGACAGTCGGATTTGCGGACGAACCGGAGCGGCACGCGTGTGCATGGTCCCGATTTCCAGGCCAAATGTCGCAAATTGAAACCTTGCCGGTCCCGGGGCCTGCGGCTATAAGCCCCGGCCAGCGCAGCTGGGGCTGCCCAAACGTCGCGTTGTCGAAAGTTCCGCCACTATGGCCGCCGAGCGTACCTTCTCAATTCTCAAGCCCGATGCAACCGCCCGCAATTTGACCGGAGCCATCAATGCGCTGATCGAACAGGCCGGTCTGCGCATCGTCGCGCAAAAGCGCGTGCGCATTTCGCGCGAGCAGGCGGAAACGTTCTATGCGGTGCACCGCGAGCGCCCGTTTTTTCGCGAGCTCGTCGATTTCATGAGTTCAGGGCCGGTGGTGGTGCAGGTGCTGGAAGGCGAAAACGCGATCGCGAAATATCGCGACATCATGGGGGCCACCGATCCCGCCAAGGCGGCGGCGGGCACCATCCGCAAGCTGTACGCGAAATCGATCGGCGAAAATTCCGTGCACGGTTCCGACGCGCCCGATACGGCGGTCAAGGAAATCGCGCAGTTCTTCTCGGGCAATGAGATCGTGGGTTGAACCAAATCATGCTGGCCAGGCATTGATCGGTCCGTTAAACTGCGGAATTGCCGCGGGACGCGGGGAAAAACAAAGACCAGCTAAGGACATAGGGCGGAGGAATTGCACATGGCGTTTTGGGGTGCGGATTTAAGTTCGGCCGGGTTCTGGGTGTCCGTTCTTCAAGTCATCTGGATCAACATCCTGCTGTCCGGCGACAACGCCGTCGTCATCGCGCTCGCCTGCCGCGGCCTGCCGCCGCGGGAGCGGCTGTGGGGCATGGTGATCGGCGCGGGCTTCGCTTCGGTGCTGCTCATCGTCTTCACCGGCCTGATCTCGGTGTTGCTGACGCTGCCCTATCTCAAGCTGCTGGGATCGATTGCGCTGTTCTGGATCGCCGTGAAGCTTCTGGCCCCGCAGGCCCATGACGAGGAAGACACGCCGGAGGCGGTCGAGGATTTGTGGCGCGCGGTGCGCATCGTGGTGATCGCGGACATCGTGATGAGCCTCGACAACGTCATCGCGGTCGCCGCGGTCGCCAAGGGTCAATATGTGCTGCTGACCATCGGCCTGGCTGTAAGCATTCCGATGGTGATCGCAGGCAGCGCCATCATCCTGGCGCTGCTCGAGCGGTTCCCGATCCTGGTATGGGGCGGCGCGGCGATCCTCGGCTGGGTCGCGGGCGACATCATGGCGAGCGATCCGATCATCAGCGAACGCCTGTTCGGCGGGGTGAACCCTGAGCATCTCGATCTCGCATTCCAGATAGTCGGCGCGGCTCTGGTGGTCGTGTCGGGCTATATCTGGCGGCGCCGGCACCACGTGGCGCTGGAAGAGGCCTGATCCCGGGCGTATCCTCGCGCGCATGAACGAAGCCGTACGAAATCGTGCGGCCGCGGCGCGTATCGGTTATTCCGCCTGCCCGCACGATTGTCCGTCCACCTGCGCGCTCGAAGTCGAGGTGCTCGACGAGCACACCATCGGCCGGGTCCACGGCGCGCGCGACAACGATTACACGGCCGGCGTGATCTGCGCCAAAGTCGCGCGCTATGCCGAACGCATCCATCATCCCGATCGCGTGACGCGTCCGCTTGTGCGCAAGGGTACGAAGGACTCCGGCCGCTTCGAGCCGATCTCGTGGGACTCGGCGCTCGATCTCGTCGCCGAGAATTTTCTCAAGGCCGAAACGCGGTACGGTGCGGAAGCGGTGTGGCCATATTTCTATGCGGGCACTATGGGCCTGGTGATGCGCGACGGCATCCATCGCCTGCGGCATGTGAAAAAATATTCCGGTTTTCATTCCACCATTTGCGTCAACGCGGCTTATACCGGCTTCGCCGCGGGCACCGGCATGATCGCCGGTGCCGATCCGCGCGAAATGGCGAAATCGGATCTGGTGGTGATCTGGGGCACCAACGCGGTGAACACCCAGGTCAACGTCATGACGCACGCGGTGCGCGCGCGCAAAGACCGCGGCGCGAAAATCGTCGCGGTGGACATCTACATGAACGGCACGATGGAGCAGGCCGATCTGCCGGTGCTGGTGAAGCCGGGCACGGACGGCGCGCTCGCCTGCGCGGTGATGCATTGCCTATTCCGCGACGGTCAAGCGGACTGGGGCTATCTCGACAAATACACCGACGCGCCGCGCGAGCTTGCCGCGCATGTGCGCACGCGCACGCCGCAATGGGCCGAGCAAATCACGGGATGCCCAGCGGCAACGATCGAGGAATTCGCGCGGCTCGTGGGTGCGACCAAACGTGCGTTCTTCCGTCTCGGCTATGGCTTCTCGCGCTCGCGTAACGGCCCCGTCAATATGCACGCGGCGAGCTGCATTCCGGCCGTTACCGGTGCGTGGCTGCACGAAGGCGGGGGCGCGTTCCACAACAACGCGGCGATCTATCATTGGGACAAATCGATGATCGAAGCGAGCGAGGCGCGCGATCCTTCGGTGCGCATGCTCGATCAGTCGCGGATCGGTCCAATCCTGTGCGGTGACATGGAGGCGTTAAAGGACGGCCCGCCGGTCACCGCTCTGCTGATCCAAAACACCAATCCGGTCTCGGTTTGTCCAGATCAGGAATCGGTCAAGCGCGGGTTTGCGCGCGCTGATCTGTTCACCTGCGTGCACGAACAGTTCATGACCGAGACCGCGAGAATGGCAGACGTGGTGCTGCCGGCGACCATGTTCATGGAGCACGATGACGTCTATCAGGCGGGCGGCAGCCAATACATCCTGCTCGGGCCGAAGCTGATCGAGCCGCCGGGTGAATGCCGGTCGAACCACGAGGTGATCTGCGGGTTGGCGAAGAGGCTCGGAGCGAAGCATCCGGGCTTCGATATGAGCCCGCGCGAGCTGATCGACTGGACGCTGCAGAAATCGGGCTGGGGCACGCTCGCCGAGCTTGAGCGCAAGCGCTGGATCGATTGCCAGCCGGATTTCGCGACCGCCCATTACATCAAGGGCTTCGCCTATCCGGACGGGAAATTCCGCTTCAAGCCGGATTGGCCGAACGTGCCGTTCCGCATGCCGGTGCACGCCGGTCCGATCGCGGCGATGCCGAAACTGCCGGACCATTGGACCATCATCGAGGAGGCAGATGCGGCACACCCGTTCCGGCTCGCGACCTCGCCGGCGCGCGGCTTTCTCAATTCAACCTTTAACGAGACGCCGACCTCGCGCCTGAAGGAAGGCCGGCCGGAGGTGATGATTCACCCCGACGATGCGCGCCCGCTGGCAATCGAGGATGGCGCTGACGTCGTTTTAGGCAACACGCGCGGCGCGGTGCGTCTGCACGCGCGGCATTTCGACGGCGTGCGGCGCGGCGTGCTGATCGCCGAATCGATCTGGCCGAACGAGGCATACCCCGACGGCCGCGGCATCAACACTTTGACCGGGGCCGACGCGATCGCTCCCTTTGGCGGCGCCGCGTTCCACGACAACCGGGTGTGGATCAAACGCGCGTCGTGAAGCGCTGCCACAATCTCGGAAAAAATCTTCTCCGATCACCGGCACGGTGAACAATTTATTATTGCAGCGGAGCCGTCACTGCGGCGGTGAAACGATTCTGCGGATTTCTCTTCTTGCTCAAGGGGCTTGCCGGCAATGATCGGTTGCGTTGCGCGCTCTTGGTGCAGAGGCAATGTGCAACTTTTTTGAACGGCCTATAACTTTCCGGCCTTGCTTAGGCCGCAATTTTCCTATTTTGTGGCGCCGCAATCTGATTTTGGCCGTCTTGGCCCGCTGCGCGTCTACTGACGATCGTTTCGGACCCTTTCCCCAAAAGCCGGGTTGTGGCGCGGAGTGCAGCGAGCAAGCCACGTCAACTTAATCTCTAGACTAGGACTAGGAGACGACGATGCAAAAAGGCACCGTCAAATGGTTTAATCCGACGAAGGGTTACGGGTTTATCAAACCGTCGACCGGCGAACGGGATGTGTTCGTTCACATTTCGGCCGTCGAGCGTGCGGGGCTCAGCACCCTCAATGAAGGCCAGACAGTCGAGTACGAGCTGGTAACAAATCGCGGCAAGACGTCCGCTGAGAACCTCAAGGTCTCATGACGAATTGACTGCGTCCCGAGCCTAGCTCGGACTCACGGGGTGAATTCCCGTAGCCCCCGGCCTCAGCCGGGGGTTTTATTTTTGGAACTTCTTTGGGAACTTTTGGCGCGGTGTGTGCGTTGTCGATCTTCGGCCCGCCGTTGATAGCGCGGTCGCTTGACGTTCCCCGCGCGGCGCTCGGCCACAATCCTCAAAGCCACCGGATAAATGCGGTGCTCGACCTTGATGACCCGCGCGGCGAGGGTCGCCGGCGTGTCTTTGGAGAAAACCGGGACCGCCGCCTGAGCGATGATCGGTCCGGAATCCATTTCCGGCACGACGAAATGGACGGTGGCGCCGTGGATTTTCACTCCGGCGGCAAGCGCGCGGGCGTGCGTGTCGAGGCCCTTGAACGCGGGAAGCAGGGCAGGGTGGATGTTCAGCAGACGGCCGTTCCATTTGCCGACAAACCATGGCGTCAGCAGCCGCATGAAGCCGGCAAGGCAAACGATATCGATATCGTGGCGCTTGAGTTCGGCATGCAGCGCGCGCTCGAATTTTCCGCGATTCTTGCCGAAGGGGCGATGATCGATCGTGGCGGTCAGGATGCCGGCTCGGCGGGCGTGCTTGAGGCCTTCGGCCTTGGGCTCGTTGGACACAACCAGCGCGGTCTGGGCGGGATAGTTCTTCGCCTTGGCCGCTCGGATCAACGCGGCCATGTTCGAGCCGCGGCCGGAAATAAGAATAGCGACGCGCTGTTTCCCGCTTCTTTTGCTCGTCTTCGTCGGCATCGTCAGGTCAGATCGAGGTGACTGGCATAGGCGACGTGACTATTGGCGTCGGCTGTGACTTCGCCGAGCCGGGTTATGTTTTCGCCGTGCCGGGTCAGGATGTTCGATACCGCATCGGCTTTTGCGGGTTCGACGATTGCGATCATGCCGATCCCGCAGTTGAAGGTGCGCAACATTTCCGGCTCGGCGATGTTGCCAGCTTGCGCGAGCCATTTGAACACGGGCAGCACTGGAACGCGCGCAAGATCGAGCCGAACGCCAAGGCCCTTCGGCAGCACGCGCGGAATATTGTCGGGAAATCCGCCGCCGGTGATGTGGGCGAGCGCTTTCACTGCGCCGGTTTCGCGGATCGCGGCGAGGCAGGATTTCACGTAGATGCGCGTCGGCGTGAGCACGGCGGGCCCGAGTTTGCGCGTGCGATCGAAGGGCGCCGGCGCATCCCACTTGAGCCCGGCTTGCTCGGCGACCTTGCGCACGAGTGAGAAGCCGTTGGAGTGCACGCCCGACGACGCGATGCCGAGCACGATGTCGCCCACGCGTACGTCGTTGCGCGGCAGCAACTGCGCGCGTTCGGCAGCGCCGACGGCAAAGCCCGCGAGGTCGTAATCGTCATGCTGGTAGATTCCCGGCATCTCGGCGGTCTCGCCGCCGATCAGCGCGCAGCCGGCTTGGCGGCAGCCTTCGACAATGCCGGCGACCACTGCGGCGCCGACTTCGGGCTTGAGCTTGCTGCAGGCGAAGTAGTCGAGGAAGAACAGCGGCTCGGCGCCTTGCACCACGATATCGTTGACCGACATGGCGACGAGGTCGACGCCGATCGTGTCATGCTGCCCGGTTTCCACGGCGATCTTGACCTTGGTGCCGACCCCGTCGGTTCCGGCAACGAGCACTGGATCGGAAAAGCCCGCCTGCTTGAGATCGAACAGCCCGCCGAAGCCGCCGATTTCGGCGTCGGCGCCGGGGCGCGCGGTTTTGCGCAGCAGCGGCTTGATCAAATCCACCATGCGATTGCCGGCATCGATGTCGACGCCGGAAGACGCGTAGGTGAGTCCCTTGCCTGCCATGATCCGATCCCAAGGGCGCGGTAGTAGGCGGGAATCGCACTGCGCGCAATGGTTCGCTGAAGCCTTGTCGATTTTGGTTGAATCAGCGCGGGCTCCGGCATTTTGCTTGTGCTTCGCGGAGGCGGGAAAACCGGTTCCCACTTTTCGGCATCATGTTCTATAGTGCGGCGGGGCGTGCGAAAGGCCGGCAGCGGACAGCCGGCCATTCGACGAGTGATGCGGCGGTCGGGGCGGCGGTTTGAGTATTCCAAATCTCATTACGCTTGGGCGGATTTTGCTCGTGCCGGTCGTGGTCTATACGATCGCATCGGGCGATCTGGACTATGCCTTCATATTGTTCGCGGTCGCGGCCGTCAGCGACGCGGTCGACGGCTTCCTCGCCAAGCGTTTCGGCATGCAGACCGACCTCGGCGCCTATCTCGATCCACTCGCGGACAAGGTGCTGATCGTCTCGATCTACCTGACGCTTGGGATTACCGGAATCATCCCCCGTTGGATCGTGATCCTGGTGGTCTCGCGCGACATCATGATCGTCGGTGCGGTGCTGCTGTCGTGGCTCGTGGGCAAGCCGGTCACGGTGAAGCCCCTGACGGTGTCGAAGCTCAATACCGCCGCGCAGATCCTCTATGCGGGTCTTGTGCTCGGCCTGTCCGGATTCGGCCTCGAAGCGACATGGCTGTTGCGGCTCGCGATGACTCTGGTCGCAGTCTTGACCTTGCTCTCGATCGGCTTCTATGTCGCCGAATGGATACGCCACATGAATGAGGCGGAAGCCGGCCATTGAGCCGTGACGGGCGGCGCGGGCACGATGACGATCGAGCGGCAACTCACGTTCTGGATCGCGGCGCTGGCGGTTTTCATCGCGCTGTTGTGGCTGCTCAGTCCGGTCCTGCTGCCATTCGTCGCGGGGGCGGCGCTCGCCTATCTGCTTAATCCACTGGCGCGGCGCTTGGAACGGCTCGGGATTCCACGCGCGTTGTCGGGACTCGTCATCATCGTGCTGGTGATCGCATTGTTGATCGTGCTGGTGCTGCTGTTGGCGCCGATCCTGGCGAGCCAGCTGTCCTCATTCGTCGATCGCGTTCCCGGATACGTGACGCGATTGCAAGCGGTGATCGCCGATCCCAGCCACGCGTGGCTGCAAAAGATCATCGGCGATCGTCTGCCCGACGCCAGCAAATCGGTCGGCGATCTGGTGACGCAGGGCGCGAGCTGGCTCGGTTCGTTCGCGCGTTCGCTGTGGTCGGGCGGGCAGGCGCTGGTGTCTATCCTGTCGCTGATCGTGATCACGCCGGTGGTGGCGTTCTACCTGCTGTGCGACTGGGACCGCATGATCGCAGCGATCGACGGCTGGGTGCCGCGGCCGCAACAGGCAACCGTGCGTCAGCTCGCGCGTGAGATCGACGCGGCGATTGCGGGCTTCGTGCGCGGGCAGACCGGCATCTGTCTCATTCTCGCCACGTACTATGCCGTGGCCTTGGCGCTGACCGGGTTGAATTTTGGATTCTTGATCGGTTTTGCGGCGGGCGTGCTGAGCTTTATCCCCTATGTCGGGTCATTGACCGGTCTCGTGGTGGCGATGGGCCTTGCCGTCGCCCAATTCTGGCCCAATTGGACGCCATTCATCATCATTCTCGCCATCTTCCTCGTAGGGCAGCTCATGGAAGGCTATGTGCTGGCGCCAAAACTCGTCGGCGAGCGGATCGGGCTGCATCCGGTCTGGCTGATGTTCGCGCTGTTTGCGTTCGGCTATCTGTTCGGTTTCGTCGGGCTGCTGGTGGCGGTGCCGCTTGCGGCCGCAATCGGCGTGCTGGTGCGCTTCGCGTTGCGGCAGTACCTCGCGAGCCCGCTCTACGGCAGCGGGGAGACGAGTTGAGCTCATGGCCAATTTTGCTCCGCGTCAGCTCGCCCTGACGCTCGATCATGCGGAAAGCTTTGCACGGGAGGATTTCCTCCCCGGTCCGTCGAACGAGGCGGCGCTGAAACTGATCGAGCGCTGGCCGGACTGGCCGGCGCGCGTCATGCTGCTGGTGGGCCCTGATGGTTCCGGCAAGAGCCATCTCGCGGCGATCTGGTCGCAGATCGCGGGAGCGCGGCTCGTCGCCGCGCGGGCGCTCGAGAGCGTCAATCTGCCGGCCATGCTCGCAACCAACGCGCTGGTGGTCGAGGATCTCGCGGCGAATCGTTTCGACGAGCGGGCCTTGTTTCACCTGCTCAATCTCGCGCGCGAGCAGGAGGCTTCAATGCTGATCACCGCGCGCGAGGCGCCAACCGGTTTTGCGATCATGCTGAACGATCTGATCTCACGCCTCAGGGCGCTGCCGGTGATCAACCTCGCGACACCCGATGACGCGCTGTTGCGCGCGGTGATCGTGAAGCAGTTCGCCGACCGGCAACTCGTGGTCGACGAAAGCCTGATCGCATACTTGCTGACGCGCGTCGAGCGATCCTTTGCCGCGGTGCGGGATGCGGTGGAGCGGCTCGACAGCGAGGCGCTGCGACAGAAACGGCCGGTCACGCGGGCGCTGGCGGGCGATTTGTTCCGCGGTTAAGCTCGGGCCGGTTCGTTGCTTACGGGGGAATTCATGCGTGCCATCGTGTTCGCTTGGCTGTTACTCGCTGCGGTTGCTTCGCCGAGTTGGGCGGCGAACGAGAAAGAGCTGATCGTCGGCACGTGGAAGCTCGTCTCGGTGAACTACGAGGACCAGGAGACCAAGGCGCTCACGCCTGTGCTCGGCGAACATCCGCGCGGCCGGCAGATCGCGACCG
This sequence comes from Xanthobacteraceae bacterium, assembly GCA_035501735.1. GTDB lineage: Bacteria > Pseudomonadota > Alphaproteobacteria > Rhizobiales > Xanthobacteraceae > PNAI01. The sequence continues at coordinate 43,658 of DATJVR010000094.1, read as the reverse complement.
CCGACGGGCGCTGGCTGGCGCTGGTGACGGCGGAGAAGCGGCCGGTGCCGAAGACCGACGAGGAGCGCGCGCAGGCGCTGCGCACCATGATTTCCTACTCGGGCCGCTACACGGTCGAGGGCAACAAGGTGACCACCAAGGTCGAGATGGCCTGGAACGAAGCCTGGGTCGGCGGCGAGCAGGTGCGTTTCGTGCGCTTCGACGGCGACAAGCTCTTCATCGAGAGCCCGCCGATGCCGCACCCGAACGTCGGCGGCAAAATAGTGCGCGTCATCGTGGTGTGGGAGCGCGAGAAGTAGCGGCGGTCAGGCTCCGCCGCGTTCGGTTGCCACCACCTGGCCGCGCTCGATGGCGAGCGCGAGCTGCCCGTGTTTCAACGCCAGCGCCTTCTCGCCGAACAACTCGCGCCGCCAGCCGGTCAGGGCGGGCACATCCGCGGCGTCGTCGGCGGCGATCGATTCAAGATCATCGACGGTGGCGATAATCTTGGCGGCGACGCCGTGCTTTTCGGCCGTCATGCGCAGCAGCACCTTCAATAGCTCCACGGTGGCGGCGCCGTTGGGCGCCTGCCTTGCGCGTTCGATGCGCGGCAGCGTCTTCGGGTCGCGTGCAAGGCCGCGCTTGACCGCTTCGATGATGCCGTCGCCCATTTTCGAGCGCTCGAAACCCTTCGGCAGCGAGCGCAGGGCGGCAAGCCGTTCGGGCGTGGTCGGCGCCTGCACGACGATGTCAGCGATGGCGTCGTCCTTAAGGATGCGCCCGCGCGGAACGTCGCGCGCCTGCGCCTCACGCTCGCGCCAGCCCGCGATCTCGATCAGGACGGCAAGTTCCTTGGGCTTGCGCACGCGGGTCCTGAGCCGCAGCCAGGCGCGCTCGGGCTCGGCGCGATAGGTTTCCGGTGAGGTGAGCACAGCCATTTCATCGGCCATCCAGTCGGCGCGGCCGCGGCGCTCGAGGTCGGCGGCGAGCGCGAGATAGACGTCGCGCAGATGGGTGACGTCCGACACCGCATAGCTGATCTGCGCATCGGTGAGCGGCCGGCGGGCCCAATCGGTGAAGCGGTGGGACTTGTCGAGCACGTCGCCGGTAATGCGCTGCACGAGCTGATCGTAGGAGATCGAATCGCCGTAGCCGAGCACCATGGCGGCGACCTGGGTGTCGAAAATCGGATGCGGCACGAGGCTGGCGCGATGCCAGACGATTTCGATGTCCTGGCGCGCCGCGTGAAAGACCTTCAGCACGCGCTCGTCGGCCATCAGCTCGAAGAAGGGCTTGAGATCGATTTCGTGGGCGACAGTGTCGACCACGACCGCCTCTTCGGTGCTGGCCATCTGCGCGACGCACAGAATGGGGTAGTAGGTGGTCTCGCGCAGGAACTCGGTGTCGACGGTGACGAAGGGATGGCGGCGGAGGCGAGCGCAGGCGTCAGCAAGGTCCCTGGTCGTGGTGATCAAATCCATGCGGCTTATTTAGCGGAGTCGAGGCAACTTGTCGCCCGGCCCGGCATTCAGCCGCGCACGCGCGGCATGTGTATGAATTCCCAGGGAGAAGGGAACGGCCCGACCGGGACCTCGATCAGGCTCGGCCCGTCGCGGCGCTTCAACGCGCGTCTGAGCGCCGCGCGCAGCTCGGCGGGTTTGCGCACGCGCTCGGCCGCGGCGCCGAAGCTCTCGGCGAAGCGGACGAAATCGGGGTTGGCGAGGTCGCTCGCGATCAGGCGATTGCCATACCGTTCCTGTTGAATGCGGCGCACGTTGCCGAAGGCGCCGTCGACGAATACCACGGTCACGAGCGGGATGCGGTGGCGGATCGCGGTCGCAAGCTCGTTCGCCGTGTAGAGGAAGCCGCCATCGCCGGAAATGGCCAGCACCGGCACGTCGCGCCGGGCGTCCTGCGCGCCGAGCGCGGTGGCAAAGCCCCAGCCGAGATTGTCCTGATAGCCGGGCGAAAGAAACGTGCGCGGTTTGTAGACCGGCAGCGCAAGGCGAGCGACGAAGCCGATTTGCGTCACCTCGTCGACGAAAATCCCATCCTCGGGCAATTCGGCGCGGATCGCTTCGAGGAAGCCAAGCTGGGGCGCGAGTTTGTCGAGTCGCGCACGAGTCTTTGCCTGACGGTCCTGCATTTCGGCTTTCAGAGATTTCCGCTTGCGATTGTGGGCGGGCAACGCAGCGACGAGCGCTTGCAGGATCGGTTTGGAATCGCCGATCAGTGCCACGGCGGGAGTATGGAGCCGACTGGGTTCATCGGGGTCGGCGTCGATGCGGATGATCTTGAGGTCGTTGTCGATACCCCACACGGTCTGCGGCTGCAGCAACCGGGTGCCGACTCCGAGCACCACGTCGACCTCGCGCCATATCTCGTGGGCGAGGGGGAGCGTGATGCTGAGCGGATCGCGGCTGTCGAGCACGCCGCGGCCGCGGCGATAGCCGAGCACCGGCGCCTGCAGCATCGCGGATAGCCGGGTAACCTCCGCCGAAGCATGCTGTGCGCCGCCACCGCAGACGATCATGGGATTTTTCGCGGCGCCGAGCAGCTTTGCGGCGGCGCGAACGGCATCCTCATCGACGGGTAACGGTTTGGGCGGAACGGGGGCTGGAATGGGCGCGACCTGTGCGCTTGCTCCCCACACATCCATGGGGCATTCGAGCGCCGCCGGTCCCGGCCGGCCGGTGAACATGGACTGGACCGCCTCGGCTACCAGTGGCGCGGCTTCGCCCGGCGCATCGATGCGGGCGGAGAAATCGACCAGCCGCGCGATGATGCCGGCCTGATCGCGAATTTCATGCAGATGGCCGAGGCCGCGGCCGATCGCAGCCAGCGGTATTTGCCCGATGATCGTCAGCACCGGCGCGTTCATGCTGAAGGCGGTGAGCAATGCGGCGCCGGTGTTGAGCAGGCCGGGGCCGGGCACAACGGCATAGGTTTGCAGCTTGGCGGTCGCGAGCGCCGCGCCAAGCGCCATATAGGCGGCGCCCTGCTCGTGGCGGGTGTGAACGGTGCGAATTTGATCGCCGGCCTTGGCCAGCGCATCGAACAGGTGATCGTTGTGCACGCCTGGCAGCGCGTAGATCGTATCGATGCCGTGAAGGCTGAGCGCCGCGACCGTGGCCTCTGCGGTGGTCATGGGCGCCGCGAACTGCTTCGGCGCAGATTGCGATTTACGGCTTGGTCGTTTCTTCGCCATTGCATTTCCAAGAGGGCCGCGGCGCTCCGGGTGCGCGCGGTGGGACTCTTAAATCAAATGGACGTGCCCGCAATGGTGGATTGCGCCGGCTGGTGTCGCGTCTTGCCTTGACAAAAGAGAGCCTGCATGTGCCTTCTCCCCGCCGCCTCCACGTTATTCGAATCTCATTGGGTTGGCATGCACCGCTATCGCACCCATACATGCGGCGCACTCCGCGACAGCGACATCGGCAAGGATGTGCGCTTGTCGGGCTGGTGCCATCGCATTCGCGACCACGGCGGGCTCTTGTTCATCGATTTGCGCGACCATTACGGGATTTCCCAAGTCGTCGCCGATCCCGACAGCCCGGCCTTCAAACAGGCGGAAAAGCTGCGCTCGGAATGGGTGGTGCGGGTCGACGGCAAGGTGCGCCGCCGGCCGGCCGGCACGGAAAATCCGGAACTGCCGACCGGGCAGGTGGAAATCTTCGTCAACGAGATCGAGGTTTTGGGACCGGCGGCGGAATTGCCGATGCCGGTATTCGGCGATCAGGAATATCCGGAGGACATCCGGCTGAAATACCGTTTCCTCGATTTGCGCCGCGAGCGACTGCACCGGAACATCATGATGCGCGGCGCGGTGATCGATTCCATCCGCCGCCGCATGAAGGCGCAAGGGTTCTTCGAATTTCAGACGCCAATCCTGACGGCGTCGTCGCCGGAAGGCGCGCGCGACTATCTCGTGCCGTCGCGGCTGCATCCGGGCAAATTCTATGCGCTGCCGCAGGCGCCGCAGCAGTTCAAGCAGCTCATCATGGTGTCGGGCTTCGATCGCTATTTCCAGATCGCGCCGTGTTTCCGCGACGAGGATGCGCGGGCCGATCGTTCGCCCGGCGAGTTCTACCAGCTCGATCTCGAGATGAGCTTCGTCACCCAGCAGGACGTGTTCGACGCGGTCGAGCCGGTGATGCGTGGGGTGTTCGAGGAATTTGCCGGCGGCAAGCCGGTGACGCCGAAGTTCCCGCTCATTCCCTACGCCGATGCGCTGCGGCACTACGGCACCGATAAGCCGGACCTGCGCAACCCGATCAAGATGCAGGACGTGACCGCGCATTTCCGCGGCTCGGGCTTCAAGGTGTTCGCCAATATGATCGCGTCCGATCCCAAGGTCGAGGTGTGGGGCATTCCGGCTCCGAAAGGCGGCAATCGCGCATTCTGCGACCGCATGAACGAATGGGCGAAGACCGAAGGGCAGCCGGGGCTCGGCTACATCTTCTGGCGCGAAGGCGAGGAAGGCGGCGCCGGACCAGTGGCCAAAAACGTCGGGCCGGAGCGCACGACGGCGATGCGTGCGCAACTCGGACTCGGCGTCGGTGACGCGGTTTTCTTCGTCGCGGGCAAGCCGCGCGGTTTCGTCAAGTTCGCCGGACCCGCGCGCACCAAGATCGGGACCGAGCTCGGTCTGGTGGCAAAGGATCGGTTCGACTTCTGCTGGATCGTCGACTTCCCCATGTTCGAATGGAACGAGGAGGAGAAGAAGATCGACTTCTCGCACAATCCTTTCTCGATGCCGAACATGACGGTGGAGGAGTTCCTCAAGCTCGATCCCAACGACCACGAGAAAATCCTCTCGCTGAAGGCGATCCAGTACGACATCGTGTGCAACGGCGTCGAGCTTTCCTCGGGCGCGATCCGCAACCACCGGCCCGAGGTGATGAAAAAGGCCTTCGCCATCGCCGGCTATCCGGAAAACGTTCTGGAGCAGAAGTTCGGCGGCATGCTGCACGCGCTGTCGCTCGGCGCGCCGCCGCACGGCGGGATCGCGCCCGGTATCGACCGCATCGTGATGCTGCTGTGCGGGGAGGACAACCTGCGCGAAGTCGTGCTGTTCCCGATGAACCAGCGCGCCGAGGACCTCATGATGGGCGCGCCGTCAGAGGCGACGGCCAAGCAGTTGCGCGAGCTGCATATCCGCGTGGTCGCGCCGGAAAAGCCTTAAGCCGATCGCCGTCGGCCCATGCGCGGGCCGCTATTTTGTCGGCTATTTTGTGGTCTTGGCTTCGACCGTAAATAGATTGGCGACGGCACCGGGATCGGCACCGGTCAAACCGAATAGCTGCTTGAATTTCACCTTGTCCTTCGGCGTGACCTTGATCGTCAGCGTGGATCCCGGCGTGTCGATGAACTGCACGATCGCCTGCGCGACGGCGTCAACATCGGCGTTGGGCTGCGGCGACGATTTGGCCGTCTCGTTCACGCTGTCGATGATCTGCTTCTTGGCGTCTTCCGGCGTAAGACCCTTTATCTTGGCGTAATGCGCAAGGCCGATCGTCAGGCCGCCGGTGTCACGCAGCGAAAATTCGATCGGGCCGATTTCCGTCTGGTCCGCCGCCGCCATGGTGAGGACCGGGTCGCCGGAGAACATCACGCGCGTGACGTTGTTGACCGCAATTTTTGCCGAGAAGGCGAACGCCTTATCGATCTCGACAGCGGCCGGCGACACGGTGAGCGTCTGGCTCGATTCGTCCCAACCCGATCCGAGGTCCAGCGTCGTGGTGATGACCGGCAATCCGGCTTCGGCCAGCATGCCGCCCAATCCGGGGTCCGCCAGGCCGGCCGGCACCGATGTCTTGGCGGTGAGGCGGATCATCGAGGGGATGGCACCGATGAACTGACCCCAGTTCATGCTGAAGGTATCGATATGGACCGGCTCGGGGTTGCCGGCGGGACGTGCATCGACGTCCTTGATTTCGAGACCCTCCAGCAGCGCCGAAAGGCCGATCAGCTTGTCCGTCGGCGTGGCAGGCCCGGTCTGGGCCAGTTCCGAGGTCCGCCGCAGCAGATCGGCCATGTGCACGCCCTTGAGCGCAAAGCGGCCGATGTGGATCGGGTCCTTTTGCGGCGACATGCCGTCCATGCCCTCAAAGGCGAATTCGGCGATCCGACCGTTTTCGAATCCTGTCATGCGCATGGCGGCCATACTGAAGGAGACGTTGGGCTGCATGGCCGTCTTCATGCCGCGCAATTCAAATTTGCCGATGTGGATGCCTTCATAGATGTTGGCGAGCTGATCCATCATGGAACGCAACTGTTCCGGCGAGGGCGGTGTGCCGGTCTTTGGCGCGCTATCCGCTATGGCGAGGAAGGCGGCCATGGACAGCTTCGACGGCCGCACCCCGATGTCCTCGATGGTGGAGCCTTCCAACTGGAATGCCGGGCCGGTCGAGAAGCGAAACTCGATCGGACCGATGGACGCCTGCTTGTACATCTGGAGGTAGGTGTCCGCCTTCGGCTGGGTTTGGTCGAACAGCGTGAGCATCGTCCCAATATTGATTTCGGTGAACGAAAGCTTCGCCATTGCACCGGCAAAGGCGCCCAGGTCGGGCGCAGCCTTTTCGCTGGTGATGGTGATGCGTTCGGTGGTCATCGAGCCGATGCGACGGTCGCGAATATCGCGAATGGCGATGTCGCTGTAAGTGTATTCCAATGGCCCGAGCGCAGGCGCAGGCGCCGTTCCGGAGGTCAGTCCCGTGAGGGTCGCGGTCAGTTTCGGGGCCGTAATCGAGTCAGCCGTGCTCCCGGCAACGTATTCGAGCGACGCGCGGAGGGCTTCGATCATGGAGGCGGCGCCGATCTTCTGATTCAGCGCGACCGGGCCGGAGAAATTCTCCATCACGATCGTGGGAGCCTTGTAACTGAGTTGCGGCTTGCCGGGCATCGGCAGCGTCGTCGCGAACTCCCAATTGGTGATCTCGATCCGCGCGGCGGCAACGCGGCCGCCGGAGGGCCCGCGCGTTCCAACGGCAAAGATCTGGCCGAACTTGATGGTCGTCGCGCCGTCGCCGGACTGCAGGATGACGTCGGAAATCTTGACGCCGCGCTGCTTGGAATACAGTTCGATCCGGCCGTGACTCGCAACCGGGAACGTCGCGCGCAGCGAGTCGAATACCGCCTCGACTTGATTCTTGGTGCGAAACTGCGCCCAGAGTTCGGTCCCGAAATAGGCTCCGGTTCCGATTATGATGACTGCGGCAATGATACCAACTAGCGTCTTGCGCATCGGAAGGCCCCTGATTTCTGGACGCAACAGCTAAGCGCTATTCACTAATCTACTCATAACCCGAGCGCAAAAATATCCCTTTCAATATGGCCGGCCTTAAGTCCACAGCAGAAAAATATTCTCGAAGCAGCCGGCGTGCCTTGTTTTCGCGCTGGCGTTCGGCGACGGAAAGCCCGGTCGCGGCGAGCGCTTGATTCGGCTGCGGCGCCGATTGTGACGGCGAACGTCTAGCGTTCGGGCAGAGGAATGAATTCGATCTCGTCGCCGGGCACCTGGCCGAAGAAGCCGGCCTGCCAGTCCGCCTTGGCCTGCTCGATGCGGTCTTTGCGCGAGGAGACGAAGTTCCACCAGATGTGGCGCGGACCGTCCATGGCGGCGCCACCCACGATGACGATGTGCGCGTCGGTCGCCGCGCTGACGGTGACCTTGTCGCCCGGCCGGAATACCAGCAGTCGGCCTGCGCTAAAACGGTCGCCCAGGATGTCGACTTCGCCGTCAACGACATAGATCGCTCGTTCTTCGTGATCGGCATCGACCGGCAGGCTGGCGCCTTGTTTGAGGGTCACATCGCCGAAGATGGTCTCGGACGTGGTGCTGACCGGCGAACGTTTGCCATAGAGCGCGCCGATCACCACGCGCACGGTCTTGCCGTTGTCGCGTACCACCGGGAAGTCCTCGGTGGCATGATGGGCAAAGGCCGGCGGCATTTCCTCGCGGGCCGCCGGCAAGGCCACCCACATCTGCAGCCCATGCAACGGCCCGCCAGTCGCGCGGCGCTCGCTGCCGGTGCGCTCGGAATGCACGATGCCGCGTCCGGCCGTCATCCAGTTGATCTCGCCTGGGCGAATGGGGATGGCAGTGCCGAGGCTGTCGCGGTGCATGATCTCGCCGTCGAATAAATACGACACCGTGGCGAGCCCGATATGCGGGTGGGGTCGGACGTCGATGCCCTTGCCGGAACGAAATTCGGCCGGTCCGAAATGGTCGAAGAAGATGAAAGGACCGACCAGGCGGGACTGGGCCGAGGGCAGCGCGCGGCGCACGCTGAAGTCGCCGAGGTCGACGGAGCGCGGCACGATCACCTGGGCGATCGCTTCGCACTGCGGCACGTTGCCGGGGGCGGGATCCTTGCCGGGGAAAAAACTCATGGGGAACTCCCTGCGGCCTGCACGGCTCGATCCGGCTCACGGTAATGTGACGAACGGCTTATCCTTCATGGCCGCCACCAAGCCGTAGAAGGCCTCGTTCACCTTTGGCCAGGACGGCAGCTTCTTCATGGTTTCGAGCCAGCGTTTCACGTTCGGATAGTCCGAGAAGTCGACCTTGATGACTTCGCCCAGCGTGACCAACCCGGCGCCGAAATAGTCGGCAATGGTGATCTGGTCCCCGCATAGATATTTCTTGTTCGGCCCAAGCCAATAGTCGTTGAGCAGTTTCAGCCAGCGCTTGGAATTTTCCTTGCCCCATTCGACCGTCGCGGCGTGGGCCTCGTCGCTGCGCCGTTTGAGGTGGGGGAAGAGCTGCGGGTAACACAGGCCATAGCCCCATTCGCGGTAGAAATTCGTGTTGAGCCAATCCATGACCTCGTTGACCTTGGCGCGCGCCTTGAGGTCCTTGGGGTAGGCCGGAGAGCCGATCTTGTCGGCGAGGTATTTCAGGATCGCGGAGCTTTCGGTCAGCTTGAGGTCGCCGTCCTCGAGCATGGGAACCAGGCTGTTGGGGTTGATGGTCACATAGGGCGGCCTGTATTGCGCGCCGCTCATCACATCGACCAGTTCCTCGTCCACGGGGATCTTGTTTTCGGCGATGAACAACCGGACCGGCCGGCAGGTCATGGATACCGGATGCATATAGAGCTTCATCGTCTCCCGCCTTTGCTGTTTGAACTTTCGTCTTAGACCGTCTTCAACCGCGGGATCAGCTTGAGCGCAAGCTCGCGCTCGATCGAACGCCGTTCGCCCGGCTTGAAGCCGTAGGCATCGATGCCGGCATTGACCTCCGCCCCGTCGCGGAACGGAAAGTCGGTGCCGTAGAGCACCTGCGACAGGGATACCATCTTGAGCAGCGCGGCGATCTGGCCGGGCGTGTTGCCCTGGGCAAGCTCGTAATAGAAGCGGCGAAACTCGGGCAGCGGGCCGTTCGGCAAGTGCTGCGGCTTGCGCTCCTGGGCGAGGCGGATGAAACGGCCGGTCAGGAACGGCAGCGTACCGCCGCTGTGGGAAAACAGCCAGCGGATGTCGGGGTACTTGGTCGAGGTGCCACTGAAGACCAGATGGGCGATGGTGCGGGTCGAATCGGTGGCGTATTCGATCGAGGAGGGCGGAATTCCCGGAACGAGCCCGGCGCAGCAGGCTGGCGTGGTCGGGTGGACATAGACCAGCGCCTTGCGGCGGTTGAGCTCCTCATAGACCGGAGCAAACGTCTCATCACCGAGGTATTTCTGGCCGTAGCTCGTCATCAAGCCGATGCCGTCGCCCTTGAGCGTGTCCAGGCCGTACTCGATCTCCTTCAGGCTGCCCTCGGGATCGGGCGGCGAGATGGTGACGAACATGCCGAAGCGGGTGGGGTGATCGCGTACCAAAGTGGCGCCGTAGTCGTTCAATCTGCGTGCCAAAAGCCGCGATTCTTCGAGGTTTCCGTTCCAGGCAGCGGGCTGCACGGAGGAGAGAATCGCGGTGGCGATGCCGCTCTTGTCCATGTCCTCAAGCGACATTTCGGGCGACCATTTCGGCCAGCTTCCGCCCCGACGCGCGGCGAGAGCATCGCGGTGGAAGGTCGGAGCGAAATGGTGGTGCACGTCGATTCGCCCCGCGGCGGGCGGCGCCGCTATCGCCGGCGCCAGGATGGACGCGGCGCCGAGCGCGGCGCCACTCGCCAGAAAATTTCGCCGACTCACGCCGCCGACGCCGTCCGACGGCGGGCAGCAGACGCATCGCGAAGAGAGTTTCCGCTGTCGTTCGCTCACGTTAACCCTCCCGTCTGCTTTTGGCTTGAGACCGCAGTTTGGCGGTTTCTCGAAATCGCCGTCAAGCTCGCGCGCGCCGCCGGCGCGTCTCCGGCCGCGCTCCGTCGCGCGCGTTGCGCGGCGCCGATCGTGCGCCGCGCGCCACGCGAAGGACAAATTTAACCGCTTGGGTGCAGAATCTTCTTGCGCACGCGAGAATGTGTGTTATGTGAAAATTACTCGCCGCTTGGATCGGTCCGCGTGAGGAAATCGATCGGGCGGCGTTACGCTGTCCGTGCCGGCTTGCTGGCACTGGGCTTGGATCTTCGGTTGTGGAGGACGGAATGGCTCAAGTTGCCCTCTTGCGATCGGGGAAGGGCTTGGTGACTCCAAGTACCACCCGTAAGAAAGGCCCCGCGCTCGTCCCGAGTGCGCCGGCTGAAGACCGCGACGATCATTTCGCGGTGAGGAACGGAGTGAAGTGCGCCGGCGTGCACCTCATCATCGATTTGTACGGCGCTCAGCGGCTCGACGACATCGACCACATCGATGCGGCCTTGCGCCGGTGTGTGACGGCGGCAAAGGCCACGCTGCTGCACATCCATCTGCACCACTTCCAGCCGAGCGGCGTCTCGGGGGTCGCGGTGCTGGCCGAAAGCCACATTTCCATCCACACTTGGCCGGAAGTCGGATATGCCGCGCTTGACGTTTTCATGTGCGGCAAGGCTAATCCCGACGCCTGCGTGCCAGTGCTGCGCGAGGCCTTCAAGGCCAAACGGGTCGCCGTCGGCGAACACCTGCGCGGCCAGGCCCTCTAAGCGCCTTTCTGGCAATGAATTGATAGCGGCCGGGCATTAGTCCGGCCGTTCTCCTTTGGGGCCCGAGCTGGGGAGGACATGATGGCCAAGAAACGGAAAAAACGCTGGGTCGCCGAGACCCTGTTCGATCCGGAAGGTTTCCGGATGACCTTCGAGGTCGAGAAGGTGCTGTACGAGATGCACACCAGCCATCAGCATCTCATCCTGTTCAAGCACAAGTTCTTCGGCAAAATGCTGATGCTCGACGGCGCCACGCAGGTCACGACGAAAGACGAATTCGTCTACCACGAGATGATGACCCACGTGCCGCTGTTCGCCCATGGCCATGCACGCGAGGTGCTGATCATCGGCGGCGGCGATTGCGGCATCGCCGAGGAGGTGCTCAAGCACAAAACCGTCAAACGCGTCACGCAGGTGGAGATCGACGCTTCGGTGGTCGAGTTCTCCAAAGAGCACTTCCCGGAATTCACCAAACCGGTGTTCGCCGACAGGCGTTTCGAAAGCGTCATCGACGACGGCATGAATTATGTCGCCAAGACCGACCGGCGGTTCGATGTCATCATCGTGGACTCCACCGATCCGCAGGGGCCTGGAAAGATCCTGTTCTCGCGAAAGTTCTACACCGCCTGCAAGCGCTGCATGGCGAAGGGCGGCGTGATGGTGACGCAGAACGGCGTGCCGATCTACCAACCGGAGGAGCTGACCAAGGGCATCGCCAAGTTCCGGCGGCTGTGGGCGGACGGCTATTGCTACGTGGCGGCCATCCCGACCTATGTCGGCGGCCATATGGCGATGGGCTGGGCCACCGATAACACGCAATTGCGCGCGGTGCCGGAGCAGACGCTTGCTCTGCGCTATGCGAAGGCCGGCCGTTTCTCAACCCAATACTGGACGCCGGCGGTGCACAAAGCAGCCTTTGCGTTGCCGCGCTTCATTGCCGAGCGTGTGGACAGGGCCAAACCCTAAGCGAGCCCACACCCTCTTCACGCTTTGCTAACCATGACTGCCGCCAGTGCTGCCACATTCGTGGGCGCGGGCATGCAACACATTGAACTTAAGCTTGCTTTTACGGCGCTCGGCCACCTTGGGGACATCGTTTCACCGGGTTCGGGGTCGTGTCGCCGAAACAAAGAAATTGCGTGGCGATCGTTGCCGGCGTGCTGCTGCTGGGGCTGCCGTCTGCGGTATTCAATTATCGGCTGAACGGGGCGGTCGAACGGCAGAGCCAGGAAGAGATGGGCCTCGCGGCACGGCGCACCATTGCCCTGGCTGAAAGCCGCATCGGCCGGGCAATTTCCATTCTCGACGATCTGGCCGCGCGCGGTGTCAACTCGTGCGACCAGGCCCATCTCGATGCGCTGCGGCAAGCGACGTTCGCGACGACGCCGGTGAAGGAACTCTCGGTCGTTGCGCCTGACGGCAGCACGTTGTGCTCGGATCTCGGCGGCGTGCTGGAACAGCGCGAGGTGATTTCCTCCGAGCCCATCGCGCGTGCCAGCAATGTTCGGCTGGAAGTGGTCAAGCTGGGCAATCGCCCCGGTCATATCGTACGAATTACGCGGCCCGGCACTGACACAGAGAACGGCGTGGCGGCCCTCATTCCAACCGAGCTGCTCATCCCGCAGGTGTCCACCCAGGGCGGTCCCGTCGGCATGAATTCCCATGTCGCCACGCGGGCGGGAACGATCATCGGCGAGTACATCGTGATGGCCGAAGGTTCCCCCAATGCGGCCAACACTCTGGCGGTGACGCTTCCTTCGGAGCGTTATGCCATCGATGCCGAGCTGTCGTTGCCGCGCTCGAGCCTGGCCGCGCGCCAGGCGGAATTGCGCGGGTTCGGGGCGCTCGTCACCGGCGGGCTCGCGGTGCTCATCTTCGTCTTTGCACTCATGATGCCCAAACGGGATCATGAAAACCCGGTCACCGCGATCGAACGGGCGATCAAGGCCGGTGAGATCATCCCCTACTACCAGCCGATCGTGGATATCAGAACCGGACAATTACGCGGCGCGGAAGTGCTGTCACGGTGGCGCAAGCCCGATGGCACAATCGTATTGCCCGGCACGTTCATTCCCCTGGCCGAGCAGAGCGGACTCATTTTCGATCTCACGCGCGCGCTCATGCGGCAGGTCGGCAAGGAACTGGGACCCGCGCTCCTGCACCGGCCGGACGTCAAGATCGGCTTCAACCTGGTCGCGCGTCATTTTGCGAACGAGGAAATCGTGCAAGACGTGGCCGAGGTGTTCAAAAATACCAATATTCGACTGTCGCAACTCGTGCTCGAGATGACCGAGCGCGAGCCGATCGAGAATCTCAGTGAAACCCGCAGCGTCATTGCCGCGTTGCAGGGGCTCGGCGTCAGGATCGCGATCGACGACGTGGGAACCGGCCACGGCGGCCTGTCCTACATGCTCAAACTCGGCGTCGACATCATCAAGATCGACAAGATGTTCGTCGACGCGATCGGCGTCGACCGCAATGCCACCACGATCGTCGAAACCCTGATCGATCTCGCCCAAAGCATGCGCATGGAGATCGTGGCCGAGGGCGTGGAGAGTTTCGAGCAAGTGTTGCATTTGCGAAATCTCGGCGTGCGCGGTGCGCAGGGCTTCGTGTTCGCCCCGCCGCTGCCGGGCAGTTCATTCCTGGAATTGTTGGAAGCGATCGATCCGCTTTCGAAGCCGGCCGCCGACGAGCACATCGGCGCACCGTCGTCCGCCCGGTTGGACAGCGTCCAAGCGGCATAACGCAGCGCGTATCGATTCGGAATTCCGGACGGTCGTGAAACAGACTGCTCCGGGCGTGTTGTTCTTTTTCCTGGTCGCGCTAAATTGATGTGTGTCCGACCGTTCTGGCGTAGGTAGGCCGCTATAGTGGCGGTTCCCGCTCAGTCCACTCGGACATTCATGGGAGGCAAGCAATGTCGAATTTGACTCGTCGCGCGCTGGTCGCTTCTGCGGCCTCGGCCGTCGCTGCGGCGGTACAGGCTCCGAACAGCGTTCTCGCACAGGCGCCGCCAGCACCGGCCGGGCCGTTCGTTCAACCGCCGCTGCCGTTTCTTGAGCCGCAACTTGCGCCGACGATTTCCAACCGTACCGTCACGCTGCATTACAGCCGTCACCATGCAGCTTATTTCGCCGCGCTCAATAGCCTGACCAAGGACTCCAAATATGCGGCGATGACGCTCGAGCAGGTCGTAGTGGAAAGCGACAAGGAGACCGATCGGCGCATCTACAACAACGCCGCGCAGGCCTGGAACCACAACCTCTACTGGGCCACGTTCAAGCCGGGCGGCGCCAAGGCTCCGACCGGAAAGCTGCTCGATATGATCAACGCATCGTTCGGATCGTTCGACCAGATGAAGATCAAGCTCAAGGCCGACGCGGTCACGGTGTTCGGATCGGGCTGGGGCTGGCTCGCGCAGGAGGGCGATAAGCTGGTGACCCTCGGAACACAGGGCGGCGTCAATCTGCTGATGCAACCGAACAGGACCACGCTGCTCGGCATCGACGTGTGGGAGCACGCCTATTATCTCGATTACGAAAACCGGCGTCCCGACCATGTCCAGGCGGTGATGGACAACATCATCAACTGGGATGTGGTGGCCAGCCGTTTGAAGGCCTAAGGCGCATGGCTGGGACCTCGGCCGTTGCGAGATCAACCTCATCGGTCATCGTCTGGACGGCGATTGTGGTCGCGGTCGCGTTCGTGCTGACGGGCTGCGCGCGCGAACGGGCGCGCAACAACGGGCCTTGGTGTGCCCTATGGGCGATCAGCAGCACGCCTGAGTGCGCTTTTTACTCCTTCGAACAGTGCCGCGAGGCTGTGACGGGGGCCGGCGGCTCCTGCACGAGGAACCCCTACCTTGCTGACGATGAACCGCGTAAGCGCCGCCAGCGGCCGCGATAGGATTTAGGGTTGGCAGGTTTCGGCTAAAAAAAATGGGGCGGCTCAGCGGCCGCCCCAAGTGTGATACGCCACGCGGGAGGAACCTCGGACGGTCAGCCCAAACGCCGCGGACCGCGTGAAATAGTCATCTCATTGAGAATCAAATCTGATTCGCTTCGCCCCGTCATCTTAAATCTTGCGCGAGCCCTGCTCTTGCCGGGGCCGATCAGGGCCTCAACGCTGCCAGGTGACGACGGTCGCCCCGGTTTCTTCATCGAGCCGCCGGACCGGGCCGGCTTTCAGCCCATGGCTTGCAAGGAGGTCTTCAGGGGTGCGGGCGGGCACGCCGGGAAATACCGGCCGACCGCCCGGCAGGCGCGCGCGGGGAGCGCGCGACAAGTGAAAGGTGTCGTAGCCGTATTCGAGGAAGTAGCCGAACACGTCGGTGCCCCCGATGGCCGCCAGCACGCCGCCGGACAGCCCGAGTGCGCCCCAGGCCTCATCGAGTGGCGCGCCGGCGGGATTCCAAAGCATGGCCTTGGGATATTTCGGCTCCGGTGCGAGGGCCGCGATTTTGCGCGTCATGATCAGGCGGCGCCGCTTGGGCGCAGCGGGACCGCCTTCGTAGGAATTGCGGCCTTGCACGACGGCATCGGCGCCGGCCAGCGTGCTGAAATAGAACTTCTGGTCAGCCTCGATGCGCAAGACGTCGGGCTGCACGCCGGATGCGTCGGCAATCATGCCATCAACTGAAACGATGGCGCAGCCTATGATGCGGTCGGGACCAGGCAACCTGTTGGCTCAGCTGAAAAGACGCGCGGCGCCCGTTGGGGCGCCGCGGTAGCAATTCGCGAACTATTTACTGTTCGATCGTGCGAACGACGCTTGACGTGGGCTGCTGACTGACGGTCGGCAGCGGCTGCTCTTGCTTGATCATGTCGTCGTACTTGGGAAGCGTGGTGACCGGGCTCTTCGGCTTCATGAAGACCACCTTGTAGCCGTTCGCCTTCATCTGCGCCAAAATCTCAGGCAGCGCCATGGCGGTCGCATGCTGGAAGTCGTGCATCAGGATGATGCCCTTGCCGTTCTTCTTCAGCTTGCCCATCACCGAGGCGATGACCTGCTCCGGCTTCTTCATCTTGAAGTCGAATGAATCGAAGTCGGCCGAGAAAATCGCAATGTTGCGCTCGCCAAGATATTTGACGAGTTCGGGCGGATGATGCAGCGCGGGGAAACGGAAGAAGGGCGCTTCCTGATATTGCGAGCCGAGCATCATCTGCACGGCGCTGATGCCCTTCTCGATCTCGTCTTTAGGATCGTATTCCACCTGCGTGCGCTTGCCGTTCATCAGGCAGGTACCCTTGGTCTTCAGCAGATCCTGGTGACACCAGGTATGCGAGCCGATTGTGTGGCCAGCGGCGGCAACCTGCTTGAGAATTTCCGGATGGTAGGTTGCGTGCAGGCCGATCGGGAAGAAAATCGCCTTGACGCAATAGTCTTCCAGCGCCTTGAGCACATGCGGCGTTGTGGTCGGCCAAGGGCCGTCATCGAACGTGAGCACGACTTCGCCTTCGCGCAGGAAATCATGCTGCTTGAAATGCTCGAAGCCGAAACCCGGTCCACCGGTGGTGTCGATTTCGACCGTGCGCGCGATGCCAAGACCATTGGGGTTGGCGCAGTGGTTCGGGGTCGGCGCGGCCATCTGCGGTGCCGCTGCCTGAACCAATTTTTGGAAGGTCCCGGCCGGTGCAGCGGTATTCGAACCGTCGCTCTGAGCCATGACGGCTCCGAGTGCCGCAACGGATGCCGTAATCGCCAGAGTCAAAGCGACTGCTACTCGCATTAGATGTCTCCATTGTCCCTATTTGCCGGGCACTTGGGCGCTGCCGGCACTGGCACCTTAATGGCACGAAATCGGTCCGGATGGGAGTCAAAAATCGACTCCCTCGACGTAAGTCGCAAACCGAATTAACCTTATTTGTCAGACTATTGCTGCGCGGCGGCGGATTTGTGGGGCGGCTTTAGACGGTCGGCAGCTCTTTTTCGATCGCCGTAATGATGCGTGGGTCCAGCGGGTCAACAGTCTGCGGGAAACTCGCGACGATATGGCCCTCCCGACCGACCAGATATTTGTGAAAATTCCAGCGCGGACCTTCGCCCGGCCGCTCCAGCGCCGCCCATTTGTAGAACGGGTGCGCGTCCGCTCCGTTCACCACCGCCTTGGCGGCGAGCGGGAAATTCACGCCATAACGTTGGCTGGCGAACTGCATGATCTCTGCGGGCCCGCCCGGCTCCTGGCCGCCAAAGTCGTTCGAGGGCACGCCGACGATGAGCAGACCGCGTGATCGATAACGGGTCCAAAGCTTTTGCAGGCCACCCAGCTGCGGGGTGTAGCCACATTGCGAAGCGGTGTTGACCACAAGGATCGGCTTGCCGGCGTAATTTGCCAGGCGGATGTCGTGGCCGTCGAGGCCGGCAAAACTAAACGCATAGGCCGTCGGTCGGCTCATCTGGGCAATGGCGGGGGCGGCGGTGACGGTCGTGGCCAGCAGGGCCAGGAAGCTTCTGCGGTCGATCATGTGTACGCCTCGATTTTACTCTTGCTACTCTTGCGCCAATGAACACCGCCCATTGGGAAATATTGCGGTTCGGTGACAGCGTAGACGAAATTCTTTCCGCTTTCGACCTCAGGCGGTAAGCAGATGCTCCGCTTGGTTCCCTTGGCTGCGACCGAGGCTATTGAAGCAGAAAGTCAATCACCATGTCTGCATAGACTTTCGGCTGCTCGATGTTGGACATATGCGAGACATCGGGAATGCTCGCGAGCTTTGCCCCCCTGATTTGCTGCGCGATCGCCTCGCCCCAGGCCGGCGGGGTGGCGACATCCTTGCTGCCCACGATCACCAGCGTGGGGGTGCGTATGCGGCTGTTCGACTCGCGAAAATCCATGTCGCGGACGGCAAAGCAGCAGCCGAGAAATCCATCCGTTGGCGTTGCCATGAACATGCCGCGCACGCGTGCGACCTTGTCAGGGGAGCGTTCTCGGAATCCCGGCGTGAACCAGCGTTCCATCATCGGGTCCGCGAGCGGCGCGAGGCCCTTTTCGCCAACAAGCTTGATGCGATCGTTCCAGGGCGCCTTGTCGGTGTAATAGCAATGCGTGTTGGAGATAACGAGCCTTCGGAGACGATCGGGCGCGTTCGCGCCGAGCCATTGTCCAACCATGCCGCCCATCGAAAGGCCGCACCAGTTGAAAGTCTTGGCGCCGACGGCATCGGCAACCGCGAGCGCATCGCGGCCGAGCTGATTCATCGTGTAAGGCCCCTTCGGCGCGCCGGATTTGCCGTGGCCGCGGCGGTCGTAGCGCACAAGCCGGAACTGTTTGGTGAACGCCGGCGCCTGATCGTCCCACATGCTCAGGTTGGTGCCGATCGAGTTGCACAGGATCAGCACCGGGGCGTTCGACGGGCCTTCGACTTCGTAGTTGATGGGGCAACCGTCGGACTGAACTGTGGGCATGGCGGACCTCGGGATTGTGAGAGGGCGAATTCTTAGCGAGCCGTGCAAGCCGCGCCAATCCCCGTTGTGCGGCCGGGAGGCATGCGGATTTGGCCTTTCCATGTGTCGCGCCAAGGATTAATTCCTGGATCTCGGGCAAGGACCACTTGGCAACGGAGAGATGCGATGGCGATGACCATGACTGGCGAGCAGCAGCTAGCGGCGCCGCGCGAGAAAGTCTGGGCAGCGCTCAACGATTCCGAGGTGCTCAAGGTGTGCATTCCGGGCTGCGAGAGCCTGGAAAAAAACTCCGACACGGAATTCCAGGTGGTCGCCACCAACAAGGTCGGCCCAGTGAAGGCGCGGTTCAAAGGCAAGGTGCGGCTCACCGATCTGAACCCGCCCAACAGCTACAAGATTTCGGGCGAGGGGGACGGCGGGATTGCCGGCTTCGCCAAGGGCGGCGCGACGGTGACGTTGACGGACAAGGATGGCGGCACGTTGCTCTCCTACAATGTGGAAGCCCAGATCGGCGGCAAGCTCGCCCAGCTTGGGCAACGGCTGATCAACGGCGTTGCAAAAAAACTTGCGGACGATTTTTTTGCGAAATTTGCGACCGCCGTGACGGGAGGCGGCAGTGCCTGATAAATCCGAGCGGCAATTCGAGGCGATCGCGCCGTTTTTCTTCGTTGCCGACATTGTCAAGGCGACCGCTTACTACTGCGATGTGCTCGGGTTCAGTTACGAGCGGTTTTGGGGCGAGCCGCCGCATTTCTGCATGCCGCATCGCGATGACCTCGTCATCATGCTGCTTCAGGTCGAAGACGAGTCGCGTATTCGGCCGAACGGCAACGACGGCGAATCCTGGGACGCACACATCTGGGTCAAGGACGCCGACCGATTGTTCGAGGAATTCAAGCAGAAGGGCGCGCGGATCGCCTACGAGCCGGTCAATCGCACCCTTTACGGCAACCGCGAGTTCGCCGTCGCGACCTCGACGGCTACGTGATCGCCTTCGGCCATAATATCGAGGCGAAGAAAAAGGCCGAGGGATGAGCTTTCCTCCCTTTCAAGGCAGATTTGGTCTTGTCCGCCAGGCAAATTTGCGCGAAAAACGTTCAGTTTCGTTCGGTTTTCGATACCGGTTTCCCAAACCGGCGTGAAATAAGGGCCTTTCAGGCCGAATAACGAGGAGGAGTTCATGCCTGCCGTTTCGATGACGGTGAACGGCAAAGCCGTCACCGGCGATGTCGATACACGCACGCTGCTGGTGCAGTTCCTGCGCGAAAACCTGAGGCTGACCGGCACGCATGTGGGATGCGACACCTCACAGTGCGGGGCCTGTGTCGTGCATCTCGACGGGATCGCGGTGAAATCCTGCACCACGCTCGCGGTACAGGCCGAGGGCTGCAACGTGCTCACGATCGAGGGGCTCGCCGCGCCCAATGGCCCGCTGCATCCGATGCAGGAGGCGTTCCGCGAGCATCACGGGCTGCAATGCGGTTTCTGTACGCCCGGCATGGTGATGACGGCGGTCGACATGGTCCGCCGCAAGGGCAACGATCTCGACGAAAAGACCATCCGCCACGAGCTCGACGGCAACCTCTGCCGCTGCACGGGCTACCACAATATCGTCAAGGCCATCGCCGCCGGCGCGCGCGCGATGAAAGGTGCGTGACAACGATCTAAAAAATTCAGGGAGTGACCGCCATGGCAGCGACCGGAATCGGCGCGGCGGTGCGTCGCAAGGAAGACATCCGCTTCATTACCGGCAAGGGCCAGTACACCGACGACATCACGCGGCCGGGCGAGACGCGTGCGGTGTTCGTGCGCTCGCCGCATGCGCATGCGAAAATCAGGAAGGTCGCCATTGCCGCCGCGAGCAAGATGCCGGGCGTGCTTGCGGTGTTGACCGGTGTGGATCTCGCGGCCGACAAGATCGGCAATCTGATCTGCGGCTGGATGATCCATTCCAAGGACGGCTCGCCGATGAAAATGGCGCCGCATCCAGCGATCGCGGCGGGCAAGGCCTGCTACGTCGGCGATCCGGTGGCGGTGGTGATCGCGGAGACACTCGCGCAGGGCGAAGATGCGGCCGAGAAGGTCAAGGTCGATTACGAGGTGCTGCCGGCTGTGGTGGAGGCGGCAAAAGCGCAAAATGGACCCGCGATCCACGAAGTGGCGCCGAAAAATACGATCTATCAATGGCATCTCGGCGATGCCAAAGCCGTAGACGCGGCGATCAAATCCGCCAAGCACGTCACGCGGCTCGACATCGTCAACAACCGGCTGGTGCCGAATGCCATGGAGCCGCGCGTTGCGATCGGCGAATACGATGCCGGCACGCAGAATCTGACGCTCTGGAACACCACGCAGAATCCGCATGTGGCGCGGCTCGTCATTTCGGCATTCGTCGGCATGGCGCCGGAGCACAAGCTGCGGGTGATCGCGCCCGACGTGGGCGGCGGGTTTGGGTCGAAGATTTTCATTTATCCCGAGGAGGTCGTGTGCCTGTGGGCGGCGCGCCGCGTCGGTCGGCCGGTGAAGTGGACGGCGGACCGCTCGGAAGCGTTTCTCGCCGATGCGCACGGCCGCGATCACGTCACGCATGCCGAAATGGCGTTTGGCGAAGGCGGAAAAATCACCGCGATCAAGGTCAAGACCATCGCCAATCTCGGCGCCTATATGTCGACATTCTCCTCGTCGGTGCCGACCTATCTCTACGGCACGCTGCTGTCGGGCCAGTACGACATTCCGGCGATCTATTGCGAGGTCGACGCGGTCTATACCAACACCGTTCCGGTTGACGCCTATCGCGGAGCAGGGCGGCCGGAAGCGACGTTCGTGGTCGAGCGTTTGGTCGAGGTCGGCGCGCGCGAGCAGGGCATGGATCCCGCCGATCTGCGGCGGAAGAATTTCATCAAGACGTTTCCGCACCAGACGCCGGTGATCATGACCTATGACGCGGGCGACTATGACGCTTCGCTGAAAAAGGCCTACGAACTCGCGGACGTGAAAAATTTCGGCAAGCGCAAACGCGAGTCGGAGCGCGGCGGCAAGCTGCGCGGCATCGGCTATTCGACCTACATCGAGGCCTGCGGCATTGCGCCGAGCCAGGCGGTGGGCTCGCTCGGTTGCGGCGTGGGCTTGTGGGAATCCGCGGAGGTGCGGGTCAATCCGACCGGTTCGGTCGAGGTGCTCACCGGCACGCACAGCCACGGCCAGGGCCATGAGACGACATTCGCGCAACTGGTCGCCGAGCGGCTTTCGATCCCGATCGAAAACGTGAGCGTGGTGCACGGCGACACCGACAAGGTGCAGTTCGGCATGGGCACCTACGGCTCGCGTTCGGGCGCGGTCGGCATGTCGGCGATCGTGAAAGCGCTCGACAAGATCGAAGCCAAGGCCAAGAAGGTCGCGGCCTTCATGATGGAAGCGGCCGAGAGCGACATCGTGTTCAAGGACGGCAAGTTCACGGTCGCGGGCACGGACAAGTCGGTGGCCTGGGGCGATGTCACGCTCAATGCCTACATCGCGCACAAGTTCGCAGGCAGCCAGCTCGAGCCGGGATTGAAAGAGGGCGCGTTCTACGATCCGACCAATTTCACGTTCCCGGCGGGGTGCCACATCTGCGAAGTCGAGATCGATCCGGAAACCGGCAATACCGAGATCGTCGGCTGGACCGCGGTCGACGACTTCGGCACGGTGGTCAATCCGATGATCGTCGAGGGCCAGGTCCACGGCGGCGTTGCGCAAGGCGTCGGCCAAGCCTTGCTGGAGCACGCGATCTATAGTTCGGAAGGGCAACTCGCGAGCGGCTCGCTGATGGACTACACCATGCCGCGGGCAGAAAACCTGCCGTCGCTGAAGATCGATACGACAGTGACCAAGTGCCCGTCGAACCCGCTCGGCATCAAAGGGTGCGGCGAAGCCGGCGCGATCGCGGCGCCCGCCGCGGTGGTCAACGCCATCACGGATGCAATCGGCAGCGAAGATTTAAGCATGCCCGCCACGGCGGCGACCGTTTGGGCGGCGATCCGGAAATCAGGAAAGATGCAGAAGGCAGCGGAATAGGAGAAGCTCGATGTACACTTTCACGTATCACCGACCCGCCACGGTGCGGCAGGCGGGCAATCTGCTGGCGAAGGATTCGGAGGCCAAGCTGCTTGCGGGCGGGCACTCGATCATTCCGGTGATGAAGCTTCGGCTGTCGAAGCCATCGGCGCTCATCGACCTGAACAAGGTCGAAGGCCTGTCGGGCATCGAACTGAAGGGCCGCTCGATCGTGATCGGCGCCATGACGCGACACGTGGAAGTCGCAAATTCTTCGGTGGTGAAGGAGTCGCTGCCGGCACTGGCGGAACTGGCCGGCATGATCGGCGATCCGGCGGTGCGCCATCGCGGCACGCTCGGCGGCTCGCTCGCCCACAACGATCCGAATGCGGATTATCCCGCGGCCGTGCTCGGGCTCGGCGCCACCATCATCACCAACAAGCGGCGCATCGCGGCTGACGATTTCTTCAAGGGCATTTTCGAGACCGCGCTCGAGCCGGATGAAATCATCACCAAGGTCAGCTTCCCGCTGGCAAAGAAGGCGGCGTACCAGAAATTCAAGCAACCGGCATCGGGGTTCGCGCTGGTCGGCGTATTCGTGTCCAAGCGCGGCTCCGACATCCGCGTGGCAGTGACCGGCGCCGGCTCGAACGGCGTATTCCGCGTGAAGGAATTCGAGGAGGCGCTGAAGAAGCGCTTCGCGCCGAAGTCGATCGAAGGCATGACCGTGCCCGTCACCGGCATGAACAGCGATATTCACGGCAGCGCCGAATATCGCGCGCATCTCGTCGGCGTGATGGCGCGGCGGGCGCTGGCGGCGGCGAAGTAACAGGACGAGGCTTCATCACATCTGAATCAGGAGGTGCCGGTCATGATCACAGCCGTCGTTACGTTCAAGGTTCCGAAAGAGATGACGCGCGACAAGGCGCTTGAGACGTTTAAGGCCGCATCGCCACGTTTCCAAAACGTCCCCGGGCTGATCCGAAAGCAATTCCTCTACAACGGCGCGAAGAGTATTGCCGGCGGCGTGTATCTGTGGGAAACGCGCGCGGCTGCCGAGGCCTGCTACCAGGGTCCGTGGAAAGAAAACATCCGCAAGATCGCCGTCGCGGAGCCGGACATCGCCTGGTTCGATACGCCGGTCGTCGTCGACAACGAGACTCGCCAAGTGAAAACCGCCGCCTAGTCCGATCGACTGCTTGGGCCGCGCGCTTCAATCATTTTTTCTCGGGGTGGCCGTTGCCGCGATGCCGCTGGGCGGCGGGCAGGCGTTCGCGCAAAACGACAAGACAATCGAAATCGTCCGCGATTTTCGCGGCAAACCGGTCACGCTCAAATCCGAAATTTTTTTGCCGAAAGACGCCGGGGGAAAGGCTCCGGCGATGATCATCTTGCACGGGTCGGGCGGCGTCCGGGCGATGCGGGAACTCGCCTATGCGAGGCTGTTCAGCGATTGGGGGATCATCGCCGTGGTGACCGACAGTTTTTCAGGACGCGGCATTACATCGACCGTGCGCGATCAGGATCAGATCAGCTCGTACGACATGCTGGTCGATACCGCCGCCATCACGCAAATGGTTGCGCGCGATCCGCGCGTTGATCCAAAGCGAATCGGCCTGATCGGATTCTCCAAAGGCGGAACCTCGACGATCAAAGCCGCGCTGCAGTCCTATATCGTTCCGCTGGCGAAATACGAATTCGGATTTTCATTATTGATCGCGCTCTATCCGTGGTGCGGAGACATGCCGAACGATTTCAGCCCCGCGGACTCGTCGCTCTACATGCTGCTCGGCGAGGACGATGTCTACAGCGGCACCGAGTCATGCCGCGAGTATGCGTTCCGGCTGAAGGAAGCGGGCGGCAACGTCGTGTTGAAGACTTACCCAATGGCCAAGCACGACTGGGATGTGCCCGGTCCCACGGATTGGTTCGACGCACGGGGGCAGAACTACAGCAAGTGCATCTACGACGAGGTAGCGAACGGCACGTGGGTTGAACGCGGCAGCAAGATTACCGTGCGCGAGAACAATAAGCTGACCGGCAACGGGCCGCAGGCGCTGGCTCGCTGCATGACGCTGGGAGTGAGGGGCGGTTACAACCGCGAGGTCCACATGCAGAGCCTCAAGGACATCCGGGGCTTCATCCGCGGGGCGTTCCAGTTGAAGTAAACGCAGGCCCGCGCGTGCCGCAGAGCGAATGACGAGACAACGCCGTTCCGACGGGTTAAGTTAGGCCGATGAAAGAGTTACCGAAGGCGCTGCCGGATTCGATCGAGGCCACGCTGGAACTGCTCGCATCGGCGGACTATCTGGCCGACAGGTCGCTGGCGACCGTGCTGTTCCTGGCGCTGAAAATGGGGCGGCCGATATTCCTCGAAGGTGAGGCCGGCGTCGGCAAGACCGAGATCGGCAAGGTGCTGGCGTCGACGCTCGGCCGGCGGCTCATTCGCCTGCAATGCTACGAAGGACTCGACGTTGCATCGGCGGTCTATGAATGGAACTACGCCGCGCAGATGATCGCGATCCGCATCGCCGAAGCGGAGGGCGAGGGCGATCGTTCGCGGCTCACGCACGATGTGTTTTCCGAACGCTATTTGACCAAGCGGCCGCTGCTGCAGGCGCTCGAGCCTGATCCGGCGGGCGCGCCGGTGCTGCTGATCGACGAACTCGACCGCAGCGACGAGGCGTTCGAAGCCTTTCTGCTGGAAGTGCTGGCGGATTTTCAAATCACCATCCCGGAACTCGGCACGATCAAGGCGGCACAGCCGCCGATCGTGGTGATCACGTCGAACCGCACGCGCGAAATCCACGACGCGCTCAAGCGCCGCTGCCTCTACCATTGGGTCGGCTATCCGACGGCGGCGCGCGAGCTCGAAATCGTGCGCACCAAGGTGCCGGGCATCAGCAACAAACTCTCGGTGCAGGTCGTGGCCTTCGTGCAGGCGCTGCGCAAGCAGGATCTGTTCAAGTCGCCGGGGGTTGCGGAGACGCTCGACTGGGCGCAGGCGCTGGCCGAGCTCGACACGGTCGCGCTCGACCCCGCAACGGTGTCCGACACGCTCGGCGTGCTGCTGAAGTATCAGGACGACATCGCGCGGCTCGAAGGCGGCAAGGTCAAGGAGCTGCTCGATCAGGTGCAGGCCGAGCTGCGCGCGGCGGAGTGATCTGCCATGAAGAACCCGGACGGCCGGCTTGCCGAGAACATCCTCTACTTCGCGCGTGCGCTGCGCGCGGCCGGGATTCCGGTCGGGCCGGGCGCGGTGCTCGATGCGCTGTCGGCCGTGGTCGCCGCAAAAGTCGGTACGCGCGAGGATTTTTACTGGACGCTGCACGCGATGTTCGTCAAGCGACGCGAACATTCGGTGCTGTTCGATCAGGCGTTCCGTATATTCTTCCGCAAGCGAGGCTATCTCGATCGATTGCTTGCCATGATGTCGGCGGAGGCGCCGAGCCTCGTGCCGCCCGCAAAGCCGGAGGCCTCGCAGCGCGTGCTCGATGCGCTGTTTTCAGGCAACCAGCAAGCCCAGCGCGAGCGCCAGGAGATGGAAATCGACGCGCGCATGACGGTTTCCGATCGTGAGGTGCTGGAGAAAAAAGATTTTGCTCAGATGACGGCGGCGGAAGCCGCGGCGGCGAAGGACGCCATCAAACGTCTCATTCTGCCGTTCGACCAGGTGCTGACGCGGCGTCTGACGCCGCATCCGCACGGCCATATTGTCGACATGCGCCGCACGCTGCGCGCAAGCATGAAGGCAGGCGGGGCGATCATCGATCTGAAGTACCTCGGCCGGCGCATGCGGCCGCCGCCGATCGTGGCTCTGCTCGATATTTCCGGCTCGATGAGCCAGTACACACGCATGTTTCTGCATTTCCTGCATGCGCTGACGGCCTCGCGCAAGCATGTCGCGACCTTTCTGTTCGGCACGCGGCTGACGAACGTGACACGCGCGCTTGCCGAACGCGATCCGGACGAGGCGCTCGCGGCCTGTTCGGCCAATGTGCTCGACTGGTCGGGCGGTACGCGCATTGCGACCTCGCTGCAAACCTTCAACAAGCAATGGTCGCGGCGCGTGCTCACGCAGGGCGCGGTGGTGCTCTTGTTCAGCGACGGGCTCGAACGCGATCCGGACGATCGGCTTGGCTTCGAGATCGACCGGCTGCATCGCTCATGCCGTCGGCTGATCTGGCTCAATCCGCTCCTGCGCTTCGACGGGTTCGAGGCGAAAGCGCGCGGCATCAAGGTCATGTTGCCGCATGTTGACGAATTCCGGCCGATACACAATCTAGACAGCATGCGGTCGCTTTGCCGCGCGCTGTCGGCCGGTGCGTCGGGGGCGATTGATCCGAAGGCGTGGTTGAGTAGGGTGGCGTAAGACATTCGACGGAGGACTTTCATGCTTGCGCGCGACGAAGACATTCTCAAAGCCGCCGAGGAGTGGCGCAAGGCAGGGCGCGGGGTGGCGCTTGCGACCGTGGTCGAAACCTGGGGCTCGGCGCCGCGGCCGGTCGGCTCGAATCTCGTGATCGACGACCAAGGCAATTTCCTCGGCTCCGTATCCGGCGGCTGCGTCGAGGGCGCAGTGGTGACCGAGGCGATGGATGTGATCGAGAGCGGCAAGCCGAAGACGCTCGAATTCGGTGTCGCCGACGAGACCGCGTGGAAAGTGGGTCTCTCGTGCGGCGGGACGATCCGGGTGTTCGTGGAGAAGGTGGAGTAGGGCGGCTTTGCGTCTCGATATCCTCAAATCTCTGAACGAAGAGCGCGCGGCGCGGCGCGCGGCAATCGTCGTCACCGATGTGGCGACCGGCAAGCAGCGGCTGGTGAAGGCCGCGGATGTCGCGCGCGACCCGTTGAAGGAGACGCTGGAAAAGCATCTGCGCTCGGGCAAGAGCGGGATGGCGGAAACGCCGCAGGGCAAAGTGTTCCTCACCGTGCACGTGCCGGCGAATCGCATGGTGATCACCGGCGCGGTGCACATCAGCCAGGCGCTCGCGCCAATGGCGCGGCTGCTCGGCTACGACGTCACCATCGTCGATCCGCGCACGGCGTTCGCCAGCATCGAACGCTTTCCCGATGTGAAAGTGATCGCGGATTGGCCGGACAAGGCGTTGCCGCCGCTCGGAATTGATCGCTACACGGCGTTCGTCGCGCTCACGCATGATCCGAAGATCGACGATCCGGCGCTGACCCACGCCTTGTCGCGCGACTGCTTCTACATCGGCGCGCTCGGCTCGAAGAAGACGCATGCGCGGCGCGTCGAGCGGCTGAAAGCGCAAGGCCTCACCGACGCCGACATCGCGCGCATCCACGCGCCGATCGGATTGGATATCGGTGCGGTGTCGCCGGCCGAAATTGCCGTATCGATCATGGGTGAGATCACGGCGAGCCTGCGCCAGGCGGAGGCGGCATGAAATTCGGTCCGGTCGCGCCCAAGGATGCGCTCGGCGCCACGGCCGTGCACACCATCCGGCAAGGCGCGCTGGTCCTCAAAAAGGGCACGGTGATCGGGCCTGCGGAGATTGCCGCATTGGAAGCCGCAGGCATCGCGCAGGTCACGGTGGCGCGGGTCGAAGCCAGCGACGTGTCCGAGGATCGGGCGGCGGCCGAAATCGCTAAAGCGGTTGCGGGGCAGGGCGTCCGAGTCGATCGTGCCTTCACCGGGCGGGCCAATCTGTTTGCGGAACATGCCGGCGTGCTGGTGGTGGAGCGTGCGGCGATCGACCAGCTCAACCGTATCGACGAGGCGATCACTTTTGCGACGCTGCCGGCATTCAAGCCGGTGGTGGCCGGCGAGATGATTGCAACGGTGAAGATCATCCCGTTCGCGGTCGGCAAAGATGCGCAGCGGCAGGCGCTGGCCGCTGCGGGCAAGCCGCTGGTGCGGGTGGCGCCATACAAGATCAAGACAATCGGCGTGGTGTCGACGCTGTTGCCGGGGCTTGCGGCCAAGGTGGTGGAGAAAACGCTGAAAGTGACAATGGAGCGGCTCGCACCAGCGGGCGCGGCGATCGTCGCGGAACGACGCGTGCCGCACGAGCGGGTCGCGCTCGCGAAAGCCATGCGCGAAGTGCTCCAGGCGGGGGCGGAGATGGTGATCGTGTTCGGCGCTTCGGCCATTGCCGACCGGCGCGACGTGATCCCGGCAGCGCTGGAAGCGATCGGCGGCAAAATCGAGCATTTCGGCATGCCGGTCGATCCGGGCAATCTCATGCTGATCGGCAACGTGCGCGGATTGCCGATGCTCGGCGCGCCGGGCTGCGCGCGTTCGCCAAAGGAAAATGGATTCGACTGGGTGCTGATGCGATTGCTTGCGGGCCTGCCGGTGTCGCGCGCGGACATCACCGGCATGGGTGTCGGCGGGCTTTTGATGGAAATTGTCACGCGGCCGCAGCCGCGCGAAGAGCCGGCGGCGGATGGACGGAAAATTGCGGCGGTCATTCTCGCGGCTGGACGTTCGACGCGCATGGGCGGACCGAACAAGCTCACGGCCGAAATTTCCGGCAAACCGCTGGTACGGATCGCGGCTGAGCAGGCGCTCGCCTCGCGGGCGCGGCCGGTGGTGGTTGTGACGGGGCACGAGCGCGACCGAGTCGAGGCGGCGCTCAAAGGCCTGAACGTGCAGCGCGTGCACAATCCGGATTTTGCCGCAGGACTTTCGACGTCGCTGAAGGCCGGGCTCGCAGCACTGCCGCACGATATCGATGGCGCGATCATTTGCCTCGGCGACATGCCGCAGGTGCGCGCGGATTTGATCGATAAGCTGATCGCGGCGTTCGATCCGGAACGCGGGGCGCTCGTTGTGGTGCCGAGCATCGCAGGCAAGCGCGGCAATCCGGTGGTGTGGTCGCGGCGGTTCTTTCCCGAACTGATGGCACTCGAAGGCGACGTGGGGGCGCGGCACCTGATCGGGCGTTACCCCGAAGCCGTGGTCGAGGTGCCGGTCAGCGACAAAGCCGCCCTGATCGACGTGGACACGCCCGAGGCCTTGGTGGCGGTCAGGGCTGAAATCGAAGGCGGCTGAAATACTTAGCCTTTACGTCCCCAGGATTGATAGCGCCTCTTGCCAAACCGTCTTATCGTGCGCAATTATGACTGACCAGTCAGTCATAATTACTGAGCCAGATCGATCATGCGCAAGACCCGAATCAAACCATCGGCTGCGGCGTCGCAGCGTGGTGCTGTCGCGAGCAAGAATGCGGAACAACCGTTGCCGGCCGGTGCGGAGGCCGAAGGCGCCCGGGCAAAGCGGAGCGTGGCGCGGCGCGAGGCGATACTCGCGGCGGCGCTTGAGGAATTCTCCGCGCACGGGTTCGAGGCGGCGCGGCTCGACGACGTGGCGCGGCGGGCCGGCGTCGCGAAGGGCACGATCTACCTCTACTTCAGCGACAAGGAAGCCTTGTTTCAGGCGCTGGTGCGTTCGTACATTTCGCCCGTAGTCGGAACGCTTGAGCATGTGACGCATGTGGATGCGCCGTTCCGCGCGGTTGCCGAGCAGCTCGCGGAGCTGTTCGTGCGCGAGATTGTCGAGACCCGCCGCAAGGACGTCATTCGCCTGATTTTCAGTGAGGGGCAGCGTTTTCCGAAACTTGCCGAATTCTATTACCGCGAGGTGATTTCGCGCGCGATGAGTGCGGTGCGTGGCTTGTTGCGGCGGGCATTGGAACGAGGCGAGATCACCAACGAGGCGCTCGTGCGCTTTCCGCAACTCATTGTGGCTCCGGGTCTCGTGGCCATCCTATGGAAGAGCTTGTTCGATCGGCTCGATCCGCTTGATGTGCGGGCTATGCTGCACGCGCATTTCGACAATGTCTTTGGCGTGCGGAGGCCGGCATGAAGGCGCGCCCGATTTTCATCGCTTTGGCCGCGGCCTTGGCCCTCGCCGCCTGCAGCGGGCCGAACCAACAGACCTATCAGGGTTGGGTCGAGGCCGATCTCATATTCGTGAGTCCTTACGAAATGGGTCGGGTCGAGACACTGGCGGTCCGCGAGGGCGACGTGGTTGAAGCCGGCACGCCGCTTTTCACCGTCGATGCCGATATCCAGCAGGCTGATGTCGAAGTGCAGAAAGCCGCGGTCATCAACGCAAAGATCGAATTCGAGCGGGCAAAATCGCTGCGCGAGACCGGTACCGGTACGCAGAAGGCGCTCGACGACGCCGAAGCGGCGTTGCGGACCGCCGAGGCGCGGCTTGCGTCGTCGCAGTCGCGGTTGACGCGGCGGCAGGTGTTCAGTCCGGCTGCCGGAACGATTCAGCAGATTTATTACCGGCCGGGCGAAACGGTGCCGGCCGGCCGGCCGGTGCTCGCGTTGCTGCCGCCCGGAAACATCAAGCTGCGGTTCTTCGTGCCGGAAACGGTGC
Organism: Xanthobacteraceae bacterium; assembly: GCA_035501735.1. Classification (GTDB taxonomy): domain Bacteria; phylum Pseudomonadota; class Alphaproteobacteria; order Rhizobiales; family Xanthobacteraceae; genus PNAI01. The sequence goes on along the minus strand of DATJVR010000094.1, from coordinate 12,873 downwards.
TGCCGAAAATTGCGCTCGGCGATAACGTGCGGGTGCGGTGCGACGGCTGCAAAGAGGATATTCCGGCGCGCGTCACCTTCATCTCGCGCTCGTCGGAGTTTACGCCGCCGGTGATCTACAGCCTCGAGGAGCGCAACAAGCTCGTGTACATGGTCGAGGCGCGCACGGAGCAGACGCAAAATCTGCGCGTCGGCCAGCCGATCAGCGTCACGCTGGAGCTGAAAAAGTGACTGGTGCGCCCAACATCGTGATCGACGTGCATGGTCTGACGAAGAAATTCAACGGCCGTGCGGTGGTGCGCGATCTCTCGATGCAGGTCAAGCGCGGCACGATCTACGGATTTCTCGGGCCCAACGGCTCGGGCAAGACCACGACGATCCGTATGCTCTGCGGGCTGCTCACGCCGGACGAAGGCGAGGGCACGTGCCTTGGCTACGACATTCGCACCGAAGCCGAGAAGATCAAGCGCCACGTCGGCTACATGACGCAGCGCTTCAGCCTCTATCAGGATCTGTCGGTGCGGGAAAATCTGGAATTCGTCGCGCGTATCTACGGCATCGCCGATCCACCGGGCGCGGCGCGAAAGATGATCGCGCATCTCGGCCTCGAAGGCCGCGAGCAGCAGATCGCCGGTACGCTCTCGGGCGGCTGGAAGCAGCGGCTTTCGCTCGGTGCCTGCACGCTGCCGGGGCCGCAACTGCTCTTGCTCGACGAGCCGACCGCCGGTGTCGATCCCAAGGCGCGGCGCGAGTTTTGGAACGAAATCCACGCGCTTGCAGCGCAAGGGCTCACCGCGCTCGTCTCCACGCATTACATGGACGAAGCCGAGCGGTGTCACGAGATCGCTTATATCGCGTACGGCGAAATGTTGGCGCGCGGGACCGTCGATGAAGTGATCCAGAACGCGCATCTGACGACCTACAATGTCAGCGGCGAAAACCTTATGGATCTCTCGGCCAAGCTGGAGAAGACGCAAGGCGTCGATACGGTCGCGCCGTTCGGGTCGAGCCTGCACGTGTCGGGACGCGATCGAGCCGCGCTCGAAGCCGCGATCGCTCCCTACCGCAACGACCCAAAACTGAAATGGTCGATCTACGAATCGTCGCTCGAAGACGTGTTCATAGGCCTGATGAGCCGGGCCAAGGATAACTATCAATGAGCGTGCTTGCCGGACTGACAAAACCAGGATTCTGGCAAAGGGTCGACGCCATGTTGCGCAAGGAATTCGTGCAGCTCAGGCGCGACCGGATCACGTTCGCAACAATCATTACGATCCCGATCATGCAGCTCGTGTTGTTTGGCTACGCCATCAATACGACGCCGCGCGGGCTGCCGACCGCGGTTCTACTGCAGGAAACGAGCGACGTTGGCCGCTCGATCCTGATGGCGCTCGAGAATACGAAATATTTCAAGGTCACCCATCAGGCACGCAACGAAGACGAATTCGATTATCTGCTTGCGTCAGGCGAGGTCTTGTTCGGCGTGGAAATCCCGCGCGGTTTTGAACGGGCGCTGCGGCGCGGCGATCACCCCGCCATTCTGATCGCGGCCGACGCAACCGATCCGGTGGCGACGAGCTCCGCGCTCGGTTCGCTCGGCAATCTGTTGCAGACGGCGCTGCGCAACGACCGCGCGATTCCGGACAGCGGTCCGATGCCGTTCGAGATTCGTACGCATGCGCGCTACAATCCAGCGGGTGCGAGCCAGCTCAACATCGTGCCGGGGCTGATGGGCACGATTCTGACCATGACCATGCTGATCTTTACAGCGCTGTCGGTCACGCGCGAGGTCGAGCGCGGCACGATGGAAAGCCTACTCTCAATGCCGATCACGCCGCTCGAAATCATGCTCGGGAAAATCGTGCCCTATGTGCTGATCGGTTTCTTCCAGGCCTCGCTGATCGTCGGGGCAGGCGTGGTGCTGTTTCAAGTGCCGATCGTGGGAAGTTTGACGCTGCTGGCGGCGCTCTCCACGCTGTTCATCGCCACCAATCTCGCCATCGGCTACACGTTCTCGACGCTGGCGCAGAACCAGCTGCAAGCGATCCAGATGGCGATGATGTTCTTTTTGCCGAACATGCTGATGTCGGGCTTCGCCTTTCCGTTTCTCGGCATGCCGCGATGGGCGCAAATCCTGAGCGAATGGCTGCCGCTTACGCATTACATCCGTATCGTGCGCGCAATTCTGCTCAAAGGCTCGACGATAGCCGATTTGCATTATGACACGCTCGCGCTGGCCGGCCTGATGCTGGTGGCGATGACGATCGCGGTGACGCGCTTCCGCCGCACGCTCGATTAGTCGTGATCATTTCCGCATCAGTACGCCAAAGCGGATGTAGAGGCCGGAGCGGTGGTCGTTATCGTTCGAATAGCCGCCTGCCGTCCACCATTCGCGGGTTCCGAGCTTCAACGCCGTGATGTGAAGTCCGACACGCTTGAGAACATAGGGCTCGGTCTGAAGAACCTGGGCTTCCGGACCAAGGTAGAAACGATCGAGGACGCGCCAACCGTAGGCAATGCGGGCCGAATTGCCGGAGCCGATCGATGAGACGGACGCATCGGCTGCCAGCATGGTGGTCGGACTTGGCTCGTGCCAGAGTTCTACGGCGCCGCGCAGGCCGTATCGTGTTCCAATCAAGCTTGCGCTCGGGTCGACCGGCACGTAACGGAATCGTTGAACATCAAGGCCGGCGAAAACCGCAATCTCGTATCCGGCGCGCTTGAATCGCCATCCGGGCATCAGTGTGACCGATGATTGAATGCCGATGACGGTTGAATTGTCGAGAGAGCCGGACAAATACCGGTAGAGGCCGCCGTTGATCAGCAGCTTGAGCGTAAAACCTTCGTTGGCGAGCAGGCCGGGAGACCAAAGTATGCCGGCGTGCGCAAAAGCCCAGTTCCGCCAGGTGTCGCTCCCGGCAAAAACGAGAAAGCGTTCGTACTCGCCATCGAAGGCTTCGTCATCGGCATCCTTCTTGAACAGATTGTCGAGATCGAACGTCGACCATTGCGTCTCCGAAATAAAGGGAAAGAGCTGCCTCAGATCGATGCCGAACGGCGAAAGAATTAGCCGGCCGTGACGGTGCACGGCCTCGTGCCGGATCGTCTGGATTTCGGCCGGCACGGCGCTGACACTCGCACTGAAGGTTGCGGCCACGGCAAAAGCCGCGGCGACGCTCGCAACCCTACGCATTTACGCCCCCAACAAGGATCCGGCGCTGTTACGCCACCGTCCAAGCCGCACTTAAGTGTATGCCAGACATGCGCAATGTCGACTGATTCTTGATCAAGGCAACGTGCTAACCACTCCGAAACCGGCTATATGTTCGAATAACGCAGTGAGGACGCCCCAAAATCCAGGGGGCTGGATGGAGACCGATGGCAAACATCAACGTTGCGACGACACTGAGCGACGACACCCGGCGACGCCTGTCCATCGGCTTTCTCAATTTTGCGCATGGCCTCGACCATTACGTCATGCTGATTTTCGCGACCGTGGTGATCGGGCTCGAAGTCGTCTACGACCGGCCCTACGACGAATTGCTCAAGCTCGGCACTGCATCTTTCTTCGCGTTCGGGATTTTCTCGCTTCCGGCAGGCTGGCTCGCGGATCGCTGGAGCCGCCGCAACATGATGGTGGCGTTCTATATCGGCTGCGGCGTTTCGCTCGCCGCGGCTGCGCTTGCGCCCAGTCTGATCTTGCTGGCGTGCGTGTTGTTCGTGCTCGGCATTTTTGCGGCAATCTATCACCCGGTCGGCACCGCCATGGTGGTCGAAGCGGCAAAGCATCGCGGCCGCACGCTTGCGCTCAACGGGGTCTGCGGCAATCTCGGAGTCGCGCTCGCGGCCGGCATGACGGCGGAGCTCACCGCGGTGATCGGCTGGCGCGGCGCATTCCTGATACCGGCCGCGGTCTGCATCGTCATGGGGATCGCCTACTACGTGCTCGTGCCGGATGACCGCCATCACACGGCCAAGCGGAACATGGCCCCCGAGGTGCGGCTTGTGCCATGGGTGGCGGCCACGGTGTTCGCCCTGTTCATCCTGATCGCGGCGAGCGCCGGGCTGGTGTTCAACACCGTCACGATCGCATTGCCGAAAATCATCGACGAACGGCTCGGCCAACATATCGAACTCATCCAGGTCGGGCGCATTGCCACGGCGGTGTTCCTCTGCGGTGCGGTGGCACAATTCACGGTCGGAAGGATTTTGGACAGGTTTCCGCCGCACCTCGTGTTCGCGGCGGTTGCGGCGCTACAATTCATCGGCGTGGTGTGGGTGGCCTATGCCGGGGGGACGGCATTGGTGGTGGCGCTTGCGGTCGCGATGGCGGCGATCTACGCGCAGGTCACGGTCAACGATCTCGTGATCGCGCGTTACACGGCTGATGCTTGGCGCGCGCGTGTCTATGCGGTGCGCTATTTCGTCACCTACGTGATTTCGGGCGTGGCCGTGTCGATGATCGCGATTCTGTATGGCCGCGGCGGCTTTGATCTCGTGCTCACAGTGACCGCGGTGGTGGCGCTTGGCTTCGTGGTCGGGACGGCGGCGGTCGCCGTGCTGGTCAACGATGTGGAACGCGGGCGGCGCATGGCGCAGCCGGCGGAATAATCATAACAGCGGTGGCATAAGGTCAATGACGCGGGCGCGTGTGCGTGCGCGGACGATTTCGGCGATGCGGCTGCGGTGGCAGTGGGCGGCGTCGCGTTCGTAGCACAAGAGGCAAACCGGTTTTCCCGCCTTAACCAGCGCGATGAGCTCGTCCATCGCTTCCTTGGCTTCCGGCGTTTTCAGGTGCTTTGCGTAGACGCGCCAGAATTCTTTCATATTGCCAGCATGGTTTGCTGCACGTCCTTCGGCCGGCGTGCCGAGTTTTTGCAGGTGGATGTAACCGATGCCGTGTTCGTCGAGCGCGGCGGCAAGCTGGCGCTTGGAAAAGCCGGGGCGGCGCGAGGCCGCGACGGCGCGCGTGTCGACGAGCAGTTTCACCTTGGCGCGCTGCAATTCGGCGAGCACGGAATCCGGCCTGGCCTGCTCGTAGCCGATGGTGAAAAGCGAAGCCACGGGTTTAGTCCTTCAACTGCTCAATCAACGCCATCGCGGCTGCCGGCGCGCGCACCTTGCCTTCGTGGATGACGTAGGCGAACACGTCGCGCGGCTTCCCCTTGGCCTTGGGCTTCGGTTCAACGCGCGGGAGGTCATCGGGTTCGCCTCCAGATTCCCAAATGCGCAGGCGAGCGCTCCATTCCGCCAACGCCTTTGGCGGATAGGCGGTGGGGATCGTATCTTTGCCTTGCTGTAGCCGCGCATAGACAAAATCGCCGGTGACATCGGCTATGTTGGGATATCTGGCGTGATCGGTGAAGACCGCGGGCAGCGAGAATGTTCGCAAGAGCGCGGTGAAGGCCGCGGTCTTGAAGCTGTCGTGGCGGACCTCGATGACGTGTCGTAGGCGACGACCGTCGAACTTGGAGGGAAGCAGCTCGAGGAATCCGCCGAAATCGGCCTCGTCAAATTTTTTTGTCGGCGCGAATTGCCAGAGCAGCGGCCCGAGATGATCACCGAGCTCGGTTACGCCGGAGTCGAGGAAACGCTCGACCGAGTCGCCGGCTTCCTTGAGCAGGCGGCGATTGGTCGCAAAGCGCGGACCTTTCAGTGCGAAGACAAATCCTTCCGGCACCTCGCTCGCCCATTTGCGAAAGGTCGCCGGCGTCTGCGAGCGGTAAAAAGTGCCGTTAACTTCTATGGAGGTGAGACGTTCGCTGGCATAGGCCAATTCCTTCGCGTGCGGCAAACCTTTGGGATAGAACGCGCCGCGCCACGGCTCGAACGTCCAGCCGCCGATTCCGATGCGTATTTGGTTCGCTTTCGCCGTCATTTTGCTGTCATCGACCCATGTTAAGCAGATTTGCGAGTAATAGTTGCGTTTCATAATTGAGTACATATATTGGTCGACAGTGATGCATTGCATCACTGATTGACGGCCACGATGAGTGGGTGACGCCGGAAGTACGCGCACCTCTCGTTCGTGGTCGTACGTATTTTCAGTCCGGAATTTCCCCCTTTCAGTTGTTCTCGATCCACTCCGCAATGGTTTTCACGACATTCGCTTCGATGCCGAAATAGCCGTGAGGCGAGCGGGCGTTGCAAGCCGATGAAAGGGGCGGATCGCCGCCGGTGAAAATCTTATGTTCTTTTGCGGATGCTCCAGAGAGCGCGTTCAAGAGCTTGGCGCCCGCGGCCGTGCCGCCGGGACTGCAGGCGCAGCCGTCATCGCGATGCGAGACAATGAGAACAGGACCTTTGATGTCCACGAGTGGGGCGTCGTAAACGGTTTTGCCGCAATGTCCCGGATCGATGGCGGTTTGGGTGGACGTCAATATGATGCCGTACGGGCGCGACGGCGATTGAGCAAGCCGGGATGCCGCATTTGCGACCGATAACGTGCCGGCACTTGTGCCGATGAGCCAGAGGCGCGCGTTCGTACGTTGCTTCACGTCGAATAAAATCTTTTCGATATCCTGGGCGTGCTGGCGGGAAAGCCGGACAAATCCATTCATGCCGGCTTGCTGGTCAGAGGCGGCATCGAGTGCCGCAACATAGAGGCCCTGAAGGGCAAACTCGTTGCGCGAACGGATCAGAAAATTCAGACCGAGATCCGCGCTCATCTCGCCGGTGGGGGTTATCTTTAGCGCCCCGTTTCCGCCGGGGAGCAGAATGAGCGCCGCCTTGACTGGTGCGCTGTCGGTAACCGCGAGATACCGCATCGTCACACCCGGACGAACCTCAACTGTGACGACCTCGGTCTTCAAGTCGGCTTGCGCGGGAAATGAAAGCGGCAATATGACAAATCCTGCAATCGCGAGTGACGATATGATACGTGTCATCATCGACCCCCTCCGTTCGAAGCGGCAAAACATACGCTTTGACCCGCTGCAAATGCAAAGAGGCCGCCCGAAGGCGGCCTCTCGCATCGTATAGCGGTCGAACGGCCGGACTCAGAAGTCCATGCCACCGCCTGGAGGCATCGGCGGCATCGGCGTCTGCTTCTTCGGAACTTCCGCCACCATCGCCTCGGTGGTGATCAGCAGGCCGGCGACCGAGGAGGCGTCCTGCAATGCCGTGCGCACGACCTTGGTCGGATCGATGATGCCCTTCTTGACGAGGTCGGCGTATTCGCCGGCCTGGGCGTCGTAGCCGAAGGTATATTGATCCTTCTCCAGGATCTTGCCCACGACGACCGAGCCATCCTCGCCGGCATTGATCGCGATCTGCCGCGCCGGAGCCGAGAGAGCCTTACGCACGATCTCGATGCCGTGCTTCTGGTCCTCGTTGTCGGTACGGACGCGCTTGATCGCTTCGATCGAGCGCAGCAACGCAACACCGCCGCCGGGCAGGATGCCCTCCTCGACCGCGGCGCGCGTGGCGTGCATGGCGTCATCCACGCGATCCTTGCGCTCCTTCACCTCGACCTCGGTCGCGCCGCCGACGCGGATCACCGCGACGCCGCCCGCGAGCTTGGCGAGCCGCTCCTGCAGCTTCTCCTTGTCGTAGTCGGACGTCGTCTCCTCGATCTGCGCCTTGATCTGCGCGATACGGTCCTCGATGTCCTTCTTCTTGCCGGCGCCGTTGACGATGGTGGTGTTTTCCTTGTCGATCATCACCTTCTTGGCGCGGCCCAGCATGTTGAGCTGGACGTTCTCGAGCTTGATGCCGAGGTCTTCCGAGATCGCCTGGCCACCGGTCAGGACGGCGATGTCCTGCAGCATGGCCTTGCGGCGATCGCCGAAGCCCGGCGCCTTCACGGCCGCGACTTTGAGGCCGCCACGCAGCTTGTTGACCACGAGGGTGGCCAGCGCCTCGCCCTCGACCTCTTCGGCGATAATCAGCAGCGGCTTGCCGGACTGCACCACGGCTTCAAGCAGCGGGAGCAGTTCCTGCAATCCGGAGAGCTTCTTCTCGTTGATGAGGATATAGGGGTCTTCCATCTCAACGCGCATCTTGTCGGCGTTGGTGATGAAATAGGGCGAGATGTAGCCGCGGTCGAACTGCATGCCTTCGACCACGTCGAGCTCGGTCTCCAGGCTCTTCGCCTCCTCGACCGTAATCACGCCCTCGTTGCCGACCTTTTCCATCGCTCTTGCAAGGAAGTCGCCGATTTCGCGGTCGCCGTTGGCGGAGATGGTGCCGACCTGGGCAATTTCCGCGTTTGATGTGACTTTCTTGGAATTCTTCTTGAGATCCTCGACGATGGCTTCGACCGCGAGATCGATGCCGCGCTTGAGATCCATCGGATTCATGCCGGCCGCGACAGCCTTGGAGCCTTCCTTGACGATCGCCGAGGCAAGAACCGTTGCCGTGGTGGTGCCGTCGCCGGCAATGTCGGAGGTCTTGGACGCGACCTCGCGCACCATCTGGGCGCCCATGTTCTCGAACTTGTCCTCAAGCTCGATTTCCTTGGCGACCGTGACCCCGTCCTTGGTGATGCGGGGCGCGCCGAAGCTCTTGTCGAGCACGACGTTGCGGCCCTTGGGGCCGAGCGTCACCTTGACGGCGTTGTTCAAAATGTCGACGCCGCGCAGCATTCTATCGCGGGCATCGATCGAGAATCTAACTTCCTTAGCTGCCATTTGAATTCACTCCGATTGAGTTTGGTTTCGTCACGTCGCCATGCGCGCGGCAATGCCGCGAACGTCAGCCCGTGATGGTTAAGGTTGGTGCGAGTTACGCGGCCTTCTTCTTGGCCACGACGTCCTCGATCACGCCCATGATGTCGCTTTCCTTCATGATCAGGTATTCGACACCGTCGATTTTCACTTCCGTGCCCGACCATTTGCCGAACAGGATGCGGTCGCCGACCTTCACGTCGATCGGTATGAGCTTGCCGGCCTCGTCGCGGCCGCCCGGGCCGACGGCGATAATCTCGCCTTGCGAGGGTTTTTCCTTCGCGGTGTCGGGGATGATGATGCCGCCCTTGGATTTTTCCTCGGCATCAATGCGCTCGACGACGACGCGGTCGTGAAGCGGACGAAACTTCATGCTAAGCCTCCTACTCTTAAATGATTGATCCGATTTTGTTTTCGGAAGAACGCAAACGGCAGCTTGCGCCCCGCCTGACCCCTCCACTGCCGCTAGCTAGGCGGCCTTTATTCGCGATCAAGAGGATCGCGGAAATTATTTAGCACTCATCAAATCGGAGTGCTAGTAGCGGATTAAGGGGGATTATAACCTTGACAAAGCAGGAACAGGATGTAGTAAGGCCCGGACAGGGCAGCGTTTCTTGGAGCGGTAATCGAACGATAGGCAGCGACGTGATAACTTCCCCCTACGGTTGTGGGGGAAATCATCGTGTTGCACTTGAAGCAGATTGTTCGCGCGTCCAAGAGCAACATCAAAGTTGGTCAGTGGCGTTCAGGCAAAGTGCCTAAAGCCGACTTTCCTATGGCGAGATCAGCTTACGCTTTGGGCAATTCTTTTCGATGGTGCGTTATATCATTTGAAACGCTTGGTGCGGAGTGCAAAGTCCTCGTCGTCATCAACGAACCAAAGCAGAAATACGAAGCCGTACTCGGTGTGATGGGTCCAATTGGACTCCGTATTCTTTGCACTTACGAATATCACGCAACCGAACCAGGCTGGCATACACATGCGACTCATGTGAATGCAGACACGCTTTCGCATGGCTATATGCGAGGGCCATGGATTAAGCGTATTCCAGGGCCGCAAAAGCTTCATCGGGCCAATAAATTCCCAAAATTCAAGATTGGTGATGAAACGGCCGCAATTCGTTTTGCTTATGATCGATACAAGATTCGCGAAAAAGGCACCTTGTTATGAAGGAGGAACTTTGCAGAGCCTTTTGCAATGAGGTTTCCGTCAAAGATGTTCCAGTCGGGTTGGCGGTAAGTACCCCTTTTCGTCGTAGCGATGGAGATGCGGTCTCTTTTTACGTCATAAAGAGAGATACATTGCCGGGAATTGCGCGACTTGAAGATGATGGGCAAACGATCCCCTATTTAGAAGCCTGCGGCGTCGATTTCGCAACGAGCACCCGACAAAAGGCATTTGAGGAATTGTTAGTTGAATATGGCGCTGAGTACGATGAAAGCGAAAATGTAATCAGAACGCCCAATATGCGAGACGCGGAATTACCGCGCGCCGCGTTGAGATTTACAGCATTACTTTTGCGCCTATACGATTTTTTGTTGCTTACACAAGAGCATGTCGAAAGCACATTTAAAGAAGATGCTAAAAAGCGAATCAAACAAGTGATCGGTGAGCGCGCCGCCATCAAAGAAGATGCTATTGTGAGCGCTGAATTGGCGGAAGTAACACCAGACTTGCTTATATCCGCTACAGGGCGCGACCCAGTCGCAATATTTTTGACCCAATCAGCAACACGCGTACAAGATGCTATTTTTCTACAAATGGCAGCGCTATACGAAGCCAAGCAACCGCTTTCCGTGGTAGCTTTAGTCGAATCTGAGCGCACACTAACGCGTGACATGCAGAGGCGAGCAGGCAATCGTCTAACAGCGGTCACAACTTGGGAAGGCGACCAAATCGCCGCTATACAACGCATCGAGCGCGAGGCTATTGGTGCCGAAGCAACGAGAAACTGAGCTGTTCGAGGATGCTTGGCAGCGATTTGAGCGCGCTGTTGATGTTGTGGCGAAAAGCCCCCCGCGGCATCGCACAAAAATTAAACCAAAACAGAGCAATGAGTCTCGACGAGTGAAACGGAAAAAATTAAAAACCAGAATTTAAAATTTAATCACACTCTGTATTGCAAACTTCCTTAGTTCCGCGCCATCTGCATACGGTCCTGCAATCAAGTCCCCGTCTTTGTGGTTTCTCTAGTGGCTGTGGTGGATTGTTAGGATTATTGACAACGCAGTTGACTGGCCCAACACCAGCACCAACCAAAGCGGCCATCGCCCCATAGCAATCGTTTCTGCTCATTCCGCACCGCGTGCCTGAACTTGTTACCAAACAATAATTCGGTTGGGCATCTGGCATGCACGCCCAATCCTGTCGTTGAGGATTAAAACTACATTTCGGAAATTGTGGGTCATTACAGGAAAGACTTGGACTCCCGTCTGGGAATCTTGTGCATACGTCAGCCCTTGCTTGCGGCGTTTGATTCACCGAAATGACAAGAGTGGCTATCAACAAAATGAACCGAAGAAAGTTACGCATATGACGACGTATTCTATCAGCATCGGCGTTTTCGCCAACGGATGAATCGTTGAGCTTGAAAGGAAAAATCAGACTTGGTGAGGCCGTCGATAAGTTAAACGCTTACCTTTGATCGCAGCTGCGAGAGTTTCGGCGCGCATCAGATCACTGATGCCAAGTGCGGTGCGATTGTTGTAGCGAAAATTGAATTCCGAAAGATAACGGTGAAGATGCTTTTCAGCGCAATGTTGATAGACGCCTTTCATGCCGCGCTTGAAGATCGAGAAATAACCCTCAACCGTGTTGGTTGTTACATCACCGCGCACGTATTCATCCGCTGAGTGTTTGATGGTTTCGTGCTTGGCAAAACGCCACGGCGCCATTTTGTAAATGTTGCTTTCATCTGTATGCACTTGAGACTCGCGTGCAATATTTTCGGCCATAATGGCGTGAACAGTATTCATATCGGCTCGTGCGATATGGAATGTTCGTGCTTTGCCGCCGCGTTCAACTAGCGCCAACACGGCGTTCTTATGAGTGAAACCGCGCTTCAGTGGGACACCTTCAACGCGGCCAATGTATGTTTCGTCTGCTTCAACCACGGAGCCTCGGCCTCCCATCGGAGCAAGACCACCAGTGCGCATTGCTTCGCGCAGGCGATGCATCATGAACCAACTCGACTTGTAACTGACCCCAAGTGAGCGATGAATTTGATGGGCGCTGATGCCTTTCTTTGAGGCAGTCAGCAGGAACAGTGCCGCCAGCCATTTCGAGAGCGGGATTTTGCTGCGCTCGAAAACGGTCTTGACCGTGACCGTGAATTGCTCGCGGCACTCAGCGCACTGGTAGAGGCCGGCGCGATGCGCCTTCCCTTTCAATGCGCCGATCTTGGATTGATCGACATTGCCGCAGTGGGGACAAACAGGCCCATTCGGCCAAACCCGAGCCTCAAGCCATTCACGAGCCTTGGATTCATCAGTAAATATGGTGTTTTGCAGGTTCGCAGACATGGCTTAATTCCTTTTGTTGAGGAATATCTAGGTCTTGTGGCCTGCTTTGTCAAGGTTATAATCCCCGGATTAAGGCTGTTAGCAGGGCAGCCAAGTTGCTGCCAAGTCATTGATTTAACAAATTATTTACCAGCGAGTCATGACATTATCGGGGTGGCAAGACGTTTGCTTGGTGAGGAGGACCAAGTATCTGGACGGAGACTTCGCTATGTCGAGACGAGACTTTGAACGGCAGCTCAGTGGCTACGGCCTGACCACCGCGCAAATCCTCTACCGCAGGCCGGATCATCCGTGGCTGCTGCAGACTTACATCTGGCAGGAATACGATCTCTGCCCGGAATTCCCCGAGCTGCGCGGCTTCCTGACATTCTGGCGGAAATCACTGCACGGCATCCTGCACTCGGTGCAGGTGGCGCATTCGCGGTTGATCAAGCCGGCCGAGATCCGCGCGCTCGACGGCGAGTTCAAGCTGCATTGATTTTCGATTTTCTTGCGCATGATCTTGTCCGAAAGCCGGTTCCCACTTTTCGGGATCATGCTCTAGGTGTGGAGCCTCAAGAGGTTGTTCTCGGTCAAGCCAAGTCTGCTGATGGGTGTTTTATCATCGATGCCGGCGTGTGGCCTATGCCAATTGTATCGATGCAGCCATGGCGACAATTCCGCTTTTCGTTGATGTGAGTTTTGGA
>DATJVR010000093.1:0-52873 GCA_035501735.1 Xanthobacteraceae bacterium | reverse complement strand
AAAATAGTTGCTCCCCGCGGGAATAGGTAGTTCGAAAAATCGCGGATGTGTTGCAACCCGGAAGGCTCGTCGGCGGCGAGATCGCTGGAGAACGGAAAATCGGGGGATCTCGTGCTGCTCATCGCGGCGCACATCGATGTGCCGATATAGCCGCCGCCCGAGACGGTGGAGAGGTAGTCGACCTTCTTCAGCAAACCGTGCGCATTGAGCGCCTGGAGAACGCCTAGGCAAAACGACGCGGAGCGTATGCCTCCGCCCGATAGCGAAAGACCGACAAGTTCCGATTTCGCGGACGGCCGCTGCACCGGATTGCCATACCGATCGACACTTTCCACATCTAGCTGGACGTGCTCACGCTTAAACTCGTCTCGGCGTGAATTGACCTCGTCAATCTCGCTCTTGAAAACCTGGTGGAATTCGAAAGTATCCGGCATTGGCCGCCCCTCCCCCGACGGATCAAGTCTATCGGGTTGCCCGGCCGTGCTCAACCCGCGATTGAACCGGCTAGGACAGCGTTTCCAGCTCGTCGATCAGTTTCGCAATCACGCTCAAGCCCCCGTCCCAGAACTTGGGATCGCGCGCATCGAGGCCGAAGGGCGCCAAAAGTTCAGTGTGGTGTTTGGTGCCGCCGGCCGCGAGCATGGCGAGATAGCGCTCGGCGAAGCCGGCGGCCGAATGCTCGTAGACCGCGTAGAGCGAATTCACCAGGCAGTCGCCGAAGGCATAGGCGTAGACGTAGAACGGCGAATGGATGAAGTGCGGGATATAACTCCAGAACGTCTCGTAGCCGGGCTTCAATTCGATCGCGAGACCGAGGCTCTCGGCTTGCACCGACATCCACAATTCGCAGATCTTGTCGGCGGTCAGTTCGCCGTTGCGGCGTTCCAGATGCACCTTGCGCTCGAAGGTGTAGAACGCGATCTGCCGCACCACCGTGTTGATCATGTCCTCGACCTTGGCGGCGAGCATGGCCTTGCGCTGCTTGTTGTCGGTGGTTTCGGCCAGCAGCTTTTTGAACGTGAGCATTTCGCCGAACACGCTGGCGGTTTCGGCGAGCGTCAGCGGCGTCGGCGCCATCAGAGCGCCGTTCGGACTCGCAAGCACCTGATGCACGCCGTGACCGAGCTCGTGGGCGAGCGTCATCACGTCACGCGGCTTGCCCTGATAGTTGAGCAGCACATACGGATGCGCGGACGGCACGGTCGGATGGGCGAAGGCGCCGGGCGATTTGCCCGGCCGGGTCGGCGCATCGATCCAGCGGTTCTGGAAAAAACGCTCGGCGATTGCCGCCATCTTGGGCGAGAACGTGCCGTAGGCGGTCAGCACTGTGTCCTTCGCGTCCGACCAGCGGATGGTGCGCATCGGCACCTGCGGCAGCGGCGCGTTGCGATCCCAATGGGCGAGGCTCTTCCTGCCAAACCAGCGCGCCTTCAGCGCGTAATAGCGATGCGACAGCCGCGGATAGGCTTCACGCACAGCGGCAACCAGCGCATCCACCACCTCAGGCTCGACCCGATTGGCGAGATGGCGGGAAGCCGCAACGTCGGCAAAGCCTCGCCAGCGGTCGGAGATTTCCTTGTCTTTGGCGAGCGTGTTGGTGATGTGCGTGAAAAGCCGCAGGTGCTCCTTGAAGGTTTTCGCGAGCGCCTCGGCGGCTGCCTTACGGTCGCTTGCCTTGGGACTTACCAGCAGGCTGAGGGTCGGCTCGATGGAGAGCTGCTTTGCGCCGACCTTGAAACGCAAGGACACCATGCTCTCGTCGAACAGCCGGTTCCAGGCAGCATAGGCGGTGACCGATTTCTCGTGGAACAGCTGCTCGACGCGATCTTCGAGCTGATAGGGTTTGTCCTTGCGGATGTCCTCGAGCCATGGCCGGTAGTGGCCGAGCGCCGGGTCCTTCATCGCGGTTTCGAGCACGGCGTCGTCGAGGCGGTTGAGCTCGAGCACGAAGAACAAGAGATGCGAAGAGGCGGCCGTGATGCGCTCCTGCATGTCGCCGTAGAACTTGGCAATGGCCGGATCCGCGGTGTTGCCGGCCTGCAGCAGCACGGCGTAGGACATCAATCGGCCGAGCAGCTCGTCGATGGCCTCGTAGCGCTTGACTGCCTGGCTGAGCGCGCTTCCGGCGTTCGATCCGCCGGCCAACGCCGCCAGGCGACCTTTGAATTCGCCCTCGAATGCCAGACACTCGGTCTCGGATTTTTCCAGATCGCGCTTGACCTCCGGTGCATCGAGGGCGGGATAGAGATCGGCGAGATTCCATTCCGGCAATGCGCCGAGATTGGTCGCAGCCGCGGCTTTGGAGGCGGGCCGGGCGACAGGCTTGGCGGCGCGTGCTTTGGCGACGCGAGACGAAGGCATGCAGGGCAATCCAGCGAGAAAGAGTGGCCGTGAGGAATGCTCACAACATATCGCGTGCCGCGGCGTGCGGATCAACCTCGCTGCGGCAACGGGCCGCTCAAAAATCATGTATCAGTGATGCAATTGCCGCGGGTCTGGCCGTTCCGGCAGAGACTGATTTAATCTTGCGCAGCCCCGGTCGGGCGCACGGCCAAGGCTCGGCCGGATGGCCATGCCGGTCGAACACGCGGTTCGCCCTGCAGCCGATAGCGGCGTTGATGTCGATCTGCGGCATTGGTGTAGCCCGCGCGCACCATTTCAGTTTTGTTTTGCGGCGGGTGACACCTGAAACAAATCTTCCGCTTTCATCACCGCTTCGTAACGCCCGGCCGGGTCGAGGGTTTTGATCCACTCGCCGACCTTCGGCATCCATTTGTCGGCGACGGTGTATTTCAGTCCCTCGCCGGTCTTGCGGTTGCGGATGATCGCGACCGCCAGCAATCCGGCCGGCGCTTTTTCGGCGGCAATCTGCAAAGTCCCCTGCCCCGGGCTTGCCCCGGTGGCGAGCATGATGCCGTCGGCAATGCACGGGCACGGCGACTTCTCGCCGGTGTAGAACAGAACCGTGAGGCCGCGCGGATCGGTCTTGAGCTTTTCCTTTGCATCGAGCCCGATGCGGATTCCCATCGGGATGAACGGGCCGAAGCCGCCGTGGATGCGGGTACCGAGCGTGATCCAGTCCTCCCGGGTCTCGGCGCGGGCATTGGCTATGGCCGTTGCGGCCAATATGGTCAGGGCAAGGATCGCGGATTTCCGCAGGCAGATTGGAGATTTCATTGATCGCTCCCTCGCAAAACCCTGGCGGCAAAGTATGACGAAGTCAAGAAATTATCATACCAACGGTTCCGCCATACGGAATGGAGAGACGCCATGCAGCGCGTGACGATCACGCTCGACGACGATCTGATGGAGGACCTCGATCGCATCATCGCGGTGCGCGGCTATCAGAACCGCTCCGAGGCCATTCGCGATCTCGCGCGCAGCGGACTGGAGCAGGCCGCAATCGAGGTGGCCGGCTCGCGGCACTGCGTGGCGGCGCTGGTCTATGTCTATGACCATCACGCGCGCGACTTGCCCAAGCGCCTGACACGCGAATTCCATCATCATCACGATCTGTCGCAAGCGACGCTGCATGTGCATCTCGACGAGACCAGCTGCATGGAAGTGACGGTGCTCAAGGGCCGCGGCGCCGAAGTGCAATCATTTGCTAACCATGTGATCGCTGAGCGCGGCGTCCGGCATGGTCACGTGGTCTATGTGCCGGCGAGCGAAAGCATGGCGCATTCACCCGCGCATTCGCATGATTTGCA
The DNA here is from genome assembly GCA_035501735.1 of Xanthobacteraceae bacterium. Classification (GTDB taxonomy): domain Bacteria; phylum Pseudomonadota; class Alphaproteobacteria; order Rhizobiales; family Xanthobacteraceae; genus PNAI01. The sequence continues at coordinate 49,163 of DATJVR010000093.1, read as the reverse complement.
TCACACGCACAGCCATGAGCACGCGCGCCATCGCCCCCAGCGACGACGAAAACGCACCGGTTGAATTTACATCCCGTTAAGTCAGATCGGCCAATGTGCCCCGATACGGTACAGCGTAGGGGTGTGACATGGTCGAGCGCGTTCTCATCGTTGACGACGATCCGGTGCAGCGACGGCTGCTCGACAACATGGTCCGCAAGTTCGGCTACGAGCCGGTCCTGGCGGAGACAGGCGAAGCGGCGGCGGCACTGCTGCTCAACGGCGGAAATGCCGAGCGCATCGACTGCGTCATCCTCGATCTGGTGATGCCCGATCTCGACGGCCTCGGCGTGCTGGCGCGCATGCGCGCGGCGGGATCGAACGTGCCGGTGATCGTGCAGACGGCGCATGGCGGCATCGACAATGTGGTCTCGGCCATGCGCGCGGGCGCGGCCGATTTCGTGGTCAAGCCGGTGGGCGCGGAACGCCTGCAGGTTTCGTTGCGCAACGCGCTCGCCACCAGCGCGCTCGCAGGCGAGCTCACGCGGATCAAACGCAGCCAGAGCGGAACGCTCACGTTCAAGGATATCGTCACGCGCAACGCGGCGATGCAAACGGTACTGCGCGCCGCCGAGAAGGCCGCGGCCTCCAACATTGCGGTGCTGATCGAAGGAGAGTCCGGCGTCGGCAAGGAAATGATCGCACGCGCCATCCACGGTTCAGGCGAGCGGCGGGCGAAACCGTTCATCGCCGTCAATTGCGGCGCGATCCCGGACAACCTCGTGGAGTCGATCCTGTTCGGACACGAGAAGGGTTCGTTCACCGGCGCCACCGAACGGCACATGGGCAAGTTCGTCGAGGCGTCGGGCGGCACGCTGTTTCTCGATGAAGTCGGCGAATTGCCGTTGGCGGCGCAAGTCAAGCTGCTGCGCGCGATTCAGGAGGGCGAGGTCGAACCGGTGGGCGGGCGTAAACCCATCAAGGTCGACGTGCGCCTGGTGTCGGCGACCAATCGCAACCTGCTTTCGGACGTCAAAGACGGCCGTTTCCGCGAGGACCTGTTCTACCGGCTGCATGTGTTCCCGATCGCGGTGCCGCCGCTGCGGGCGCGGCCGGAAGACATCCCCGATCTGGTGCGGCATTTCCTCGCGCGCTTAGCGGTCGAAGAAGGCAAGCGCGTGCGGACGATCACGTGCGAAGCGCTTGCGCTGCTCGGCGCCTACCGTTGGCCGGGCAACGTGCGGCAGCTTGAGAACGCGGTGTTCCGCGCCGTGGTGCTGGCCGAGAGCGACGCCATCGGGGTCGCCGAATTCCCGCAAATTGCGGCGCAGATGGCAGCCGGAGCCGCCGACGGGTCGCCACCCCTGGCCGCCGGTACGCCGTCACCGGCAGCAATCCACGAGTCGATGCCGGTGATCGAGGTCGGGGCCGGAATGGCCCCGGATTTCCCGGTCGCTCATGCGGGACCGCCCGCCGGTGCGGTCGGCCTGCTCGACGCCCAGGGTGAAGTGCGCCCGCTGGAGGATATCGAATCCGAGGCCATTCGCTTTGCCATTTCGCACTATCGCGGGCAGATGTCGGAAGTCGCTCGGCGGTTGCAGATCGGGCGATCGACGCTGTATCGGAAGTTGGAGGGGCTTGGCCTCGACAATCGTTCGGAAGATGCGGCCGATCCACTTTCCGGCGCCCCCGTGGCGATCCGGTAACGGTCGGTGGGATTGTCGCGAAAACAGCGTTAATTTGCTGGTTTTTTCATTGCTGGCATGAGCAAATATGCCGCAACGGTCGTCGACGGCTGCGCGTTTTCAGCGTAAATTTGGTGGCAAAGAGCGGTCACGATTCATACTTCACGATTCCATGATTTTTGTCGGTTAGGCTGTCTTATTGGTTGGCGTTTGTTAAAATCTATTAACGCGCTGATGGCAGCTTCACGGCGATAATTCGACGCCGAAAGGATCGGAGGAGACGTTCGATGCGTAGCAAATATATCGGTGGATTGCTGACCGGGAGCGCCATGGCACTCGTGCTGGCGACGGCGGCAAGCACCAACGCGGCACCTCTGACCGTTTCGTTGTCAAAGCATCTGCCGACGAACAGCGACATCGTGCTGGCCGCGAAAAAAACCGTCAGCAAGAAATCAACCGACGCGAACAAGATGGCGGAGCAGATGCCCGCCGCGACGAACGATACGACGAACAACAATGAAACGGGCAACAGCACGACGGCGGCGCCTCCGCCCGATCCGACCACCATCAACGGCAAGATCCACGATCTCACGGTATCCGGCAAAGCCGACCGCTTCCTGAGCCGCAAGGGCGACCGCGCCGCGGTCGACGCGTTCTATCAGAAACGCAATTACGATCCGGTCTGGATCGACAGCAACGGCAAGCCGACGAGCAAAGCCGATGCGGTGCTGGCCTACATCAAGACCATCGAGCAGGACGGTCTCGAACCGTCCGATTACGTGTTCCCGAATCTCTCGGCAACGAGCCTCGACGCCCAAGCCGAGCAAGAACTGAAATTCACCGGCGTGCTGTTGACCTATGCGCGGCACGCGCTGAACGGCCGCGTGCACTGGTCGCGGCTGACGGCTTGGGTCTACTACAAGGACAATTACGATCCGGCCGATGTGCTCGCCAAACTCGGCGACGCCGGCGATGTCGCGGCGGTGCTCGATTCATTCAATCCGCAGCAGCCGGCCTACAAGGCGCTCAAGGCCAAGCTCGCCGAGCTGCGCGCCGAGAAGTCCGACGGCGAGGCGCGGCTCCCCTATGGTCCGTACCTGAAATACGGCAACGACAAGTCCGCAAAGGACAGCAAGTCCGCCAAGTCCAAAGAGAAGGACAAAAAAGCCAGCAAGGACAAGGATAAGCCGGCGGCCGAAGACATCGTCATGATGCAGGACCCGCGCGTCCCGCTGCTGCGCGAAAAGCTCGGCCTGCCCGCGAAAGACGACACCAATTACGACAAGGAACTGGCCGAAGCGGTGGTGAAGTTCCAGGGCGCGCACGGCCTGAAAACCGACGGCGAAGTCGGCAACCCGACGATCGACGCGCTCAATGGCCCGAGCCGCGACGGCAAGATCAACATCGTGCTCGCCAATATGGAGCGCTGGCGCTGGATCCCGCGCGACATGGGCAAGACCCACGTCGTGCTCAACATCCCGGAATATACGTTGAGGGTATGGGACGACGGCGCGGTGGTGTGGAGCACGCGGGTGGTGGTCGGCAAGCTGCAGCACGAAACCCCGATGCTCAGCGAGACAATGAAGTTCATCACCGTCAACCCGACGTGGAACGTGCCGCAGTCGATCGTCTACAACGAGCTGCTGCCGATCTATGAAACGTCGGATCCGGGCATCTTTGCCAAGCAGGGACTGAAGGTCGAACAAACCCGTGACGGCATCCGCGTCTATCAGCCGCCGGGGGACAAGAATGCGCTCGGGCGCGTCCGGTTCAATTTCCCCAACAAGTTCCTGGTGTATCAGCATGACACCCCGGAGAAGAACCTGTTCGCCTACGACAAGCGCGCCTTCAGCCACGGCTGCATGCGCGTGCAGGATCCGGTGAAGTATGCGGAGGTGATGCTCGGCTTCGGCGTGCCGAAGGAGCATTACACGCAAGAACGCATCCGCAAGATGTTCGGCGACAACGAGATCAATATCGATTTCACCAACCCGATCCCGGTCCACATCACCTACCAGACCGCCTTCGTGGATGACTCCGGCGTGTTGCAATTCCGCGACGACGTGTATGGCTACGACTCCAAGCTCCTCCCCTTCATCAAGGGCAACGAGCGCAAGGTGGCCGATATCGCGATCGAGCGGCCGGCTGACCCGAACTACAAGCCGTCGCCCACGGACTTTGCCCGACTCGAGAACGTGCCGCGTGACGGCGGCGGTTTCGATTTTTACGGCAGCGGGCGTTCGAGCGGCAGCCCGCTCGGGTTCCTGAACCGGCTGTTCCGCTAAAAAACAGCGGCCAAAGCGTATTTCAAATGCCCCGGATCGTATCCGGGGCATTTTTCATGAGTAATGGCCGCGTTTAGACTTTGTTATCCTTGATTTGCTGCCTCAATTTTTCCCCAGCTTGTTAGCCATCGGAAGCGAAGTCGCTGGCCTTGACCGGCCTTTTTTGGCCATACTCCGCATCTACAAAATTAAAGCTGGGGATGGGGCGCGCTAAGTGCGCATTAATCAATCCCGGTAACACTGCATTAGCCTTGTTGCGCGGCCGTCGGCCGCCGATGCGTGAGGCGCGGCGAGTGCAGTCAGAACAGTGAGACCGCAAGTGGCAGTACGCACAAGGCGCACGAACGGTATCGCATTGGGCTCGTCCCGCGTCGCATGCCGTCTCGGCCTTGGCGTTATTCTGCTGGCGCTCGGTGGCTACGGGCTGCAGTTCGCCAACGCGATCGGCGATACCCGCACGATCAGCATGCACCACGTGCACACCAACGAAGACATCACCATCACCTACAAGCGCAACGGCCGCTACGACGAGGAGGCGCTGAAGAAGATCAACTGGTTCCTGCGCGACTGGCGCCGGAACGAGCAGACCGCCATGTCCCCGCAGCTGATCGATCTGCTGTGGGAAGTGCATCGCGAAGTCGGTGCGAAGGCGCCGATCTATGTGGTGTGCGGATATCGCGCGCCCGAAACCAACGCCATGCTGCGCGCGCGCAGCAGCGGAGTGGCGCTGTTTTCCCAGCACATGATCGGCAATGCCACGGATTTTTTCATCCCGGGCGTGCCGATCGAACAATTGCGGGTCGTTGCGATGCGGTTGCAGGACGGCGGCGTCGGATATTATCCCACCTCGGGGTCGCCCTTCGTGCACCTCGACGTCGGCAATGTGCGGCATTGGCCGCGCATGACGCGCGAAGAGCTGGTCAAGGTGTTCCCGGACGAGCGCACCGTGCACATTCCGGCGGACGGTCATCCGCTAGCCGGATACGCGCTTGCGCTGGCAGATCTTTCACGCGGCGCAAGGGGCTCGCGCATCAGGCCGACCATGATCGCCAGGGTCTCCGACACGCATGAGGACGACGAGATCGCCACGGGATCGACGCGGCTGCCGCCGATGCCGGTCGCGCGGCCGGCCAGCCTCGCGTCGTTGGCCAGCAAATCCACGCCGCAGGCGCAGAACAAGCCGGCGAACAACCAGGTCGCCATGGCGGCCTCGACACAGCCGGTGACGAAGGCAAAGCTCGACACCAATGCGATCAGCCCGGCGAGCATTTTCCTGCCATGGCCGACGACTGGCCAGCAGGTCGACCGCGTTTCGCCGGAGGTTGCGCTGGCCTATGCGGCCGTGGCGCATTACGAGCCTTCGGCGCCTACTGCGCTTGAGAACGTGCAGCGGCCCATTCCGGTTTCGGCATCGAAAAACGACACGATGGCGCGCACGGCTCCGCAAAATCTCCCGCGCCAGAGCCCGATTGCTGCCACCTTGCCGAAGCGGGCGGACCCTGCCCTCGCGAAAGGCTTGCCGGCGTCGCCGAGCGGGGCGGGCGCGCACATCGACAATCCCTGGATCCGCGCCGTGGTGCTGGCGCCGAGCATCTACACGTTCATGACCACCAGCCAGTTCAATCCGCTCGATCCGCGCCAGATCGGCTCGCTGCTGCAGAAACCGACATCCGCGGTGGCGATGACGTTCTCGGCCGACCCCTATGCCGGGATGACGACGACGGAGTTCAGGGGCAGGGCCGTGCAGTTCCTGGCGACGGTCAGCTTCGGCATGCGCACCGCCGCGCTGCACTAGCGAAAGCTTTACTCCTCGTTGGCACAATCGCCGGCATGACAATGTCGGAGACGCGAGACGCGTATAATCGGCGCGCGCTGAAGCGCCTGACGCGAGCCTTGCCCGATATCTTTCCAGCCGGCGTGCTCACGCATGCGCTCAGCCGACGCTGGACGCCGCCGATGCCGAGGGTCGCGATCGATTCCTACTGGCGCGCACATGCCGTCCGCGCCGACAGGCTCGCGCGCGCGCTGGCGGCCGTGAGCGGCGCGCCGAAAGGCTGGGGCTGGACAATCGGATCGGCCGGCGGACTGCCGGCAACCTTTCGCATGCCGCCCGCACCCTACCGCGAGGCAAAATATTCCCGCGGTCCCGGCTTCTGCTGCGTCTGTGGACAGCCGGTCTATCGTTTCGGATGGCACCGAGACCTGTGGGAGAGCGGCCCAAACCCTCGCGCGGCATGGCACACCGCCTGCGTGGCGGCATGGCGGCTGTGGACCGCGCCGAGCGCGCATGACCGGCTGCTGCGGCGGCTGCAGGCACGACGATGTGCGCAGACCGGCGGCCGACTCTGGAAGACCGCCGAGATCGACCACCGCGTGCCGCTTTTCCGCGTGTGGCACGAGCAACGCGATACGCCGTGGCCAGCTTTGCTGGACTATTGGGGCATCCCCAACCTGCAGGTCATCAATCGCGACGTGCATGTCGCGAAATGTGCCGACGAGGCGAAGTACCGCAGCGGAGGGGCGACCGAGCGCGTGGCGCCCGCCGAATCCTAAGCCGCCATGCCGAGGGCGTGCATGTAGGTGTCGAGGATGGCTTGCTGCTCCTGGCGCTCGCTCATCTCCATCTTGCGCAGGCGGACGATGGTGCGCAGCGCCTTGACGTCGAAGCCGTTGCCCTTGGCCTCGGCATAGACGTCGCGGATGTCGTCGGAGAGCGCCCTCTTCTCCTCCTCGAGCCGCTCGACGCGTTCGACGAAGGCCTTGAGCTGATCCTTGGCGAACCGGGTCGCGGGCTTTTCCTTCTCGCCTTTGTCTTCTTTTTCAGCAGCCGATGAGCGCATCGCAAATGCTCCTGTCATGGGATTCGGGCGGATGCCCGCGTGACGGAAGCTTTCGGAGGCGCGGCGCTTCTGGTCAAGCGATGCGCACAATCATCCACGCAGTGCACAGCGTGTGTTGTGAGGAAAAAATTTAATGCTTGGGGGCCTTTTCGAAGGCCGCCTTCTGGGCGGGCGTGGCTTCCTTCTGGTATTTCGCCTTCCACTGCTCGAACGGCTCGCCGTAGACGATCTCGCGGCTCTGCTCCTTGGTCATGGGAATGCCTTTGGCGTCGGCGGCGTCCTTCATCCAGTTGGAGAGGCAATTGCGGCAGAAGCCTGCGAGATTCATCATGTCGATGTTCTGCACGTCGGTGCGGCTGCGCAAGTGCTCGACCAGACGCCGGTAGACGGCGGCTTCGAGCTCGGTACGGGTCTTGTCGTCCATGGGGATACCCTCTGCTGTCAATTAAGATAGACGCACGGAGTCCCAGTTTGAAGAGCCCGTCTTCCGCCCTCATCCCGAGGCGCACGAGCGAAGCGAGTGTGCTTCGAGACGCCGCCTGCGGCGGCTCCTCAGCATGAGGCCGCGTGAAAAACAAACCCGCCGCGTCCCGCAGGACACGGCGGGCTCAAAACATTCAAGCGCGGTCAGGCCAGCGCGGTCTTCACGCGTTCCGGCGACATCGGCAGGTGGCGGAGCCGCTTGCCGGTGAGCGCAAACACCGCGTTGGAGATGGCGGGGGCGACCGCGCAGACACCGATTTCGCCCATGCCGGTCGGCGGATTGTCGGAGGCCACGATGCGGGTGTGGATCTCCGGTAGATCGCTCATGCGCAGCACCTGGTAGTCGTTGAAATTCGTCTGCTGAATGGCGCCGCCCTTCACCGACAGCTCCTCGAGCAGCGCCGCACTCAGACCGTAGACAACCGCGCTCTCGAGCTGGCCATGGACATGGTCCGGCTGGATGACCAGGCCCGGGTCAACGGCGACCCAGTAATTATGCACCCTGATCTTGCCGGTCTTGCGGTCGAGCGACACTTCCGCGACGCCCGCCGAGTAGGTGCCATGATAGTCGGAGAATGCAATGCCCAGGCCGCGGCCCGGGCGCTTGAGCCTGAAGCTCGACATTTCGGCAACCGCCCTGATCACGGCGTTGGCGCGCGGATAGACCTTGGTCAGTTGCAGCCGGAAGTCGAGCGGGTCCTTGTCCATCGCATAGGCGACTTCGTCGAGGAACGCTTCGGCGGCGAACTTGTTGTAGCCCGAACCGATGCCGCGCCAGGCGTGGACGCGCATGCCGCGAATCTCGCGCACATACTCGGCCGTCACGTTGGGGATCGCGTAGTTCGCCTGATCGAGGCCGCGCGCGCCGATGTAATCCTTGCCGCCGGTCGCCTGGAAGCGCGGCGGGGCGGCAACGGCATCGACGTTCTCCGACACCAGGCGATGGTGCCAGCCAACCAGCGTGCCCCTCTCGACTGCGGCCTTGAGCACGTGATGGGTCATGGGCCGTGGACGCGCGGCGGTGACATCGTCCTCGCGCGTCAGGATGAGCTTCACCGGCTTCTTGGTGATGTTGGACAGGATCGTGGCCTGGATGGCCGCGTCCGGCCAGATGCGCCGGCCATAACCGCCGCCCAGCATTTGCTGATGGACCTTGATCTTGTCGGGCGTGGTCTTGAGGATTCCCGCGATGATGCCGGCGGCGAGCGCGCCGAACTGCGTGCCGGTCCAGATTTCGGCTGACTGGCCGTCCTCCGAGACCTTCGCCACCGCGTTCATCGGCTCCATCTGGGCGTGATAGCAATACTCCGACCAATAGGCCGCTTCCACCACGATAGGCGCGCGGTTGAGCGCCGTGGCGGCGTCGCCCACCTTGTATTCGGCGATCGCCTTGGCGTTCGGGTCCTTGCCCTGTTTCGCGTAGTCCTCCTTTGACTTGACCGAGTCGGTTTGGGCGGCGGTGGCGCCGCTGTTGTCCCACGTCACCTTGAGCGCGTTGCGGCCGGCCCTCGTCGCCTCGACGGTATCGCCAAGCACGGCAACGCCGAAGGGAAGCGGTATGACCTTGGTCACGCCCTTGATCTTGGCGACATCGTCCATGTTGGCGATCTGCGCCTTGGAGCCTTCAAGCGGCGCCTCCAGCACGGACGCGTAGATCATGCCGGGAACCTGCACATCCATGCCGTATTGGGCGGTGCCGTTGGTCTTGGACGGGACGTCCACACGGCCGATTTCTCGCCGCCCGATCAGCCTGAATTGCGACGGTTTCTTGAGATCGTCCTCGGTGATGGGGGGTGGCTCGGCGGGAGCCTTGGCGAATTTCGCCACCTCGCCATAGCTGATGCGCCGGCCGGACTTTCGGTGGATCACAAAACCGCGGTCGGTCGAAAGCTCGGCCGCGGGCACTTTCCATTGCTCGGCAACGTTATCGATCAGCACGCGGCGCGCCTGAGCGCCGGCAAGGCGCAGCGGCTTGAAATAACCCGGCACCGAAACGCTCCCCGCCGTGATCTGGGCACCGTGGAACAATTCGTGGTGGTTGCCGTAGAGCCTGGGATTGGCCGGCGCGAATTCGGTCTTGACCTTGGACCAGTCGACGTCGAGCTCTTCGGCGAGAATCAGCGGCAGCGATGTCAGCACGCCCTGCCCCATCTCGGCGGCCGGACACACGATGGTGACCGTGCCGTCGGTGCCGATGGTGACGTAGGCATTGAGCCTGGCGCCGTCGGCAGCAAGCGCCTCGGCGAGACGGCCGGTGAGATCGGCGCCGAGCGCGAAGGAAAACGTCAGACCGGTAGCGCCGGCGACGAATCCGCGGCGGGAGACTTCGAATTTGTTCTGCTTGACGGGCTTATTCATGGCTCAGCCCTCCTGCGCCGCGCGCTCTATGGCGCGAATGATGCGCGGATAGGTTCCGCAACGGCAGATGTTGCCATCCATGTGGGCGACGATGTCCTCGCGCGTCGGCGTCTTGAGGCGCGCCAAAAGGTCCGCGGCCTGCATGATCTGGCCGGACTGGCAATAGCCGCATTGCGGCACCTGCTCGGCGATCCAGGCGCGCTGCAGCGGATGGCTGCCGTTGGGCGAAAGACCCTCGATCGTGGTCACGCGCTTGCCGGCCACTTGAGACATCTGCTGCTGGCAGGAGCGAACGGCCTTGCCGTTGAGGTGAACCGTGCAGGCTCCGCACAAGCCGGAGCCGCAGCCGAATTTTGTGCCGGTGAGCTTCAAATGCTCGCGAACGACCCAAAGCAGCGGAGTGTCGGGCTCGACCTCCACGCTTGCCGGCTTGTTGTTGATCGTAAATGCAATGGTCGCCATTCGTATCTCCCTTTCCTCCATGAGCGACGGAACAATAGGCAGGCGCTGCCCACTGCCGCGCGAGTCGGCCGCTGACCTACCCGCTGCCTAGTAGATGCTGTGAAGCTGTCGCCCCAAAGGTGGTATGGTCCACCCATGGATTCTTCTTTAAGGCCATTATAAGCACTATCGACTAGAGGAGGGCAGCCCTCGGTGCAGTAAAAATGTCATTGACAACGGAATCGCCAAGCGGCGGGGCGATCGTGAACAAGCGCGCTTTCCTGCGCGAGTTGTTCCTCACGGCTGTGGCCACCGCACATCCGACGAATTGCCTGCCCGCGCATCTGCCGGTTCCGAAGAAATCGAGCCGGATCATTGTGCTCGCCGCGGGCAAGGCGGCCGGTGCGATGACCGAAGTGGCGGAGCGCCATTACCTCGACAAGTTGCAATTTCCCGCCAACCGCATCGCCGGCATCGCGGTCACGCGGCACGGCTACGGACGGCCGACACGCAAAGTCGCGATGATCGAAGCCGGTCATCCGATACCGGACGCTACCGGATTGCTTGCCGCCAATCGCGCGCTCGAAATCGCGGGTTACGCGAAACGCGACGACATCGTGCTGGTGATGATCTCGGGCGGCGCTTCGGCCAACTGGATCGCACCGGTGCCGGGCGTCGAGCTTGCCGACAAACAAGCTTTGACTCGCGCCTTGCTCAAGAGCGGCGCGACGATCGTCGAGATCAATGCGGTGCGCAAGCATCTCTCGCGCATCAAGGGCGGACGGCTCGCGTTGCGCGCACAGCCGGGCCGCGTGCTTACGCTCGCGATTTCGGATGTGCCGGGCGACAGTCCGACCGTGATCGGCTCCGGACCGACCGTCGGCGATCCCACGACGCTGCATTATGCGCGCTCCGTGCTGCAGCGCTACAACCTCAATCCGCCGGAGTCGGTCATGCGGGCGCTCTCCGATCCGGCCAACGAAACGCCCAAGCCGAGCGATCCGATTTTTTCGCTGACCGAATTCCGCCTGATCGCACGGCCGCTCGATGCCTTCCGCGCCGTGGAGTCCGCGGTGCGGAATGCGGGTTACGAATGCGAATTTCTCGGCGACCGGATCGAAGGCGAAGCGCGCGAGGTGGCCGCAAAGCATGCGAAAATTGCGCGTGAATATGCGGCGCAAGGCCGGCGCATCGTCTTGCTGTCGGGCGGGGAACTGACCGTCACGATCAAGGGCAAGGGCCGGGGCGGACCCAATCAGGAATATGCGCTGGCGCTGGCGCTCGCGCTCGACGGCACGCCGGGGATTTCGGCGCTTGTGGCGGACACTGACGGAACCGACGGCGGGGCGGGCGCGGCCGACGATCCCGCCGGCGCCTTCATCGACGGCGCGACAATCCCGCGGGCGCGCGGAATCGGCCTCGATCCGGCCGCGTTTCTTGCCGATAATGATTCAACCGGATTTTTCGAACAACTCAACGACCTGCTCAGAACCGGACCGACCTGCACCAATGTCAACGACTTCCGGGCCATACTCGTCGACAGGGGTTGAGGTATTTCGAGACATGCGCGGTCGAACAGAAGGGCGTTGAGAACGCAGGTCTGATGCAACTTTCCATGTTTCGATGCATCGGCGTCGTCGCGGCGTGCGGGCTCGTCCTTGCGAGCGTTTCGTTGCCGGGCGCAACGGCAGCGCGCGCCGATCTGCAATTGTGCAACGGCACGAACGGCCGTGTGGGCGTCGCGATCGGATACAAGGACAACGAGGGCAACTGGATCACCGAAGGCTGGTGGAATCTGCCGCCGCACGGCTGCGAGGCCGTGCTCAAGGGAACCCTGGCCGCACGATTTTACTACCTCTATGCGGTCGACTACGACAAAGGCGGCGAATGGGCCGGAAAGGCCTTCATGTGCACGCGCGAGAAGGAATTCAAAATCTCGGGCATTGAAGACTGCCTGGCGCGCGGCTATGACCGAACCGGATTTTACGAAATCGATACCGGCGAGCAGCGGTCCTGGACGGTCCAGCTCACCGATACGCCGCAGCAAGCGCAGACCCCGGCGGGAACGGGCCTGCAAACCATCCCGATACTGCCCGGCCGACAGGGCCTGCCGATCGGTCCACTGCCAGGAAATCCCAGCCGATGAGACGTCTGCGACGGACCAAGATCGTGGCCACGCTCGGTCCTGCATCGTCCAGCCGGTCGGTGATCGCGCGGCTGTTCGAAGCAGGCGCCGATGTCTTCCGCATCAACATGAGCCATACGCCGCATGACCGCATGCGCGAACTCGTCACCACGATCCGCGCGCTGGAAAGCGAAGAGAATCGCCCGATCGGAATTCTGGTCGATCTGCAGGGGCCGAAGCTCAGGGTCGGCGGTTTCACCGGCGGCGCGGCGATGCTGGTGAAGGACGAGAGGTTCACATTCGACGGCGATTCGACGCCGGGCGATTCCCAGCGCGTGCAGCTGCCGCATGCGGAAATCTTTGCCGGCGTAGAGCCGGGACACACGATGCTGCTCGACGACGGCAAGATCCGCCTGATTGTCGAGGAGGCGAGCAAGCAGAGGATCGTGGCGCGCGTCGAAGTCGGCGGAAAGCTTTCCGACCGCAAGGGCGTGAGCCTGCCCGACAGCACTTTGCCGTTTTCCGCACTCGCGCCGAAAGACCGCTCCGATCTTGAGGCCGCGCTCGATGCCGGCATCGACTGGGTCGGCCTGTCGTTCATCCAGCGACCGGACGACATCGCGGAAGCGAAAAAAATCACGCGCGGACGCGCTGCGGTGATGGCCAAGATCGAGAAGCCGCAGGCGGTGAACCGGCTCGATGAAATCATCGACGTCACCGATGCGCTGATGGTGGCGCGCGGCGACCTCGGGGTGGAAATGCCGCTGGAAAAAGTCCCGGGAATCCAGAAGCAGATCGTGAGGAATTCGCGCCGCGCCGGCAAGCCGGTGGTGGTGGCGACGCAGATGCTGGAGTCCATGATTTCCAGCCCGGTGCCGACGCGGGCCGAGGTTTCCGACGTCGCCACCGCGATTTTCGACGGCGCGGATGCCGTGATGCTGTCCGCCGAATCGGCGGCCGGCCAGTATCCGATCGAAGCGGTCGCCACGATGAACCGGATCGCCGAAGAGGTGGAAAGCGAGGAAGGCTATCGCACCATCATGCAGGCGCATCACGCCGAGCCCGAGGCCACCGGTGCCGACGCCATCGCCGCCGCTGCGCGGCAGATCGCCGACACGCTCGATCTCTCGGCGATCATCTGCTGGACGAGTTCGGGTGCAACGGGTCTGCGGGTCGCGCGCGAGCGGCCGCAGGCGCCGATCGTGGCGATCTCGCCGAACATCGGAACCGGCCGGAAACTGTCGGCGGTCTGGGGCGTGCATTGCGTGGTGGCGGAAGACGCGCATGACCAGGACGACATGGTGAATCGCGCGTGCCGCCTTGCCTTCAAGGACGGATTTGCCAAGCCGGGGCGGCGCGTCCTCATCGTCGCTGGCCTGCCGCTCGGTACGCCGGGCGCGACCAACATGATCCGCATCGCGTTCGTCGGGCAGGACGTGGCGAAGGATGAATGAGAACGTGTCACTCGCCGATCCGCTTCGACTGCGATCGCGGAAGAGCCGCGTCAGGCGACGCGATGGCCGAGACGGGTCACAAAGTCGAAATCGCGTCACGATTTCATCAGGTCCGCTCTTTGCCCAACAGCAGTTGATCAGGCAGACGGGGCATTATCAGCCGCCCATATAACGGACTCGGCGTTTACTGGTCTGCGTGAGAACAGAGCGATCAACACCGGTAATGTGATTAGAATGACAATGGGCGCGAGCACCATCCCGCCCACGACAACGATGGCGAGCGGCTTCTGAACCTGTGAACCGATCCCCGAAGACAGCGCAGCAGGCAGTAGTCCCGCGCCGGCAATCACGCAGGTCATCAGCACAGGTCGCATTTGTAGCTCGCCGGTGCGCAGCACCGCGCGTGTGCGATCGAGGCCGGCTTCGATGAGCTGATTGTATTGCGAGAGGATAATGATTCCGTCCATCACGGAAATCCCAAACAAAGCAATGAAACCTATCGCCGCCGAAACACTGAACGGGACGCCGGTAAGGATCAGTGCGATGATGCCGCCAATGATGGCCATCGGTATGACGCTCATCGCGAGCAACGTATCTGGCACAGAGCCGAAGTTGATCCACAACAGCAGCGCGATCAGGCCCAGACTCAACGGCACGACGATTTTCAACCGTGCGATCGCATCCTGCAGGTTACCGAATTCACCAACCCATTCGAGGCGGGAACCGACGGGCAGATGGACCTGCTGCGCAATCTTAGCTTGCGCCTCCTGAATCGCGCTGCCGAGGTCGCGATCGCGCACGCTGAATTTTATCGGCAGATAGCGTTCCTGCTGCTCGCGATAAATGTAGGACGCGCCTGAGACCAATTTTACGGTCGCGACTTCACTCAAAGGAATCTGACTGATGCCGTTCGGGCCCTGCACGCCAATCCGCAGGTTTTGAATGGCGTCGGCGTTTTGCCGGAATTGCGGTGCAAGGCGTACGACAATCGGAAAATGCCGGTCACTGCCTGGTTCGTAAAGGTCGCCCGCCGAGTCGCCGCCAATGGCAACACGGATCGTCGCGTTGATGTCGCCCGGCGTCAGCCCATAACGGGCGGCGCGGGCACGGTCGATGTCGATCTGGATTGTCGGTTGACCGAGCGAAGTGAACACCGCAAGGTCGGTGATGCCGGACACTGTCGCCAATACTGTGCGAATTTTGTTTGCAGTGTCGAACAGCGCCCTTAGATCATTGCCGAAGAGCTTGATCGAGTTCTCACCCTTCACGCCGGAGACCGCTTCGGCGACGTTATCCTGAAGATATTGCGAAAAATTGAATTCGACGCCGGGAAACTCAGCTTGCAGGCGCGTGACGATCTTGTTGGTGAGTTCGTCCTTGCTCAAGCCGGATTTCCATTGATTGGACGGTTTGAGAGGAGCGAAGAATTCAGCATTGAACGCGCCAGCGGCGTCTGTGCCATCATCGGGGCGGCCATGTTGCGAAACGACAGACTCGACCTCTGGAAAATCGCGAATGACGCGTCGCATGCGGTTGACGTAGCTGTTGCCTTCTTCAAGCGAAATGGTCGAAGGCATGGTGGCGCGGATCCAAAGGTTGCCTTCTTCCAGCTTCGGCAAAAATTCCAGGCCCAATGATCGCACTGCCATAAATGCAACCGCCATAAGGAGGATGGCGGCGGCAAGGATCAGACGCTGGTTCGAAATCGCGTAGTTGAGCGCTGGCGTGTAGTAGCTGTGCAATTTTCGCACCACCCAGGTCTCAGTTTCGCGCACATGTTCGGGCAGCAGCAGTGCGCTGAGCGCCGGCGTTACTGTGAATGTCGCGATCAAGCCGCCGGCGAGCGCATAGGCATAGGTCTTCGCCATCGGCCCGAAGATGTGACCTTCCACGCCGCTGAGCGTGAAAAGCGGAATGAAGCCAGCGATGATGATCCCTGCGGCAAAAAAGATCGACCGATTGACGTCTATTCCGGCCTGATAGACACCGAGCAGCTTGCCAATTAGTCCGGGACCGGGCGGGGTAGCGAATCCCATTTCGCGCTCGCGCGATTCGGCAAGTTGCGCCAGCCGGCGAAAAATGCTCTCGACCATGATGACTGTGGCGTCGACGATCAGGCCGAAATCGATGGCACCGACGGAGAGCAGATTGGCCGATTCTCCGCGCAATACCAAAATGCCGATGGCGAAGAACAGTGCGAACGGTATGGTTGCGCCGACGATGATGGCGCTGCGAAGATTTCCAAGGAACATCCATTGCAGCAGGAAGATCAGTCCGATTCCGAACACCATGTTGTGCAACACGGTTTTTGTCGTGATGTCGATGAGATCTTTGCGGTCGTAAATGCGTTCAATTTGCACGCCAGGTGGCAGTATGCCGGAACTGTTGATGCGTTCGACCTCTCGCTCGACACGTTTGATCGTTGGCATGCTTTGCTCGCCACGGCGCATCAATACGATGCCCTGTACGATGTCGTCGGCGTCGTCCTTGCCGGCAATGCCGAGACGCGGTTGATAGCCGACCACCACCTTGGCGATATCCTTGACAAGGACCGGATTGCCGCTGGTCTGAGTCAGCATGGTATTATTGAGGTCATCAATCGAGCGGATCAGGCCGACGCCACGAACGACGGCGGATTGCGGACCAATGTTGACGGTATTGCCGCCGACATTGATGTTGCTGTTGTTGAGTGTTTGCAGGACCTGGGAAAGTGTCAGGCCATAGGCAATCAGCTTGTTGAAATCGACCTGCAGTTCGAATGTCTTGATCTTCCCGCCCCAGCCGGTCACGTCGATGACGCCCGGTACCGCGCGAAATCGTCGCTGCAGCACCCAGTCTTGTAAGGTTTTCAGGTCAAGCACGCTGTAGCCGGGCGGACCGCTCAAACGATAGCGATAAATCTCACCGATAGGACTGACCGGCGATATTTGCGGCTGAGCATTGTTCGGTAGCGTCGGAAGCTGCGACAATCGATTGAGCACCTGTTGCAGCGCTTCTTCATAGGTGAAATCGAAACTGAATTGCAGCTTCACATCCGAGAGTCCGTACAATGAAATCGTCCGGATCGATGTCAGATTTCGTAATGCCGCAGTCTGCGTTTCGATCGGAATGGTGATGTAGCGCTCGATTTCCTCCGCAGACAGACCGGGACTTTGGGTCACCACATCAACCATCGGCGGTGTCGGATCGGGATAGGCCTCGATGTTGAGCAACCGAAAGGCGATCAGGCCGCCGGCAAAAATCATGAGGTAAAGAACGAGCATCAACACGCGATGCTTCAATGCGAACACAATAAGCGCGTTCATAAAGACGGCTCTGGGTGCCTATGATCGTTCAGCTGCCTACGGCCGCTCGATCGATGAAAAGGCTGCCTTTGGTCACGACCTGTTCGCCCGGCTGCAGACCATCGAGCACCTGCACCATTCCGTTATCGGTGAGGCCCGGCATGATCCGGCGAAGAGCAATGGTCTTGTCCTTTTGGGCAACCCAAACGCGCGCGGCATCGCCTTCGTAAATGATCGCATCGCGCGGTACAGCCGCAGCCAAATCGCCTTCGCCTGTAAAGATGTGCACCGTTGAGTACATCTCCGGTTTGAGCGTGCCGCGTGGATTTTGAATGGTTGCGCGGACCAGAAGGCGACGCGTGTTCGTATCCATGGTCGACGCGACATAGCTGAGATTGCCGGTGTAGATCTCATCAGGCTGCGAGAGCACGGTGAAGCTGATCTCCTGGCCGTCGTGCACCTTGGAGGCCTCAGTTTCGCGCACATAAGCGATCAGCCAGACCGTCGACAAATCACCAACTACGAACGCCGCATCGCTTGCGCCGGCGTTGATGTACTGGCCGGGCCCCACTTTTCGCTGCACAACCGTTCCCGCAATTGGGGCCTGAATCGTGGTTTCAGCATTTATTTTTCCAGTTTCCTCAAAGGCGGCGATTTCCTCATCACTTTTGCCCAGGATACGGAGACGATTGCGGACGGCCTCAAGCGCCGTCTCTGCCGAGCGCATGTCGTTCTGAGCGGCGACCAGCCCAGCCTGCGCCTGCTCGAGTTCGCGTAACGCGACCGCTTTGTCATTGTAGAGATCGCGGTGGCGCTTCTCGACCACCTCTGCCAAACTAAGTTGCGAGCGCGCCTTGTTCCTGGCCGCGATGGCGGCAATGAAATCGTTTTGCGCCTGCACCATGTCGGCGGCCTCGATCACAAACAGCGGGTCGCCGCGTTCCACGGTGTCACCCGGTTTAGCCAGCAACTTGGTCACACGGCCTGAGTAGGGCGAAAAAATCAGCGTCGAGCGGTCCTCGTTTACGGCGATCTTTCCTTCTGTCACATGCTCGGAGCGGAAAATGTGTTGCTCGACAAGTACGACGGTAAACGTCGCCCATTGCTCAGGAGTGGGAACGAAAACGCCCTCGGAGTGGTTCACCGATTGTGCGTGTCCGGTCGTCGAGCGCGCGCCGATGCCCAACAGAAGCCACGCCGTGCCAAGACCGATCGTAAAAAAAAGCGTGGCGAGCAATCTATTCCGGCGTTGAAGCAATGGGCGGACGCTAGCGGTAAGCGTCTGAATTTGCAAATCCGAAATTAGTTTGCCAAACGCGGCTCTCGCACGTTGAAGTACACCGAGCGTGGGTTGGAAATTCATCGTAATCTATTGTTGTCGAGACACAAACTTTGCCGCGATCCGAACACCGCAAACGATGCGACGCCAATCCAAACCTAATGGAGTAACGAGCAGCATCCGATCATTGCGTTAATTACGGGGTATTACTTACAACAGCCTTACATCATTGCGTGTTGAACGACTTGCATCCATATGTGGCAAAAGCACTACAATCGCGTTAGCGGATGAATGACGCGCCATAAGCGGTCCTCCCGAGGTCCCGTATGGGTCGCGAGCGTCGGTTTGACGATGCCCGCGCTATGTCGGCTTTCCTTCCGATAGCGGCCAGTCAGCGGACATGGCGGCCAGCTTGCCGCTTGCGGGGTGATCGCTCGACACAGTAACGCTTCTCCTGTGAGCGAGGCGCAGGGCCAGATGCCGGTCGGACGTGTGTTGCCACGGGCGCTGGCAGCGTGGGCGCCTTTCTATTACGGCTGGATCGTCCTTGCCTGTTTGTGCTGTGCCGGCTTCGCGCGGCAGGGGCCGGCGGTGGCGACCTTGTCAATCTTCGTCGAGCCGCTGACGCGCGATTTCGGTTGGTCGCGCACCGCCGTGTCGGGCGCGGTATCGCTGGGTGGTTTGCTGGCCGCGCTGATCTCACCGCTGATTGGCCCACTGCTCGACCGCCGCGGCTCACGGCTGGTATTGTGCGTCGCTGTCTTGGTCAACGGGATCGCCCTGCTGCTGCTGTCGCTGACCCCGTCCTTGTTATTCTTCTACCTGCTGTTCTGCATTGCGCGCATGAACTGGGCAGGACCGTTCGATCTCGGCATCTATGGCGCACTGAACAACTGGTTTCTCGCGCGCCGGACAGTCGCGGCCTCTATCGCCACCTTGGCGCAGATGCTCGGCCTTATGGCAATGCCTCTGATCGCGCAATTCGCCATATCGCATGACGGCTGGCGCGCCGGCTGGATTGTGCTCGGCGCAGTGACTTTGATCGTGGGCTTCGTCCCTGTCTGCCTGTTCATGGTGCGTCGACCGGAAGATATGGGCCTGCAACCTGATCAGGCAGGCCCCGCCATTCCATCGCCAGGAGCAACTGCCCCGCCGCTTGCCGAACCTCGCTTCTCGCGCCGGCAGGCGATCCGCACCTCCGGCTTCTGGCTGCTCATGCTCTATACGGTGATGGTCTACCCGGTGCAGGCCGGGGTGAGCCTCCATCAGGCCCCCCACTTGGTGGAGCGGGGGCTCGAACCGACCACGGCGGCATTGATCGTCAGCTGCTTTTCGCTCATGTCGGGGCTCGCGACGATTGCCTGCGGGCTCCTCCCGCGGCTATTGCCGATCCGTTTTCCGCTGGCGCTGAGCGGCATGCTTCTGACTGTCGGCACATCGCTGATGCCAGGCATCGACTCGGCGGCCGATGGCTACCTCGCCGCCGGCTTATTCGGGGTTGGCATCGGCGGCGTCTTGACCCTGGTGCCGGTCGCCTGGGCCGACTATTTCGGTCGGGCGAACTACGGCGCGATCCGCGGAATCGCTCTGTCGGTGCAGGTCTTGGCGCAAGCGGCCGGTCCCTTGCTCTCCGGCGCCTTGTACGATTTGACCGGTACGTACACAGTTTCGTTGCACTGCTTCACAGCGCTGTCGGTCCTCAGCATCCTAGCCGCGCTGGCGGCAAGACAACCTCAAAACGTCGGTTGAATAAATCGGGACTTGGCATCACGCATATTCTGCTGCCTTTGGCGGCCTACGCAACACTTGCACTATCAGCATTCGCGGCTTTTTCGCACACGCACGAAGCTCTGTTTGGAGTGGGCGCCGCGACACTGCCTTTGCTCTTCATCGGCATTCACAACACATGGGACTCCGTCGCCTACCATGTGTTTGTCAACAGGAAGGACACAAAAACCGGCCGGCACTGAGCAATGCGATGTCCGCCTTGCCTCCATCGCACGCTTGAAACAAAAGAGGCCGCCTCCCGAGGCGGCCTCACGAGTGAGTGTTCTGCGAGGAGTATTTTTTACATGCCCTCGACGACGAACACGCGCGACTTGGTTGTCTTGATACGGGTTGCATTAACCTCTTTTTGGGGTGCCGAATTGTTCCAAGCTTGTGCTTTCTCCGCGCTATCGAAGGCAATGATAATGAAGCGCTTGGGCGGAGTTCCATCGAGGGCGGTTATCTTGTCGGTGCGCGCGAGGTAGCGACCGCCGAGTTCCTTAAACACTGCCGAGGCAGCGGCATTGGACCGTTGGCCGATAGCTTTGAAACCCTCCGGATCGGTTATCTCGCTAATATCAACGACAGCATAGACCGGCGGTTTGGCCTGGGCATAAAGCGCTTGGATCGCAGCAGCTCCGAGTGCGGCGCCTGCGAGCCCTGCAAGAGTCATTTTATACATCGGCTTCATAACGCAATTCTCCCCTGTTGATTGGTGAATTCCGAAGCACGCGCCATGTCGGGCACGCGATGTCCAAATGAACCGGCAAAAAAGGTGGACCGATAGAGATCAAAAGCCCGCCGACGGCATTCGCGCTGCCCATTCCGCTCGACGGCGATTTCGGCATTCCCGTCACCAAGCAGCTGTACAAAGCCTACGGAATACACCTGCCCGTGAGAAGGGGCCCTAAGTCGTTGTTCGAGGGAATTATGCGTGTCCGCGCATGGCAGAGATCATCCGCGGTTTGACGATGCCCGCGTTAGCGCCCGACAGCAGACGACTGACAGTGGGTGGAGATTTCGGCGGTCCCGCGCATTACGCGGACGTCAGATATCCCGGCCTTCGACTTTTTCGGTGAGCGACTTCACCAGCTCGGGGATGCGCTGCAGATGCGGGTGAATGGCGAGCGCGCGGCGGAACGCTTCCAGCGCGTGCTTGTCGTCGCCGTATTCCTGCAGGATCATGCCGAGCCCCGATATCGCGCCGAAGTGGCGCGGCTCGCGTGCCAGCACCTGCTCGATGTCGGCGAGAGCGTGGGCGTAATCCTTCTTCATATAGTAAAGCGTGGCGCGGCGGTTCCAGGCCTCAGTGTAATCGGGCTTGAGCTCGATGATGTAGTCGAGCAGCTTGATCGCAAGGTCCACATCCTGGGCCTCGACCGCCGTCTTGACCCTCGACATGAGCAAGTTGGCCGTGTCGCTGCCGGAGGCGAGCCAAAGCGCCCAGATCCGGTCCTCGACCGCCTTGGCGCTGGCGTCGTCGGGGGCGACCTTGAGCGCCTCGAACAGGAAGTCGAGATTGCGGGTGCGGTCGCCGTGCTGCGGCTTCGGCAGGTCGGACGGCGGGTGCATCGGCTCGAGCGGCTGCTGGTCGCCGGGCGGTTGAATGGCCTCGGCCATCACCGGGCTGCCTGCGGCGAGGGTTGCCGCAGCCATGCCGATACTGAGGGCGAATACGGTCAGTCGCAGTACCATGGCCCTAATTTATCCTGCCGGCCGCCGGCGCGAAAGCCAGCGGCGGCCATCAAGCCACCGAATTTCGTCCGAATTTAGGGGGCCGTTCTGGGGCCGGGCGGGGCATTGGACGCCGAATTCAGCCTTGGCGGGCCTTATAGCGGCGATGCACCTTGTTGATGATGTATACCCGACCCTTACGCCGCACGATGCGGTTGTCGCGGTGCCGCCCGCGCAGCGATTTCAAGGAATTACGCACTTTCATCGGTCGCTTCCTTACAGTGGAGCCGTGACGCTCCGCGTCCGGCGATCTGGAAATTGCGCGCAACCTAAGCAAGCAGGCGCAGCAGTCAAGTCGGACCAGACGGCTCGTTCATAGCGGCGGCAAGGGTCCGCAAAAAGCCATGCCGCGCTTCCTACGTTCAGGCAGAAAGCACGGCAAAAGCTCAGACGATAGTAGAGAAGCTCGGACTTAAAGGCTGTTCAGCACTTCTTGCGAACGTTGACGCAATTGCCTTGCGGGCAAACCGGCGTCAGCACTGCAGGGTACCAAGCGCCATCGGCGCCGCAGAGGTACACGCTGCAGAAGCCATTCTTGCAGTCCGTTGAGCAAAGACCCGGGCCACCGCACGTTTTGGCTGCCGCTTTCTTCTTTGCCTCACCCGGCGCTACCGACATCGCAATCGCCAGAGCCGCGACAGCGCCAGCAACCAAGAATTTCGTAGCAAATTTCATCATAGCCAAAGCTCCCCATTGCCGATCACCGAATTTGCTTTCGTGATTCGATGATCATGGTTAATTGCTAACACTTTTCATGCAGTGTGGATAGCAAGTGTCCCCAATCTTTCAGATACTTACTGTAAAACCTCACTGGGTGTGCCCGCAGCGCAACAATAATTGTGTGTTCGTCTGGTATCTGGCTCTTGACCCGAACCACGATTACTCGTTGCGACTGCATGCATTTTGATTCGAGGAGGCGTGCATCGATCTTTGGCCGGCAGCGCAAAATCATTTGCAATCAGCCAGATAAACCGCAACTGATTTCCCAAACATCGATGAGCCGACGATGCAGCGCAGCACTGACCGTTTTTTGACCACCCACACCGGCAGCCTGCCAAGGCCCGAAGACCTGATCCGTACCATGTACGCAAAGGAAGAGGGCGTACCGGTGGAAAAGACGGCGCTCGCGGCGCAGGTGCGCGCGGCGGTCGCCGAAGTGGTGAAGAAGCAGGCCGACGCAGGAGTCGATCTCGTCAACGACGGAGAAATGTCAAAGCCGAGCTACGCGACCTACGTGAAGGATCGGCTCAGCGGTTTCGGCGGCACCGGCAACACGTTCGTCTATCAGGACCTCGCGGAGTATCCGAACCTCGCCAAACGCGTGTTCGGCGATCCGGGACGCTCGCGGCGCAAGACGCCGGCGTGCAACGCGCCAATCAGCGTGCGCGATGCGGCGGCAGCGCGCGAGGACGTCGACAATCTCAAGGCCGCACTCACCCACGTGAAGGCAAGAGGCGCGTTCATGAGCGCGGCTTCACCGGGCGTGGTGTCGCTGTTCTTCCGCAACGACCATTACAAGGATCAGGAAAGCTATCTGCACGCGATCGCAGAGGCGATGCGCGACGAATATGAAACCGTGGCCAAGGCCGGCATCGTGTTGCAGATCGATTGTCCGGATCTCGGCATGGGCCGGCATATCCAATACGCCAATCTCGAGCTCAAGGAATTCCGCAAGCGCATTCAGCAGCACATCGAAGCGCTCAATCATGCGCTGCGCAATATTCCGCCCGAACAACTGCGCATGCATTTGTGCTGGGGCAACTACGAGGGCCCGCATCATTACGACGTGCCGTTCGCCGATATCGTGGACATTGTGTTCCTGGCGCGGCCGTTGGCGATCTCCTTCGAAGCCGCCAATCCGCGGCACGCGCACGAGTGGACATTGTTCGAGCGCGTGAAATTGCCGGACGGCAAAGTCCTCATTCCGGGCGTGATCGAATCGAAATCGAACTTCATCGAGCATCCCGAGCTGATCGCGCAGCGCATCGGTCGCTACGCCAAGCTAGTCGGGCGCGAGAACGTCATCGCGGGCAGCGATTGCGGCTACGGCACCTGGGTCGGCCAGGCGGCGGTCGACCCGCAGGTGGTGTGGGCCAAGCTCGCCGCCATGGCGGAGGGTGCGTGGATCGCCAGCCGAGAATTTTGGAAATAGCCGCGAAGGTCTATCCTCCCGAGCGATGAGCGAAACGTCCCAGCCTCAACAACAGCCTGCACCGCTCGCGCATGCGCCGGTCGCGAGTCTGTGGCCGGCGTGGGTGGACAGCCTGCTGCAGCCGATCAAGGCGTTCAGGCTGCGCTATCTGCCGGTGCTGATGGTCTATTTCGCCTTCGGCGCGGCGGGCATCGTCGACATCACGCGCGATCTTTGGGTCAAGGAGAGCCTGACGCTGTCGCCGTCGGAACTGGCCGGCATCGCGGTCTGGTTCAGCCTGCCGTGGACCGTGAAGATGGTGTTCGGGGAACTCGTCGATTGCGTGCCGCTGTTCAATTCGCAACGCGGGTCCTACGTGCTGATGGGAGCCGGGATGATGTCCGCCGGCCTGATCATTTTGGCCGGCGGCGCCGGCGGATGGATCGTCTTCGCCCATCCGAACCAACTCTACGTTCTCGGCTGGATGCTGGTGGTTGTCGGCCAAGTGATGCAGGACGTGGTCGCTGATGCCATGTCCACGGAAGTCGTCCCGCGCAAGGATGAGTCGGGCAAGGTACGGCCGGAGCACGACGTGCGCGCCGATCTCGGCATGGTGCAGGTGCTCGGGCGGCTTGCGGTGTCGGCGGGCGTGCTTTCGGTTGCCGGATTGTCGGGCTGGCTTGCCGGCATGTTCTCGCGCGAGACCGTGTTCCTGATCGGCCTGCTGATGCCGGCGATCTCGATTACCGGGGTGTTCGTCCGCCGCGCGGCACCGGCGGAACGGCGTCCGATCGACTGGCGCATTCTCGGCGGCGGCCTCGGCTTCGGCGCGATCGTGCTGATGCTCGGATTGGCCGACGTGCCTTTTGCGCAGGAATGGACTTTCGTCATTTCGCTGACAGTCGTCTGCGCCATGCTCTATCTCGTGACGCGAACGCTCACGCCCGCAATGCGCCGGGCCATCCTTTTCACCAGCGTCATCATCTTCGCATTCCGCGCGACCCCCAATCTCGGCGATGGCTTCTTCTGGTTTACGCTCGATGTGCTCAAGTTCGACGCGGATTTCTACGGCGTGCTGCGGCAGACCGCGGCCATCATCGCGGTCGTATCGCTGTGGGCGTTTTCCAAACAAGTCACGCAATATTCGGTGACTGCGGTGCTGTTCTGGATCGCGGTCGCCGATACGATCCTGGCCCTGCCAGGCCTCGGGCTGGTGTACGGCCTGCATCACTGGACCGAGGCGCATTTTGGCTTCGGCGCGCATGCGATCATGCTGATCGATTCGGCGGCGCAATCGCCATTCGACCAGCTCAGCATGGTGCCGTTGCTCATGCTGATCGCCTTCTATGCGCCCGACGGCCAACGCGCGACCTGGTTCGCGCTGATGGCTTCGCTGATGAATATCGCGCTGGTGGCAGGCGCGCTGCAGACCAAATATCTCAACGAGATTTTTATCGTGGCGCGCGGCGAGTACGGCGAGCTCGGTCCGCTTTTCACCTGGGTCGTGGTGATGGGCTTTGTGATTCCGGTGGGAGCGATTGTGCTGTTCGGCCGGCGTGTTGCCCGAGACTGAGGCAACGACGTAAGGTGCCGGGGCCGCCGCCGCAGGAGCGTTCACGTGCAGTTCGGATTGAACTTCTTTCCGTGTGTCTCGCCCGCGCAAAAGTCGGCGGAGCAGTTCTTCCGCGAGACGCTGCACCTGGCGAGCCTCTCCGACGAACTCGGCTACACGCACATCCGGCAGGTCGAGCACTATTTCAAGCCCTACGGCGGCTACAGCCCGAACCCGCTGCTGTTTCTTACCGCGGTCGCGCAGCGCACCAAACGCACGCGGCTGATCACCGGCGCGGTGCTGCCCGCGTTCAACAGCCCGCTGAAACTCGCAGGCGAGATCGGCATGCTCGACGGCATCAGCGGCGGGCGGCTGGAGGTCGGCTTTGCGCGCGCCTTCCTGCCGCATGAGTTCGCGCAGTTCGGGGTGAGCCTCGACGACAGCCGGCGGCGATTCAACGAGGGCATGGCGCAAATAAAATTGCTGCTCGAAAAAGAGAACGTATCGTCGGAAGGCGAGTTTCACTCCTTCCGCAACGTCACGTCCCTTCCCCGCCCGACGCAGAAGCCGCATCCGCCATTGTGGATCGCCGCCACCGCGACGCCGGAGACGTTCGCGCTTGCCGGCAAGATCGGCGCCAGCGTGATGGCGATCCCGCTCGAAGGCGAGAAGATGCGCGCGCTGATCGGCACCTATCGCGACGCCTGGCGCGCGGCCGGCCATCCCGGCAAGGGGCATGTGATGAATTCGTTCATCATGTGCTGCGCGAGCGACCGGAGCGAAGCGATGGAAGCGGGTTGCGCGGCCGGCAACGGCCATCTGCGCGGGCTTGCGGACGCGGCCAAGGAATGGATGCAAGGCGCGAGCACCAAGGACTATCCCGGCTACGACAAAATGATCGCGCATATCACGTCGGACACGATCGAAAGCCAGATGGGCCAGGGCATCGGCTGGATCGGCACGCCGGCCGAGCTGGCGGACATGATCCGCGGCTACAACGACAAGGTCGGCGGCATCGACAGCGCCTCGCTCCTGGTGATGCCGTCCACCATGCCGGCCGAGACGGCGGAGCGATCGATGCGGTTGTTCGCGCGCGACGTGATGCCGAAGGTGGCGGCGTTGTGATTTATCGGCGGTCCGCCTTGAATTTACCCGTGCGCGGGCAAATATTCCGGTGGAGTCGGTAGCTCGCCATGGCAGACAACGATTACGAACGTCCGCGCTCCGAGCCGGAGATCATTCCGCCCGATCGCATCCGCGAAGACGATGCGCGGCGCGCCGCGCATCAATGGTCGTTCCAGAACGCGGGCGGATTTGAACGGATCTATGTGACGCGCATCGGACCGTTCGGCATGTTCCTGCTCGCGCTTGCGGGCGGCGCACTCGCGATCCTATTCCTGCTGTTCATCGTCGGGGCGTTCCTGATCTGGATCCCGATCGTCGGCCTGATGGTGACCATCGCCATTTTGTCGAGCCTGCTGCGGTCGTTTTTCCACCACCCGCGCTAGGCAGCCGAAAAAAATTCCATCAAAATGCGTATACTCGCTCGCCCCGGACCTGGGAGGGAGTTCATGCGCAATTCGATTTTGACGACAGCAGCAATTTTTACCGGCCTCATCACCTCCGCCGCGGCGCAATCGATCGGCGGCGAATACCGGGTGTCGGGCAAGAATTTCGACGGCTCGCGCTACAGCGGGACCGCGCAGATCGTGTTTCAAAACAATCAGAGTTGCCGCATCAGCTGGATCACCGGATCGACGACGTCGCAAGGCACCTGCATGCGCCGCGGCCGGACCTTCGCTGCCGGTTACACGCTCGAAGGAATTGTCGGGCTCGTCGTGTACGTGCTGCAGCCCGACGGCTCGCTCGACGGCGTCTGGACCATGGCGAACAAGCCCGGCAGCGGCACGGAAGTGCTGACGCCGAAGCGGTGACGACGGGGTCTTGATCGTCGGCTGATGGATGGTGGGTGCGACAGGGATCGAACCTGTGACCCCTACCATGTCAAGGTAGTGCTCTTCCGCTGAGCTACGCACCCGGAATGCGGTGAACCTATTCGGCTCCGCCGTAGGGCGCAATAGCGAAGCGTATTGCGCCATCTGCGCTAGACTTTGGCATGCCCAACTATCGGCGTGCGTTTGTTGCTGGAGGTTGCTGGTTTTTCACGGCCAACCTGCTCGAACGCCGCAGCAGTCTTCTGGTCGATCATATCGACGCGCTTCGCTCAGCCACCGCATGGACACGCCGGCGTTATCCTTTTCGCATGGATGCTTTTGTTGTGTTGCCTGACCATATTCACGCGATATGGACCTTGCCGCCGGGCGATACCGATTTTTCAATTCGTTGGCGTTTCATCAAGGTGAGATTTTCCCGCGCAATTCCCAAGGGCGAACGCTTGAGCAAGGTCCGCCGCAAGCGCGGGGAGCGCGGTATCTGGCAGCGCCGATTCGCCATTCCGGGGGTGCAGCTCTACAGCCTGCAAAAGGGTGCGCCGGAGAAGGAAATCGAAAAACTGCCCAAGGGCGTGCCGCTGATCGATCTCTCGCCGCACATTTCGGACTTTGCCGACACAGCGGCGGCGGTCGCGCAGCTTGACCTCGTGATCATGACCGACAGCGCGGTGACGCATCTCGCAGGCAGCATGGGCAAGCCGGTGTGGGTGCTGCTCAGCAAGCACGCGCATTGGCTCTGGCTCACCGAGCGCGCGGACAGTCCTTGGTATCCGTCGGTGCGGCTGTTCCGTCCGCGCGGCAATGACGAATGGAGCTACGTGTTCGATTCGGCGACGGCGGAGTTGATGCAGCTTGTCGGGCGAAAACCCAAAACACATGACATTGAATAAAGGAGGAAGTTATGCTTCCATCAATAGCAGAAAACTCGCGCGGCATTATCAACATCCAACTGGATATGAGCGCAGGGGCACCTGAAAACCCTGAATACCGAAACGATAAACAGTTGAAACTTTCATACAACAAAGAAAGGTATGAAGTTACAGGCGAAGGATATCGCATTCGCCAGGTCGGAGGAAAATCTGGTGAGGATTTATCGGGCATATTTTTGTATCAAGACAAAAATGTTGAATTTTACTTTCTGGCAGAAAGAAGCGTGTGGGTTCAGTTGGGAAAACGTACCCACGACACCGAAAATTATGTCGTGCATCGGCTTTGGTGCCGAGATCAGAGTTGTGTTGGTACGTATAGGGATATTTCTGACGATCTAAAACGTGTCGCTAAAGAGAATATATTGCAGGGTATGATGCTGATGGAGGGCCTTTTTGAAAAAAAACCTCCAAAGGGTGTAAGCTTCAGCAATCCGAATCTTTAATTTTGATCTTCCGCTTCTCGCAGTTTTCTAGATTTGCATTCCGTACATCAGCCTGGCTCGGCGTCGCGTTTCCCAGAAGACTGCGGTTTGCATCTTGAGCGTTCGTATATCTAACTCCTCACGGATGAAGCGGTCGAACTCTTGGGAAAATTCATCGTATGGCCCGCCCACTCCGGTTTTATCTCGCTCCGCCATTCGCTTGAACAAATCAGGCCGGCGGTCGTAGATGGCTCTCAAGATCGAATCGATTGTCGTTTGATCTGTAGTCATACAGGTCATTCCGCTGATCGCGAGCTCCGGAAGAGGAGGGATGGTGTCGTTCATATTGGTGCTCCGCTGCGCGTCCTTGTCTCGATCCTTTGAATCCTTTGGCGTGTCTGAATGCATGTTGATTGCCATTTGGTTTGCGTCGGCACGATCTTCAAAACTCGCGCCTTGTATAATTGCCAACATTAATCCTCTCCCGCTGATTTGTCTTGCTCGCATTGGATTATGAATAAAGCGCGTAGGGCGCAATACGCTGCGCTATTGCGCCCTACGCGCTCATCACCTTGTCCCCCAATTCGAATTCTTCTTAGATCGGCATTCCATACATCAGCCGAGCGCGACGACGCACTTCCCAAAAAATTGCAGTTTGCATCGGAAGCGTTCGTATATCTAACTCCTCACGAATGAAGCGCCGAAACTCTTGTATAAATTCGTCGTATGGCCCCCCCACTCCGGTTTTGTCCCGCTCAGCCATTCCTCTGAACAAATCAGGCCGGCGGTCGTAGATTGCTCTCAGGATGGAATCGATTGTTTTTTGATCTGTAGTTCTACCGGTCATCAAGTCGATCGCGAGCTCCGGAAGAGGAGGGATGGTGTCGTTCACGTCAGGACTCCCTTGTTTAATCTCCTCTCCCAGTTTCTATGTTGGAATTCCGTAGATCAACTGAGCACATTCAAAGTGATCGCGTCGCGCTGGCCACGAAATTCAGTATCCTCATGTCGATGCCGCCTCTGCTGCCAAGCCGGGCGAGATAAAGCCTGCACCATAAGAACGGCAAAAGGGCTCCGGCTTCCGCCGGAGCCCTTGTGCGTTTGGACAATAGGAGTGGCACCGAGTTGGGGGAAGAAGTTGTGTTTGTTTCGAGATCAGAAGATTTCACATTGATAACTCGAATGGGCATAAACTCACTTGATGTGGCAGAAAGCCACAACGATACGTGGCCAGATCTTCGCCTACAACAAGGAAAAAATATAAAAAATATCAGGTCACGGGTAAGGCATACCCCAGGCATATTGAATAGCAAACATCATACGACGAATTTGGACAAGTTGCAGCTCATCATGAGTCTCCTAAGCCAAATGTTTGCTTTGCCGTCAGTTGAGAAACGGCGTGCGCCTGCTTGGTTTCTACGGTCCCTTGTTGGGAGGAAGGCGGCCCGCGCGCCATCCGATGATACGTACATTTACTACTTAATCTTTCGAGCCAGTCTTTTTGTTTCACTGTCCTTTGCGTTGCTAAATGCCGCGTCGCGAATTTTGGGTATGACGTTCGATTTTTATTTTTTCGTGATCGATTTGACCGGCAGCGACTATGTCAAGACGTTTCTCCTAACTTATACAAGGTACATACCCACGATCCTGCTCTTCCTTATCCTGCCCTATTACGTTGTGTTTTTCCGGCTCCACATCAATCCGCGAACCTTCGATCTATGTCGGTGGAGCGAGGTGAGACCTCGGATCGAAACAATGACGAAGCGGCAAGTCCGGGCACTATGGCTCCCATTTTTCTTGATCCAAATGGTGGCGATGTACGGTTCTTTTGGTTTGTTTATGATTTTCTTGGACGCATTACACCTTGGAAATTCCTATTCTTACTTTTTATTTTGCGCGGTCGCACTGTCCTTCTTGTTAGCATTGTTCAATTACGTATCTCTGTCTTTGATTATGCAGTTTTGGCGTTATTCGAGTGAACACGTTGGGGAGTGATAGCGCGTAGGGCGCAATAGCGCAGCGTATTGCGCCGATTTAATTTGCTTCAAAAATCATTCGGCGCATTACGCCTACGGCTAATGCGCCCTACAGTGATTGACGCGCTCTACGAACTAACCACGCTCGCCAAATTCGCCCGGCATACTGTTGTCACCGGCCCAATCCTCCGGAAAAAGGCCCGCCCGCACATCGCGGTGGAACGACGAATACGACCAATCGCGCACACGCTGCACGAGCGCGTGCTTGACGGGGTTGATGTAGCAATACTCGACGTGCCGCGAATAATCCGTCTCATCCTCTGATCAAATGTTCCCAAAAGGCGCGCAGGAAACTCATCAGATGCTGCGCGCGCTCGTGGTTCTTGTTGAACGTCACGCTGCCCGACCACACGATGCCGACCTTGAGGCGCCCCTGCGCCTGCTCGATCAGCGGCTTGAATTTCTCCAGGCGATCTTGCGGCGCGGTGAGATAAGGCGCGCGCGGGATGGCGGAGATATCGGGGGTGAACAATCCCGGCAGGCGGAGGGCGGATTAGCGAAGCGTAATCCGCCGATTCCTTTTCCGATAGTTTGCGACTCTAAGCGGCGCAATACGCTGCGCTATTGCGCCCTACGGTTACGGCCTACGCCGCGAGCATCTTCTGCACTTCGTTGACGAGGTCGCGCAGGTGCACGGGCTTGGAGAGCACCTTGGCGTGCTTGGGCGCGGTGGAATCCGCATTGAGCGCCACGGCGGCAAAGCCGGTGATGAACATGATCTTGATCTCGGGATCGAGCTCGGCGGCGCGGCGCGCCAGCTCGATGCCGTCCATCTCGGGCATCACGATGTCGGTGAGCAGCAGCTGGAACGGCTCCTCACGCAGCCGTTGATAGGCCGACAAGCCGTTGTCGTAGGACATCACCTCGAAGCCGGCATTCTGCAACGCTTTGACCAGAAAGCGGCGCATGTCATTGTCGTCTTCGGCCAGAAGAATCTTCGCCATCGAACCCGTCACCCGCAGCCCCCACGGTCCCGCAGCCGTCCCCCGCAATGCCGCACCGAGACTTTCGACTCAAGTTGCATCGCCGGCCAATGCTCACACATGAGATTTGCGATTGTGTTAGAGGGCCCCTGCACAATGCCATTAGCCAAAATGCTGGTAAACAAGCAGTGAAAGCGGCCTTGGCACGGCTCGCCCGCGCGTGGAGAATGGGTCCGGGGAGGCTAGACATTAACAAAGGGGAAATGGACGATACCGGAAGGTTTCATGCCATACTTCGTCCCACCGTTGCCGCATTGCCCTGAGACCACCCCATCATGAGCCAAAAGCAAGACGAGTTCGATCCGCCGTTCGAGATCCTCGAGCCGACCGAGTGGCGGGGACCGGTGGTATTCAACTCGCCGCATTCCGGCAAAATCTATCCGCACGAATTTTTGGTGGCGACGCGGCTCGACCTGCCGACGCTGCGGCGCTCGGAGGACTGTTTTGTCGATGAGCTTGCGAGCGGCGTGGTGACGCGCGGCTATCCGTTGATGCGCGCGCATTTTCCGCGCTGCTACATCGACGTCAACCGCGAGCCCTATGAACTCGATCCGCGCATGTTCGAGGGGCGGCTGCCGTCGTTCGCGAATACTCGCTCGATGCGGGTCGCGGGCGGGCTCGGCACGGTCGCGCGCGTGGTCGGCGACGCGCAGGAAATCTACGATCAGCGGCTGTCGGTCGAGGACGCGCTGCGCCGCATCGAGAATTTATACAAACCCTATCATCGCTCGCTGCGGCGGCTGTTTTCGCGGGTGCACCGGGAGTTCGGCGCCGCCGTGCTGATCGACTGCCACTCGATGCCGTCGTCCACGGGCGCGAAGGAGGAGCGACCGCGCGCCGACATCGTGCTGGGCGACCGCTACGGCACGAGTTGCGTGGCGGCGGTGTCGGAGACGATCGAGGACACGCTGCGCGAGTTCGGGCTCACCGTCAGCCGCAACAAGCCCTATGCGGGCGGCTTCATCACCGAACACTACGGCAATCCGACCGCCGGGCTGCATGCGATCCAGCTCGAGATCAACCGCGCACTCTACATGGACGAGCGGGCATTCGAACGGTCGTCCGGCTTTGAACGCCTCGCCGGTCTGCTGGAGATCCTGGCGGACCGGTTGGCCAGCATCCCCATCGAGGAGCTTCGGCCTTACCGCGCCGCAGCAGAATAAGCGGTCACCTCCCTGAGGGAGGGACCTCCTCGCTGTGGCCATGGATCAAGAAAAAAGGGCCGTTTGCGTCAGCAAACGGCCCAAGTTTAGGGAGGAAACGCCCAAAGAGGGCGGCGGGAATGCGAGGAAGCGCACTACCGCGCTGCAACAAACTGGCACTGCAGCGCACAAAAAGCAAGAGCAGCCAGATTAAATTTGCACAGGGCTGGTTGCCCGGTACCGCATGGCTGTTGGAAGGCCCTGCAATCGCAGGCGATTTTTATCCCCAACTGCCCCGCAAACGGAAATCGCGGCTCCCGCGATAGATCACCGCAGCGGCGAGTAACACCGCTGCCTGCAGGGCGAAGACCCATTGATAGGCAATCAGCGGGTAGATTCCCCCGGGGGTTTCGAATCGGCCGATCACGGCGCCACTGACGAATTGCATGAGAAAGCCGCCACCCATGGTTCCGATGTTGAGAAGCGTGATGGCGCGGCCAAGCAAATGCGGCGGCAAGAGCGATTTGCCCTGCGCCATCACCAGCGATGACAGGCCGGTCGAGAAGCCGAGCACGGCGAGCAGCACCAGCAGAATCGGCACCGGCGGGTTGCCGAGATACGCCAGCAGCGCGAGCGTCGTGAGATTTGCAGCGACCGCGATCATAATCGGCGGCTTGTAGCGGCCGAACACGCGGTCCATCGGTCCCCAGAACAACGAGCCGAATATCTGCGCGAGCGCAGGCACGAACAGGATATCGCCGCGGCCCTTCAGGTCGAAACCGTAGACGTGGGTGAGATAAGGCCCGCCCCAGAGGCCAACGATCAAAAGATAGCTCGGGTAGTTCGTCAGTTGCAGCGCGAACAGCCGCATGATCGAAGGACTGCGAATCACTTCCCATACGCCGCGGAAGGCGTCGCCCCAGTTTTCGCGGTGCTGTGCGCCGACGTTTTGCTGCGAAACGTCGCGCACGATCAGCCAGACCAGCGCGCCGAACGTCAACGTGATGATCCCGATGCCGACGAAGGTCGCGCGCCAACCCACCGCATCGGCGGCAAAGGCGAGCGGCGCGGTCGCAAGCAGCGAGCCGAGCGTGCCGATGCCAAGCTGCAAGCCGGCCATGGTGGAAAATTGGCCGGGCGCGAACCAGCGCGCATAGAGCGCAAGCGGGGCCATGAGAAAACTCGCGGTACCGAGCCCGATCAACATGCGCCCGGCCACGAGCCCGTTCGCACCACGCGCGGACGCAAACACCATGCAGCCGGAAACCGCGATCACCACGCTCACCAAGAGGCAGGGCTTGGGGCCAAAACGGTCGAGGGCAACTCCGAGCGGGATCTGCGCCAGTCCGAACATCAGGAAGTAGATGCTCGACAGCAGTCCCAATTCGCGGGCCGAAAGCCCGATCTCGCCGGCGAGATCGGGCGCGATCACGCCGACCGAATTGCGCAGGAACTGGCTCATCATGTAGAGCGCGCAGAGGGTCGCCACCATCGCGAAGGCCAGCGGTGACCAGGACGACGCTTTCAGCGGAATTTTGTGTTCGCTCATCGCGCCGACAGCCTTCCCCTTCGCGCCGGAGCCACGTAAGAAGCCTTAAACTCGGGCCTGCTAAACCGGTAAAGCTGAGATTGGCGCGGGTGACAAGAAGCGAGAAAGAATGCCTGCCATCGATTTTACGGCTTTTGTCGAGCGGCTTGCGAGCGCGGCGGGCGATGCCATCCTTCCGTTCTTCCGGACATCGCTCAGCGTCGAGGACAAGTCGCGCGGCCGCGGCTTCGACCCGGTGACGGCAGCGGATCGCGCGGCGGAATCGGTCATGCGCGCGATGATCCGCAAGAGCTTCCCGGATCACGGCATCATCGGCGAGGAATACGGCAACGAGCGCACCGACGCCGAATTCGTCTGGGCGCTCGATCCGATCGACGGCACGAAATCTTTCATCTGCGGCCTGCCGGTGTGGGGAACGCTGATTGCGCTCTTGCGCAAAGGCGAACCGGTCTACGGCATGATGAACCAGCCGTTCACGCGCGAACAATTCACCGGCGACGGCGCGGCGGCGAACTATCGCGGACCGACCGGCAAGCGCGACCTGCGCGTACGGCGGTGCGCGTCGCTCGGCGAGGCGATACTCACGACCACGAGCCCGCTGCTGATGAACGATGCCGACCGGAAGGACTTCGCCCGCCTCGAAAAAGCGGTACGGCTGTCGCGCTACGGCGGAGATTGCTACGGCTATTGCATGCTGGCGGCCGGCCATGTCGATCTGCTGATCGAAACCGAACTGAAGCCTTACGACGTGCTGCCGGTGATCCCCATCATCACCGGCGCGGGCGGCCTGATCACCTCATGGGAAGGCGGATCGGCCAAGGAAGGCGGCCGCATCATCGCGGCGGGCGACGCGCGCGTGCACGCGGCGGCCATGGAATTGCTAAAGGAACTTGTATAAGCTTTGCCTGAGGGGCGGGGTGCGAGTTTCCGGATGCTGGCGGGCATCCACAGAGGTTTTGTCATGCATCAGCCGAATCGCACGCGCGGTGTTTCCGCTCGCCTGGCTTTCCTTGCAACGATTGTAGCGAGCCCGTGGCTTGCCGCCGCGGCAGCCTTTGGGCAGTCGACCACACCCGCCTTCGTCGCGCCGCCGCGCACCATTGCCGACATCACCGCGATCCTCGATCAGGAGAAGCCTGATCCGACGCTCACGGCAAAAATGCGTGCAGAGGCCGATGCGGCGCCGCCGACAGGAGTTGCCGGCAGGGAACTCGCCAAATTTCATTACGGCCGCTGCATGGCGCGGGCGGCCCTAGGAGATTTCCGGGCTGCCATTGCAGATTGTGAAAAGGCGGTGGAGATCGGCGACAGATCACTCGATGCATCGGAACTTGGCCGCATCCGACAGGGTCTTGCAATCCAATATGCCTCCGCCGGAGAGACCAAGAAGTCGATCCAGGTTCAGCTTCGGTCGGTGCAGATGTTCAACGTGAAGGGCACCCAGGGCTTCCTCTTCAACGCCCAGCGCCAACTTGCCGATCGTTACATCCAGCTTGGCGATTTCAATCAGGCAGAGGTCTATGTCAGGCGTAACCAAGCCCTTTTGGTCGAGGCGCAGGGGTGGAAGAAATTCGGCGGATTCCGCAAGGCGAGCTTCGAATGTGACACCGAACTCGGGCGGGCGCGGCTGCTCGAAGCGCGCGGGCAATTCCGCGAAGCGGAGGTGTCATATCGCCGGGCCGAAGGTTTGAGACGCGAAGCACTGCGTGTGATGGACACCTACGACGGACTGAAACCGCCGGTCGATCAGATGCAACAGTCCATCGACGAAATGATCGCGGCGCAGGGGCGGATGAAGGCGCGGCAAGGGCGCGTCGCGGAGGGCGAAGCCGATGTACGGCGCGCGCTGCTGAGCCGACTGAAAGTCGCCGGCAAATACAACCTGAAAACCGTGCCGTTTATCGGCGCGCTCGCGAACCTCCTGGTCGAGCAGGGACGGTTTGCCGAGGCCGAGCAACTGACGCGCCGGCAAATCGAAATTCAGCAGACCCTCGGGGTCCCGAAGGACGGGCAGAACTACCCGCCGGTCTTGAGCCAGCTGGCATCGATCCTCAATCTTCAAGGCCGCTGGGAGGACGCCGCCAAGATCTATGCCGAGATCGACGACGCGACCAAGGGCTGGGACGCGGCGCGGCGTGAAGCATTGGTCCTCAATTCCGAGCACATCGCCACGCTCTACAACACCAATAATCTGGATGCCGGGATCGCGGCAGCCGAACGCCTGCTGGCACGCAACAAGACGCGGCTCGGCGAACAGCATGTGGACACGGCGCTGTCGCACGGCCTCCTGGCCATCGGATTTGCAAAAGCCAAGCGCGACGCCGATGCGTTGCGCGAGTTCAAGCTGGCGGTCCCGATCCTGATGGCGCAATCGCATGAGACCGATGACGACGATCCCACCGTCTCGGAAGCGCGCGATCAACGGACGCAAGTCGTGGTGGAATCCTATGTTGCGCTGCTTGCCCGCCTGGGGCCTGCGGCGGGGGCGGACGCGGCAAGCGAGAGCTTCAAACTCATCGACACCATCCGCGGCCG
Source organism: Xanthobacteraceae bacterium (assembly GCA_035501735.1). Lineage (GTDB taxonomy): Bacteria > Pseudomonadota > Alphaproteobacteria > Rhizobiales > Xanthobacteraceae > PNAI01. The sequence goes on along the minus strand of DATJVR010000093.1, from coordinate 12,218 downwards.
TTCGGTGCAGCGCGCGTTGACCTCCTCGGGCGCGCGCGCGACGGCGAAGAATCCAGCCCTGGCGGAACTCGTGCGCAAGGAGCAGGACCTGGAGAAGCAGCTCGGTGCGCAGCTCGGCTTGATGAATAACGTGCTGGCGCTGCCGCCCGAGCAACGCGACGAGAAGGCGTTGAAGGCGCTGCAGGGGGATATCGACCGATTGCGGACGGCGCGCGACGCTGCCAAGCGCGATCTCGCCGGCAAGTTCCGCGACTACGCGAGCCTGGTCGAGCCGGCACCGCCCTCGGCCGAAGACATCAGGGCCGTGATGCGGGACGACGAAGCGTTTTTGTCGTTCTACTTCGGACGTGACGCAAGTTTTGTCTGGGCGGTGCCGAAAAGCGGACCGATCGCGTTCGTGGAAATTCAGCTCAGCGCCGGAGAGGTCGAGGGCACGGTGATGAAGCTGCGGCAGGCGCTTGAGCCGAACGTTGCTTTCGTTTCCGAGATCCCGCCATTCGACGTGGCGCGCGCCTACGAGCTTTACGCAAAAATTCTCAAGCCGGTAGAGGCAGGCTGGCGGCAGTCCAAGAGCCTGATCGTCGCTACCAACGGCGCGCTCGGCCTGCTGCCGCTCGGTCTCCTGCCGACGGAAGCGGCAGAGGTGAAACCTGACGGTGACGTCCGATTCTCGGGCTATCGCGACGTGGCCTGGCTTGCGCGCACGCACGCGGTGACGCTCGTGCCGTCGGCGGCGGCGCTGCGCACGTTGCGGCAATTGCCACCCGGCTCGGACAAACGCGAGCGCATGATCGGTTTCGGCGATCCGATCTTCAGCAAAGAGCAGGCGAGCGCGGCGGCGCAGCCGAGCGCGCAGGTGGCGGAGCTCGCGACGCGCGGCGTGCCGCTGGTGCGGCGCGCGGCACCCCATACCGAGGGCGTGGACAGCGCGCAGCTTTCGTTGCTGCCACGGCTGCCCGACACCGCGGACGAACTCAAGTCGATCGCGCTCGCCATGCAGGCCGATCCCTCCAAGGTGCTCAATCTCGGCGCGGCCGCGAATGAAGAAACGGTGAAGAAAACCGATCTGTCGAAATATCGCATCATCGTGTTCGCGACGCACGGGCTGGTGCCCGGCGAGCTCGACGGGCTGCACCAGCCGGCACTGGCGCTGAGCGCGCCCGACGTGGCGGGCGTGCCGGGCGACGGGCTGCTCACCATGGACGAAATTCTGGCGCTCAAGCTCGATGCGGACTGGGTCGTGCTTTCGGCCTGCAACACCGCCGCCGGCGCGGGTGCGGGCGCGGAGGCGGCCTCAGGTCTCGGCCGCGCATTCTTCTATGCCGGCACGCGCGCGATCCTGGTGACGAACTGGTCGGTGCATTCGCAATCGGCGCGCGAGCTCGTGAGCGACCTGTTCGCCCGGCAAGCCGCGGATGGGAAGATCACCCGCAGCGAGGCGCTGCGGGCCGCGATGATGGCGCTGCTCGACAGCCCGGGATACACCGACGACAAGGGCAAGACGCTGTTCAGCTATGCCCACCCGCTGTTCTGGGCGCCCTACACCATCATCGGCGATGGCGGTTGAACGAACAGCCGAGAAATTTCTGAATTCAGAAATATTAATCGCGAAATCAACGCGCGGATTTGGCGGCTTTTCAGTTCACGTCAAGAATTATGACAGCGCTTTGACAGGGATTTTACGACAAACACTTTCGTCGCGAAGTATTATTTGCGCCGCAATACTCCACGCAATTAACCGTGACACCATTATCTGGGGAAAAAATCCGAAATACACTTCACGGCTGCACCCCCCCGTTAGAGTCCCGCCGATTTCATTTTGGGGGACTGCAATTATGAGACGATCTTTTTTGGCGATGGCCGCGGTGATCGCGGTGAGCATCGCCGCGAATGGTAGTGCATCCGCGCAGGATATTTTGCGTTCGCTTTACTCGCCGCGCCCGGTCGCCAATTGGACCGGCTTCTACATCGGCGGAAACGCCGGCTACGGCTGGGCAAAGGATTCCTCGAGCGCGTTATCGTCCTCTGGCTCGTCGGCTTCATCCTTCACGATGAAGGGCCTCAACGCGGGCGGCCAGATCGGTGGCACTGTTCATGTCTATGGGCCCTGGGTGATGGGCATCGAGTCGGATCTGCAGGCGAGCTGGCAGAAGTTCGATGGCCCCGGCAACGCCACCAACCTTATTAACGCCGTGGGATTTCCGCCGGCGACCACTGAAACCACCCGCATGGATTGGTTCGGCACGACACGCCTTCGCGTGGGCATCGCCGAGGAGAGAGCCCTGTTCTACGGCACTGCCGGGCTCGCCTATGGAAACGTGAAGTTTGACGCCGGCAATGCCGGGTTCACGGTCGTGGAGAACAACGGGGTCAAATTCGGCTGGACGGCGGGCGGCGGCATCGAGCTGATGTTGACGCACAACTGGACGCTCAGGGGCGAATTCCTCCATATCGATTTTGGAGGCTTCACGACGCGCTTTACGAGCTCGACCGGGCTCACCGACGACCTGCATCAAAGGCTTACCAACGATATCGTGCGCCTGGGCGTGAATTACTACATCAGGTGACAGCGTGGGCTGCGGCGGCCCATCCGATCGCGCCGCCGGCCTTCCGCTCAGTGCGGGATTTCGATCAGGCGCGCGCCGGCCATTGTGGGCCGCGCCTCACTGAATTCATCGATGCCGTGCGACCCGCTCCAGCGATCGCTCGTCTTCACAGACACGATCGGCGTGCTGGCCGTGGTCTCAGGCGCCGATGGATCGTTATCGCGCAAGGTGCCGGCCAGCGACTTGTCGTCGGACCCATCGAGTTCCGCCAGCCCGATGTATTCGACCCTGACCGGTGCGATGCCCTGGTCGTAGAAGCCGAGCAGCTTTGCGGTTCGCACCGATACATCGATCAGGCGACCGTCGTGGTAGGGCCCGCGATCGTTCAATCGCACGATCAACGAGCGATGATTTTGCAGATTGGTAACGCGCACATAGCTCGGCAGCGGCAACGTCGGATGAGCGGCCGAAAGCGAATTGGTGTCGAATATTTCGCCATTCGCCGTCAGCCGGCCGTGAAACTTGTCGCCGTACCAGGAGGCCACGCCTTCGGCGCTGTAGGTCGGTTCCTCGCGCGGCGTGTAGGTGCGCCCGTTAATCGCGTAGGGGTCGCCGACACGATAGGTGCCACCGCCCTTTCGCAGCGGCGCGATGGACGGCACCGGCAAGCTGGCGACGACGATGCGCACGGACGACGTCACATCATCGTCCCAATTCAACGCATCGGTCAGGCCGTTGCGGTTGAGCGGAACCGTCATAACGGCGGCGACGACGGCACAGACGATCGAACACGTTTTCATCATAGCGAAACCTCCATCGGGGTCGCTGTTGAAGATCGCGGTCAGGTTCGATTGTTCAGGGAAGTCGGGGCGCGGCGTCGCGCCGTGGACTTGGGTTAATCATTGCTGAACTCCTCGCCGTGTCGACCGTGACGAGGCTAGCAAGCAATTGCCGCTAATTTCGTTTAACAGGTGTTCGCAATTTTACGTATGTCGACGCAGGGAAGGATTAACTCTGCTTCGCAAGAGACCATTCACGCTGCGGCGACAGCCCATCGGTTATTCGCGGTCGCCAACGAGCGGCAGCTAATACAGCGGCGTGCCGGGCACGAAGGCATCGAAGGCCGCCCAGAACTGCTGGCGATAGCGATCCTGCTCGATGATGAGCTCATGCTTCGAGCCGGCGATCATGAGATGCGAGCCTGCGCGCAACTGGGTGGCGAAATCCTCGATCGCCGGGGTGGAGACGATTTCGTCGCGGCCGGCGGCGATCAGCAGAAGCGGCTGGCGGATGCTGCTCGGGAATGTCGGCTCGGCAAATTCGGCAATCACCCGATAGGCGGCGTCGACCCAGGCAACCGTCGGCGAGCCGAGGCGAAGCGCGGGCTCCTTCTCGAGCACGGCGGCAACGCGGGCATGGCGCACCGGGTCGGAGGTGAGCGGATTGTCGGTGAAGGGCCGCATGGCCATGACGGTTGCATCGCCGCCGGGAACGTAAGCGGTGCCAAAACCGGCGAGCCGCATGACGCGGGCGGTCAGTCTCGCGGTGCGGGTCGAACGAAAACCATTCGGCAGGGCGATCAGCGGCGTCGACAGCACGATGCGATCGAACCAGCGACGACCTTGCCAGACGCTGCGCAGCAGGATGGAAGCGCCCATGGAATGTCCGAGCGCGAAAAAGGGCGGCGGGCAATCCGGCAGCACGATCTCCTGCATGAAGGCCACCAGATCGGTGGCGTATTCGTCGAAGCTCCAGACGTGACCCTTGTGGGTATCGGCGAGCGCGCGATCGGACAGGCCTTGCCCGCGCCAATCGAAGGTGGCGACGGCGAAGCCGCGCGCGTGCAATTCGCGCACGGTTTCGAAATATTTCTCGATGAACTCGCAGCGGCCATGAAATACGCAGACCGTGCCCTTGCGGCCGGGCGGCGCTGGCCAGCGGGCAAAGCGAAGCTGCACACCATCGGATGCGCGCAAGGCCCCGCAGGTCGCATTCTCCGGAATCGGATTGGACGGGATTTCGATGAGTTGCATTGCCAGGTGCCGCCGCTACGGGCTGTTTGGCCTTATAGCAGGGCGCGCGTGCGGCTCAATCTGGGCTGCGCGATGGCCAGCGAACGCGACCAGCACTCGGAATTCGTCATTAACCATCTGAATTTGCTGGAAAATTTTTGCGGCGCGCCCTCTTGAAGCAAGACCGCGGCTGCCTAAATCAGAGGACGCACAGGCCCATCCGGGCTGTGTGACGGGGTCCGGCCTCACAATGGCGGACTGTCCGCATGTCGCTCAAACTGGAGGATATGCTATGCGAACTTTCGATCTTGCCCCCCTTTATCGTTCCACCGTCGGTTTCGACCGGCTGTTCTCGATGCTCGACGGTTTTGAAGCCGCCCCGGGCTATCCGCCCTACAACATCGAACGCACCGGCGAGAACGATTACCGCATCTCGGTAGCGGTCGCGGGCTTTGGCGAAAACGAGCTCTCGATCGAGGCGAAGGAGAATACCCTGACGATCAAGGGTGAGAAACAAATCAAACAAGAGAACAAATCCGGCGAGGTGCTCTACCAGGGCATCGCGGCGCGCGCATTCGAGCGCGTATTCCAGCTTGCCGAACACGTCCAGGTGAAGGGCGCGTCGCTGGAGAACGGCCTCCTGCACGTCGACCTCGTGCGCGAGATCCCCGAGACCAAGAAGCCGCGCCAGATCGCGATCAACGGCAAAATCAATAAGCCGAGCGTGGTCGAGGCGAAGGCTGCGGCCTAACGAACCACTGAAATCTTCGGACTGAACCTCCAAAGGTTTCCGAGCGCCCCGGGCAACCGGGGCGCTTTCATTTGGGGCCACCAAGCCGTGATTTAGAGGACTTGACGGGACGGCGGTGTTGTCGTGTGCTGAAGCTCGACGAACAGCACGATTCATCACTGCCATTGTCGATGACCACCCTCGCCGCTGCAATGCCCTATCGCCTCAACGCCCTGTTTGCCGCGGCGGTCGTAACCGTGGCGGCACTGATGCTGTTCGTGGTGCCGCTCCTGCTGCTGCCGCAGGCGCCGGTGCTGGCGGGCATCGTGATCGTCCTGCTGATGCTGGCGACACCGTTCAACACCGCGGTGCTGCACGAGGCGATCCACGGACGGTTGGCCGGCCGACCGGTGCTGAACGATCGCATGGGGCGCGTCATCGCGATCTGCTCGGGCGTGTCGTTCGATGTGGTGCGCTTTGGCCACTTGGCCCATCACCGCTCCAATCGCCATGCGCTCGACCGGCCGGACGTGATCGAGCCGGGGCAGAACGCGCTCAACGCCGGCCTCAAGTATTACGGACATTTGCTCGGCGGACTCTATCTGACCGAGATCATCGCGACGGTCGCCATGCTGCTGCCACGCCGGGTGATCGTATTCGGGATCAAGCGCGCGATGGCACGCGACGAGCCGGAGATCACCGCGATACGCGTGGCCGCGCTACGCGTGCTCGACCGCCGCGTTGCGCGCATCCGGCTCGACGCATTCGTCGCGATCGCGCTCTACGCCACCGCGTTCACACTCTATGGCGCGTTCTGGCCGCTGTTGCTCGGGGGCATGCTGCTGCGCGGGCTGATCATATCGCTGCAAGACAACCTGCCGCATTATGGCACGCCGGCAGTCATCAATACTGACGCCTACAACATGCAAGCGCCACGCTGGCTGGAGCTGTTCATGCTGAACCAGAATCTGCATGCGGTGCATCACCATCAGCCGGATCTGCATTGGACCGAATTGCCGGCCGCCTTCGGGCAAGAGAGAGAGCGCTATTCCGTTCCCTATCTCGCCCAGCTCGTGCGGCAGTTCCGCGGGCCGTGGCGGCCGAGCGCGCTTCCCGCGGAATAATGCCGGTTAAATCCGAGAATCTGATCGCGTGGGGCGACTGCGACAGCGCCGGCATCGTCTATTATCCGAGATTCTTCCATTTCATGGACATCGCGTTCCAGAACCTGATGCGCAAGGCGGGTTTCGGTCATCGTCGCCTGCTCGAAGAATTCGGCGTGCATGTTCCGATCGTGGATGCCGGCGCGAAATTCATTTCGCCGGCAAGTTTCGAGGATCGCCTCACCGTCGACGCCGAGATCGTGCATTGGGGAACGAAGAGCTTCCGCGTGCAATATCGCGGCGCGCGCGACGGCGTGGCGGTGTTCGAAGGCTACGAGGCGCGGGTGTGGGCGACAGTGGCGCCGGATGGCTCGATCACGACGAGCGCAATCCCGCAGCCGTTCAAGGACGCGCTTGCTGCTGCCGGCAACGCACGAAAATGACCGCGCGCGACGCGTTGCTCCGCGGCCTGTGGGCAGCAGCCCAATAAACCCCCGTCGGGTCGCGCCAATACGCTCGCTTGACTGGGGCCAAAATGACTCTAGCCTGATCGGCAACGAATAAACGCCATCGGGAGGATGCCATGCAAAAGCTATTTGCCGGTCTGTGCGGTCTCGCCGCAGTTCTGCTAGCGAGCGCTACGGTTCATGCGCAGCAGACCATCAAAATCGGTCTCATCATGCCGTATTCGGGTCAGTTCGCCGACCCGGCCGCGCAGATGGACAACGCCATCAAGCTCTATGTCAAAGAGCATGGCGATACGGTCGCCGGCAAAAAGCTCGAATTCATCCGCAAGGACACCGGCGGTATCGCACCTGACGTGGCAAAGCGCTTGGCGCAGGAACTGGTGGTACGCGACAACGTCGACATCCTCGCCGGATTCGTGCTGACGCCGAACGCGCTGGCCGCCGCCGACGTGTCCGCCGAAGCGAAGAAATTCATGGTGGTGATGAATGCCGCAACGCAGATCATCACCACCAAATCGCCCTACATGGCGCGCACCTCGCTCACCATTCCGCAATTGAACTCCTCGTTCGGAAGCTGGGCGGTCAAGAAAGGCGGCGCGAAGAAATTCTTCACGATGGTCTCTGACTACGGTCCCGGCCACGATGCCGAAAGCTCATTCCAAAAGGGCCTCAAGGATGCGGGCGGCGAACTCGTGGGCTCGCTGCGGTACCCGGTGCAGACCTCGGATTTCTCGCCCTTCGTACAACGCGCCAAGGATGCCAACGCGGACGCGATCTACGTCTGGGTGCCGGGCGGCACGCAGCCGGCTGCCGTCGCCAAGGCCCTGTCTGAACGCGGTGTCGATCCGAAGAAGACGAAGGTTCTAGGACAGGGCGAACTGACGACGGATGAGGCCCTGAAAAGCATGGGCGATGCGGGAATCGGCATCATAACCGTCATCCATTACGGCCATGAACACGAGTCCGCAATGAACAGGAAATTCGTGGCGGCGTACAACGCGGACTACAAGCGCAATCCGGACATCTTTTCGATCGGCGGCTATGACGGCATGCACCTGATCTATGAGACGATCAAAAAGACCGGCGGCAAGACTGACGGCGAATCACTCATCGCCGCGGCGAAGGGCATGAAGTGGGAAAGTCCGCGCGGGCCGATCTCGATCGATCCGGAAACGCGCGACATCACCCAGACCATCTATATCCGGCGCGTCGAGAAGGTCGGCGGGCAACTGCGCAATGTCGAGTTCGACAAGGTCGAGAACGTGAAAGGCCGCTGATCGCCGCACCGCGACGGCTCTATTCGGCTCAAATAGACGAGCGCCCCGCTGATGCGGGGCGCTTGCATTTTGATGAGCCAATCAGGCGACAATTTGCAGCTAGTTCTTCGGCGCGGGCGGCGGCGGCAGCGTGCGTATGCTGATCTTGTCGGGGTCGGTTTTCTTTGCGTCGGTCTTGGTCGCAGGCGCCTTCGCATCCGACTTTTGATCGGTCTTCGGCGGGATCGTCTTGGCCGCCGATTTTGCGGGCTTGGTGGCAGGCTTGGTTGCGGGCTTGGCCGCCGGCTTGGGCGTCGGCGTCACGTTCACCCGCTGGGGAAATCGCGGCGGCGGCGGCGGCAGCAATGCATTCTCATCGCCCTCGGGAGGGGCCGCTTCAGGCACCGCTTCGGGCGGATGGGCCGTCTCCGGCCGCGGCGTCAAAAATTCCGGCGACGGCGGCGGGGCAACGACGGCTTCGCGCTCGGGGGGCGGCGGGGCAGGCGGCAGAGCGACTGGAGGCGGAGCCGCCGGCGCAGCGCGCCGATAGATCGGCGGGTCGTTCTGTTCCTCGATGATCGGGACGTCGCGGCGATAGACCGGAGCCGGCTCATACACCGGCGGGCCGGAATCGTAGATGCTCGGCCGCATCGGATCGAACTCGCGATTGTTGTATCCGACCGGCGTGACCGCGGTGACCTCGCCGGCGCGGCCGTCCACAACGACACGAACCTCGATGCCGTCCTCGTCGCGCGCGCGCAGCAGGTAATTCGTGCCTTTGCGGGTCGGCTTGCCAATCGGACTCAAGCCCACGGAACGGACGATCGCGATGACTTCCTGCGGGGGCACGACGCTCGGCGCGCGGGCCGCGCGTTCGGCGGCACGCGCGGGCGGAACGGCAAGCGCGATCCCGACGACAATTACAGCCAGGCCGTAGAAGCTACTCTTCTTCACGAGGGCCTCCTCGATCATCGCGGTGGCACCTTATCACCGAAATAGGGCGGTGCTGGCGCGGGCTTTGAATGGCGATTGCGTGCCACAATTGCGTTCTGCGCCGGAACGGCTGATTCAGCCGCTCGCCATGACAACTCATGCCCGGAAAATCTGAAATTTTCGCAACTTTCTTGCGGCATGGATAAAATGGTTGCCAGCGGCGAGATTATAGGACAGTATTACTGTCCCAATTGGCCAGGCACGCGGCGTGCCCCCATTTGGGCGGCGTCCGATGAAGCACTTGCGCGTGCTTCGAACGGCGACCAACATGAGCCGTGGCGCGTGATGCCGGCGGCGGAAGCGGCCCGCGAGAAGGCTGTCCTTTGAGCATGGTTCGCTACGGACTGCGGCGCGGATAAGCGCTGTGGACGAGGAAGCCGCGCCGGCCGGAGAAATGCATGTGTCATGCATGTGGCAGGGCGCATGAGGGCGATTGAGTATGAAGAAGAGGAGCGGCAGAGCCCGACGACAACGCGGACATCCCGCCCCGGCGGCACCGTTGGTCGACGCACGGGCGCGCTTTGCCGATTCCGCCGATCCTGGCGTGCCGGCGCCATTCGGACTCTACGATCCCGCGCGCGATAAGGATTCCTGCGGCGTCGGCTTCATCGCCGATATCAAGGGCCGCAAGTCGCACCAGATCGTCGAAGACGCGCTACAGATTCTCTGCAACCTCGAACATCGCGGCGCGGTCGGCGCCGATCCGCGCGCCGGCGACGGCGCCGGAATTCTGGTGCAGATCCCGCACGAATTCTTCAAGCGCAAGTGCGCCGATCTCGGATTCGAACTGCCCAAGCCCGGCGACTACGCGGTCGGCGTGCTGTTCATGCCGCGCGATGCGGAATGGCGCGAGTTCATCCGTTCGACGTTCAAGGAGATCATCGCGCGCGAAGGTCTGACCCTGCTCGGCTGGCGCACCGACATGCCGACCGACAATTCAACGCTCGGTGAATCGGTGAAACCCACCGAGCCGGTGCACATGCAGGTGTTCATCGGACGCGGCGATGCGATCAAGACCGAGGACGAGTTCGAGCGGCGGCTCTATATCATGCGCAAGTCGGTCTCGAGCATCGTCTACACCCAACGCGAACGGCGGCTGTCCGGCTATTATCCGGTGTCGATCTCGTGCCGCACGGTGATCTACAAGGGCATGTTCCTCGCCGACCAGCTCGGCACCTACTATCCCGACCTGCACGAGCCGGATTTCGAGAGCGCGCTGGCGCTGGTGCACCAGCGGTTCTCCACCAATACGTTTCCGACCTGGTCGCTCGCGCACCCGTACCGGATGATCGCGCACAATGGCGAGATCAACACGCTGCGCGGCAACTTGAACTGGATGGCGGCGCGGCAGGCCTCGGTGTCGTCGGATCTTTACGGCGACGACATCAGCAAGCTCTGGCCGATCTCGTACGAGGGACAGTCCGACACGGCGTGCTTCGACAATGCGCTCGAATTCCTCACCCAGGGCGGCTACCCGCTGGCGCATGCGGTGATGATGATGATCCCGGAGGCGTGGGCGGGCAATCCGCTCATGGACGAGGAACGCCGCGCCTTCTACGAATACAATGCTGCGCTGATGGAGCCATGGGACGGACCGGCCGCCATCGCGTTCACCAACGGCAAGCAGATCGGCGCCACCCTCGACCGCAACGGCTTGCGCCCCGCGCGCTATCTGGTGACGCGCGACGATCGCATCATCATGGCGTCGGAAATGGGCGTGCTGCCGATCCCGGAAAAGGACATCGTCAAGAAATGGCGGCTGCAGCCGGGCAAGATGCTGCTGGTGGATCTCGAACAGGGCCGGCTGATCCCGGATGAAGAGCTGAAAGCGACACTCGCGCGCAGCCATCCGTACAAGAAATGGCTCGAGCGCACGCAAATCGTGCTGGAAGAGCTGCCGGCCGCGGCGGCGGAAGCGCCGCTCTCGAATCTCTCGTTGCTCGATCGCCAGCAGGCGTTCGGCTACACCCAGGAGGACCTGAAAATCCTCATGGCGCCGATGGCGGCGCAGGGCGAGGAAGCGGTCGGCTCGATGGGCAACGACACGCCGATCTCGGCGCTGTCGGAGCGACCGAAGGTGCTCTTCACCTATTTCAAGCAGAACTTCGCGCAGGTGACCAATCCCCCGATTGACCCGATCCGCGAAGAACTGGTGATGAGCCTCGTCTCGATCATCGGACCGCGGCCGAACCTGTTCGACCTCGAAGGCATGTCGAAGGTCAAGCGCCTCGAAGTGCGGCAGCCGATCCTGACCAACGGCGACCTGGAGAAGATCCGCGCCATCTCCGAGATCGGCCACGATCACTTCAAGTCGCTGACGCTCGACACCACCTGGCCGGCGGAAGCCAGCTCAGCCGGCATGACGGCCGCCATCGACAGCCTGTGCGCCCAAGCCGAGGCCGCGGTGAGGGACGGCATCAACATCATCATTCTCTCCGACCGCCGCGCCGGCGCCGACCGCATTCACATTCCGTCGCTGCTCGCTTGCGCGGCCGTGCATCACCACCTGATCCGCGTCGGGCTTCGTACCTCGGTCGGGCTCGTCGTCGAATCCGGCGAGCCGCGCGAAGTGCACCATTTCGCGTGCCTGGCCGGCTACGGCGCCGAGGCCATCAATCCCTATCTCGCCTTCGAGACGCTGACGGCGATGAAGGGCGAGCTCCCGCAAAAGCTCGAGGATAAGGAAGTCCTCAAGCGTTACATCAAGTCGATCGACAAGGGACTGCTCAAGGTGATGTCGAAAATGGGCATCTCCACCTATCAGTCCTATTGCGGCGCGCAGATTTTCGACGCGGTCGGGCTAAAGTCGGAGTTCGTCGGCACCTTCTTCACCGGCACCGCCACCCGCATCGAGGGCGTCGGCCTCGACGAAATCGCCGAAGAAGCGGTACGCCGACACCGCGACGCCTTCAGCGACGCGCCGATCTACCGCACCATGCTCGATGTCGGCGGCGACTATGCGGTGCGCGTGCGCGGCGAGGATCACGTCTGGAACGCCACGACGGTCTCGACATTGCAGCATGCGGTACGTGGGAATTCCCAGGAAAAGTACCGCGCCTTCGCGAAATATCTGAACGAGCAAGCCGAGGCGCTGGTGACGATCCGCGGCCT
>DATJVR010000092.1:0-41026 GCA_035501735.1 Xanthobacteraceae bacterium | reverse complement strand
CGGGGCGCTGATCGGCCTCGACGCCGTCACCGCCGCTGCCGAGGGCGCGATCAACACGGTACGCATGGTGACGCGCAAGCCGCCGCGCGGCCTCGCCGGCGCGCCGTATCTGGTCAAGAACGGCATCTCGGTGGATGGGCTGAATACGGCCAAGCGCATCTTTTCCGGAACCGCCCGCGAGGCTGCGATCGGCTTTCCGGAAAACGTCAACGTCGCGGCGGCGCTGTCGCTCGCCGGCATCGGCCCCGACCGCACCATGATCGACATCTGGGCCGATCCGAAGGTCGAGCGCAACTGCCATACCATCGCGGTGGATTCCGATTCGTCGCGATTCACGATGTCGATCGAGAATATCCCTTCGGAAAATCCCAAGACCGGCAAGAACGTCGCGCTGTCCGTGATCGCGGCCTTGCGCAAGATGCACGCCCCGCTGTCGGTCGGAACGTAAACGCCCGCCGGCTTCTTCACAGCAAGAGGACATTCATGCCTGCCAAAGCCAAGCGCCCGCGTTATCGTCTCAAGGATATTCCCGACGAGCAGATGAACGAGCCGCAGCGCGCGTTGCGCGATGCGATCTTCGCCGGACCGCGAGGAAAAAGGCCGAAGCTCAACGGGCCGTTCGCGATCTGGCTGCACGCACCCCATCTCGGCCTGGTGGCGCAGGCGCTCGGCGCGCATGTGCGCTTCAAGACATCGCTGCCGCCGCGACTCTCCGAATTCGCCATTCTCACCACCGGGCAATTCTGGCGCGCGCAGTACGAATGGTTCGCGCATGCGCCGATGGCGGAGCGCGCCGGCGTTCTGCCCAAGACCATCGCCGACCTGAAGGCCGGACGCGTGCCGAAGTCAGCGCCGAAGGACGAGCGCGCGCTCTACGATTTCATCAAGGAACTCTATCGCGCGCGCCGCGTGAGCGATCGCACGTACGATCGCGCGCACAAAATCTTGGGCGACGCCGGCATGGTCGAATTCGTCGCCACGCTCGGCTACTACGTACTCATTTCCATGACGCTCAACGTGTTCCACGCGCAGGTGCCGGAGGAGGCGCCTTTGCCGTTCCGCGAAGGCGCCTCCTGAAGGTCAGTGCATCTCCATGGGGCTGTCGTGGGTCATGTGCTCGCCGGGCGCTTTCGCACCAATGGCATTGACGACGAATTCGACGTCGACCGGACCGGCCTTCTCGAAAGTGAGCGTGCCTTTGACGCGCTGGCCTTTTTCAAGCGGATGTTTCAATCTCATGAACATCAGGTGGTAGGAGCCGGGTTTTAATTCGACGGTCTCGCCGGGCTTGATTTCAAGGCCGCCCGCGACCGGGCGCATCTTCATCATGCCGCTCATCATCGCCATCTCGTGAATTTCGACATGGTCCGCCGCCGTGACGGTTCCGCTGATGAGACGATCGGCGGCGGTTCCCTTGTTGGTGATCTTCAGATAGCCGCTGGCAACGGGCGCGCCCTTGGGCGTTGCGCGCGTCCAGGGATTTTCGATTTCGAGTGAGCCGACCTTGTAGTTGTTAGCCGAAGCCGTGCTTGCAGCGAAGGCAAGAACGGCGGCGAGAAAGAATGCGAATTTCATCGAATTGCTCCGTGTCTTAAGCGCGCAGATTGCGCGCGGGTATGCCTGGTTGGACTGACTGCGTCGGATCAGGCGAGCGGCGGAGCGCGCGGGATCTGTGGCGTCTTGACGATCGCGCGCGGAACAGGCGCGATGGCATAGGCCACGGGAATGGGGGTCTCGGCGGACGCAACGATCGCGATGACCGCGGTGTCCGGAGGAACCCAGGCGACTTCCGGGCAGCCGGCGATGCAGCAGTCCGGTACGCTGGCGGGTTGGCCGCCCGGCCGGTTTGTATCCGGCAGACTGCTGCAGAAGAGGCTCAGCGTCGCAGAACCATGGCCCGCGAAGTGCAGGGGCAGGGTCAGACTGAACATCAAGGCGTGCAGCGCGAGCGCGTAAGCCGCAATCAACGCCACTAGCCGGGTCGCAATGCGGGACATCATTCCTCTATAGGCGCATTGCCGTTTACCGTCGATAGGTTCATGTCTGTCATAATCTGACCGCAGATCAGCAGTGTGATATATTATTGTTGAATACCAAGGCGGAAGGGATGGCAGAGCAGGCTACGAACCAATCGGAAGGGCGCGTGCTGAAGTTTCGGCCGCGCGGTTCAGCCTTCGTGCGCCCGCGGCCGCGGCCGTCACCGGTTGAGGATCTCGGCAAGTACGAGGGCAATACCGGCCCGGACGACTATCGGCATCGCATGATCACGAACCTCGCCGCCCTGGCGTTCACCATCCTGCTGGTGGCCGGCGGCGTGTGGATCGCCGACACCATGGCGCAGATGCGCAAGAATCAGGATTGCGTGCTCACCGGACGGCGCGGCTGCACCCCGGTCGAAGCCCCGGTCCAGACGCGCTGGTGATCAGAATGCGCGGGCGACCAGATTCTGGTCGCGCCGGTTGTTGAGCACGCGCAGGCTCACTTTCGTTACGCCGTCGAACTTGAGTGCGCGTGCCCCCGCTGGCGTGAGATCGATGACGCGGCCGGCCACGAAGGGCCCGCGGTCGTTGATCCGCACAACGATTGAACGCCCGTTGTTTTGATTGGTCACCTCGACCAGCGTGTTGAACGGCAGCGTCTTGTGTGCGGCGGTCAAAACAGCCGGTCGTGAACGCTCGCCGCTCGCGGTCGGGCCGTTGCGGAAGCAATAGATCGAGGCGAGGCCGATTTCCATCGACGACGGGCGAACGGTTTCATGGCGCTGGGGCGACTGGAGTTTGGCGAGCGCAACGCTTGCGGCCTTGGCGCGCTCGGCGTCCGATTTCGAAGCTTGGGCGTGCGCGTGGTAAGCGTTGGCAATGGCCCGGTTCAACTTGTCCTGGATCGCGATGGCTCGCGCAAGCGCGGCAGCCTTTGCGACTCGCACTTCTTCAGCGTGAGTGTTTGCGGTGCGCGTTTTGTCATGTACCGCCACAGGCTTTGCAGCGGTGTTGATTTTCTTTGCTGCGGGATCTGCGCTTGCAAAACTGAGACACGCGGTGCCGACAAGAAGTACGCCTGCGGCGCTGATGGCCGTCATCACCCCGTTACGCACCCTACCCTCCTCGTCCTCACACTTCGCCCACGATAATTCGATTCGAGACTATTGGTTGCGTCAATTGCGGCTGCGGTAGGGCGACCATAGGGATTTGCACCGGAAAATAGGCCAAGTGTTCTGCGCGGCGTGGCGCCAAATTGGGCATTGCCGATGAATTATGATTGTCACGACCAGGTGGCGAAGCTCAGGCCGGTGCCGGTGCCCGCCGGCGTGCGGTAGCCGGGGACATATTCGAACCAGTTGAGCTCAAGGTCCTCCAAGGCGCCCGCAATCCCCACCCAGTTGAGGATTTCGGATGAACCGGCATGCAGCTTGTTCCATGGCAGGCTTTGCAGGAAGGCGGCGTCCTTGTCGGCCAAGGCCTTGAGAATGGCGCGGTCGAGCTCCTCGTCGACCAGAAAGTGGCTTAGGCCCCCGGATGCCAGCACGCCGACGCGGATTTTGGCGGGGAAACTCTCGACCGCTGACTTGATGGCCTGCCCGAGGCGGTAACACCGCTTGGGCCAAGGCCGGTTGGGCTCGTAGTAGGTGTTGAGGAAAATCGGCACCACCGGCACTGGATTTTCTGGATCGAGTGCGTGGCGATGGACATAGGCCATGGCGTGGCCCTCGCCCTCGCCTTCGCGCAGGCATTTGGAGGAGGCGAGATCGAATTCGGCCTGGGTGAGCGTCGTGAGCAGATGCACGGCAAGCGGCGCGTGCACCGGATAATCGCGCGGCTTTTCCTGCTCGAAGAAGCCGGCGCGGTTCTTGATGTACCAATCAGGAAAATGGGAATAGGTCGCGTGCTGGGTGCTGGCATTGCGAATGGTCTCACCGTAGTAGATCGCAAACGCCGGCCGGCAATCCTCCAGATAGCTTTCGTTCTGGTCGTCGCCGAGCACGATGAGGGCATCGAGCTTGGCGGCGGAAATAGCCTTGCGCAGATGCTTGGTAGCGTCGCGGGCAACGTTCTGCCGGGCCACGAGATTCTCGGGCGCCACCATGTGCGCAAGCTTGGGATCGGCCTTCTCCAGGAGATCGCCGTAGGTGACGGGACGGCCTTCCTTGTCGCGATGCTTGATCTTCTGGTCCGTTTCCACGAAACGCGGCAAGGTTTCGTCCGATGCGAGCAGCATCGGCGTGTGAGACGTCCCTGCCCCGAACACGATCTTTGCCATTGTTCTGCGCTCCGTTTTTCGTTGGCCTTGGCGAAACACGATCAGGAATTTTGCCGCGCTCCGATCGCGTCGCCATTCCGATTGCCCTTGTTTCACCATGCTAGCAAAGGAACCGCAGGCAAAACTACGCTCCCCGCATTGTTTGTGCCGGCGCCGGGTGCGCCCATCCCTGTTGCCGTCCTCTGAAAGAGAGGATGGAGCGCCGGGAGGCGCCCGAGCGCTTGCGAGGCGCCCTTGAGGCGAGCCTTGCGATCGGCCTGCCTGCGCGCCGGATATCGAAGCAGGATGCGAACCCTGCTGCGGGGCGCGCGAGCCCCTTGCGACCGGGACTCTGCGCCTCCCGGCGCTCCACCGCGGCTTCTGCCGCGCGGGTCGTACGAGCCTGCGCACCAGCCGCTCCCGCCCAAGCGGGATTGCAAACGGATGGCCGGACAATGCGGCTAAATTATGAGGAATTCAGTCCTATGCCGAATCGACTTTGACGCCGCGCGACGTGATGGAGGACCGGACCGTTCCGTCCTGGACGGCGTTGCATGATCGCGCCGCAACGTGCGGCCCAGCTCAGACGCCGCGGCGCAAGTCCGTTGCGTTAAGTGTCACTACAAGTGCTTCGTGTGGCGTTAGAATTACCTCTTGGCTAGACCGGCCACGCGCGATAAAGGTCTATCGGGGAGCCGTCGTGCCAATCCGCTTTGCCCTTGAACCGACACAAGAATATCCGGCCGACGCCGAATAACCGACATTCATCAGAGAGTTGCCGATGTCATCGACCTTCGACACCGTGGCCAATATCATCGCCGAGACCTGCGACATCCCGCGCGACACGATCAAGCCGGAAAGTCACGCGATCGACGATCTCGGCATCGACAGCCTCGATTTCCTCGACATCGCATTCGCCATCGACAAAGCGTTCGGCATCAAACTGCCGCTCGAGCAATGGACGCAGGAAGTCAACGACGGCAAGGCTACGACCGAGCAGTATTTCGTGCTGCAGAATCTCTGCACCCGCATTGACGGCCTGGTTGCTGCCAAGGGAGCGTGACGTCACAGGGGGCGCATGCGGATCGAGTATTTCCAACTTATCGACCGGATCACCGCGCTTAATCTTGCCGACAAGACGATCCGCACCGAGGCGATCGTTCCAAAAACCAGCACGATTTTCGAGGGTCACTTCCCCGGCTATCCGCTGATGCCGGGCGTGTTGCTGATCGAATCCATGGCGCAGACCTCAGGCTGGCTGATCATCGGGCTCACCAATTTCGAGCGCATGCCGTTCCTGGCCGCGTTGAAAGACGTAAAGCTGCGCACGTTCGTGAGCCCCGGCGACGAGCTTGCGCTCTCAGCAAGGCTCGAACACGACGGATCCGGCTTCGCGGTCGTCGAAGCCGAAGGCCGCGTCAAAGGGAAGATCGTATGCAACGCGACCATTACGTTCCGCATCGTGCCGTTCCCCAATCCGCAATTCCGCAACTTCATGCAGGAGTTTGCGGCGCGCATCGCCTTCCCGATGGAGACCGTCGGTCATGTCTGAGAATGCGCGCGAGGCGTGGATCACCGGCGTTGGCATCGTGTCGTGTCTGGGCGAAGGTCCGGACGCGCATTGGCACGCGCTGGAGTCGGGACAGCCGAAGGCCGATACAACCACCTTCGCGCCTTATGTCGTGCATCCCATCGCACCGATCGATCTCGACAAGCAGATCCCGAAGAAGGGCGACCAGCGGCAGATGGAAGCCTGGCAACGGATCGGCACATTCGCCGCGGGGCTCGCGCTCGACTGCGCGGGCGTGAAGGGCAAGACCGACGTGCTGTCGCACATGGACATGATCGTCGCGGCAGGCGGCGGCGAACGCGATGTGGCGGTCGACAGCGCGATCCTGACCGGGCTACCGAAAGCCGAGAAGCCGGACTCGTTTCTCAACGAGCGTCTGATGAACGATCTGCGACCGACGCTGTTCCTCGCGCAGCTCTCGAATCTGCTGGCCGGAAATATTTCGATCGTGCACGGCGTCACCGGCTCGTCGCGCACGTTCATGGGCGAGGAAGGCGCGGGCGTCGACGCGGTGCGGATTTCGCTCTCGCGCATCGCCGCCGGCACGAGCGACATCGCGCTGGTCGGCGGCTCCTGTAACGCGGAACGGCCCGACTTGCTGGCGATGTACGCGTTCGGCGGATTCAACCTCAAGGATGCCTTCGCGCCGGTTTGGGAGCGCGGGCCGAAGGGCGGATTCGCGGTCGGGTCGATGGGCGCATTCCTCGTACTGGAGGAGCGCAAGCACGCCGAGGCGCGCGGGGCAAAGCCGCTGGCACGATTATCCATCGTGCTTTCCGACCGCGCCAGCCGCCGCGAGGCAGGCGAGATCACCAGCACGCTCGCCCGCATGTGGGAGAAGATTTCGCCGCGACTGAAAGCCGGGCGCCTTGCCATCATCTCCGGCGCGACCGGCGCGGAACCGGCCACGGGCGAGGAGCGCAAGTTCCTCGCCCAGCATCCGGATGTTGCGGTTCGCGCTACCGGTACTTATCTCGGTCATGCGCTGGAGCCGCAATTCCCCATGAATGTGGCGCTCGCCGCAATCGCGGTGAGTCGTGGTAAGCTGTTTCCGCCCGGCGACCGATCCGGGGCTGAGAAGCCGATGGACGGCCCCTTGACGCAGGTCGTCGTCACCAGCGTCGGCCACTGGCGCGGCGAAGGGGTCGCGCTGGTCGAGACGCCAGCCTGAAGGAGAAGCGAGATGGCTGCCACGCATGACAAAGCCGGCCGGCCGATCGTTGTGGCCACGGGCGTCGGCGTCGTCACCTCGCTCGGCGCGGGCAAGGACGACAATTGGCGCAAGCTCACCGCGGGCGTATCCGGTATCCACACCATCACACGGTTTGCGACCGAAGGATTGAAGACACGCGTCGCGGGCACCGTGGATTTCGTGCCGCTCGAGGAAGTTTCGACACCCGAACTCTCCGAGCGGCTCGCCGATATGGTGGCCGAGGAAGCGATCTCCGAATCCGGCATCGGGTCACGCGGGGATTTTCCCGGTCCGCTGTTTCTCGCCGTGCCGCCGATCGAGATGGAATGGCCGCACCGGCGCAACCTGGCGCAGGCGTCCGGCTCCAATGGTCCGCTCAGCTACGACGATCTCCTGCGCGCGTGCGAGACCGGTTCGTTCTCCTCCTATCACCGGCGCTTCCTGTTCGGATCGGTGGCGGATTATCTGGCCGAAAAATTCGGGACCAAAGGCTCGCCCATTTCGCTGTCGACCGCGTGCGCCTCGGGCGCAACCGCGATCCAGCTCGGCATCGAGGCAATCCGCCGGGGCGAGACCGATGCCGCGCTTTGCATCGGCACCGACGGCTCGGTTAATACCGAGTCGCTGATCCGCTTTTCGCTGCTCTCGGCGCTCTCGACTTCGAACGATCCGCCGCAATCGGCGGCTAAACCGTTCGCGAAAAATCGCGACGGATTCGTGATGGCCGAGGGCGCCGGCGCGCTCGTGCTGGAAAGCCTGGCGTCGGCCAAGGCGCGCGGGGCGAAAATTCTCGGCGTCATGGAGGGTTGCGGCGAGATGGCCGATGCTTTCCATCGCACGCGCTCCAGTCCGGACGGCAAGCCGATCATCGGCTGCATCAAGCAGGCGATCGTCGACGCCGGACTCAACCCGGACGACATCGACTACGTCAACCCGCACGGCACCGGCACGCCGGAGAACGACAAGATGGAAGCCATGGGCGTGATGGCGGTGTTCGGCGAGCGCGCAAAGAGCCTGCCGATCTCGTCGAACAAATCGATGGTCGGGCATACGCTGTCGGCGGCGGGCGCGGTCGAGGCGGTGTTCACGCTGCTCACGCTCCTGCATCAGCGCATCCCGCCGACGATCAACTATCAAGTTCCCGATCCTGCGATCCCGCTCGACGTGGTGCCGAACAAGGCACGCGACGCGAAAATGCGCCACGCGATCTCGAATTCGTTCGGCTTCGGCGGACAAAATGTCTCGCTGGTCGTGGGGCGCGAGCCTTAATTGATGCGTGCGCTGACGCTGCTAGGCGATCGCAAGCTCGAACTTGTCGATACCCCCTCCCCACCGCCGCCGGGCGCGGGCGACGTGCAGATCGCGACCAAGGCGATCGCGCTCAATCACCTGGATCTGTGGGGCTTTCGCGGCATGGCCTTCGCCAAGCGCAAGCTGCCGGTGGTGGTGGGCGTGGAAGCTGCCGGTGAAATCGCGGCGGTCGGCGCGGGCGTCACCGGGTTCAAGGTCGGCGATCCGGTGGTCATGTACGGCGCGCTGACCTGCGGCACATGTCCGGCCTGCCGCGAGGGGCGCGACAACCTCTGCGAAAACGTCGGCGGCATCATGGGCTTCCACGTCGACGGCTTTGCGCGCGACCGTCTGAACCTTGCGGCACGGCTGGTCATCCCGGTGCCCAAGGGCGTGAGCCTGCGCGATGCCGCCTGCGCGCCGATCGGATTTTCCACGGTCGAGCACATGCTATTCGACAATGCCAAACTAAAACCCGGCGAGACCATCCTGGTGCAGGCCGGCGGCTCCGGCATCGGCACGGTCGCGATCAAGATGGCGAAGGCGCTCGGTTGCACGGTCATCACCACCATTGGCGACGACGAGAAAGTGGCGAAGGCGAAAGCCATTGGCGCCGATCACGTGATCAATTACCGCAAGGAGCGGTTCGAGACCATCACGCGCAAGCTCACCGACAAGAAAGGCGTCGATGTCGTATTCGAGCACGTAGGCGGCGAAGGTTTTAACGGCTCGCTGCTCGTGCTCAAGCGCGGCGGACGACTCGTGACCTGCGGTTCGACCGCGGGGCCGTCGGTGCAGCTCAACCTGATGCAGCTTTTCCAGCAGCAGTACAAGATTTTCGGCTCGTTCGGCGCGTCGATGCGCAACATCCGTGACGGGCTGGCCAAGATGGCGAAGGGGCTGCTGCCGGTGATCGACATGGAAGTTCCGCTCGCAGAGTTCGAGCGCGGGCTTAAGCGGCTCGAAGGCCGTCAGGTGTTCGGAAAAATCATCGTGCACTTCTGAAACAGGACGCCGGATGGCCGATCGTTCGGCGCAACGTCTTTCAATGCGGCTTAGGCCTGCCATCAATGCAACGGCTGGGTTCCTGACCGTCGGCGCGTTGAAGACGATCCGGTTGATTAACCGCAACGTGATGGCCGATTTCACCGGCGCGCTTTTGCGCCGGGTCGGACCGTGGTTACCCGAGCATCGCGTCGGCCGCGCCAATCTTACGGCCGCATTTCCGGATAAATCGCCGGAGGAAATAGAAGCCATCCTGCGCGGCGTGTGGGACAATCTCGGACGCGTTGCCGCCGAGTTCGCCCATATCGACCGCTTCAAGACCTACGATCCGGCCCGGCCCGGTCCGTTCGACATCGAATACGACCAGGCGACGTTCGACCGCTTTCATCGCTTGCGGCTCGACGGCAAGCCGGCGCTCATATTCACCGCGCACCTGGCGAACTGGGAGCTGACTGGACGGGTCGCGCACGATTATAAACTTGATACGGCCATCGTCTATCGGCGACCGAATCTCGGTGCGGTGGCCGATGCCGTGATCAAAATTCGCGCGGGCAGCATGGGCAACCTGGTCGCCACCGGCCTCGACACGCCGTTCAAGCTGAAGCGGACACTGGAGGCCGGCGGCCACGTGGCCATGCTGGTCGATCAATACAACGTGCAGGGCATCGAGGTGAATTTCTTCGGCCGCAAGACCAAGGCCAACCCGCTGCTGGCGCGGCTCGCGCGCCATGTGGACTGCCCGATCCACGGCGCGCGCGTGATCCGGCTACCCCATCATCGCTTCCGCGCCGAGTTGACCGATGCGATCGCACCCGTGCGTGACGCCGATGGCCAGATCGACGTGCAGAAAACCATGCAGGTCATCACCGACGTGGTTGAAGGCTGGGTGCGGGAATACCCGGAGCAATGGCTGTGGGTACACCGGCGCTGGCGGTGAGCTAGGGCACGCGCTTGCGGACCACGTAAAGAATGGAATCCGCGGCGATGCCGGCACTGCGGAACGCCTCCGCGCCGAAATAATCCATGCCGAGCTGATCGACCTTGAAGCCGGCGGCGGTGAGCCGTTGCACGAAATCGCGCTTGCCGTATTGGCGCAGGTGATCGCCCGAGCCGTAGTATTTCCAGCGTAGCGCGTCGGTGTTGACTTCCGGACTTTCCTGCGTGTCGTCGACCCCATGCACCAGCGGCACCATGACGATGCCGAAACCGCCGGGTTTGAGGATGCGATAGAGCTCCGCCATGGCTCTGCGGTCGTCAGGCACGTGTTCGAGGATGTGCGAGCAGAGAAAAATGTCGACGGAGCCGTCGGCATAGGGCTTCATGTCGGAAATATCGACGCGGTCATCGACGGTTTTGCGAAACAGATCGGCGCTGCGGTATTCGATGAAGGGATAACTCTTCAACTTCTCGTGCAGCGCCATGGAAGGCGCGAATTCGATCATGCGGTAGCGCCGCTTGGGATCGAGCGCGCGAAAAGCTCGATCGAGATAGAGCACGTAGAGCCGCTCGCGGTCGGAGGCATCGCAGGCCGGGCAGGAATAGGCGGAGATGTTGAAGGTCTCGATGGAGGACAACGGATAGATATAGCCGTGCTGCTCGATGTTGCGATGAAACGATTTCCAGATCGGCTTGAACGCGCGCAGCTTGGTGCCGCAGACCGGGCAGCAATGGGCGTCTCCGAGATATTGCGGCAACTTGAGTTTGCGTTTGAACGCCTTGCGCCGCTCCTTGAAGGCGACGTAGAGGGCGTTGTGCTTGAGGTTGGACAGCATGCGTTACGCGGCACCTATCGTCCGGTCTTGATTTTGGTCCACAGGCGGTTCATCAGCCGCTGGGTTTTCTGGTCGTGCGCGGTGATGGTGTAGAGCTGCTTCATGGTTTGCTCGTCGGGATAGACCGTGCGGTCATTGAGGATCGCGGGATCGACCAGCTTCTGACTCGCAAGATTGCCGTTGGCGTATGACAGATAGTTGGTGTTTTTCGCCGCCACCGCGGGCCGCAGCAGGTAGTTGATGAATTCGTGGGCTTCCGCGACGTTCTTCGCGTCGCGCGGAATGGCGATGTTGTCAAACCACATCTGCGCGCCGCCCTTCGGAATGGCGTAGGCGATTTCGATGCCGGATTTGGCTTCGGCCGCGCGCTTCTGCGCCTGCTTGATGTCGCCCGACCAGCCGACGACGAGACAGATGCGGCCGCTCGCAAGGCCGTCGAGATATTCCGAGGAATGGAATTTGCGGACGAAGGGCCGCACCTTGGTGATGAGGGCCGCAGCCTTCTCCAGATCGGCGCCGGCGGTGGTGTTCGGATCGAGCCCGAGATACTGCAGCGCGGCCGGCATAATGTCGTCGGACGAATCCAGCATATAGACGCCGCAATCCTTGAATTTCGAAATGTTCTCGGGTTTGAACACCATGTCCCAGGACGCCATCGCGGTGTCGATCCCGGCGTTTGCGCCGAGGATGTCGCGTGCTTTCTTGACGTTGTAGCCGATCCCGGTCGTGCCCCACATGTAGTTCACGGCATAGGCGTTGCCGGGATCGTAGGCGGCCAGCCGCTGCGCGATCGCCGGCCAGACGTTGACGAGGTTCGGTAGTTTCGATTTGTCGAGCTTCTGAAACACGCCGGCCTTGATCTGGCGCTCGAGAAAATACGCGGTCGGCACCACGATGTCGTAGCCCGAATTGCCGGCGAGAAGCTTCGTTTCCAGCGTGTCGTTCGAATCGAATGTGTCGTAGCGGACTTTGATGCCGGTTTCGCTCTTGAATGCTTCGAGCACGCTCGACTCGATATAGTCGGACCAGTTGTAGACGTTGACGACTCGCTCCTTGGCGTTCTGCGCGATGCTGTCGGTGATTCCGGCCATGGTGGCGGGAAGAACACAGGCGAGTGAAATAATGAGCAGGCGGCGCATCGACGACAGTTCCAACAACATCGGCACAACTTTATCCCGCATCCACGCGCGCTGATTGCAGCAACGCTAAAGTCAAATGATATCAATGGACTTGCTGCAAAGCAGCAGCGCATTCCTGGTGAGACTTAGCATTAATCCTGTTCGGTCACCATCTGCCACAATTGTCCAAATTTTATGCTGCAACCCGAGGCCGGGTACCCTACCCTTCAACTGGGGGCACCGTCGTGTGCCGGGCATGACGCGAGAACTTAATGGTACCCAGCGTTCTGATTGACTTCGACGGGACAATAGCGCTCGAAGATACCACCGATCTCATTCTTGAACGCTTCGCCGACGCCCGCTGGCGCGAGGTGGAGGCCGAATGGGTGGCGGGCCGTATCGGCTCGCGCGAATGCCTTTCCAGACAAATCGATCTTGTGCGCGCGAGCGTCGCCGATCTCGACCGGCTGGCCGATGAAGTGGCGATTGATCCGGCCTTCGTCGATTTCGTCGCGACAGGCCGGGAGATCGGGCTGCCCATGGTTATCGGCTCGGACGGCTTTGATCACGTGATAGCGCGCGTGCTTGCGCGCGTCGGCGTGAAGCTGCCCGTGTTCAGCAATCGCCTGGTACCGATCGACGGCAACCGTTGGCGCGCCGAATTCCCGCATTTCATCGGCGACTGCCGCTCGCAAAGCGGCAATTGCAAATGCGCGATCTTCGGCGGGACACCGGCGCCCTACATTCTGATCGGCGATGGCCGCTCGGATTTCTGCCCGGCCTCGCAGGCGTTGCTGGTGCTTGCCAAGAAATCGCTCGCGACGCACTGCAAGGGCTCCTCGATCGACCATATCAGGGTCGAAGGTTTTTCCGATGCCATGCTGGCGCTGCGCGCATTCTGCAAGGCACGAAAAGCGCAGCCGACATCGGCCGAAGGGACTGGAGCGTTCCATGCTTGAGCGCAATCCGTTCCCCAGCAGCGCGGAGGCGCTGACCGAAGCCGAACTGCTTGAACTCGAACGGCTGTACTGCTCGCACGGTGACACCGTGCATTACAGCGAGCCGCCGAAGATTTTCGAGCACTGCGAAGGCTCGTTCCTCTATGACGGCGAAGGCCGGCCTTATCTCGACCTGCAGATGTGGTATTCGGCGGTCAATTTCGGCTACGGCAATGCGCGCCTGAACGCCGCGCTCAAACGCCAGATCGACCGGCTGCCGCAGCTTGCCAGCCAATATCTGCACCGCGAGAAAATCGAACTGGCCACGTGGATTGCGCGGCGCGCCGAGGCGACCTGGGGCGAGAAGGGCCGCGTGCATTTCAACGTCGGCGGCTCGCAGGCGGTCGAGGATGCGCTGAAACTCGTGCGCAACGCGCGGCGCGGCAAAGGACTGATGTTCGCGTTCGAAGGCGGCTATCACGGCCGCACGCTCGGCGCTTCCGCGATCACATCATCCTATCGCTATCGCCGCCGTTACGGGCATTTCGATCGCGCGCAGTTCGTGCCGTTCCCGTATCACTTCCGCGGGCCAAAGGGCATGAGCAAGGAAGAATACGGCGCGCATTGCGTGGCGCAATTCGAGCGGCTGTTCGAAACCGAATATTACGGCGTGTGGGACGCAAAAGCGGGCGAAGCGGAGTTTGCTGCGTTCTTCGTCGAGCCGATCCAGGGAACCGGCGGCTATGTGATCCCGCCGAAGAATTTCTTCAGCGACCTGAAAAGGGTGCTCGACAAGTTTGGCATTCTGCTGGTGGTGGATGAAATCCAGATGGGCGTCTATCGCACCGGCAAGCTGTGGTCGATCGAGCATTTCGGTGTCACGCCTGACGTGCTGGTGTTCGGCAAAGCCATCACCAACGGGCTCAATCCACTTTCCGGAATCTGGGCGCGCGAGGAGCTGATCAACCCGAAAGTTTTCCCGCCCGGCTCGACCCATTCGACGTTCGCGTCGAATCCGCTCGGCACGGCGGTCGCGCTCGAAACCGTCAAGATGCTGGACGATGAAGACTTCGAGTCGAACGTGATGACCAAAGGCGCCTATCTGCTCGAAGGCCTGAAAGATCTTCAGCGTCGCCACAAGATCATCGGCGATGTGGACGGCTTAGGTATGGCGCTGCGGATCGAAATCTGCGCCGCCGACGGATTTACGCCGGACAAGGCCACCACGGAGCGATTGGTCGACGAGGCGCTGAAAGCCGACCTTGAGGTTGACGGCAAGCGCTACGGCCTCGTGCTCGACATTGGCGGCTATTACAAAAATGTCATCACGCTCGCGCCGGCGCTGACAATTTCGCAGGAGGAAATGGATCTCGCTCTCAAGCTGCTCGATCGTTTGTTTTCGAGGGTTCAATAGGGCGCATGGTCGCATAGACAACACCTTGATTTGCCCCGCATAATAATAATGTGGCGCATGTCGTGGGGAACCGGGGGCGGTTCGTGAGTAAACAGCGAGGAGACCATAGTCTCCTGTTTCGCGGATCATCGCGCGGGCGCACGGGCGTCCTGCTGATCCATGGACTGGGCGGAACTCCACTCGAATTGAAAGCGGTGGCGCGCGGATTGGCGGCGCGCGGGTCGACCGTCTCTTGCTGCCAGCTCGCCGGGCATTGCGGCACGGAAGACGATTTGCTCAAGACCGGGTGGGCCGATTGGTTCGCCAGCGCCGAACGCGCTCTGGCCGAGCTCGAACATGAATGCGACACGATCGTGGTCGGCGGACTTTCGATCGGCGCGGTGCTGGCGCTGCGGCTCGCTGCACTCAATCCGGAGCGCGTCAACGGCACGATTCTGCTGGCGCCGACGCTGTGGTACGACGGCTGGGCGGTGCCATGGTATCGCTTCATGCTCAAACTGGCGTTCAAGGCCAAATGGCTCAAGCGCATGCGTTTCGCCGAACGGCCGCCCTACGGCATCAAGGACGAAGCGATCCGCGCCGTGGTCGCGGGCGCGATGCTGTCCGGCAAGGCAGCGGAAGCCGGGCTTACCTGCACGCCGCTCGGCGCGCTGCGCGAGGCCGACGAACTCGTGCACGACGTGTTGCGGCGCCTGGGCGGCATCAAGACGCCGGCGCTGATCGTGCATCCGCGCGAGGACGATATCAGCGATCTGTCGAATGCGATTCATCTGCAGCGCCGGCTCGGCGGGTTGGCCGAATGCGTGGTGCTCGACGACAGCTACCACATCGTCACGGTCGACCGGCAGCGCGACATCCTGATCGACCGGACCGCCAATTTCATCGAATACCTCGAACGCCGTCTGGCCGGCGAAAGCGACACCGGCGCGCGCGTCGTGCCGATGAAGGGCGCGTAATACCTCAAGTTTCGGTCGGAAGACCGGCGGCCTTCCAGGCCAGCATGCCGCCGGCGAGATGGCTGTCGTAGGGAAAGCCTTGCGCCTGCGCGACCTGCGAGGCGGTGACGGACCGCCTGCCGGAGCGGCATGCGAACACGACTTGGCGACCTTGCGGATCCGGTATCTCACGCGGATCGAAGCTCGACAGCGGCACGATGGCCGCATCGGGATAGCGCTCGACCTCGGTCTCTTTCAGCTCGCGCACGTCGATCAAAAGCATGCTGCCTTCGATCAAGCCGCGGGCCACTTCCGCCGGCGTCAGATCGCGTACCTTTGGGGCTTCGGGATTGTTCATGGCTATCTATGTAAGCGAATACGGTGGCAATACTAGAACATGGGTTCATCGTAGACCGGCTTGCCGTCGAGCAACAGCCGTTTGATTGCGGCGCGGCCGCCGGGCGTCACCGCGGCGACGATCGCGACCTTGCCGGCGTTGCGCGCGCTCTCGATCGCCCTGCCCTCGCCTTGCGGCACGAAGAAGCTCTCGATGCCGTAGTCGAGCCGCAGCGTGTCGCAAAAGATCTGTTGGCCGCTCGTATTGCCACACATCGAACCGCGCCCGGCGCGGCCGCGGATCAGCACTTCGCCGGCGGCAAGCGGTACCGGTTCGCGATGGACCGAGACGGCCTGATAAAAACCGTCGGGCTTGGGCGCGAGCTTGACATAGACGAACGCGCTCTCGCCGGAGACCGGCTGATCCTTAAGCTCGCCTGCGGGGATCGTGGAAATGTCGTAGCCGAGCGTCACATAATCGCCGCGCAGGAAATCGCGCGGGTCGATCGGGCGGGTCTGCAGCATCACCTCGCTGCCGCTGCGCAAGATGCGAATGCGGTCGCCGACCATCAGCCCGATCAGCGCAAGCTGAAGCAGCCCGGCGGAGGCATAGAGCCAAAGGCGCGGAACGCGCGCGATATATGCGGCGATTTTCGTCATGCGGGCGCCTGCTTCAACTTGAGACGGCCGAGCAGGCTTGCGAGCGCGACGGCGACGATGCCGGCGATTGCCAGAAATGCCGCGCGCTTGAGCAGCGAACCCTCGACCGCCCAGGTAATCGCCGCGATTGCCGAGGCCAATCCGATCCAGCCCGCGACCACGCGCGGCCGCATGTCGTCCAGCATGCCGGAGACCACGAGGCACAACATCGCAATCAACGCGAACGCATAAGCGAGCCATGGATCGTTCTGGGCGCGCATCGGGCCGAACAGGCCGGCGGAAAGCGCGACGCCAATGGCGATGGCGATCGCCGCCATGGCCGCGCCGATGCTCGGACCGATGGCAGCGGCGACGATCGCAAGCAGAAAACCAATGATGGCGCTGGCAGAGATCCACAGCGGCATGGTGTGACGCGGCTCGCCGAGGATGCCGACGATGATCATGGCGACGATAATCACGAAGGCCAGCGCACCGTAGTTCGAGAGCGTGCGGCCGAACGAGCGCAGACTATCGGGCGCAATTTTCGCGGTGATGTTCGCGAACATGAGGCCGGCGCCGAGCATCAGCGCCGCACCGGCGGCGGCAGTGGTGAGCGGCTTGAGATTGAACAGCGTGACGTAGCTGGTTGCGGTCAAAATCCACCAGGTGAGGGCTGCGAGCGCCACAAGATGACGCGCCATGGGCGCGTTCCACGCCACCGCCATGACGGCCGTGATCAGCCAGAACAGGATAAACGGCAGATGCGGCACGTCGTTGGAATCGATCACACGCATGCCGCTCCACATACAGCCGGTCACGAGCGCCACTGCAAGCGCGCCGCGCGAGCCGGTGAGCGCTGCCGCGACCAGTGCGCCGCCCGCCCAGAGCAAGACGCCGGCGGAGAAATCGCCGCTCAAGTGATACATCTGACCGGTGAGCGCGATGGCGGCGCCGAAGACGAGGGAGCCGACGGTCGCGCCTATATCGGCGAGATAGGGGCGGCCTTGACGGTCGAACCATGCCGCCAACGCATAGGAGATCGCGATGCCGGCGAGCAGAAGCGAAAAGCGCGCCGGCCGCGCAATCACCGTCCAGTTCGCGGCGACGAAGGCGAGAAAGGCCGCCGCGATCAGCAGCGCACCGACGATGGCGACGACGGTCGGGATGTTGACGCCCGTGGGCGCCGGACCAAGCCGCGCGCGGATGGCCTCCCCGACGCTCGGCGCGATCACGCCGTCATTCTGCCAGCGCGTCAGATCGGCTTCGAGCCGTTGGCGATAGGCCGCTTCGAACATTGCTCCCCTTCAATGCAGCGCGGGCAATATTGGCAAGTCACGCAGGGTTCGTCCACATTTTGCATGGACGCGACTCAATCGGCCTTGACGCCGGCCGCCTTGACGATGGGAAACCATTTTTCGACTTCGGCCTTATGAAAGGCAGCGAAGGCCGCAGGCGTCTGCTGCTCGCGAGCGGGAAGCTCCATGCCGAGATCGGCTATGCGTTTCTGCGTGACCGGATCGGTCATGGCGGCGTTGGCGGCGGCGTTGACTTTCGCAACGATGGCTTCCGGCGTTCCCTTCGGGGTCCAGAGGCCGTGCCAGGTGCTGACATAGACGTTGGGCACGCCGGCCTCGTCGGTCGTGGGAATATCCGGCGTCGCGAACCAGCGCTTCTTCGCCGCGATGGCGAAAGCTTTGATGTTGCCGTTGCGATAGGCCGCGAGCGAATTCGCCGCAAGATCGCAGCCGAAGTCGATCTGGCCGGCGACGAGATCCTGCAACGCCGGCGCACCGCCGCGATAGGGAACGAATTGGAAGTTGGTGCCGGTCTGTTTCTGGAAAAACATTCCGCAGAACCGCGCGAGGCTGGCGGTGCCAACGGAGGAGGCGGAATATTTGTTGGGACTGGCTTTGAGCAGTGCGACAACCTCTTGCAGATTGTTCGCCGGCAGGTTTTTCCTGCCGATCATCCAATAGGGCACGCTCGGCAGCAGCGCGACCGGCTCGAGGTCTTTCAGAACGTCGAACTGCACATGATAGACCGCAGCCGCCACCACATATTGGCTCAAGGTTCCCATGCCGATGGTGTAGCCGTCGGGCTCGGCACGCACGATGCGCGCCATCGACAATGTTCCGCCGGCGCCCGCCATGTTTTCGATGATCACCGGCTGGCCGAGCGTGACGCGCATGTGTTCGGCGAGCACCCGCGCCAGCGCATCCACCGCACCGCCGGCCGGCAAGGCCACGACGATGGTGACCGGCTTCGACGGGTAGGTCTGCGCAGCCGCGCCCGTGATCAATCCGCATGCAGCCAATACTGCAGCCAACAGCCTTCGCATGATACCGGTCCGGTTAAAACGGCGTCAGTGAAGCAGGTTACCCCACCCCGTCGAGCGGAATTGGTGCGGCGGATGTTAGTTGAGGCAACCGGTGCGCGCCAGACGGTGAAGGAGCGCTAAATCGTCACTTGCGTGCCGACTTCGACCACCCGGTTGGTCGGAATCTGGAAGTAGTCGGTGGCGTCGTTGGCGCTGCGGGCCAGCGCTATAAACAGCCGGTCTTGCCAGCGTGGCATGCCGGAATGGACGGCGGGTTTGAGCAGGCGGCGCGACAGGAAGAACGACGTCGACATGATGTCGAAATGCCAGCCGAGCTTGCGCGCAATCGCGAGCGCCTTGGGAACGTTCGGCGTTTCCATGAAGCCGAAGCGGAGATGCACGCGCGAGAAGGTCTCGCCCACGGGCTCGATGCGCACGCGCTCCTCCAACGGCACGCGCGGGGTTGGCGCGTTCTCGATGGTCAGGATCACGTTTTTCTCGTGCAGCACCTTGTAGTGTTTGAGGCTGTGCATGAGGGCGGTCGGCGCGCTGGTGGGGTCGCTGGTCAGAAACACCGCAGTGCCGGGCACGCGCTGCGGCGGCTTTTTCTCCAGCATGGTCACGAGCAGATCGAGCGGCGTTTCCTGGCGGCGGGTCTTGTCGAACAAAAGCTTGGTGCCGCGCCGCCAGGTGTACATCACCGCCATCACCACCCCGCCGAGCACGAGCGGAACCCAGCCGCCCTCGAAAACTTTCAGCAGGTTGGCGCTGAAGAACGTCAGATCGATGATGAGGAACGGGCCGATAAGCGCTGCAGCCGCCCAGAGCGACCAGCGCCAGCCCTTCACGATCACCACGAAAGCCATGCAGGCAGTGACCACCATGGTGCCGCTCACCGCGATGCCATAAGCCGACGCGAGCGCGCTCGATGAGCGGAACAAGCCGACCAGCAAGAGCACGCCGACCAAGAGCAAAACATTGACGCGCGGCAAGTAGATTTGCCCGACTTGCGTTTCGGACGTGTGACGGATTTCCAGCCGCGGAAAGAGGCCGAGTTGGATCGCCTGACGCGTCAGCGAATAGGCGCCGGTGATAACCGCCTGGCTCGCGATCACGGTTGCGGCGGTGGCCAGCACGACCATCGGGAGCAGCGCCCATTCGGGGTAGAGCAGGAAGAACGGATTTTCGATGGCCTTGGGATTGGCCAGCACGAGTGAGCCCTGCCCGAGGTAATTAATGGCAAGCGAAGGAAGCACGACGCCGACCCACGCGGTCTGGATCGGCTTCCTGCCGAAGTGGCCGAGATCAGCGTAGAGCGCCTCCGCGCCGGTCACCGCGAGAAACACCGCGCCCAGAGTGATCAGCCCGATCACGCCATGGCTAGCGAGGAAGCTCAATCCATAGATAGGATTCAGAGCGGCAAACACGCTCGGATCCTGCGCGATCTGCCACAGTCCGGCGATGGCGATCGCAACGAACCACAGCAACGTCACCGGACCAAAGAAGGCCGCGACCTTGGCGGTGCCTCGCGATTGCGCAGCAAACAGTACGAGCAGGATTACGACGGTCAGCGGCACGATGTAAGGATCGAAGGCCGGGGTTGCGACTTTCATGCCTTCGATGGCGGAAAGAACCGAGAGCGCCGGCGTGATGATGGCGTCGCCATAAAACAAACCCGCGCTGATGATTCCAAACAGCGCCACGGCCGCGACGCCCTTTCCGACCGCGCGCTGCGCCAGAGCCATCAGCGTGAGCGTGCCACCCTCGCCGTGGTTGTCGGCGCGCAAGAGGACCAGGACGTACTTGAGCGTGACGACAATAATGAGCGCCCAAAGGATGAGCGAGAGTACGCCGAGCACGGCGGGGCGCGTGGCGGTGCCTCCGGTGCCGACGGCAGCGTTGACCGCCTCGCGCAGCGCATACAGCGGGCTCGTGCCGATGTCGCCATAAACGACGCCGATGCTGCCGAGGGCGAGCGCCCAGAAACCGCT
Source organism: Xanthobacteraceae bacterium (assembly GCA_035501735.1). Taxonomy (GTDB): domain Bacteria; phylum Pseudomonadota; class Alphaproteobacteria; order Rhizobiales; family Xanthobacteraceae; genus PNAI01. The sequence continues at coordinate 20,273 of DATJVR010000092.1, read as the reverse complement.
GTTGCGCGCTTCGCTGTGGCTGCTTTTGGGCAGCAAATCGCTCCGATGAGGAGCCGTCGAAATTTCGTTCATTGAGGGTATGACGCCGTTGCCGCAATGCAACAAATGAGGATCGCGTATATAGCACCAACAAGTTTAGGAAACACTGGTTCCGCAACCGATCATCACGGAGCAGCCATGCTTGAACCGGTTTGACATGGTTATATCAATTAAATCAGTAGTAGCGGCGTGACGGCTGCAGGCCGTTTTTATCGGCGGACATCAGCCCCGGTCATGGCTTGAAATTCGGCGGGATCGGCGGGGCCTCATGCATCAGGGTGATGGTGACGCGCCGGTTGGAGGCAATATAGGGATCGTCGGGGAATAGCGGATCGGTGTCGGCCTTGCCGGCGATCATGAAGAAGCGGTTTTCCGGCACGCCTTCATCTTCCAGGATTTTGCGCACGACATTGGCGCGATCGGCGGACAGGTCCCACGGACCGTAGTTCGCGCTGCTTGGCACCTTGCTCGCGGCGGTGTGGCCAACGATGGTCATGCGGTACGGCATGGTCTTGAACTGACTCGCAAGCCGCTGCACGAGGCGCCGCGTGCGCTCGTAGGGCTCCTTCGAGCCTTCCGGAAACATGGAGCGGCCGTCCTGGTCGACGATCTCGATGTTGAGCCCCTGTTTGGTCTCCTCGATCATGACGTGCTTCGACAATTCGAGCAGTTCAGGCATCTCGTTCAAGGCCTGCCGCAACGACGCGGAAGCGAGCGCGAAGGCGCCGACATTATCGAGCTGCGTGCCGCGGTCGAAGTTGCGGCTCTTGTCGTCGGGACTCGGCGTCGCGGAGGATTCCTCGGGCGAGATTCGCTTGGCGTTCTTCAGCTTCGGCCGCGTGGGAATGCCGTCGACCTCGATGATGCCCGAATAACGCGTATAGGGCTGCACGCCGAAGGCTTCGCGCATGGAGCCGGCGACGAGCTGCAATTTGGCCTGGTCCTGGCTGGAAAAAGCCACTAGCATCACGAAAAACGCCACCAGCAGGCCCATCAGATCGGCGAAGGTGACGAACCAGCCGTGACCGCCGCCGTGCGCTGCGCCTCTGTTCTTCTTGGCCATGGCCGCCCGGCTCCACCGTTACGCTGGCGCTGTTTCCACTTCCTCGTCGACTTCGGCGTGCCGATGTTTTTCCGGCAGATAGGCGAGCAGCATTTCGCGCACGAGGGTCGGGCTCTTGGATTCGCGGATCATCAGAATGCCGTCGATGATGAGCGTGCGGTTGATTTCCTCATCGACGAGCTTGAGATGCAGCTTGTCGGCGATCGGCAGGCACAACAGGTTCGCCAGCGCCGCGCCGTAGAACGTCGCCAGCAGCGCAACCGCCATGTAGGGACCGAGCTTTGAGGGGTCGGTCATGTTGGCGAACATCTGCACCATGCCGATGAGCGTGCCGACCATGCCGAAGGCCGGGGCGCAATCGCCGACGGCGCGGTAGATTTTCTGGCCTTCGTCGAGATGGGTGAGGAAGTTGTCGCGGTCGCGTTCGAGATTGTCGCGGATGAAATCGGCGTCATAGCCGTCGGCGACGAAGCGGATGCCCTTGGCGAGAAATGAATCCTCGACTTCGACCTTCTCGAGCCCGAGGGGTCCCTGCTTGCGCGCGATTTCAGCGAGGTTGGCGATCTGATCGACGAGCTCGCGCTGGCCGATGCGGCGCATGGTGAAGGCAAAGCGCGCACCGAGCGGCAGACCGTGGAAAATCGAGGTGAGCGGGAAGCGGATGAGGGTGGCGGCAAACGAGCCGCCGAATATCACGATCGCGGCATGCGCATCCACGAACATCCGCAAATCGCCGCCCATCAAAATGAGCGTCACGAGCACACAGGCTCCGGCAAGCAGACCGAGGCCGGTGGCGATATCCATGGACGACTCCGAGCGGCGGACTAAGCGTTATCCGCTATGGGCAGCGAAAGTAGCCCGCTCATGCTTAATGGAACCTAAAGGAAATGAGCGCATGGGTTCGCCTCGGCGCATCGGACGGCCGCGGGCGGGCTTTCCGGGTGCGTCAACCTGCGCTATTTGATTAAGGATTGGTTGACGACGCCGAAAGCGGCGCGTTTTTCAGTTCGCAGGAGGACGGCATGCGTGCGATTGGTCATTTCATCGGCGGCAAGGAAGTTGCGGGCGCATCCGGCCGGACGGGTGACGTATTCAACCCCAACACCGGCGAAGTTCAGGCCAAGGTCGCGTTCGCAAAGAAGGCGGAAGTCGAGCAGGCTATCGCAAATGCCGCGGCCGCCCAGCCGGCGTGGGCTACCACCAATCCGCAGCGGCGCGCGCGCGTATTGTTCAAATTTCTGGAACTCGTGCAGAAGGAATTCGATTCGCTGGCAAAGCTGCTCTCGTCCGAACATGGCAAGACCTTCGCGGACTCCAAGGGCGATATCCAGCGCGGCCTTGAGGTGGTGGAATTCGCCTGCGGGATTCCCCATCTGCTCAAAGGCGAGTTCACCGAAGCTGCCGGACCCGGGATCGATCTGTTCTCGATCCGCCAGCCGCTCGGGGTGGTCGCCGGCATCACGCCGTTCAACTTCCCGGCCATGATCCCGATGTGGAAATTCGCGCCGGCGCTGGCATGCGGCAATGCGTTCATCCTGAAACCCTCGGAGCGCGATCCCTCGGTGCCGATGCGGCTTGCGGAGCTTTTGGTCGAGGCCGGATTGCCGGCGGGCGTGCTCAATGTGGTCAATGGCGACAAGGAGGCGGTCGACGGGATATTGACCGACCGCCGCATCCAGGCGGTGGGCTTCGTCGGCTCCTCGGCGATTGCGGAATACATCTATTCCACCGGCTGCGCGCACGGCAAGCGCGTGCAGTGTTTCGGCGGCGCCAAAAACCACATGATCGTGATGCCGGACGCCGACATGGATCAGGCCGTCGACGCGTTGGTCGGCGCGGGCTACGGCTCGGCCGGCGAGCGCTGCATGGCGGTGTCGGTCGCGGTGCCGGTCGGCAAGAAAACCGCCGACACGCTGGTCGAGAAGCTCATTCCGCGCGTGGAGAGCCTGAAGATCGGGCCGTCGAGCGATCCGCAGGTCGACTACGGCCCGCTGGTGACGCGGACGCATCTCAACAAGGTGAAGGACTATGTCGATCTCGGCGTGAAAGAAGGCGCCAAGCTCGTGGTCGACGGACGCGGGTTCAAACTGCAGGGCTACGAGAACGGCAATTTCATGGGCGGATGCCTGTTCGACGAGGTGAAACCGACCATGCGCATCTACAAGGAAGAAATCTTCGGGCCGGTACTCTCCGTGGTGCGCGCCAAGGATTACGAGGAGGCCGTAGGGCTGCCTTCGGAACATGAATATGGCAACGGCGTTGCGATTTTCACGCGCGACGGCGATACCGCGCGCGATTTCGTCAGCCGCGTGCAGGTCGGCATGGTGGGGGTGAACTTCGCGATCCCGGTGCCGCTCGCCTATCACACGTTCGGCGGCTGGAAGCGCTCGGGCTTCGGCGACCTCAACCAGCACGGGCCGGATTCGATCCGCTTCTACACCAAGACGAAGACCGTGACCGCGCGCTGGCCTTCGGGCGTCAAAGAGGGCGCGGAATTCGTCATTCCAACCATGAAGTGAGGCCATGGCACCATTCAGACCTGCGATTTACACCTTGGCACTTCTGCCGATGGTCATGCTGGTGGCGGGTTGCATCGGCGACCGCTTCGACGAGAAAAAAGAAAAATTGTCGGCCATCAACATGGCCGGCCGCTGGATGCTCACCTCGCCCAATCGTGGTCAGTGCGGCATGAATTTCTCCGGCGGGCCAAAGGCGACTGAAGGCACGATCCGGCCGGAAGGCGGCTGCCCAGGAAATTTCTTCACCAGCCGCACCTGGGCGCTGGTCGAGGGCACCATCGTGATCAAGGATCACAACGGCGAGCAGCTGGTCCAGCTTTCGCCCAGCAATACCTCCGGCGGGTCGATCTGGTTCGAAGGACAGGCGGCAACCGGTGAACGCGTCATGCTGGCGCGGCAATAACGCGAACGGCACATGCCCGAATATCAGCTCTACTGCTTTGCGCAGTCCGGCAACGCCTATCGCTGCGCGCTGATGCTCAACCTGATCGGCGCGGACTGGGCGCCGATCTGGGTGGATTTCTTCAAGGGCGGGGAAACACGCACGCCGAAATATCGCGCGGAAGTCAACGAAATGGGCGAAGTGCCCGTGCTCGTTCACGGGGACAAGAAGCTCAGTCAATCGGGCGTGATCCTGGTCTACCTCGCCGAGCGCTCGGGAAAATTCCTGCCGCAGGGCGAGGACGAACGGCTCGAGGCGCTGCGCTGGATCATCTTCGACAATCAGAAGGTCAACGGGTTTCTTGGGCCGTTTCGCTTCCTGAAAAACTTCGCCCGAGCCGCGGCCGAGCCGGAAGTGTTGAAATTCCTCAAGGGACGGATCGATGCAAGCTTGGCCATCGTCGACAAGCGGCTGGCAGGGCGCGCCTTCATCGTGGGCGAGCGGCCGACCATCGCCGACATTTCGCTCTGCGCGTACCTCTACTATCCGGCCGAGGAATTCGGCTTCGACATCCGCGCGACCTATCCGAACATCAGCGCCTGGCTCGACCGCATCAAGGCGCTGCCGCGATGGGTGCACCCGTACGAGCTGATGCCGGGATATCCGCTCAAGGCATAAATGATTACGTGCTCGCCTGCCCAGGCTCCTCCGCCTGCAATAATATGGCCGGGCTGTTTGATTCCGGTGCGATGAGAATCTTTATTGGCCGCGCTCACTGGCTATCTGGCTCCTGAAGGATTTCTCGCCGAGCTCCGGAAGGAGCTCGGGGGTGCCGTCCGCGAGACCTACGGCAACCTCGTGCTGGCGACGGAACCGGTGAGCCCTGTGGTCTGGACCGCCAATGTGTGGCGCGATCCCTTGCCGTTACCGATCACGTCCATCAGCGACGCGGCCAAGAAATTGCGCGCCATCCAGCGCAACTGGGCCCTCTATTCCTTCGCCCACCACCGCCGCGCCGCGCTGATCGCGGAAAAGCTGCCGAAAGTCTCGGCCAAGCCCCTCGTGTTCGGCGCGCCCGCGCCAACCGCTCCACTCGGCTCCTGGACCCTCATCGCTCCCGACATGGTGCTGGCCTCCGCCTCCTGTTCGAGTCCGTTCCCCAACGGTGAAGCGCGTTTCGTCGAGGACCGTACCGCGCCCAGCCGCGCTTATCTCAAACTTTGGGAACTGTTCACGCTGCTCGGCGAGCGGCCGAAGCCGGGCGAATTCTGCGTCGATCTCGGCGCCAGTCCGGGCGGCTGGAGCTGGGTGCTGCAAAAGCTCCGCGCGCGCGTGCTGAGCGTCGACAAGGCGCCGCTCGATCCCCGTGTCGCCGGCCTCCCGGGTATCGATATTCGGCAGGAAAGCGCCTTCGCGCTCGATCCGCGCGCCGTGGGGCGGGTCGATTGGCTGTTTTCGGACGTCGTATGCTACCCGAAGCGGCTGCTGGCGCTGGTGCAGAAATGGCTCGCGGCTGGCACCGTTCGCCGGTTCGTGTGCACGCTGAAGTTCCAAGGGGCAACCGACTTCGAAGCGATGAGGAACTTCGGTGCCATCCCGGGATCGCAACTCCTGCACCTGCACCACAACAAGCACGAGCTGACCTGGGTTAGACTGTCGGAAGGCGGATGAAATCGCCTTCAGCCGCGCGGAGAACCTGTTGCGGCATGCGAAACGGAATCCACCGCGAGACATGCGAGTGAGCCGAATGGCCAAGCAGACTCAATCTCGCCACGGCGAGCAATTCCGGAGCAATACGAAGAAGCTCCTACGCGTCGCCGGCTTGCCGGCAGTGTCCGCGCTGTTCGCCACGGCGCCGCACCGCGTGGAGCGTCTGTTCTTCGATCAGCATACGAGTGCGCTGGTCGGCGCTTTCTGTGCGGAACTCGCGCGTGCGCACAAGCCCTTTCGCCTCGTCGGGCCCGACGAGCTCGAGCGTATCGCGGGGTCGATCATGCATGGCGGGGTCGTCGCGCTGGCGCAGCCGAAGCCGGTGCCGGTCCTCGACCTCGCCAAGGTCGCAGGCTGGGCCCGCGATGGACAGCCGCTGCTGCTGCTCGACGGCATTGGAAATCCGCACAATCTCGGCGCGATCGCCAGGACCGCCGCCTTCTTCGGGCTTCCCCGGATGGTGATATCCGACGAGCCCTCGCAGGCAGGTCCATCGGACGCGAGCTACCGCGTCGCCGAGGGAGGATTGGAATATGTGGAGCTCCACCGCGGTATCAGGTTTGCTCACACGCTGCAGCGGCTGCGTCAGAGCTATCGCGTGATCGGCACCGCGGCCGACAACGGGCAACCGATCGATGCGCTGCGCCGGGCCAAACTGCCGTTCGCCTTGGTGCTCGGAAACGAAGAGCGTGGATTGCCCCAGGCGACGCTCAAAGCGTGCGATGAGATCGTCACGATCCCCGGTTCCGGCTTCGTCCAGTCGCTCAACGTCGCCGCGAGCGCAGCGATCCTTCTCTACGTTCTGGGTTCTTTTCTTAAGAAGCCATAGACAGCTTTTTTCCGTTCCTCATGATGATGAATTCGGCGCCGGTGACGAAGCATGAGGCGTTATCGTCGCATCAACGGCGCGGTGTCCCGTTTGCGTCTGTCGTCACGCCATAGCGCAAGTAGGCTTGTCGCTCGTCCAGCCAGGCCGCTTCATCCGGCAACGTAAGTTCGTCCAAATCTCGCGGCGTCGCAGCCGGATCATCGACCCATTCCCGCAGCAATGGACCGCCGTTGATGACATCAATGGCGAGCCTGCCGTGCTCGTATTCGTAGGGAAAATCGCGCCACAGCGGATAGTCCGGATGGAGGCGCCGGATCGCCTTGAAGGCGAGCGCCTGGATGCGCCAAGGCCTAAAGGTCTCGTGATCGTAGTGAGGATCCTCCGCATGGATCTGCACGCCGTTGCAGAGCTTGCCGACGTGCTTGTGGAAGGTGGGCTCGAACCAGGCTTCGCGCAGGCAGCAGCCGGCCAGCCACCGCGGCGCGAGCGCGTGCATTTCCTTGATGAGGCGCCGGGCATCGATGTCGGGCGCGCCAAACAATTCAAGCGGCCGCGTGGTCCCGCGGCCCTCGGACAGCGTCGTGCCTTCCAGCATGACCGTGCCCGAATAGGCGCGCGCCATCCATAAATTCGGCGCGTTGGGGCTGGGATTGATCCATGTGCGCATACCGAGCGGCCAGCCGAACCCCGGGGCGGCATCGGGCTGCCAACCTTGCATCTCGATTATGCGGTACTCGACATCGAGGTTGCGCTGAGCGATGAACCACAAGCCCAGCTCGCCGAGCGTCATGCCGTGACGCATCGGCATCGGTCCCGCTCCCACAAAACTTTCCCAGCCGTTTCGCAGCAGCAGGCCTTCGACCGGACGGCCGACAGGGTTGGGGCGATCCAACACCCACACGGCTTTGCCGGTTTTCGACGCTGCTTCGAGCACGTAACAAAGCGTCGTGATGAACGTATAAATCCGGCAGCCCAAGGATTGCAGATCGACGAGGACGACGTCGAATGTATCCATCATCGCCTTGGTCGGCTTGCGCACTTCTCCGTACAAGCTGAAGACCGGGATGCCGTGAACCGGATCGTTGAAGTCCGGCGACTCGATCATGTTGTCTTGCTTGTCTCCGCGCAGGCCATGCTGCGGGCCGATGGCGGCGACGAGATTGATGTCATCGCATACAGCCAAAGCGTCGAGCGAATGTTCCAGGTCTTTCGTGACTGAAGCCGGATGCGCGAGCAAAGCAACGCGCCTGCCCTTGAGCGGCGCGCGCAATTCGGATTCGGCGAGCAGTCGATCAATGCCAAATTTCATGCGAAATCCGCCGCTGGAAGCTCGTGCGCGAAGCAATCGGAGTGATGGAAATCAGGCTTGCCCGGCGGGTGCGCCAACGCCCAGTACGATTTAAGGCCGCTTGTCTCTTCGATCACCGCCGAGAGCCCGAGGCGCCATGCCGCATTGGTGGGCAAGTGCGACAGATGATTCAAATCGAGCGAAGCTTGCATTTGGTAGCGCTCGGCGTCTGATTGCACCGTGAAGCGCGGCGCGCCGATCTCGCTCGCGACGCTCTTGCCCTTGCGGTAGCCGCTGAACCGATATGCCGCCCATTGCGTGGAGGGCGCGAAGTTGAACTCGTAATACGCGGTCGCCGGCAGCGCACGGACGAATGCCTCGAAGCAGGTATGCTGCCAAAGTTCATCGGCACGCGCAGAGGCGGTCACGGGCGGCATGTGTAGATCGCTCATCCTTCCGGTTACAACATACTGCAGCACAAGATTGCCGGAACGCGGAAGCGATACGTCCACCTCGACGTGAACGGCTGCCACAGAACGCGAGTCGGGATGAAGTTTTAACGCTTGGCGCATACCGGCTTTGCAGCGGCAATCACGTCTGACAGTGCCACGATTGCCCGAGGCCCCACACCACAGCCACACCTCGGACAATAAAAGCAGGAAATCGCGACCGGCAAAATAGGGTTCGTCGGCCAATTTGCACTGCAGCGGTCCCAAGTCTCAGACATGCGTTTGAGTCATCGGCGATGGAAGCCGAAACATCATGCGCGTGCTCCCTTGTCTTGTCGGTCATTGAAGTGAGTCCTGCGCCGTCGTAGTTTTGTATAATTAACAAATATAAAATTCGAAAGAAGATCTTATGGACCCGTCCAAATTTTTACTGCCCGCAGCAATCGCCATGGTGTGGACGTTCTCAACGATTCAAGCGGACGCGGAGCAGACATGGGGAGCCCTTGCCGCTTGTTGCTATCCTGGCAACGGCAGTGCGTGCGGGGGCGGTGTCAGTACCGGATTTTTGCTCCGGCGCCACACAAGGCGAGGCAAGATCGAACGCCTTATCCAATGCCATGTCGGACACCAATCAGAGTCCAAATTGGAAATGTAATATTGCCCGTACGTTCAACAAAGGCTGCGCCTATATTTCCGGCGGCTGCAATGAAGGGAGCAACCGCTGCGGCTATTCGATCGCCTCAACCGAGGCGGAGGCACAGAACAAATGCAACTCAGCGCGCCGTCAGTCCGCCGTCGATGGTGAATTCGGCGCCGGTGACGAAGCGTGATTCATCGGACAAGAGATAGACGCACATGTCGGCGACCTCGGCGGCGGTGCCGAAGCGGCCGAGCGGGATGTCGCGGGTAATGCGCGCGCGCGCGCCGCCGGGATGCTCGGTGGCGGCAAGGATGTTGTCGACCATCGGACCTTCGAGAAAGGCCGGATGCACCGAGTTGCAGCGCACCTGCGGATCGAGCCGCGCGCCGTGCAGTGCGATCGATTTCGTGAGCAGGCGTACGCCGCCTTTCGAGGCGCTGTAGGCGGTGAAATTCTGCCCGCCGATCAGGCCCAAGACCGAAGAGAGATTGACGATGGCGCCGCCTTTTCTCTTGAGCAGCGGGAAGGCGTGCTTGCAGCCGAGGAACGTGCCGTCGAGATTGACGGCGAGAATCTGTCGCCAGCTCGAGAAATCGGTATCCTCGATATTGCCGAGCTTGGCGAGGCCGGCAGCATTGACCAGGCCATCCAGGCGATCATGCTTGCGGCCGATGGCGGAAATGATGCGCTGCCAGTCGGCTTCGGCCGTGACATCGAGCGCGTGCTCCATACCGTTCTGCTTGGCGAGGTCGGTGCCGATGGCGGTACCGCCGGCTTTTTTCACAGCCTGCGCCACCGCGGCGCCGACCGCACCGGCCGCGCCGGTGATGAGCACGATCTTATTCTTGAGGCGGTCCATGATGCCTTGGTAGCGCGCGACCGCGACCGGCTCAAGCCGCGCGGGATCGATCAGCGGTGGTGTTTGTGATCGTGGGGGTGATCGTGGGGGTGATCGTGGTGGTGATGGTCGTGGCCGTGCGCATGGCCATGGTCATGGTGGTGAGCGTGATGATGATCGCCATGCGCGGCATGGGCGCCGCCATCGGGCTCGAACGGGGCTTCAAGGGCCACGATCTTCGCGCCGAACGACTGCAACAGCGCTTCGAGTTCGGGCTCGCGGCGGACGCGCAACCGATTCTGCTTCACCTCGACCGGCACATGGCGGTCACCGAGATGCCAGGCGAGCCGCGCCAGCGCCGCACCGTCATCAAGGCGCGCTTCCAGCACGGGCTCGGGCTCAGCAACAACTTCGACGAGACTGCCGTCATCGAGCGCGAGCGCGTCGTCGGTGCGCAGCAGCACCGGCTCGGCAAAATCGAATTCGACGCAGGTGCCGTTCACGCCGAATACGAATCCGCTCTTGGCCTGGCGCCGCTCGAACGGAAGGATGAGCGTGTCAATGACCCGGCGACCTGCGCGATCAGCCGATTTGAGAACCTGCGTGGCACGCGGCATGGCGACTGCGCTTCGATGTCAGTTGAGCCGGGCCGGACGCTCGGGACCGTCGGTCGCCGGCACCGAGGGCGCGAGCGCGGGCGCGGACTCGCCTTCCGGCATCGTGTTCGAGGCGGCGGCGACCGCCGCGGCTTTGCGCTCCTGCTCGCGGTACGACATCAGACCGAGCGGCAGGCAGGCCAGATAAGCGAGCGTGCCGATGGTCAGCACTTCCCACGGGTAGCTGATGAGCAAGGCGAAAAAAACTACCACCGCGCCGAACACCGGCAGCACCATTTCGGGCGGCACGCGCTTGCCGACGCGTTTGCCGGAAAACACCGGCAGGCGCGAAATCATCAGGAACGCGATGAAGAGCGTGTAGATGAATGCCAGCGGCATCACCAGGACGTAATGCGGCAGATTGGGAAACAATAGTTCCAGATAGAGCGGCAACAGCACGGTGATGGCGCCGGCGGGCGCCGGGATGCCGACGAAGAAATTCGCCGCCCAGGCCGGCCGGTTCGGGTCTTCCGCCAGCACGTTGAACCGGGCAAGCCGCAGCGCGGCGCAGAGCGCGAACACCAGCGCCGCGATCCAGCCGACGGATTTGAATTCGTTGAGGCCCCATTGATAGAGGATCAATGCGGGCGCAACGCCGAAATTGACGAAATCGGCGAGACTGTCGAGCTCGGCACCGAAGCGCGAAGTGCCCTTCAGCATGCGTGCGAGCCGGCCGTCCATGCCGTCGAGCAACGCGGCGAACACGATCGCATACAACGCCCACTCGAACCTTTGCTCGCTTGCGAGGCGGATCGCGGTAAGCCCGGCGCAGAGCGCGAGCAGGGTGATGAGATTGGGCAACAGCGTGCGTACCGGAATGGCGCGCAAGCGTCTGCGGTGGGCTTCGATGCGGTCCGGTTCGAAGGGCGAGAAAAGCATGGCGGTATTGTAGCAGCGAAATTACGCCGTTGTCATGGCGGCGGCCGCGGCAGCGAGCACGGTCATTTCAGCCGGTCCGGAAGCTGCGAATGACATCGGCCGGACGCAGGTCGGCAAGCACTGTCTCGCCTGCAACCGCCTGCTGGCCTTCGGACACGAGCGGCACGATTGCGGTCGGCAAATAAACATCGACGCGCGAGCCGAAGCGGATCATGCCGATGCGTTCGCCGGCCGCAATGTCCTGGCCTTCACGCACGAACGGCACGATGCGACGCGCAATCAGGCCGGCGATCTGCACAACGCCGATGCGCACCGCGGGTGTCGCAATGACAAAACCGTTGCGCTCGTTGGCCTCGCTCGCCTTGTCGAGGTCGGCGTTGAAGAAAGCACCGGGATGATAGGCCATGCGTTCGATCTTGCCGGCAAAGGGGCTGCGGTTGACGTGGCAGTCGAACACGCTCATGAAAATCGACACGCGCGGCAGCGGCTGCTGGCTCAAATTCAGCTCGGCGGGCGGCAGCGCCATCACGATCTGGCTGATGCGACCGTCTGCGGGTGCGATGATGAGGCCGTCACGCACCGGGGTGACGCGCGGTGGATCGCGGAAGAAATAGGCGCACCAGGCGGTCAGCAGCGTGCCGATCCAACCGAGCGGCGGCCACAGCCAGAACAGCACGAGACTCGCGAGCGCGAACCCGCCGATGAACGGGTAGCCTTCGGCATGGATGGGCACGAGCTGCGCGCGGATGGAATCGGCGATGGACATGATTTGGTCGAGCTTGATTTACTCCGCGGCGTCGGCGGGCGCGACAGGCTCGGGGGGAGCAAGAACTTCGTCGACCGGCGGCGGGTTGCGATTGGGGGCAACGACGTCGTCCTCGACGAGCGCCAGCTTCTCGCGCGCCTCCTCGGCCTCGCGCTGACGGTTCCACATGCTGGCATAGAGGCCGCCTTTTGCGAGCAGCTGGTGATGCGTGCCGCGCTCGACGATCACACCGGCGTCGAGCACGATGATCTCATCGGCGCCGACGATGGTCGAGAGCCGGTGCGCGATGACCAGCGTCGTGCGGTTCTTCGACACGCGCACAAGCGCGTCCTGGATTTCCTTCTCGGTATGGCTGTCGAGGGCGGAGGTGGCTTCGTCGAGCACCAGGATCGGCGGGGCTTTGAGGATGGTGCGGGCGATGGCGACACGCTGCTTCTCGCCGCCGGAAAGCTTCAGCCCGCGCTCGCCGACCTCGGTCTCGTAACCGTGCGGCGAGAGCCGGATGAAGGTATCGATTTGTGCAAGCCGCGCCGCCTCTTCGACCTCGGCGTCATTCGCTTCCCAGCGGCCATAACGGATGTTGTAGCGGATGGTGTCGTTGAACAGCACGGTGTCCTGCGGAACCATGCCGATGGAAGCACGCAGGGATTTCTGCGTCACGTCGCGGATGTCTTGACCATCAATGAGAATGCGACCGCCGGTCAGATCATAGAACCGGAACAGCAGCCGCGAAATGGTGGATTTGCCGGCGCCGGAGGGGCCGACGATCGCGACCGTCTTGCCGGCCGGAACGTCGAAGCTCACGCCCTTGAGAATCTGCCGCGCGGGCTCGTAGGCGAAGCTGACGTTTTCGAAGCGGATGACACCGGTCGTGACTTTCAGCGGCTTTGCGCCTGGGCCGTCCTCGATCTCGGGCTTGCGTTTCAAGATCGCGAACATGATCTCGATGTCGATGGTGGCCTGCTTGATCTCGCGGTAGATCATGCCCATGAAATTCAGCGGCTGATAGAGCTGGATCATCATGGCATTGATCATGACGAAATCGCCGATCGTATTGGTGCCGGCGCGGATGCCGTAGGCGCACATCACCATGGCGGCGCCGAGCCCGATGGTAAAAATCACCGCCTGGCCGGCGTTGAGCACAGCGAGCGAGGTATAAGCCTTGATGCTCGCGTCCTCGTAGCGCGCCATGGAGCGGTCATAGCGCGCACGCTCGCGATCCTCGGCGGAGAAATATTTCACCGTTTCGTAATTGAGCAGCGAGTCGATGGCCTTGGTGTTGGCGTCGCTGTCGCTTTCGTTCATCTTGCGGCGGATGGCGATGCGCCATTCGGTGGCGAAATACGTGTAGCACATGTAGACCGCGACGGTGGCGACGATCACCGCGACGTAGCGCCAGTCGAATTGATAAAGCAAGACGAACACAATGAGCGCGAGCTCGACGATGGTCGGCGCGAGCTGCAGGATCACCATGCGCACGATGGTTTCGATGCCGTTACGGCCGCGCTCGAGCACGCGCGTCAAGCCCCCGGTCTTGCGTTCGAGATGAAAACGCAGCGACAGAAGGTGCATGTGCTCGAACGTCAGAATCGCAAGGCGGCGCACCGCGTGCATCGCCACCTTGGCAAACAGGCCGTCGCGCAGCTGGGTAATCGCCGCCATGGCGATGCGCATGCCGGCGTAGGCGACGGTCATCAAAATGGGCGCGGCGATCACCCAGGTCAGCCAGGAGCTCAACCATGAATCCGCCGCGAACGGCGCAGTGCCCTGCCCGACCAGCGCGTCGGTCGCCCATTTGAAGGTGAAAGGCACGGCGACGGTGGCGAGCTTGGCGACAAACAGCAGCAGCGCGGAAAGCAGAACGCGGATTTGAAGGTCGCGCCGTTCGGCGGGCCAGATATAAGGCCACAGCCGCGCGAGTGTCGTGAACAACGCCCCGCCTCCCGTGGAGATCTCCCGCCGCATGGCGTGAGGCGATCGGACGTGCATTTCGCTCATAGATGGCCCGTAAAAAACTGCGGACGGGCCCACGTGGCGGGGGACCGTCGCACGCCCTTCATATAGGAGTTTTTTACCGCGGCAATGCTTACATAGAGGGTGGGAAGGTCCAGTAAGGCGAATTTTAAAGCCCTGCTGGCGTTAAATCATGGCGCTCAGTACGGGGCGCCAAATTCGGTCATAAGTCCAGGTCATATCGAAATTCATGAGCCATATTCGAAGCGTTTGCGTGTTTTGCGGGTCAGGCCCGGGGGCGGACCCGGCCTTTGTCGCGGCTGCGCGCCTGTTCGGCAGGATTTTAGCGGAGAACCGGGTGCGCCTGGTCTACGGCGGCGGCTCAATCGGGTTGATGGGCGCGCTCGGAAAATCGGTGATCGATCACGGCGGCGAGGTGACCGGCGTCATCCCGGAATTTCTCAAGGAGCGCGAACTCGCATTGATGGAAGTGCAGGAGATGATCGTCACGCGCAGCCTGCATGAGCGCAAGCAGATCATGTTCGATCGCGCGGATGCTTTTGTCGCGCTGCCAGGCGGGATCGGCACGCTCGAGGAACTGGTCGAGCAGATGACGTGGGCGCAGCTCGGCCGTCATAAGAAGCCGATCCTGCTCGCGAACATCAACCGCTTCTGGGATCCGCTCTGCACGCTGCTCGATCACATGGCGGGGTTGAAATTCATCCGCCCCGGGCTCTCCGTGCGCTATAGCGTGGTGGACCGGGTCGAGGACATTTTGCCGAAGCTGATGCAGGCGGCGCGCGCGGCGCCGAACGGCGAAGTTTCAGCCATGGAACCCTCGATCGAGAAACTGTAATTGCTCAGCGTTCAGTGTGCGCCAGGGCGGCGACGATCCGCGCCTCGATTTGACGGGCAACACCGGCGCGATAATGCGTAGCATCCATGAAGTTTCTTGGATCGCGGGCCAATTCCCCGTCCACCGCAAAATCGATAAATCCGGAGTGGCTTTCGGCCAGATGCGCGAATGCGCCTTTGCATTCGGCCGTGATTTCCGCCGCTTGACTGCTGGCGGCCGGCAATTCGGTCACGAACGCCGGAGGAAACACGATGACGAACGGGATGGCGTGTTCGGAGAGCACACCGCGCAGCCGTTCGATCGCGGGAAATAGCTGTTTTGGCTCGCGCACGGCGGCCGCCGGCGTAAAGCCTTCTGGAATGGTCGGCGCGAATGCCCATACGCGGCCGAGCTCATAGTCCCAATAGCCCGCTGGATCGCTCGGCTGCCGCAGGCCGAGCGCGAGCAGAATGCGCCGCCAGCCGCGATCGAGCGCGGCAGTCCTGAGCGCATGAAAGGCATATTCGAAATTGCTGTCGCCATAGAGCCAGAACGGGAAAGCATTGCTGATCGGCAGCGAGGAATCGAGCGTGCACCAAGTCGGATCCGCGACGAGCACGATTGCGCCGATGCGGGCGTGATGGCGGATGAACCAATGCAGAAGCGTCAGCTGCTCGCGCGGGCCGGTACCGGGAATCGTGAGCTGCACGAAATGTTTTCCGCTGGCTGCGGAGAGACGGTTCGGATCGAGCAACTGGCCGTGGGAGTTGCCGATGACGGCTGAATCGAAGCGTGGATCGCGGCCGCGGCTGACGTCTGCGGTGCGCGGATCCTCGTCGACTATGCCCGCAATCGAGCGGGTGCCAAACCGGCCGCTGTCATAGGGATCGATCAGGAGGATGAAGCCGTACAGGCTGACAGTGCCGAGCACGAATATGGTCAAAAACACCTTGACGAATTTCGGCCACACCGGCGGGCCTCAAAACTGGAAATAAATGAAATTGATCGGCGGACCGTTGCCGACTTCGAAGATACAGGCCACCGCCACCGCCGCGGCTGCAGCCCCGATGAGCGCGTGCGGGCGCAGCACGGCGTCCTTCAATTCATGCGCGGAGGGAACCAGCACGCTGACGAGGGCAGCGGCGGCAATCAATCCAGGATTGGCGATGCCACCCTGCAATCCCGCCCCGCCCACGAGCGATTCGAGGATCGAGCCGGCAGCGGCAAAGCCCGGTGCGCGAAACACCACCCAGCCGGCCAGCACGAACAGCATGGTCAGCGCCCAGCCGACGAAGGTCGGCAGCGGCCGGTGCAGCGCCTGCCAGCCGCGGCAGACGACCAGACCGAGCCCGTGCCAGAGGCCCCACACCACGTAGGTCCAGCCGGCGCCGTGCCAAAGTCCGCACAGACCCATGGTGCCCATGGTGGCAAGGATGTAACGCCATGGGCCGTGGCGGCTGCCGCCGAGCGGAATGTAGAGATAATCGCGCAGGAAGTTCGACAGCGAAATGTGCCAGCGTCGCCAGAAGTCGCGGATGTCGGTGGCTAGATAGGGCCGGCGAAAATTCTCCGGCAGGATGACGCCAAAGATGAGCGCGCTGCCGATCGCCATCTCGGTGTAGGCCGAGAAATCAAGAAAAAGCTGGAGCGAGAAGGCAAGCACCGCGGTCCAGGATTCGCCGAAACCGAGCGCGCGCACGGTTGCCTGCGAAAACAGAGGATCGGCGAGCAGCGCGAGGCGATCGGCGAGCAGGACCTTCTTGGCGAAGCCGACGGTGAAGATGACCAGACCGACGCCGATGCGCATCCACATGCCTTCGCGGCGCGGATCGTCGGCGAACTGCGGCACGAGCTCGTTGTGACGCACGATCGGGCCGGCGATGAGATGGGGATAGAGCAGCACGAACAGCGCGAAGGGCCGCAGCGGATAAATCGGCGCCGCGCCGCGCATACGATCGACCAGGTATGAGATCAGCTGGAACGAAAAAAAGCTGATGCCGATGGGCAGGATGATGTGGGCGCGCGGCAGGGTCACGCCGCTGACGCCCTCGAACGAAGCGAGCAGAAAATCCAAGTATTTGAATGTCGCGAGCGAGGCCAGGTTGAGCACGACGCCCAACGCCAGCGGCGTCGAGCTTCCGCTGCGCTCGTGCACGCGCGCCAGCAGCCAGGTGGCCATGATCTGCGCCACGGGCAGGATGACGAAGCGCGGATCCCACCAGCCGTAGAAGATCAGCGAGGCGGCGATCAGCACCCATTGCCGCGCGACGGTCGATCCAGCGACGGCGTAATAGAGCAGCGTGACCGCCGGCAGAAACACGAGCACGTAGAATTGCGTCTGAAACAGCATGCGTTGTGCGACCGGCTGGGCGTTGCCGTGTGTTTCCAAAATCTGCCCTGAGCCGTCAAGGCCGCGACCGCATCATTCCGCTTCGGACAGGAAGGTAACCGCCTCGATCCGGTTTCCGTCAAGGTCGCGGATGAAGGCGGCGTAGTACCGATCGTTGTATTCGGGCCGCAGGCCGGGCCGGCCGTCGGATGTGGCGCCTTCGCGCAAGGCGGCGGCGAAAAACGCATCGACCGCATCCTTGCCGCGGGCGCGCAGGCAGATGTGAATGCCGCTGTCGTCGCGCGTTTTCGGCATTTCCGGACGCGCGTTGAGCCAGAACTCGGGATAGACCTTGCCGAAGCCGCTGGCGGTCGGCCACGTCCGCAGCTTCGTCATGCCAAGGGTGCCGAGCACTGATTCATAGAACTTCGTGGCGCGGGCGAGATCGCTGACTTCGATGGAGATGTGATCGATCATGATTTTCTCCGCGCATGACGCAAAATCCCCTCTCTCACGCAGCGAGCGGTGGGGAGGGTGAAGTCATTATGCCGGGGCGTTTTCCTTCACCAGCTTGTACACGATCGAATCCATCAGGGCTTGAAACGAGGCGTCGATGATATTGGGCGAGACGCCGACGGTGGCCCAGTGGTCGCCGCTTTCGTCCTCGCTTTCGATCAGCACGCGGGTGACGGCCTCGGTACCGGCGTTGAGGATACGCACGCGGTAATCGGTGAGTTTGAGGCCGCGGATGAATTTCTGGTACTTGCCGAGATCCTTGCGCAGCGCGATGTCGAGCGCATTGACCGGACCGTTGCCTTCGGCGGCGTTGATCAGCATCTCGTTGCCGATCTTGACCTTCACGACAGCCGTGGTGAGCGTCTCGCTGCCCTTGCCGTTCTGGCCGCGCTGCTCGACCTTGACGTCGAAATAGGTGACGTCAAAGAAATTCGGCACGGTGCCCAGGATGCGCCGCGCGAGCAATTCGAACGACGCATCGGCGGCTTCGTAGGCATAACCGATCGCCTCGCGCTCCTTGACCACTTCGAGCAGGCGCGAGATGCGCGGGTCGTCCTTGTCCACCTTGAGGCCGATGCGGTCGAGTTCGGCCAGCACGTTGGATTTGCCCGACTGCTCCGACACCAGCAGCCGGCGGCGGTTGCCGACCGCTTCCGGCGCGACGTGCTCGTAGGTGGCGGGCTCCTTCATGATGGCGGAGGCGTGGATGCCGGCCTTGGTGGCGAACGCGCTGTCGCCAACATAGGGCGCGTGGCGATTGGGCGCGCGATTGAGGATTTCGTCGAGCGCATGCGAGGCATGCTTGAGGTTCTTGAGCTGCTGCTCGGAAATCCCGATGTCAAAGCGCTCGGAATATTCCTTCTTGAGCTTCAGCGTCGGGATGATGGAGACGAGGTTGGCGTTGCCGCAGCGCTCGCCGAGGCCGTTGAGCGTGCCCTGGATCTGGCGCGCGCCGGCACGCACGGCGGCGAGCGAGTTGGCCACCGCCTGCTCGGTGTCGTTATGGGCGTGGATGCCGACGTGGCTGCCGGGCACGTGCCGGATCACCTCGCCGACGATCGCCTCGACCTCGTGCGGCAGCGTGCCGCCGTTGGTGTCGCACAGGACCACCCAGCGCGCGCCCGCCTCGTGGGCGGTGCGGGCGACGGAGAGCGCGTAGTCCGGATTGGCCTTGTAGCCGTCGAAGAAGTGCTCGCAGTCGAGCAGCACCTCCCTGCCCTTCTGCCTTGCGGCCGTGACGCTGTCGCGGATCGAAGCGAGGTTCTCCTCCAGCGTCGTCTCGAGCGCGACGCGCACGTGGTAGTCCCACGACTTGGCGACGAAGCAGATGGCGTCGGCCTTGGCGTCGAGCAGCGCGACGAGGCCCGGATCGTTCGAGGCCGAGCGGCCCGGCCGCCGCGTCATGCCGAAGGCCGTGAAGGTCGCGGTCTCGAGGTGGCGGTCCTCGGCGAAGAGCTCGCTGTCGGTCAGGTTCGCGCCCGGATAGCCGCCCTCGACGTAGTCGATGCCGAGATCGTCGAGCATCTTGGCGATCGCAACCTTGTCGGCGAGCGTGAAGTCGACGCCGTTCGTCTGCGCGCCGTCGCGCAGCGTCGTGTCGAACAGATAGAGCCGCTCACGTTCCATTTCACGTGCCATGGGGCATCCAGTATTCGAAGTAGAGCCAGCCGAGCGCGACGGCGGCCGCGAGGATCACGATCTTGAGCACGATGTAGTAGAGCCAGTGGCGCGGGAATGGGGTGTCGGGACGCTTCATCGCTTCACCCTCCACGTAGTGGTTCCGTCCTTCTTGTCTTCGAGCTCGATGCCCATCGCGGCGAGCTCGTCGCGGATGCGATCGGACTCCTTGAAGTTCTTCGCCTTGCGGGCGGCATTGCGTTCGCCGATCAGGCACTCGACGTGCGCCTCGTCGACCGTCACGGACGCCGGCCGCCAGGCCGCCCACTCGGCCGCGCTTCCCTGCAGCAGGCCCATCAGCTGGGCGCTCGCCTTGAGCGAGGCCGCGGCGCCGGCCGACCCCTTGGCGGCCTCGCTGCGCAGCTCATGAAACGCGGCGAGCGCCTTCGGGGTGTTGAGATCGTCGGCGAGCGCCCCCACCACGTCGGCGCACAGCATGCCGGGCTGCGCGTCGCCGGCGAGCTGGTGCCAGTGGTCGAGGGTGCGCTTTGCCTCGGCGAGCCCCGCCGAGGTCCAATTGATCGGCTGGCGATAGTGCGTCTGCAGCATCGCGAGGCGGATCGCTTCGCCGGGCCACTCGGCCAGCACCTCGCGGATGGTGAAGAAGTTGCCGAGGCTCTTCGACATCTTCTCGCCTTCGACCTGGAGAAAGCCGTTGTGCATCCAGTAGCTCGCCATCGCGGGCGCATGAAACGCGCAGCGCGACTGGGCGATCTCGTTCTCGTGGTGCGGAAACACGAGGTCGATGCCGCCGCCGTGGATGTCGAAGGTCTCGCCGAGATGCTTCCACGACATGGCCGAGCATTCGATGTGCCAGCCCGGACGGCCCGGCGTCGCGATGCCGGCGGGCGAATCCCAGGCCGGCTCACCCGGCTTCGACGGCTTCCACAGCACGAAATCCATCG
>DATJVR010000091.1:0-38977 GCA_035501735.1 Xanthobacteraceae bacterium | reverse complement strand
TCCACAGGCGGCGGTCAGCTTGGCGCTTCGAGACGGCGACCAAGTCAAGGCCGTCGCTATCGCGGAGCGCGACTCCGCGCGCGCCGAGGCGTGGAAGAGTCGCTTCCCGTTCTCGCTGACGCGAGAATACATGCATGGTGTCGCTATTCTCGACGGCAAAGTTGTGGACATCCCCGATATCGAATATGCGCCACCCGAATTCGCCGCCGGCGCGCGGAACTTCATGGCCAGCGGTTATCGGGCCCTGACAATGGTGCCGATGATGCGTGGCAACGCTGCAATCGGCGTGCTCAGTGTTGTGCGCATGGCGCCAGGGCCGCTTTCGGACAAGCAGTTGGCGCTGGTCAAAACCTTTGCCGCGCAGGCCGTTATCGCCATCGAGAACACCCGGCTGTTCAACGAGCTGCGCTTGCGCACCGACGATCTCACCGAGTCGCTTGAACAGCAGATGGCGACGTCGGAGGTGCTGAAGGTCATTTCAAGCTCGCCCGGCGATTTGCAGCCCGTATTCGTCGCGATGTTGGAGAATGCGATCAAGCTTTGCGAGGCAAAGTTCGGCGTGCTGTATCGTTACGACGGCACGGCGTGTTTCCCGGCTGCGATGATTAATGCACCGGCTGCCTATGCCGAATTTGTCCGGTCGCGCGGGCAATTTCTTCCGCAATCCGGCAATTCTCTCGATCGCGTCTTGCAAACAAAAAAAATGGTGCACACCACCGATCAATTGACTGAAGCGGTTCCGACGCCCTCCGCCAACCTGGCGGGCGCACGGTCGCAGATTATAGTGCCGATGTTGAAAGACGACGATTTAATTGGCGCTATCGCGATCTTCCGCCAAGAAGTTCGCCCGTTTACCGACAAGCAGGTCGAACTGGTGACGAATTTCGCCGCCCAGGCCGTCATCGCCATCGAGAACACGCGGCTGCTCAAGGAGCTGCGCCAGCGCACCGACGATCTCACCGAATCGCTGGAGCAGCAGACCGCGACGAGCGAGGTGCTCAAGGTCATCTCCAGCTCGCCGGGCGATCTGAAGCCGATCTTTCAGTCGCTGCTGGAGAACGCCATCCACATCTGCGGCGCCAAGTTCGGCAACCTGTGGCTTCGCGAGGGCGACCTTTTCCGCGCGGTCGCAAGCCACGGCGCACCGGCCGCTTACCGTGACATGCTGTTCCGTGCGGCTATCCGTCCCGGCCCGGACACCGGCCTTGGAATGTTGCTGAAGACGAAACGGTTTGTCCAAATCGACGATATCACCAAGGGGAAGGCCTATCTCGATCGCGATCCGCTGCGTGTAGCCACCGTGGAGCTCGGCGGCGGCCGGACCCTGGCAGAGGTGCCGCTGCTAAAGGACGGCGAATTGATCGGCTCGATCAACATCTATCACCAGGAGGTCAAGCCCTTTACCGAAAAGCAGATCGAGCTGCTGATGAATTTTGCCGCGCAGGCGGTGATCGCCATCGAAAATACGCGGCTGCTGAACGAGTTGCGCCAGCGCACGGACGATCTGTCCGAGGCCTTGGAACAGCAGACGGCAACCTCGGAGGTACTAAAGGTCATCAGTTCGTCGCCCGGTGAATTGCAGACAGTATTCGATGCGATGCTCGGCAATGCGGTGCGTATCTGCCAGGCCAAGTTCGGCGTCATGTTCCGCTTTGATGGCGATGAGTCCTATGCGGTAGCGACGCAGAACCTGCCTTCCAATGTGCAAGAGCTTCTTCGAGAGCGTGGTCGCTCCAAGGCAACGCCGGGTTCGGATCTCGAAAAATTGCAACTCTCCAAGCAAGTCATTCACACCCTCGATATGGCAGCCGAGCCAAATCCAAGTCGAATCGCAAGATTTGCTTTCGTGCGTACGCAACTTGCCGTTCCGATGCTCAAGGATGATAAGTTGGTCGGCTCTATCATGATCTATCGCCAGGAAGTGCGGCCGTTCACCGACAAGCAGATCGAAATGGTGAAGAATTTTGCCGCGCAAGCTGTGATCGCCATCGAGAACACGCGGCTGCTCAAGGAGCTGCGCGAGCGCACCGACGATCTCGCAGAATCGCTGCAGCAGCAGACCGCCACCGCCGACGTGCTGAAAACCATCAGCCGCTCGACCTTTGACCTGCAGGCCGTGCTCGATACGCTATTGAGTTCCGCGATCCGGCTCTGCGACACCCAGCGTGGCATGATCTTCCGTTATGACGGCGAAGCCTGCCACGCCGTCTCCGCGCAAAATGTACCGCGCGAATTCCTGGAGCTGTGGGAGCGCACGCCGGTGCACGCCGATCGCGGGACCGCTACTGGCCGCGCGCTCCTGGAGCGCCACCCGGTGCAGATCGTGGACGTCCAGAAGGATTCAGAATACAAATTCGACGAGGCGCGGAGACTCTTCCCTTTCCGGACCGTGCTCGCAGTGCCGATGCTACGCGAGGGTATTCCGCTCGGCGTCGTCTGCCTCATCAAGACCGAGGTCGAAGCCTTCACCGACAAGCAGATCGCGCTGGTCGAGACCTTCGCCGACCAGGCGGCGATCGCCATCGAAAACGTGCGCCTGTTCGACGAAATTCAGGACAAAAGCCGCCAGCTCGCCGAGGCAAGCCAGCACAAGTCGCAGTTCCTCGCCAACATGAGCCACGAGCTGCGCACGCCGCTCAACGCCATCCTCGGCTATACCGAATTGATCGCCGACGGCATCTATGGCGAAACGCCGGAGAAGATGCGCGACGTGCTCAAGCGCATCGAAAGCAACGGCAGGCATCTGCTCGGGCTGATCAACGACGTGCTCGATCTCTCCAAGATCGAGGCCGGGCAACTGACGCTCACCCTTACAGATTATTCGCTGAAGGACGTGGTCAATGGCGTCTTCAGCGCGGTCGAGCCGCTAGCAGTCGAGAAAAAACTCAGCTTCAAGGTCGAGATTGCGCCCAGCCTGCCGGCGGGCCGCGGCGATGAACGACGGCTCACGCAGGTGCTGCTCAATCTCGTCGGCAACGCGATCAAATTCACCGACAAGGGCGAGGTGGCCATCAAGGCCTCCGCGGGAAATGGCGCATTCACCGTGGCGGTGCGCGACACCGGCCCGGGCATTTCGCCCGCCGACCAGGGCAAGCTGTTCCAGGAATTCCAGCAGGCCGACAACTCAGTGACCAAGAAGAAGGGCGGCACCGGTTTGGGCCTCGCCATTTCCAAGCGCATCATCGAGATGCACGGCGGAAAAATCTGGGTAGAATCGCAAACGGGTCGCGGCTCGACCTTCTCCTTCACGCTTCCTGTGAGGGCCGAACAGCAGAAGAGGCAGGCATGAGCAAGACAATATTGGTGGTCGAGGACCAGGAGGACAATCGCCAGATCTTGCGCGATCTGCTCTCCAGCGCCGGCTACGAGATGAACGAAGCCGGCGACGGCCAGGAGGCGCTCGCCGCCGTGGCGAAAAACCGGCCGGACCTGATCCTGATGGATATTCAGCTCCCGATCATGGACGGCTACGAGGCCACACGGCGCATCAAGGCTGATCCCAAGACACGCACCATCCCGATCGTCGTGGTCACCTCCTATGCGCTGTCCGGCGACGAGGCCAAGGCGCGCGAGGCCGGATGCGACGCCTACGTCACCAAGCCCTATAGCCCGCGCCAGTTGCTCGCCAAAATCAAAGAGTTCCTGCCGTAGCGTTGGCAGAATCATGCACAATCCGCCGCGTATCCTGATCGTCGACGACAACGAGACCAACCGCGACATCCTCATGACGCGGCTCTCGGCGCACGGTTACGACCTCAAGCAGGCGGCCGACGGCGAGGAGGCGCTGGCCGCTGCCAGGGAGCACCTGCCCGATCTCATCCTACTGGACGTGATGATGCCGAAGATCGACGGCATCGAGGTGTGCAGGCGCCTGAAAGCCGACAGCTCGCTGCCGTTCATGCCGATCATCCTGGTGACGGCCAAGGCGGACACCAAGGATGTGGTGACAGGGCTCGAGGCCGGCGCCGACGAATATCTCACCAAGCCGATCGATCAGCTCGCGCTGGTGGCGCGGGTCAAATCGGTGCTGCGGCTGAAGGAATTGCACGATCAAGTGCGGGCGCAGGCGGCGGACCTCGCCGACATGAATCGCGGGCTTGAGGCCCGCGTCGCCGAACAACTTGGCGAAATCGAACGCGTGTCGCGGCTGAAGCGGTTTCTGGCGCCGCAAATCGCCCAGCTCGTGCTCAACTCGGGCGACGAGAAGGTGCTGGAAAGCCATCGCCGCGACGTCACCGTGGTGTTTTGCGACCTACGCGGGTTCACGGCCTTCGCCGAAACCGCGGAGCCGGAAGAGGTGATGACGGTATTGCGCGAATACCACGACGGCCTCGCCGGGCTTATTCATTCCTACGAAGGAACGCTGGAGCGGTTCGCCGGCGACGGACTCATGGTGCTGTTCAACGATCCGCTGCCCTGCCCCGATCCGTGCGAGCGCGCGGTGAAGATGGCAGTGGAGATGCGCGAGCGTGTGAGCGAGCTGGCAACCAAGTGGCGCAAATACGGTCACGATCTCGGCTTTGGCATGGGGATCGCGCACGGCTATGCCACGCTCGGCCGCGTCAGCTCGGAAGGGCGCTTTGACTACACCGCGATCGGCCGGGTGGTGAACCTCGCGGCGCGGCTATGCGGGGAGGCCAAGAGCGGGCAGATCCTGATCGACGGAAAGGTCTTTGCCGCGGTCGAGACGCTGGCGGAACTGGAATCGGCGGGCGAACTCACGCTGAAGGGATTTCACCGACCGGTGCAGGCGCACAACGTCAAAACGCTGAGGGCGTGAGGCACAATCAGACGTCGCGTGACTTTTTCAGATGCGCCAGGACTTTGGCGCGCAAATCCGCCTGCTGCTCGGCGGTCCATTTACGGAAACCTTCGCCACTTTTAAATCCAAGCTTGCCCTTGGCGACCAGCGCCTCGAGATAGGGCGAGGGACCAGGACGGCTGTCGATGTCCGGCAGCACGGTCTTGTGGATCGCCAATGTGAGATCGGTGCCGACCAGGTCGGCATTCTCCAGCGGGCCGAGCACGGCAAGCCGGCGTCCGAACGCCGCCTTGATGACGGCATCGACGGTTTCGGCATCGCAGATGCCTCGCTCGACCAGCGCGATCGCCTCGCGCCAGAGCGCGTGTTGCAGGCGATTGCCGATGAAGCCGGGGACGTCCTTCTTCACATGCGCGGGTTTTTTACCGGCGGCGGCGTGCAACTCCATGGTGAAGGCGACGGCTTCTGGCGAGGTCCATTGCGTGCCGATCACCTCGACCAAGGGGACGAGATAAGGCGGGTTCCACCAATGGGTGCCGAGCGCGCGGGAGCGGTCGCGCAGGCCTTCCATGATTTTCGTGATCGGGATCACCGAAGTGTTGCTGGCGAGAACGGTATCCGGCCGCACGTATCTTTCGATCTCGCCGAACAGCTTTTGCTTGAGCGGCAAATCCTCTGAGACCGCCTCGACCACGAAATCGGCAGCCTGGACAGCTTCGGCCAAGGCGGGCGTCGGCCGCACGCGCTCGACGGCGCGCTCATCGTCGCCAAGGTCGCGCAGATTGGCGGCAATGCGGTTTTTTGCAGTATCGAGATTCGATGCGACGGAATCGGTGATGGTGACATCGTGGCCGGCAAGCGCAAACACCTGCGCGATGCCGTGACCCATCAGCCCAGCACCGACAACGGCGATCCGCGCCTTTGCCATTATCAACCTGCAGTGTAGCCGCCGTCGGCGTAGAGGATGTGGCCGGTGTAGAAATCGGACGCGCGCGATGCGAGGAACAGAAGTGGTCCGGCGAGATCGGACGGTTCGCCCAACCGGCCCTTCGGTACGCGCGTGAGGAAGCCGGCACGCACGGTCTTGCCGCGCTCGTCGTCGGCGAACATCCATTCGGTGAGCGGGGAGCGGAAGACGGTCGGACCGAGCGCATTGACGGTGATGCCGCTGCCGCCCCACTCGCAGCCGAGCGCCTTGGTGATGCCGTCGACCGCCGACTTGGAGGCGCAATAGGCGGTGTAACCGGCGGGATGGCCGAGCAGCCCGCGTGCGGACGACATCAGAATGACTTTGCCGCCCTGGCCCTGTTTGAGCATCTGGCGGCCGGCGGCGCGCGCGATCAGCCACGACTGAGTGACGTTGGCGTCCATCACGTCGAGAAAATCTTCCGGCTTCTGGTCGACGATCTTCGAAACCTTGTTCTGACCGGATGCGACAACCAGAATATCCACGCGTCCGAAGCGATCGACCGCCGCCTTCACGATCGCGTCGCAATTGGCCTCCGAACTCGGCCGCCTGGCGACGATCTCGACCTTGCCGCCGAGCTTCTCGCACTCGGCCGCGATCTTCTTCAGTTCCTCGGCTTTACTCGCCGAGATCACGACGTTTGCGCCCGCGCCGGCGAGCACTTTGGCAGCGAGCGCGCCGAATGCGCCGGTGGCACCGGTGACGATCGCAGTCTTGCCCTTGACGTCGAACAACGAGGCGGGATTTTTCAAAAAGTCGTCGGACATTCTGGATACCTGTGGCTGCGGTCTTGTTAGCGCGGCGACGTGCAATCCTTCCGGCAGGAGCGATAACTCGTCGTGCATTGCGCGCTGGCGCTGGTAAATGTCGCCTGGCAGGTGTTACCGCCCTGGCAGCTTTTCACGCAACTGAGCATGCATTTCTGCACCTCTTTGTCGTTTTTGCAGTCGGTCGAGCACTTTCCGCTGCATCTCGCATTGCCGCCCTTCATACAATCAACATAGCGCGCGTGAACGGGCGTGCGGCAATCGGTCAAATTCTTATCGCAGGTGGCGCACTCAACCGAATACGCGATGCCGTACCCGATGAACAGAAACAGCGCGGTCAACAGAACCGATCCAACATGGCGGTGTGTCATTGGCACTCCTCCGATACGCTAAGGACTGTCATGAGAGGTTATTTTGGCGGCGCCGCGACGGCGACCAGGATCGTGGCCACCGTATTGCTGCGATTGATGATTTCGCGCCGTTCGTTGGGGCCGATATAGCACGTGTCGGTCGCACGCAGCACGGTTTCCTTGCCGTCGACGATCACGGTCAATTCGCCGGCGAGCACGTAATAAACCTTCTCCGGCGGCGAAGCGTCGGGACCGGCGCCGCCGCCAGGCAGAAAGTGGGAGATGCCGACGATCAATCCCTGCGAACCGCCGGCCTCGGCGCCGAACAGGCGCAGCGTCGTGCAGGCACGATGATTGGGCGCCTCGTAGGGCTTGGCGTCGGCAAATTTCTTGACCAGCATCAGAATTTCTCCCCGCGTTCGATGCGATATTGCCCTTTCGGGTCGACGATGGCGACCAGACGTACGATGCAGCCGTCGCCGCGGTCCCAGTTCCACGGAAAATAAGCGAAGGTGCAGCGGCGGCCGGTGACTTTATCGAGCTCGCCGCCGACATTCTCGATGCCGAGAATGCCGTTCTTGAACAGGATGCGGTGAACCGGCTCCCACTCGGGGAAGTCGTCTTTCCAGTCGCGGCCCTTCGACCATTTCTTGTATTCAGCCGCAAGGTGCGGATGCAGCGGGCCGTTGCGTTGCGGGCCGATCGCGGTGGCGAGCGGGTGGTCGTTGGCTTGCGTGTCGTGGCCGACGACTTTGACCTTCTTCTCCACGAACCATTCGCCGGCGGAGGGCACGAAGCCCGGCGCGTAGCAGAAATATTCCTCGCTGTCCTCGTATTTGTGATGCCAGCCGGTGTTGACCAGCACGACATCGCGCGGCCGCACGATTTTTCCAGCCGCCTTCTCCAAGTCGTCGTAGGTGATCTGCTCCCACTGCTTTTTCGGGATCGAGACCACGATGCCGGAGCCGAAAAAATGCGGCAGCGGCACTTCGTCGATGAAAGGCGTCCCCTGCACGACATGCGCGGGGGCATCGATGTGGGTGGTGTTATGCATGCTGGTGGTAATTCGCTGCGACAGCACGCCCGATTTCGCGTGATAGTGGATGCGCTCGATCTTGACGTCTTCGAAATAGGGCCAGTTCGGGGACTGATAACCGAAGCGGTGCGAGAGATTGTAAAACTCGAGCCCCATGCTGTTGCTGGCGTTTTCCTCAAAGGTCACGCCACGGATTTTCTTCGCCACTACGCCCTCCTCGCGCGTTGTTATTTTGACTCTATCTAGCATGATATACAGGGCGCCGAAAATACGGTACAGCACCGCATTCCCAAACCATCCGGGCAAACATCCCAAGAGGACGCATGGTCAGGAAGATCGCGCTGGAGGAGCATTTTCTCGATCCCGCCACCGAGGGATATTGGCGACCGACAATGGTGGACGTTGCCCCGGCAAAAACCGTGCAGCTTTACGCCTGCCTCACCGACTTCGGCGACCAGCGGCTGCAGATGATGGACAAGACCGGAATCGCACGCATGGTTCTGGCCGTGGCGGGACCGGGCGTGCAGGCCGAGCGCGATGCCGCAACCGCGGTGCGGAATGCGCGCGCCTCGAACGATTTCCTCGCCCGCGAAGTCCAAAAGCGGCCGGACCGCTATTCCGGCTTCGCGCATCTCGCAATGCAGGATCCGAAGGCCGCTGCGGCCGAGCTCGAACGCTGCATGAAGGAGCTGAAATTCTGCGGCGCCATGATCAACGGCCACAGCAACGGCAAGTATCTCGACGACCGCTCGTACGATCCATTCTGGGAGCGCGCCGCGGCGCTGGGGGCATCGATCTACTTGCATCCGGCCGACCCGGTGGCCGCTCTGACGGCGATCACCGGCTATAACGTGCTCGCACGTCCGATGTGGGGCTGGGGCGTGGAGACCGGCTCGCATGCACTGCGGATCATCTGCGGCGGCGTGTTCCACCGTTACCCGAAGGCCAAGCTCGTGCTCGGGCATCTCGGCGAAACCCTACCCTTCCAGCTCTGGCGGTTCGACAGCCGCTCGAAGCCCTACGGCTGGAATCTGCCGAAGCCGCCGTCGCAATATCTCAAGGAGAACGTCTGGGTGACGCTCTCTGGCATGTACGACACCCCACCGGTGCGCTGCTCGCTCGATGCGCTCGGGCGCAACCGCGTGATGTTCTCGGCCGACTATCCGTTCGACTCCGACGGCTCCGGCGAATTCATGGACGCGGCGCCGTTCGACGAGAGCCTGCGCGCCGACATCGCCTACAACAACGCGGCGAAGCTGCTCGGATTGCGCTGACGATGGCAGACGACGATCAAATCATCACCGGCAACGTCGCGGTGCATGAACTTTTCCAGCGTCAGGCGCGGGAGCTGCTCGAACGCAGCGATCTTGACGAGGAGCAGAAACAAGCTGCGCTGGTCGCGCTGACCTGTCCGTGCTGCGGCGCCGGCGGGATGAACTACACGGCTAAGATCAACCGCAAGAGATAGTATCGCGGGTCAGATTTTGCCTTCGAGCCAGGGGATGAGGTCGTCGAACGTCGGACGCTCAAGCTGCGGCAGCGGCGCATGCTCGGGCCGCCTGAGCCCTGCGCGGTTGTGCCAATAGGTGCGCAGGCCGATCGCCGACGTGCCGATGAGGTCGTAGCCCGAGCCGGCAACGAATGCGGCCTCCGCTGGCGCCACGCCGAGCCGATCGAGCGCGAGTCGATAGGGTCGCGGGTTGGGTTTGTAGTAGCCGGCTTCTTCGGCGGTCATCACGCAGTCCCACTGGATCGACAGCCGTCCGGCCGCCAATAGTCCAAGGCGGTTCGAGCAATTGGTGACAACCGCGAGCCTGCTCCGGCCGCACAGGGCGTCGAGCGATTCCGGGACTCCGCTCCATGGCGCGAGTTCGACCAGCGTGCCTCAAGCACATCGGGAACCGCCTCCGGCAGGCCGGTTGCGCGGGCGGCCGCGCGCACCAACTCCTCGTAGGGCACGTAGGCGTCGCTCCCATAGGTCAGGCGCAGGTATTCGGCACGCCAAGCGCGGCCAGCTCGCTCCGAACCGGCGACCGAATCCCACAGGGTCCACGAATCGAGCAGCGCGGTGAGCAGATCGAACAGCACCGCACGCGGGAAACTCATGATGCGGCCTTGGGGCGGGCGCGCAGCCGCTCGGAAGCGGCTTTGTCGACCGCGAAGGTGTGCGGATCGATCACGACGCCGTAGAACTCGCGTGCCGCCTGCACCGAGACATAGCCCTGCCGCACGTCCTCGCGCACGTCTTCCGCCGGCCGTTCGAACGGCGCGCCATAACCGCCGCCGCCGCCGGAACGGATCCGATAGGCGTCCTCGGGTTTGAGTTGCGCGACCAGCACCTTGGCGTTGGGAAAATCGGTCTTCCAATTGCCGCCGAGGCGGAACGCCACTTCATTGCCGGTCGCGTCGCCGCCACCCGCGAGCCCCCACGGCCGGCAATGGGCGCGATCACTCTGGGTGTTGACGGTCAGGTTTGTGAGGGCACGCACCACGCGCTCGATGCCGAGCCCGCCGCGATGACGGCCGGCGCCGCCGGAATCGGGAATGAGGCCAAAACGCTCGACGACGATCGGGAATTTCACCTCGGCCTGCTCGTTCGGGCCGTTATGGGTGTCGCCGTCGTTGAGGCAGACGGTGGCAGACATGCCGTCCTCGTTTTGCTTTGCGCCCCAGCCGCCACCGAGCGGACCGAAGGTGCCGATGAAAAACTCCGAGGTTTTGGGATTGAAGCCGTGGAAACTCGGCGCGAGCAGATCGGCGTGATGGCCCGCGATCACGCGATCAGGGATCGCGGGCTGCAGCGCCTTGAAGATCGTATCCACGATGGTCATCGGGAAGGTCATCCACCAGCGCATGGGCGCGGGCCGCGTGGCGCTGACGATGCGGCCGGGCGGGATGACAACTTTGAGGCTGCGGAAGGCGCCGTCGTTGATCGGATATTCAGTCGGCGAGGTGATGCATTTGTAAGCGACTTGCGCGCAGGCATACCCCGTGGTGATCCCCGAGTTGTAGAAGCCACGGACCTGCTTCGAGACCTCCGAGAGATCGATGGTCATCTCGTCACCCTTCACCACGACGCGCACGCGGATCGGGACGCGCTTGCCGATCTCGATGCCATCGTCGTCCATGAACGATTCCGCTTCGTAGGTTCCGTCGGGTATGGTCTTGGTGCGGGCACGCGCAGCGGCTTCGGCGCGATCCATGATCGCCACGATCGATTGGCGTACTGCCTCTCGGCCATAGCGCTCAATCAGTTGCAGGAATCGCCGCTCGCCGGTCTTCACTGCGGTGACCTGCGCGCGGAGGTCGCCGAGCGCGCGGCTCGGAAGCCGCACGTTCTGGCGGATGATGTCGACCAAGTCCTGGTTGACCTTGCCGCGATCCTGATACTTGACGATCGGGATCTGCAGGCCCTCCATGAAAATATCCGTGGTCATGCCGCCGAGCGCGCCGCCGACATCGAGCCAATGCGCCATGCAGCAGGAGAAGCCGACGAGCTCGCCACGCTGAAAAATCGGCAGCGTGAAGGTGAAATGATTCAGGTGGCTGCCGGTGGTGTAGGAATCGTTGGTGACGTAGATGTCGCCCGGCTTGATGCCGTTTTTGCCGAAATGCTTGATCTTGGCCTTCACCGTCTCGGCCATGCCGCGGATGAACATGGGCAGACCGATGCCGATCGACACCGTCTCGCCTTCCGGCGTGAACAGGCCGGTGGTGAAGTCGAGCGCCTCGTAGATGATCATGTTGTAGGCGGTGCGCATGAGGTTGGTTTTCATTTCCTCAGTGACCGCAATCACGCCGTTGCGCACGATCTCGGTTATGACCGGATCAACCTTGCGCCGCGCTGTCCGTTTCGCCTTTGCCATGACTCAAGCTCCCGCAACCTTGATCGCCAGATTGCCGTAGGCGTCGACGACGAGGGTATCGCCCGGCATCAGCACGGTGGTCGAGGCGTGTTCTTCGATCAGCGCCGGGCCGCTGAGGCGGTTGCCGGCGCGCAATTCGGCGCGCGCCCATGTCCGTACCGATTTGAAACGCCCGTCGAAATAGACAGACCGCGCGCCGGTATCTGCAGATTTTGAGGGCGCCTTTGCTCCTTGTGCGATCTTCTCCTGCGTCGGCTTGCGCAAGGCGCCAATCACCGTCGTACGCAAGCTGACGAATTCAGCGCGCTCGGCGGGCGCGGAGGTGCCGTAGCGCAACGCATGCATTTCATCGAAATGGCGCTTGATCGCCTTGCGGTCCTGCTTGCCAAAAACCCGCATCGGCAAATCGACGGTCACCGCGTGCTCCTGCCCGACATAACGCATGTCGACCGCGCGCCTGATCATGATCTTTTGCGGCTTGATTGAGGTCGCTGCAATCGCGCCGCGCCCCTGCTGTTCCAGCTCGCGGTAGATTTTCTCGATGCGGTCGAACGGCGCATCTTCGAGCGGCGTGTAGAAAGTGCGGACGTAATCGTAACGCAGATCGGAAAACAGCATGCCGAAAGCCGAGAACATTCCCGGCGCGAACGGAATTATGACGTTGCGGATGCCGATCTCGCGCGCCACCTGAACGGCGTGCAGCGGACCGGCGCCGCCATAGGCGACGAGCCTGAAATCGCCGGCATCAAGGCCGCGTTCGGTAGTGACGCCCTTCACGGCATAGGACATGGTGGTCGCGGCGATGCGGAGAATCCCTTCCGCGGCTTCTGTCACGCTCAGGCCCAGCGGCGTTGCGACGCTGGCAAGTGCGCGTTCCGCCGCCTTCACGTCAAGGTTCATCTCGCCGCCGAGAAAGCGGTCGGCGCCCAAGCGCCCGAGAACGAGATTGGCGTCGGTGACCGTCGGCTCCGTCCCGCCGAGCCCGTAGCAGGCGGGTCCGGGAGCGGCGCCGGCGCTCTGCGGACCGACGCGCAGCGCGCCGTCCTCGACGCGCGCGATCGAACCGCCGCCGGTGCCGACCTCAAAAATATCCATCATCGCAATTTGCACCGGCAGCGCCTGATCGTAGCCGCCGATCAGCGCCGCGCCGGTGGTGAGCGCCTCGCCTTCGAATATCACACCGGCCTTGGCGGTGGTGCCGCCCATGTCGAAGGCGATGGCGTTCCTGATGCCGAGCGTGCGGCAGAGCGCCTGCGTGCCGATGACGCCGGCCGCGGGCCCGGATTCGAGCATGCGCACGCATTGAGTCCGTGCCTGCTCGGCTTCGTACAGGCCGCCGGTCGATTGCACGATCAGGAACGAGCCGGCAAAGCCGGTCTTGCGGATGTGCGCGTCGATCTCGCCGATGTAGCGGCGCACCTTGGGGCCGATATAGGCGTTGGCGGCAACGGTCGAGCAGCGTTCGAACTCGCGATACTCCTGGCTCAGCTCGTGCGAAGCGGTGACGAAAATTTTCGGATAGCGCGCGGCGAGCACCGTTTTTGCATTTGCCTCGTGTGCCGCGTTGGCGTAGCAATTGACGAACATGATGGCGATGGCTTCGATGCCGCGCTGGTTCAACTGCTCGCCCAGTTCGACCAAACTCAGCTTGTCGAGAGGAATGAGGATCTCGCCGTCGGCGCGCACGCGCTCCTTGACCTCGAAACGCAGCGCGCGCTCGATCAGCGGCACATGTTTCTTGAAAAACAGGTTGTAGGCGTCGGGCCGGTTGATGCGGCCGATCTCATAGACATCGCGGAAGCCATCGGTGGTGATCAGCGCGGTTTTCGCACCGGTGCGTTCCAGGATGGTGTTGATCGCAATTGTTGAGCCGTGCAGGAACAGCCCCGCTGCGCGATAATCGCTGCCGGCCTTTTCCACGCCCGCGCTGATGCCGTCGACCAGATGTTGCGGCGTCGACAGGGCCTTGCCGAAGGAGAGCCGGCCCGAACGATCATCGAAGACCGCAACGTCGGTGAAGGTGCCGCCGATATCGGCCGCGAGCCGGATACGCGTGCTTTCGGACTTGGAATGCGCGTTGCTGCGAAGCGCCATGAAATTCAAGCAGACTCGTTCTTGAGCATGATCTTTTCCGAAAACCGGTTGCCACTTTTCAGGATCATGCTCTAGGCAAAATAGTGCGTCTCAAGCAGCAAGCAGCCGGTCTTCGAGGTGAACGGCCCGTGATAGACGCCGGGCGGACGCACGCAATAAGTCGGTCCCTTGAACTGTTCGCCGCCCTTGCCTTGCGCGTCGCTGCCGCAGATCAGGTCACCCTCGACCAGGAAAACCTCCTCCCAATATTCGTGCACGAAGGGAACGGTGGAGAAAGCACCCGGTTCAATGCGCAGGAGCCGCGTGCGATTCCCGATCTTGTTCTTCTCGTCGAGCGAGCCTGCGAGGATCTTCTCAGAAAAACCCCAGGGATAGCCTGGCACGGTGTGGAAGCCACCCTTGGTATCCAGCCGGGTGAATTCGATGTGACCTTTGTCAAAACCCATCGCTCTCTCCTCGTGTCATGCCGGTGCGGCGACGCTGAGTGTGCTTGCAGCCTTGACGATACGTTGCCACGTCCCTTTCGGGATAGGAATGCCCGTCACCTCGCGTTGCGCGCGAATGGCATCGCCGCGCTCGCCCGGCAGCATGATCCTGTCCGCGCCCTCGGCGCGCGGCAGGCCGGCGATCGCACGGCCCAGCCGTTCGGCCTCGCGCTCAAAGCCATCCGGGTCACCAAAAGCAGCAATATTGATCGCCATCACCGCGCCATTGAGGAACGGATTATTCTCGATCGAGCCGTCCTCCAAGTCCGGCGCGATGCGCGGATTGGAGAGCAAGAGACTGCTCAGACATTCGATCATGAAGGACAAGCCGGCTCCCTTGGCGCCGCCGAGCGGCAGCAAAGTCTCGACCGCCTTGGGGTCGGTGGTGTCGCGGCCCTCGGCATCGAGGCCCCAACCGAGCGGAATCTTCTCGCCACGATCTTTAGCCGCCATGATCTTGCCGTTGGCGAC
Organism: Xanthobacteraceae bacterium; assembly: GCA_035501735.1. Classification (GTDB taxonomy): domain Bacteria; phylum Pseudomonadota; class Alphaproteobacteria; order Rhizobiales; family Xanthobacteraceae; genus PNAI01. Next base: position 24,179 of record DATJVR010000091.1, on the reverse strand, counting down.
GACGCCAGTCGAGAAATCGAGCAGATAGGGCCTGCCGCCCTTGCGCGGCACCGCGAAGGCGATCGGGTTGGACGAGACGGCCGCAACGCGCGTGCCCGGATACGCCATCATCGGACCGGAGGCGCTCATGGCGATGCCGGCCATGCCGGCGTCCGCCGCCTGCAGCGCGAAATAACCGATGGCACCGGTATGGGTGATGTTGCGTGCAGCGCACCAACCGACGCCGAATTCGCGCGCCGCCGCGATGGCCTCGGTCATGGCGCGGGTGAGCGCGACGGCGGCCGGAGCGCGGTCGGCTTCCAGCACGATTGCGGCGCCGGTCTTGCGCTCAACACGCACGTCGGGATTGGCATTGATCGACCTGTTGCGCAGCAGATCGATGTAACGCGGGATGCGGATGATGCCATGCGAGTCGACGCCGCGCAGGTTCGCCCAGATCAGCATCTTGGCCCATTCATCGGCGTGCGCGCGCGCAAGCCCGGCGGCGACGAAGATCGCGCTGACGAAAGCCGACAATTCAGCCTTGCTGATGAGAACGGACTCGGACGCCATACGCTGCAACGTTTACGCTGCCCTCGACGTATGGATCAAGCCGCCTTGCGCTTGTCGGGCGGGAAGCGGCGATAGAAGCCGTCGCCCTTGGCGGCGAGATCGAGCAGCAACGGCGAAGGCTTGAAGCGGGCGCCGTGTTTCTTCTCCAGCGCCTTGCACAGATCGACGAAACGCTTTGTGCCCATCATGTCGATGTAGGACAGCGTGCCGCCCGTGAACGGCGCAAAGCCGAAACCGAGGATCGAGCCGACATCGGCCTCGCGCACGTCGGTGACCACGCCTTCCTCAAAGGTGCGAGCGGCCTCGAGCGCCTGCACCACCAGAAAGCGGTTCTTGAGTTCGGCGACGTCGATCTTGTCGGGGTCGAGCTTCTTGGCCGGCAGCTCGGCGAGGCCGGGCCACAGGCGCTTGGGGCCGTTCTGCGGATAGTCGTAAAACCCCTTGCCGTTCTTGCGGCCGAAGCGGCCCTGCTTTTCGACCAACTCCTGCAGGAGCTTCTTCTGCTGCGGGTGCACCGATTTGGGCCCGAGGTCGGCTTCGGTGGCTTTGAGGATTTTCCAGCCAAGGTCGAGGGCGACTTCGTCGTTGAGCGCGAGCGGCCCGACCGGCATGCCGGCCATGCGCGCGACATTCTCGATCATCGCCGGCGGCACGCCCTCCATCAGCATGAGATGGCCTTCCTGCAGGTAGTTGAGCACGCAGCGGTTGGCATAGAAGCCGCGCGTGTCGTTGACCACGATCGGCGTCTTGCGGATGGTGCGCACGTAATCGAGCGCAAGCGCGAGCGCCGCTTCGCCGGTCTTTTTACCCATGATGACCTCGACCAGCATCATGCGTTCGACCGGCGAGAAAAAATGAATGCCGATGAAGCGGCTGGCATCCTTCGCGGTTTCGGCGAGCGAGGTGATCGGCAGCGTCGAGGTGTTCGATGCGAACACCACATTCGGAACAACAGCCTGCGCCTTCGCGGTGGCTTCGGCCTTCACTTTGCGATCCTCGAACACGGCTTCGATGACAAGATCGCAGCCGGCCAGCGCGCCATAATCGGCGGTGGGTGTGATCTTCGCCAGCACGGCATCGCGCTGAGCAGTGTTGATGCGACCACGGTTGACCTGATCGGTCAGCGATTTCTGGACTGTCGCCTTGCCCTTGTCGGCACTCTCCTGATCGCGATCGATCAGCACCACGTCGAGTCCGGATTGGGCGCTGACCGAGGCAATGCCGGCACCCATGAAGCCGGCGCCGATGATGCCGATCTTCTTGATCTGCGAAGGCGCAATGCCGGCGGGCCGGCGGGCGCCTTTGTTCAAGTCCTGCATGGAGACGAACAGCGAGCGGATCATCGCAGCAGCCTCGGGCGAACGCAGGATTTTTGCGAAGTAACGCGATTCGACCGTCAGGGCGCGGTCGATCGGCAGTTGCAGGCCCTCGTAGACCACCTGAAGGAGCGCGCGCGCGGCCGGATAGTTGTCGTATGTCTCGCGGCGATAAAGCGCGTTCGCGGCGGGGAACGTCATCATCCCCGATTTGGAGTAGACCGGGCCACCAGGCAGACGGAAACCCTCGACATCCCAGGGCTGCTTCGACTTGCCGCCGGCCTTGATCCAGTCCTTGGCGGCTTTGGTCAAATCGGCCGGCGCCACGACCCCATCGATGAGCTTCATCGCCTTGGCGCGATTGAGCGGCATCTGATCGCCCTTGAGCAACATCTGCAGCGCGTCGGCCGGCATCATCATGCGCGCGACGCGCTGGGTGCCGCCGGCGCCGGGGAACAGTCCGACCTTGATCTCCGGCAAGCCGACACGCGTGCGATCATTGTTGGCGGCGACGCGATAGTGGCATGCGAGGCAGAGTTCGAAGCCGCCGCCCAGCGCGGTTCCATTGATAGCGGCGACCCACGGCTTGCCGGAGGTTTCAAGTTTTCGGTAAATCTGCGACAGCTTGCGGCTTTCCTCGAACACTTTTGCGGCGGCGGCCTCGGCGCCTTCGCTCTTGATGAGTTCGGCGGTGAGCCGCGCGAGCGTCTCCAGCATGGTGAGGTCGGCGCCGGCGCAGAACGAATCCTTGGCCGAGGTGACGACCGCGCCCTTGATGGCGGCATCGGTGGCGACCTTATCCACGATGGCCGAAAGATCGGTCATGGCGCTCGTGTCGATGACATTCATCGAGCGGTCGGGCATGTCCCAAACCACCAGCGCTATGCCGTCGGCATCGATGTCCAACTTGAAATTGGTCAGGTTCATTTCAGGCCTCATCATCCCTTTGGATAGGGCTCGCCCGACTTGTGCATGTATCGGGCGCCCTTCTCGTCGCGTTCAACCTTCATGTCGATGTCCGGATAGTGCGCTTTTTCCTTAACCGCGCGCGTGCCGATCTCGAGATAAACCGCGTCACGCTGCGAGCGATTGATCAAACAATGGCCATCGGGCGTGTTGGCTTTCCAGCCGGCCGCATCACCCGGCTTGAGCACCGTCTCGCCGCTGTCCTCGCACAGCACGATTTCGCCTTCGAGCACATAGATCAGCTCATCCTCGGCTTCGTGCCAATGCCGCTGCGCCGACCACGCGCCGGGTTTAAGCGTGGTGAGATTGACGCCGAACTGACTCAAGCTCACGGCATTGCCGAGGCGTTTGCGCCAGCGGCCCTGCACCACCTTGCGGAACGGTTCGGGATAGCCGGTGGAATTGTCGAGCTTGAGATTGGCGATATCGATCTTGGGCATGGTTACACGCGTTCGATGATCGTGGCGGTGCCCATGCCGGCACCGATGCAGAGCGTGACGAGGCCGGTCGAGAGATCGCGCCGCTCCATCTCGTCGAGCAGCGTGCCGAGGATCATCGCACCGGTGGCGCCGAGCGGATGACCCATGGCGATGGCGCCACCGTTCACGTTCACTTTCGCATGATCGATTTTGAGCGCCTGCATGTAGCGCAGCACGACCGAGGCGAAGGCTTCGTTGATCTCATAGAGATCGATGTCCTTCTTGGTCATGCCGGCCTTCTTGAGCACCTTTTCGGTGACCGGGATCGGGCCGGTCAGCATGATGGCCGGTTCCGAACCGATATTGGCAAAGGCGCGAATTTTGGCGCGCGGCTTCAGGCCCGCATCGCGGCCGGCTTTCTTGCTGCCGATCAGCACAGCCGCTGCACCGTCCACGATGCCGGAAGAGTTCCCCGGCGTGTGAACATGGTTGACCGCTTCCACTTCGGGATAGCGCTGCACCGCGACCGCGTCGAAGCCGGCCATCTCGCCCATCTGCGCGAAGGAGGGCTGCAGCGCGCCGAGCGACTGCATGGTGGTGGTCGGCCGCATGTGCTCATCCTTGGCCAGCAAGGTGATGCCGTTGACGTCCTTGACCGGCACCACCGATTTCTTGAAGCGGCCGGCGTCCCAGGCTTTGGCCGCGCGCGTCTGGCTTTCGACCGCATAGGCGTCCACGTCGTCGCGGGTGAATCCGTATTTGGTGGCGATCAGATCGGCAGAAATACCCTGCGGCAGGAAATAGGATTTGATCGCGATCGAGGGATCGACCGGCCAGGCGCCGCCCGAGGCGCCGATGCCGACGCGGCTCATGGATTCGACACCGCCGCCGATGGTCATTTCGTGCTGGCCGGACATGATCTCAGCCGCGGCGAAGTTCACCGCGTCGAGGCCGGAGGCGCAGAAGCGATTGATCTGCACGCCCGGGACGCTCTCGTCGAAGCCGGCCATGATCGCGGCGACGCGCGCGATATCGCCGCCGGCCTCGCCGACCGGATCGACGCAGCCGAGCACCACGTCGTCGAGCAGCGCGGGATCGAGATCGCTACGATCCTTGACCGCGGCGAGCGCTTGCGCGGCGAGGTTGAGCGCGGTGACTTCGTGCAGCGCGCCGTCGGCCTTGCCGCGGCCGCGCGGCGTGCGAACGTGATCGAAAATGAAGGCCTCGGTCATCGGCGTCTCCTTGAAGCTTTCCTGCCGCACGCGCGGTTGAGGTGGAAAATCACAAACTCCTTGCGATCATGAGTTTCATGATTTCGTTGGTTCCGGCGTAGATGCGCAGCACCCGGGCGTCGCGGTAGAGCCGCGAGATCGGATATTCGTCCATATAGCCATAACCGCCGAACAATTGCAGGCAGCGATCGACGATTTTACCCACCAAATCGGTGGTCCAGGACTTTGCCATCGAGGCTGTCACGGTATCCAGAGCGCCCACGACGTGGCGTTCGATACAATTGTCGACAAATACCTTGGCGACGGTTGCTTCGGTCTTGCATTCGGCAAGGGCGAATTGGGTGTTCTGGAAATCGATGATCTTCTGGCCGAAGGCCTGGCGTTGCTTGACGTAATCGAGCGTGAGCGCGAGCGCGCGCTCCATCATGGCGACGGCGTGCACCGCGACGATCAACCGCTCCTGCGGCAGCTCCTTCATCAGCTGCGCGAAGCCCTGGCCTTCCTCGGTGCCGAGCAGGTTCTCGGTGGGCAATGAAACGTCTTCGAAGAACAATTCGGAGGTGTCGGCGGAATCCATGCCGAGTTTCTTTAGCTTGCGGCCGCGACGAAATCCGGATGCGTCGTCGGTTTCCACCACCATGAGCGAGATGCCCTTGGCGCGTTCCTTGGGGTCGGTCTTGGCCACCACGATGATCAAATTGGCGTGCTGGCCGTTGGTGATGAAGGTCTTCGAGCCGTTGAGAACGTAGCGGTTGCCCTTCTTCAGCGCGGTCGTGCGCACGGCTTGCAGATCGGAACCGGTGCCGGGCTCGCTCATGGCGATGGCGCCGACGAACTCACCGGTGGCGAGTTTCGGCAGCCAACGCTTCTTCTGCTCCTCGGTGCCGAAGTGAAGGATGTAGGGCGCGACGATCCCGGAATGCAGCGGCGCACCGAACGTATCGAAGCCGACATGACTGAATTCGCGGTTGATCACCGCCTCATGCGCGAACGTGCCACCAGCGCCGCCAAACTCTTCCGGCATCGAGGCGCAAAGCAGGCCCGCCTGGCCGGCCTTGGCCCAGACGTCGCGCGGGTACATGTGCTCTTCGTGCCAGCGATCAAGGTGCGGCCCGAATTCTGCCGTGACAAAGCGGCGCGCCTGCTCTTCCAGCAGCACGAGGTCCTCGGTCATCCAGGCCGGGCGCGGGAGGTTCAGCGGATTCATCGTTGCAGCTTGATCAGCTTGGTCGAATCGCGAGGCCAAACATAGGGCGTGCCGCCCGCCGGCGCGAGAGCCATGAGACCAGCCAAGCGCGAATGCAGCCCAATCCGTGTTTTTTCGTTAGACTTGAAGACCCTATCTGGTAATGCTGCTGCGGCGACGGCAAGCACCAACGAGGAGAAATTCATGTTTCGGCACATTCTGATTCCGACCGACGGCTCGGAATTCGCGCACCGCGCCGTTCCGAAGGGATTGGCCCTGGCAAAAGCCATCGGCGCGAAGGTGACGGCGCTTTGCGTGGAACATACATTCGACGTGTATTCGGTGCGAGAGTCGCAAATCTACAAAATCCCGAAGGAATTCGCCGCATACAATGCGCATATCAAGGAGCATGCCGCCAAGGTGCTCGCCCAGATCGCAAAGGAGGCCAAAACCGCGGGCGTCTCCTGCGAAACTTTGCAGATGGTGCACGATCATCCGCATGAAGCCATCATCAAGGCCGCCAGCAAAAAGGGCTGCGACCTCATTGTCATGGCTTCGCACGGCAGGAGCGGGATTTCGGGTGTGGTGCTCGGCAGCGTGACGAACAAGGTGCTCACGCATACGAAGACACCAGTGCTGGTCTGCCATTGATAGCTAAACAGAGCGATAGCGGCGCGAGGCGCTGTTTATCTCCGCGCGGTGCGGTATAGTTTCGAGGGCGCCGTCGCAGCAGGAGGTCGTTATGCCACGCATTGTGCATCTCGCCATCAAGGTCGAGAATCTCGACGAGGCGACGAAGTTCTATGAGGAAGTCTTCGGCTTCAAGCAGGTGATAACCGAGCGCAACGGCCAGCACATCTCGCGGCACATGACGGACGGCTATATCGACCTCGCGCTCATGCTGTACGACAGCGAGAACGCTCCGGAAGCGCAGCTTTCCGGCAAAGGACCATGCATCCATCACTTCGGTATCGAGGTCGACGATCGCGAGGGCTACGAGGCAAAAATCAAATCCTACGGCGGACAGATCCTATCCAAGCCCGGCGCCGGCGCGCTGAAATTCCGCTCGCCGGACGGCACGGTCGCGGAAATCGTGGCGGTCGACCGCTACGAGGAGAAAAAGGTGCAGGGAGCGAAAGCGGCAGCCAAGGCGCCGGCTTGAAAGAAGTTCAATCAGTCAGCGCGCCATCAAACGCGATGGGCTTGAGACTGCCAAGCGGTTCGTGTGCGGTCGCTCAGTTGTACGGATAACCGTCGCCGCATACCCACACGCGACGCAGGCCAACGGGTGTTTCGACCCAGCGCCAGCATGAGTAGCCATAGGATCCGTAATAATAATAGGGATAGCCGAAGCGCCTGACGGCAAATCCGCCGTGGAAGTGACCGACGTGTCCTCCGCCGTGCCAGCCGCCGCCGCGACGAGCCGACACTTCGGTCGGCATAGCCAGGAGGCCAATGGCCGCGATGGCGATCAAACCAATCGTGATTTTTCGAAGCATGTTCTTTCCCTCCCCTTCCCCCCCGCCAGTAAGTTCCACTTCCCAGGATGAATGCAAGCTGAACCAAATTCGGCCGTGGTCGTTCGTTCGCGACCGGGAATGATCATTGTGCCGTAGAATGCGGCTTACGCCTTACCGGCACGGCGCATTCACGGGCATTTTATCGTTACGCCTTTCAGTTTGTCGGCTTGATGCCGGCGGCCTTGATGATCGGCCACCATTTGTCGAGCTCCGCCTTGTGCCAAGCGTACAAGGCGTCCGGATTCTGCTGGTCGCGCGGCGGGATTATATGACCGAGCTCTTTGAAGCGCTTTTGCACCGCCGGATCGGCAAACGCCTCCACCACCGCAGCATCAAGCTTGGCAACGATCGGCTTCGGTGTGCCCTTCGGCACCCACATCCCGTGCCAAAACGGAATGTAGACTCCGGACACGCCGCCTTCGTCGATAGTCGGGACATCGGGCGCGGCAAACCAACGCTGCTTGGACGCAACGGCGAAAACCTTGACCTTGCCGGCACGGTAGAGCCCCAGTGTCTGCGATGTTTCCAGACACGACAGGTCGACCTGCCCGCTCGCTACGTCCTGCAAGGCCGGTGCACCGCCGCGGTAAGGCACATACTGGAAGGTCGTGTGGGTCTTGTTTTGAAAGTCGACCATGCAAAGGTGCGCCGCGCTGCCGACGCCGACCGTTGCCACCGAGACCTTGGTCGGATTGGCCTTCAGCCAATCAACCAGTTCCTTCAGATTATTTGCCGGCAGATTGGGCCGGCCGATGATCCAGAGATAGGATGTCGTCAACAGCGACACCGGTTCGAAGTCTTTCAGCACGTCATATTGCAGAGGATACATCGCGGGGGCGCCGACGTTGGCCGTCCAATTGCCAATCGAGATCGTGTAGCCGTCGGGATCCGAGCGCGCGACCTTGGCGGCGGCTATGGTGCCGGATGCGCCGCCCGCGTTCTCTACGATGACGGTTTCGCCCAGCGACGTTTTCATGCGTTCGGCAAAGATGCGCGAGACCGTGTCGGTCGGACCGCCTGCCGGGAAGCCGGCCACAATGGTGATGGGACGCGATGGGTAGTTTTGCGCCTGCGCTCCTGCGAAGCAGGCGAAAACCGCTGCAAGCGTCACGGCAAATGACAGCTTCCTCATGTTCCCTCTCCCTGCGTTTCAATCGGCCAAGCGCGCCGCACACATGCGGACGCGCGGAAATCACGGACAAAAAACCGAATGATGCGAGTGTGGTGCCTGCCGACGGCACTATCGCTGCCTATTCCTGCGCGGTGACTTCGGCGCGTCCCGCCGATGGGCAGCTGGCGACAGCCTACGCGACCTCGCGGGTGCGGTAAAAGGGGTGCGGCGACAAACTCAAAGCGAATGTGCTGAGAGCGACGTATTGTCTCAGATGGTCACCGAACGCCGCAGATTCAAAACGCCGCGTCCGGCAGTTCCATGGTGCTCGTTGCGCCCGACTGAATGCGCGCGAGCTGCGCCGCGGTCTCGGGCAGCATGCGCTCCATGAAGAAGCGACCGGTGACGAGCTTGGCGTTCATGCGCTCGGCCGAGCCGTTGGCGCCCGCTTTGAGCTTCCCGCGCGCCACCGCGGCCATGCGGCACCACATATAGCCGAGCGCGACCAGGCCGAAGAGATGCATGAAATCGTACGATCCGGCGCCGGCATTATCCGGCTTGGCGAGTGCATTCTGCATGAACCACATGGTGGCCTGCTGCAGATGGCCGAGCGCCTTGCCAAGCGGCTCGACGAAAATCTTCATGCCGTCGTCGGCGTTCTGGTCCTTGATGAAGCCCTGCACTTCAGCGAAAAAGGCCTGCAGCGCGCGGCCGCCATCCTTGGGCAACTTCCGGCCAACGAGATCAAGCGCCTGAATGCCGTTGGCGCCCTCGTACATCATGGTGATGCGTGCATCGCGCACGAACTGCTCCATGCCGTGCTCGGCGATGTAGCCGTGGCCGCCGAACATCTGCTGCGCCAGCACGGTGTTGGCAAAGCCGGTATCGGTAAGCACGCCTTTGATCACCGGCGTGAGCAGGCCCATGTGGTCATCGGCGACAGTACGGGTCTTGTCGTCGGGAGCGCGGTGGGCGAGATCGGATTGCAGAGCGGTCCAGAGCACGAGCGCACGCGCAGCCTCGTTGAAGGCGCGGATGGTCATCAGAGTCCGACGGACGTCGGGGTGCACGATGATCGGGTCGGCAGGCTTGTCCTTGTTCTTCGCGCCGGTCAGCGCGCGGCCTTGCAGGCGCTCCTTCGCGTAAGTGACCGCGTTCTGATAGGCGACCTCGGACAGTGCGAGGCCCTGCACGCCGACGCCGAGCCGCGCCTCGTTCATCATGGTGAACATGGCATACAGGCCGCGGTTGGCCTCGCCCATCAGCCAGCCGGTGGCGCCGTCATAATTCATCACGCAGGTCGAATTGCCGTGGATGCCCATCTTGTCTTCGAGCGAGCCGCAAACAAGCTTGTTGCGTTCGCCGGGCGAACCGTCGGCCTTGGGAATGAACTTCGGCACGACGAAAAGCGAAAGGCCCTTGGTGCCTTCGGGCGCACCTTCGATACGCGCGAGCACGAGATGGATGATGTTCTCGGCCAGATCATGTTCTCCGGCGGAAATAAATATCTTGGTGCCGGTGATTTTGTAGCTGCCGTCCGCTTGCGGCGCCGCCTTGGTGCGCAACAAGCCGAGATCGGTACCGCAATGCGGCTCAGTCAGATTCATCGTACCGGTCCAAGTGCCGGCGATCATTTTCGGCAGATAGGTCGCCTTCTGTTCCGGCGTGCCATGCGCGAACAGTGCGGCGATCGCGCCCTGCGTCAGGCCCGGGTACATGGCGAAAGCCATATTGGCCGAGCAGAGGAACTCGTTGATCAATTGGGTGAGGATCATCGGCAGCCCCTGGCCGCCGAATTCGGCCGGGGCCGAAATGCCGATCCAGCCGCCCTCGACGATCTGCCTGAAGGCATCCTTGAATCCCGTCGGGGTGGTGACGCTGCCATCAGCGCTGCGCTTGCAGCCTTCCTTGTCGCCCACGCGATTCAAGGGGGTGAGCACCTGCTCACAAAATTTCGCGGCCTCGCCGAGAATGGCCCCGACCACATCGGGAGAGGCATCGGCAAATCCAGGCAAATTCGAGTAGCGATCGACGCGGAACACGTCGTTCATCAAAAACAATGCGTCGTCGACGGGTGCCTTGTAGCTCGGCATAGTGTCCCCCCTCCCATTATTGCTTTTCTGGGTCGGTAGAACCTCGCATATCCGGATTTAGGCGGCGTTAAAGGGCAAAAATAGGGGCGCGGCCGAATAATTCTTACGGTCCGCAGCCGCAATCGAGCGGTTCTGGCCGAAATGATTCCCGCCCTGCCTCGGGCGAACGCAGACATAACACAACTCTGTGTTGTGCCAATGCACCCTGGGTTTCTCGGAAATCTTGCAGCGACGCCAGGAGGTTAACTGCCTGTTTACCGTCGTCGGGAAAAACTGCGTCACGAAGGCATGGCGGGCCGAGCCGGTCACTCATCGCCGTGTCTTTAACACCTGTCCCGTGGGCGAAACCGGCAGCCCCACCCTCGTTGTGAACGATCGGCGAAAGGCGTGCGGAACAGGCGCAGACCATATCGAGACTTCGAAGATGACGAGCCCGACTCGCTCGGCGAGACGCTGGCTGCCGTCAACGATCGGCTTGACGACCTCACGCGGCAAATCGCGCGTGTCGCACGCCGGAGTCACGGCGAAAGTTACGGCGAGGAGCGCGATGTCTCGATCAGCATCGGCGAAGCACTGGCCCATTTCGATCGGCGGCTCGACCAGATCATAGACTCCGAGCGCGCCGGATCGAGCGCGGTTCATCGCGACCGCGAAGATCGCCAGCGCCAGGCGCCCGATTGGATTCCGCCGCAGCAGCCCCTGCCGTCTGAGGCGACGCGCGGACAGGACCTCTCCGGCCTCGAAAATCAGCTTCGCCAGATCACCCAGCAGATTGCCGCCTTACAGCAGCCCTATCCTATCGACGATGTTGTCGATGCATTTCGCAGCGAGCTGTCCGAGATCGGGCGCGTCCTCAACGAGGCCGTACCACGGCAGGCGATCGAGGCACTCGAGCGAGAAGTGCGGGCGCTGGCCGAGCGCGTCGATCGCAGCCGCGACGACGGCGCTGACGCGGCCAAGCTGGCGCAGCTCGAAAAAGGGCTAGCCGAAGTGCGCGACTCGCTGCGGGCGTTGAAGCCGGCAGAAAACCTGGTCGAGATCAATGCGGCGGTGAGCGATCTCGCGCGGCGGATCGATCAGATGAACGCAGCCAATCAAACGCCGGCCGCGCTGCAAAAACTCGATCAGACAGTGAGCGGCTTGCGCGTCATCGTTTCGCACGTGGCGTCCAACGATACGGTCGGCAAGCTTGCCGACGAAATCCGCGGCCTGTCCTCGCGACTCGAACATGCCATCGCCGAGAGCAACGCCAAGGCGCTGTCCAATCTCGACCGCCAAATCGCCTCGCTCATCGACAGCGGCCGCGCTGGAACTGCGGACAGCGAGGGCTTGATCAAGACGTTCAGCGAACAATTCGACAAGCGGTTTGCGGCGCTGATCGACACCACGCGCGCATCCGCCGTCGACAGCGAAACGCTGGTCAAGGCGCTCGGCGAGCAGCTCGATCAGCGCATGTCGGCGCTGACCAGCAGTGAACGGCCGGGTTCCATCGACGGCGAGACCTTGATCCGGACGCTGAGCGAGCACTTCGATCAACGGATTACGGCGCTGATCAACAATGGCCGCGCGCTGTCGGCCGAGAGCCAAAATTTGGCCAAGTCGCTTGCTGCGCAGCTGGATCAGCGGATCGCGGCGTTGAGCAACAGCGGTCGCAACGGTTCGGCCGAAAGCGAAACGCTGATCAAGACGCTCGCCGCGCAACTCGATCAAAGGATTGCGGCGCTGGCTGCCAATACCAACACGGTTTCGCAGGAACTCAAGTCGCTGATCGGGGCGCTGAGCGCCAGCAACAGCGCGGTTTCCGAGGAACTGAAGTCGCTGACGTCGACACTCAGCCAGCAGCTCAATCCAGCCCAACTGTCGCAAGGCGACAAGCTTGCGCTCAGCGGCATCGAAGAGCGCATCAGCGGGCTCGCCGGCAAGCTCAATAATTCCGAGGCCTTGCTCGGACGGCTCGACGCGATCGAGCGCGGGATGGCCGATCTGATGGACCATCTCGAAAAGCAGAGCTTGATGGCCCGCCTCGAAGAGCAGCGCCGCAAGCCGCAGGAGGCGGCGCAGGCGCCACAGCAGGACCGTACCGAAGAACGGCGCGAGGAGACGGCCGAGCAGCCGATCTTCGAACGGCGCCAAGTGCCGCGCTACGAGCCACGCATGGACGGTATTCGCGACGAGGCCGATGCGACCGCGTTCGAATCCTCGACGCTCATTCCGGCTGAAGCGCTGACGGAAGCAAAACCGGAGACCGAGGAGAGCGAGTCGGGCCCCACCTATACGCTCGCACAGGCGACCGCTCTGCTGGCCCATCCCGACGCAACAGGCGGCACCGCGACCGTTACGAAAACCGAGCCCGCGCATCAACCCGCGCGGCAGCCGATCAACCCGGACCTGCCGCCGGACACACCCATCGAACCCAGTTCGGAACCGATCCGGCGTGCCTCGGCCGCGGAAAGGATCACGGCTTCGGAACAGGCGCTCGGCGGCGCCAAACCCGCCGTGCGCGAGGTTGCAAGCCAGTTCGAAACCCTGATTGCCGCGCGCCGTGCGGCTTTTGCGGCCGGCAACGAGGCAGCGCCGGCGGTCGCGACGCAGCTGAAGACGAGCCCTGCCGCAAGGCCGGAGACGTCACGGGGACGCATGGGCAGCTATCTGCGCTGGCTGCTGTTCGCCGCGAGCGTGGTCATCATCCTGCTCGGCGCCGTTCGAGTCGCCGTGGAGATGTGGCCGATGCCGGAGCCTGTTGTGCTGACGCCCGCGCCCGTGCCGGAGGCTTCGCCGGCGCCCGCTCCCACGACGGCACCGACGCCCGCGCCGGAACCGACCAAGCAGGAACCTGCGAAGCCGATGCCGATGCCCACCCCAATGCCGATGCCGGCGCCCGATTCGGCACCTGACGATGGACCGGGCAGTCCGCCGGCGAATTCCGCGCCCACTCCCCCAAATCCACCAGCGGATGCGGTCCCTAATGATGCGGACAAGCACGATCCGCTCGGCGACTCCGGCCACAGGTCAATGCCAGAAGTGACCGGCGCGCTGACGCCCAACGATGCGCCGCTTGGTCGAACCCCCACTGGGCCGGCATTGCCGGTCACCATCGGGGGGCCGGTATTGCGCGCGGCGGCGGCCGCCGGCAATCCCGCGGCGGAGTACGAGATTGCGGTGCGCTATGCGGAAGGGCGCGGGGTTACGATCAATATCGATGAAGCGGCACTCTGGCTCGAACGTGCGGCAAAATCAGGATTTGCGCCGGCGCAATTCCGACTGGGCGGGCTCTACGACAAAGGCGGCGGGCTGAAGCGGGACCGCACGCTGGCCCAGCAGCTCTACGCGGCGGCGGCCGAAAAGGGTCACGCCAAGGCGATGCATAACCTCGCGGTGCTCTATGCCGAAGGGATCGATGGCAAGCCCAATTATCGGCTGGCGGCACAATGGTTCCGCAAGGCTGCCGAATACGGCATCGGCGACAGCCAGTACAATCTCGCCATCCTCTATGTCCGGGGCATCGGCGTGGAGCAGAATTTCGCGGAATCCTACAAGTGGTTTGCGCTCGCCGCCAACCAGGGCGACCAGGAAGCGGCCAGAAAGCGTGATGAAGTGGCCGACCGGCTGGACGAGCAGGCGCTCAAGACCGCGCAGCTTGCGGTGCAGGGCTTCCGTCCGGCGCAGCAACCCGAGCAAGCCATAAGCCTGCGGATACCCCTGGGGGGCTGGGATCAGAGCAACACCACCGCGCAGCAGCCCGCGAAGATCAACGTGCACCCCAGCCCGTTGCCCAATGCGCTGCTCTCGCCTGCCCCGCTCTGATCGGCTAGTCCGCCGGCAGTACTCAGCTCATCGCCTGCCTAAAGTCCGGCCTGCGGCGCACCGCATGGTGCACCCCGCGCATGGTTGCTGCCCGGCAACGCATGCAAAATCACTCGATCGTGACGCGAGTTCAGGGTCGACTCGCGCGGCGACATATTGGTAGAGACAGGCCACCGCGAACGCCCGCGGGCCGCGTATCACTGGTGCGCATGTCCGAGATCGGCGTTTTGAAGCCCATTCATAGCCAGCGGAACAGCGCGTGCAAATTTATCTTCCGGTCGCCGATCTGCCCGTGGACATTTTCCTCGTTCTGGCTATGGGGCTGGCCGTGGGATTCATCTCGGGTCTGTTCGGAATCGGCGGCGGGTTCCTGATGACGCCGCTGTTGATTTTCATCGGCGTGCCGCCCGGCGTCGCGGTCGCCAGCGTGGCGAGCCATATCGCCGCTTCATCGTGCTCGGGCGCGATCTCGTATTGGCGCAGGAATGCAATCGACGTTTCACTTGCGCTCATGCTCCTTGCCGGCGGGTTTCTGGGAACGGCGGTCGGCGTGTGGCTGTTCTCGCTGTTGCGGGTGCTCAACCAGCTCGATCTGACGATCGGACTGTCCTACGTCGTGCTGTTGAGCATCGTCGGCATGTTGATGATCATCGAAAGCGTGCGCGTGATCATACGTGAGCGGCAGGGGAAACCAGTCGTCTTGCGTCGAGGCGGCAGCCATACCTGGGTGCACGGGCTGCCGATGAAGATGCGCTTCAAACGTTCCAAAATCTATGTTTCGGTGATCCCGATCTGGGTGATCGGATTCGTGATCGGCTTCATCGGCGCGATCATGGGCATCGGCGGCGGATTCATTCTGGTGCCCATGCTGATCTATTTCCTGCGGGTGCCAAGCGCGACGGTGATCGGGACCTCGATGGTGCTCACGCTGATCACGATGGCGGCGGCGACATTCATGCATGCGATCACCAATCACCTGGTCGATGCCGTGCTGGCGCTCATCCTCATGGTCGGCGGCGTCATCGGCGCGCAGTTCGGCACGCGCGCGGGCCAAAGCATGAAGGGCGAATGGCTGCGGCTTTCGCTCGGCCTGTTGGTGCTGGCCGTGGGATTGCGATTTGCGTTCGAGCTCGTCGTGCAGCCGGATACTCTCTATTCGATCCGGCAAACGGGGGGCGGCTGATGGTCGCTTGCCGCCAGTCGCTCGGGTTCGCGGCAATTCTCGCCGCATCGATGATTGGCGCAGCCCCGGCGGAAGCGGAGCGGATCATCCCATCGATCTCGCGCCACCGGGTGCAGGTGACGTCCAGCTTCGACGGCACGCAGATCGTGCTGTTTGCCGCGATCGACCGCGAGGCCGGTGCACCGCCGCGCAACTACGATATTGTGGTCACGGTATTCGGGCCGAAGCAAACGGTGGTAACCCGACGCAAGGCGCGCGTGCTCGGCATCTGGGCGAACGTCGCGTCGCGCACATTCATCAACGTGCCGACATTCATTTCGGTGCTCACGAACAAGCCGATAGATGGAATCGTAAAGCCGGAGGTCGCGCGCCGGCTGCAGATCGGCCTGGAAAACATCGTGCTGCCGCAGCAGATCGGTCCCGACATTGCCGATACGGTTCGGGACGACCCTTTCCGGGTCAATTTCGTGAAGCTGCAAGTCGAGCAAAAACTCTATAGCGAGTTGAACAATGGCGTGACCTTCGTATCGCCGATCGTGTTTCGAGCCGACATTCAGTTGCCAGCCGTGGCGCCGATCGGCAGCTACGAGGTCGACGTCAAGCTGCTCGCTGACGGCAACATGATTACGCGCGTCAACACCGCGTTCGAATTGGTCAAATTCGGATTCGAACAGAGAGTAGCGGATGCCGCGCGCAATCACGGCGTGTTTTATGGGCTCGCAACAGTGCTGATGGCGTTTGTCACGGGCTGGTTGGCGAGCGTGGTATTCCGGCGGGATTGACGAGCTACAGCTTGCCGTCCGAATGCGGCAAAAGCAGCATCGTCGATCCGTCGCCCTCGAGCACGAGTGACGGTCCCTCCATCCGCCAACGCTTGACGGCTTTGAGCGCCGTCAGAAATGTCATCTCCGTCGCCATCTGCTCGCCGCACAGCTTTTTGGTGGTGCCGAGATTGTCGACGCCAAAGTCGCTTTGACCGAGTGAGACCTGACCGTTCCATGTGTTGCAGCCGGCAAAGCCGGCGCCAGTCAGCGCGTTCTGATTGCGGTCGCGCATGATGGTCAGGGTGGGTGAGGCAGGAGCAAGGCTTTGTCCGTTGACGGAGGTGGCGACGAAGGTCCGCTGCAGCGGAAACCCCCACGGCGATTGCGAGCTTACAGCGGCGGAGACCACGGCCACGGTGAGGAGCTGCGGCAGATAGCTGATGGGCTGCATGGGCATGTCCTCCTCCCGGCACGGATTGAAGAACTTTTTGGTGTTATGCCTTGCCGGGCGGAGGAAAAGTTTTCAGCCAAATGCGGCAATGATTCGGTCCATTTTGGGCGTTTTTGCCCCAATTGATCCACAAAGGGAGGGGGGAACAGTCCATCGAGGTCGGCGCTGAACAGATGAAGGCTGATTGGCGCTGTGCTATGAGCGCGCCGCGGAGCATGACATGGCCAGTCCCACTCTCACCCGGTTTTTCGGCGGACCACCAATGGCGGTGATCTCGAAGCTCGTGCTGCTGTCGATTCTGATCGGGGTCGTGCTGTCAGTCTTGGGGTTTGACCCGCGGAATATCATCGAAAGCATCTACCGGCTGGTGGAGCGCATCTGGCACATGGGATTCGACGCCGTGATCTGGCTCTGGCGGTATTTCCTGCTGGGCGCCGCGGTGGTGATCCCGATCTGGATCATAATGCGCCTGATCCGAGCACCGGCCGGGCGGTAGAAATCTACTGCGGCCACTCTTCCGCGGTCATGGCAGCCGCGTCCGCGCCTACAAGATCGGGGAGGCGCTCCGCGCCTTCGCGATCAAGTGCGCGCAGCAGCGCCTGTTTGATCTCGGCCACAAGACCGATGCCCTGGAAAACCAGGGCGCTGTAAAGTTGGATGAGATCGGCACCGGCTCTGATCTTGGCAATTGCGGCCCCGCCCGAATCGATGCCGCCGACGCCGATCAACGGGAATGCGCCTTCCACCCGCACGTATGTCTCGGCCAGCATCCGCGTTGCGAGCGCAAACAGCGGCCGGCCCGAGAGACCGCCGGTTTCCTTGGCGGTGGCGCGATCGCGCAAGGTGTGCGGCCGCGCAATCGTGGTATTGCTGACGATCATGCCGTCGACGCGACGGGCGCGCGCGATGCCGACGACGTCGTCGAGATCGCTGAGCGAAAGATCCGGCGCGATCTTGAGAAGCACAGGCGTGGGACCGGCCTGCGGCATGACCCGGTCGCGCGTCGCCATAACGCGCGCGAGCAGGTCGTCGAGAGCGGACGCTGTCTGCAGGTCGCGCAGGCCCGGCGTGTTGGGCGACGAAATATTGATGGTCAGGTAGCTCGCGACCGGGGCCATGATCTCGACCAGCCGAACATAGTCGGCGGATCGGTCGCTCGAATCCTTGTTGGCGCCGATATTGACGCCGACGATGCCCCCCGCATTGGCTCGCGCCACGAGCCGCGCCAGGATCCCCGAGGCCCCTGCGCTATTAAAGCCAAGACGGTTGATGATGCCCTGGTCGGCATTGAGACGAAACACCCGCGGCTTCGGATTGCCAGCCTGCGGCAGGGGCGTCACCGTGCCGACCTCGACGAAGCCGAAGCCAAGACCAAGCAAGGCATCAGGGACTTCGGCGTTCTTATCGAAGCCAGCGGCTATTCCGATGGGATTGCAAAAGTTTAGGCCAAAAACCCGACCGCCCAGACGCGAGTCATCGGTGAGACCCAGCCTGGGGGCGAACTTCAAGGCCTGAAGTGTAGCCGCATGGGCGAGTTCCGGCTGAAGCACCCGCAACAATGGCAGGGCCAAGCGGTCAAAAAGCCCGATCACTCAAATGCCTCCGGGGAAAGCGAACCCTATGAGAGGCTAGGAGTTTGTTCAAGACAGGGTCGAATAAGCTCTGGTAAAAGCCTGGACAGAGGAAATATGAGGCACTAATTCCTAATCACGGACAATATTCTTATATGCCCGATCGATCAGCCGAACAGAAAGCGGTGGCCATGCTGACACATGCCCAGATATGGAACGCACTCGACCGGCTTGCTGCACGCGCAAAGCTTTCACCATCGGGGCTTGCCAAACGCGCCGGGCTCGACCCCACAACCTTCAACCGATCAAAGCGCATCACGCCGGACGGGCGGGCGCGCTGGCCTTCGACCGAATCGGTGGCCAAGGCGCTGGCGGCGACCGGCACGGGGGTCGACACTTTCGTGTCGTTGATTGCCGACAACACCAGTCCGGCGCAAGCGGTGCCGCTGATCGGATTCGCGGAAGCAGGCGCCGGCGGTTATTTCGACGACGGCGGGTTTCCCGTCGGCAAAGGCTGGGACGAAATCGCGTTTCCCGCGATCAATGACGAGCACGCCTATGCGCTGGAAATCTCCGGCGATTCCATGCTGCCCGCCTACCGGGACGGCGACGTGATCATCGTATCGCCAGCCGCGCCGATCCGCCGTGGCGATCGCGTCGTGGTCCGCACCAAGGACGGCGAAGTGCTTGCCAAGGAGCTCAAGCGGCAGACCGCAAAGATGGTCGAGCTCAAATCGCTCAACGCCGAGCACCCCGAACGCACGCTCGCGCTCGATGACGTGGTGTGGATCGCGCGCATCGTGTGGGCGAGCCAGTAGGCTTTGCCCAAAAGCCTCCAGTCTCACTCAGTGACAAAGGCGCCTCATGCGCGCCACATCAGCATGCCGGCGCGGGCAAGATACACCACCGCGATGCTAAAGATGATCGCGCGCGTCCATTGCCGGAAGCCGTGATCGCTCATGCGCTCGACTACGAAAGGCGCAAGCGAGGAGCCGCCGATCGCCAGCACCATGGCGGGCGCCCAAATCCAGGTATCGAGATTGTCCAAAGCGGACAACGAACCGAAATAGAGCGCACGCAAGACGTGGCTGAATGTTTGCGTCACGGCCTTGGTGGCGTTGGTGGTCTTGCGATCGAGCATGCTCTTTTGAAAGAAGATGTCGAGGAACAGACCGCCGACGCCGGCCAGGAACTGGATGACAGTGGTCAGCACGCCGGTGATGAACGGAACGCCGCGCCATTCGATGTTCGGCCGCAGCGAGATCGGCAGCACCTCGACCGCGAACGGCATAAGGCCGAGCGCGAGATAGACCATCATCTTATTGGGAACGAAGGCGATCAATCGCATGACCGCGAATGCGACAATCGCACCCGCCACGTAGTGATAGAAGATCGGCCAGCGCACGTAGCGCCGCCAATGCAGCGCGCGCCAGCCGTTGGCGGCGAGCTGAATGATCGAGAACAGCACCATGCCGGTCGCGACGTCGAAATAGACCAGCAGCACGCCGAGCAGCACCATGCCGCCAGCCATGCCGAACACGCCGGAAACGAAGGACGAGAAAATGATGGTGATGCCAATGAGGGCGAGGGCGTTGGCGGTCATGTCAGTTCATCCTCCCCCTTGGGGGAGGGTCGGCGAACGAAGCGAACCGGGGTGGGTGATATAGCATGCGTTCAAACGAAGATCGCCCCCACCCGCCTCCGCTCCGCTCGGTCATCCTTCCCCGCCGGAGCGGGATACATCACGCGCTGCGCGCCAGCGCGCCGTCGATCATCGCAACCGTATTCTGCACACCGTAAAGCGCGACGAAGGAACCGAAGCGCGGGCCTTTCTCCTGCCCGAGCAGCACCTGATAGAGCATGTTGAACCAATCGAGCGAAACGCCCGGCTTGCCGTCCTTGGTCTTGATCTTGCCGGTCTTGTCGAGGAACGGATCGCGGCGGCCGACCTCGTAGACCACGGTCTGGATCTCCTCGGCACTCGCATCGACGGAGAGCTGGGCGAGCGCGTCGCGCAGATCGAGCAGCGCCGCACGCTCGACCTCGGTCGGCTTGCGGAACTTCTTTGCCGGCAGAACAAAGTCGCGGAAGTAATGGATGGCGTATTCGACCTGATCCTTGAGCTTGGGATGCGTCTGCGGCGTGACACCCGGCCGGTAACGGCCGATGAAGCCCCACAGCGTTTCGGCATTTTCGGCGTTCGACGACGACACCAGCGTGAGCATCATCGAGAACGAAATCGGCATATCCACCTTGGGGGGTGCGCCGGAATGGATGTGCCAGACTGGGTTCGACAACTGCTGCCTTAAATCCTGGCGATGATAGCCGTCGAGGAACTGCTGGTACTCATCAACCGTGCGCGGGATGACGTCAAAATGCAGACGCTTGGCGGCCCTCGGTTCGCGATACATGAACAGCGACAGACTCTCGGGGCTGGCATAGCGCAGCCATTCCTCGATGGTGAGACCGTTGCCCTTGGACTTCGAAATTTTCTGCCCCTTCTCGTCGAGGAAAAGCTCGTAGTTGAACCCTTCCGGCGGCGTGGCGCCGAGCACCTGGCAGATTTCGCCCGACAGTTTCACCGAATCGATCAGATCCTTGCCGGCCATTTCATAGTCGACGCCAAGCGCGACCCAGCGCATCGCCCAATCCGGCTTCCATTGCAGCTTGCAGCGGCCGCCGGTGACCGGCGTGGTGACCGGCTGCTTGGTATCCGGATTTTCATAGGTGATGGTGCCGGCTTTGGCGTCGTGTGCGACGACCGGCACCTGCAGCACGATGCCGGTGGCCGGATCGATCGGCAGGAACGGCGAGTAGGTTTGCGCGCGCTCCTCGCGCAGGCTCGGGAGCATGATGCCCATCACCTGATCGAAGCGTTCCAGCACGCGCAGCAACGCAGCATCGAAGCGACCCGAGCCGTAGCATTGCGTCGACGAGAGAAATTCGTATTCGAAGCCGAACGCGTCGAGGAAGGCGCGCAGGCGCGCGTTGTTGTGCTCGCCGAACGATGGATGCGTGCCGAATGGATCCGGAACTTTCGTCAGCGGTTTGCCGAGATGCTGCGCGAGCAAATCCTTGTTCGGGACGTTGTCGGGAACCTTGCGCAGGCCGTCCATGTCGTCGGAGAAAGCGATCAGCCGCGTCTTCACTTTGTCGTCGGTGAGCACGCGAAAAGCGTGGCGCACCATGGTGGTGCGCGCGACCTCGCCGAAAGTGCCGAGGTGAGGCAGACCAGAGGGGCCGTAGCCGGTCTCGAAGATCACCTCGTCCTTGGGGCTGCGCCTGAGCCGCGCGACGATCTTGCGCGCCTCCTCGAACGGCCAGGCGTTCGAATTCTCGGCGACTTCGCGCAAGGAGGCGGCGGGTGCGGTCACGGACATGATGCGTTCAATAGGGGCTGATCGGAAAATACCGCAACCAGAGATCGGAGAAGCGGCCCTTTTCCCAGAGCTGGAACAGCGCCCAGTTGAAGGCGAGTCGGAGTGTGTCGTTGCCGCGGCGTACCGCGATGCCGACGCCTTCGCCGAAATACCGGCTTTCGGTGAACGGCCCGCCGACGAAGGCGCAGCAGCCGGCCGAGTCGCTGCCGTTGAGCCAGAACGCAAGCGACATGCCGTCGCCGAACAGGAGATCGACCTCGCCGGCACGCAGTGCGTTGCGTGCGGAATCTTCCGTCGGATAGGCGAGCAGTTCGACCTCCGTGAACAGGGCCTTCAAATAAGCCTCGTGCGCGGTGCCGGCGACGACGGCGACTTTCCTGCCTTCGAGCAGCTCGGGACGCACGTCGTCAATGCCGGAGTCGCGCCGCGTCACGAAGCGCGCGGGCGTGCGATAGTAGGGGTCGCTGAAATCGACGCGGGCCCGCGTTTGCGGCGTGACCGCAATCGAGGCCATGACAGCGTCGCCCCGGTTCTCGGCGAGCGCATCAACCAGCGTATCGAAACGCCGCATTTGAATGCTGCACGTCACTTTGAGCTCTTCGCAGATCATGCGCGCGAGGTCGACATTGAAACCGGTGTGGCTGCCGTCGGGGCCGGCAAAATTGAAAGGCGGATAGTCGATCTCGGTCAGAAACCGAATTTGCGACAGGCGCGACAGATCCGGCAGCTCCGGCCGCCGCTTGGGATCCCAGAAGCCCGGAATGGGAACAGGGTGGATGACCTGAGTAGGGGTCGGCGTCGGTGCGGGTGCGGGAACGACGTCGACCGCCAGCGCCGGCGCGAGCGCGCCGAGCAGCAAGGCAAGACCTAGAATTGCACGCGATGGGCTTCGCAACCCATGTTTGTTTCTGCTATTCATTATCCGCGTCTTTGGCCTGCACATCTCACCTCGGCCGCTTATAGCCGAATTATTGAATTCAATCAGCGTCGTTTGTCGCTTTGGGGGCAGTGGCGGTGGCGGGGGTATAGTGATCTCCTGGAAAGTAGGCCACCCCAACGACCATTGGTCGAATTTAATTTTAGGCTGCTCGTTGGCGCTGCAATTTATTTTCGGAGACCAATTATCAAAATTGCTGCGTGCGGGTCTGATCTACGAGAACTCTAATTAGTTACCGTCGCCGACGACTCCGCAATCCTAAGAAAAATTTTCGCACCAATTCCGGTGAACGGTAAGGAGGAGTAAATGGTTGATTTTGCTACAGCACTCGCAACAGCAAGCCAGGCACTGAAGCTCGTAACTCGGCCAACGGACCTTATTTGATCCTCAAAATCTAAAGTCGGGAATCGCATCGATTAGAATTTCGGCACGGGATTGACCTTCCTACATTTTGCCGCATCGACATCTCGCGCTTGCTGTTCCGCTTGCTTATCGGCAGCCTCAACCTTTTGACTGGTCAAGAACAGCGCGTAGTCCGCAATCTCAATTCGACCAACGCCAGTATAGTCTCTTAAATCCAATTGCAGTGAGAGGCCGTTGCCGAGTTGCCACCTCGCGAGCACTCCGCCGACCTTGCCAGAGCGATCTATCGCGTAACAAATTTTGCAACCCATAGCCCGGATGATGTCCTGCTGTTGGTTAGACTTCACAGGCCGAACACCGAATTGACTTGAGATTTGAGAGATCATTTCGGCGGGCTGAGTGCCAGACTTGAACCTAAACACCACCTCTCGAACAAGTGGTGGGCTGAGGGTCTTTGTGAAGTTAAAGTTCAGTTCGCCATCGTCCACCTTGCAGCCCGCTGACGGCGCATAGGAGCAGCCAGCTGCTTTACCTTTTTCAGTAACCTCTTCTTTGGACATTCCAGGAAAAAATCCGCGCAGCTCCCTTTTTGCCGCAGCATTTGAAGCGACAGACAACGACAAGACTAACGCTGCAACAAGCCACACTTTCACTGCTTGGCCTCCCCCATTTGATGCAAGCGCGCAATTGCGTCGCATGCAAACGGTGGATCATCTATTTTGAAAATCTGAGGTCTGGCATTTGCGCCGTCTCGCACAACTTGGATGCCATCAGTGTATGGTTGCATCGAAATTATTTTGTTTAGTGGCATCTTCAAAACTTTTTGGGGTGACCAAAAATAGAGATTTTGATTGGTGATAATTAGCGCACCCCGAGCTTCCTCAGACATGTATTGTGTCTGGATCGGTTCGCCCTTGTAGCTGCCAACTCTATAATACACACCCTTCATCACACGAAAAGAAAAGCCCTGCGATGCGCCGACGTATTGTGTCTTGGTACGAATTGTATAGTAGCTGACGCCGTTAAATAGCCAGACCGCAGTTTCATTACGCTCAAACATGATTGGCACGCCATCAAGTTGAACTTTTTCCGGAAGCTTGCCTTCATCGAGACGTTTTAGGATTTGCGATTTTGCAAGCCGCATTCCTGCCTCACCCAATTCATCGCCACGTATGCCGAACGTGTTACACAGGGTCGTAATCCTCTGGTTCTTTTCTTCGGTAATGCCTTGCTCTGTAAACGACACACCAATCATCTGCTGTAAGCCCTTTATTGTAAGTTCGCGGCACTCAAGGTCACGGATGAAATTGTTGCGTGCAATATCGTCGATC
>DATJVR010000090.1:0-12795 GCA_035501735.1 Xanthobacteraceae bacterium | reverse complement strand
GCTCGGCCGATAACGGTTGCCGTCGACCGGAACGCAAACGGGGCCGGCGTTGCGCCGGCCCCGAAATCGTCGCCAAGGCTTCGCCTTATCCCTTCGGGCGGTTGCGGATCATGAACGTCTCGAAGCCGTATTCCGCGACCTGCCACCACAGGTTCTCGTCGTTGCGGAAGGCGAACTGCGAGTCCAGCATTTTCTTGTAGTCCGCATTCGCCGCCGAGGTCTCGGCGTTGACCTCGTCGGAGGCCTTCATGCACGCTACCATGATCTCCTGCGTGAACGGGAGCAGCACCGCGCCGTTGGCGACCAGGCGCTTGAGCGCCTGCGGATTGCGCGCGTCGTATTCGGCCTGCACATACATATTGGCATAACCCGCGGCCGCGGTGATGATCGCCTGGTAGTTTTTCGGCAACGAATTCCACTTCTCGACATTGACGAAGAAGTGCAGCGCCGTGCCGCCTTCCCACCAGCCGGGGAAATAGTAGTTCTTGGCGACCTTGTAGAAGCCGAGCTTCTCGTCGTCATAGGGGCCGACCCACTCGGCCGCGTCGATGGTGCCCTTCTCCAGCGCCGGATAGATGTCGCCGCCGGCGATCTGCTGGGGAACGGCGCCAAGCTTCTGCAACACGCGCCCGGGGAATCCGCCGATGCGGAATTTCAGGCCTTTGAGGTCGTCAACCGAATTGATCTCTTTGCGGAACCAGCCGCCCATCTGGCAACCGGTATTGCCGGCGAGCAAACTGTAGATGTTGTACTTCTTGTAGAACTCATTCATCACATCCTTACCGCCACCCTGGTAATACCAACCCTGGTTGATCCGTTGGTTCGGGCCGAAGGCGACGGAGCAACCCAACGAAAAGGTCGGGTCCTTGCCGAAATAATAATAGGCCGCGGTGTGTCCCATCTCGACAGTGCCGTTCTGCACGGCATCTGCGACTTGCAGCGGCGGAACGATTTCGCCGCCGGCGAAGGCTTGGATCTGGAATTTGTTATCGGTCGCTTCGCTGACAGCTTTTGCGAATATTTCGCAGGCGCCCCACAGCGTGTCGAGCGACTTCGGCCAACTGGCGGTGATGCGCCATTTCAGTTCCGGCGTCGACTGCGCAATGGCGGGTGCGGCCACCGTCGAGGCGGCAAGGCCGACTCCGGCGGCTTTCAAGAATTCACGACGTTTCATGGCGTTTTCCCTTGGGTTAAATCGTGGATCGCGTTCGATCGCTCACCAGCCCCAGGGGAGCAATCGCTCACCGTATCCTAGGCTTGCAAGGAGCCAAAGAAAATCCCCGAAAAGTTTAACCTCCGGGGCGGATTCGGAGGGCCGCCGCCCACCGCAGCCGCGACATGGTGTCTCGATCGGCCGCCAGACACGTCAGGCTTCGATCACGATCTTGGGAGCGGGCTTTGCCGCCGCCTGGCCCCCGAGCTGATCGCGGACCCGTTCGGCAATGGCTCGATAAGCGGCAGCCTGCGGGCTGTCGGGCTTGGTCGCGACGATGGGCAGGCCGGCATCGGAGGTTTCGCGGATGGTCATTTCGAGCGGCACCTCGCCGAGAAACGGCACTTTGAGCCGCTCGGCCTCGTGGCGCGCGCCGCCGTGACCGAAAATATCCGAGCGCGTGCCGCACTGCGGGCAGAGAAAGTAGCTCATGTTCTCGACGATGCCGAGCACCGGCACGTTGACGCGCTTGAACATGGCGATGCCACGGCGCGCGTCGATCAGCGCGAGGTCTTGCGGGGTCGAGACGATGACCGCACCTTTGAGCGGCACCTGCTGGGCCATGGTGAGTTGCGCGTCGCCGGTGCCAGGCGGCATGTCGACCACCATGACGTCGAGCGTGCCCCACTCCACTTCGCGCAGCATCTGGGTGAGCGCGGACATCACCATGGGCCCGCGCCAGATCATCGGCGTCTCTTCCTCGATCAGAAAGCCGATCGACATCACGGTGAGGCCGTAGCGCTCGATGGGTTTCAATCGCGTGCCGCCGATGGTCTGCGGCTTCTCCCTGATGGCGAGCAGTTTCGGCAGCGACGGCCCGTAGATGTCGGCATCGAGCACGCCGACTTTCATGCCGAGATCGCGCAGGCCAAGCGCGAGATTGACAGCGAGCGTCGATTTACCGACGCCGCCCTTGCCCGACGCCACTGCGATGATCGCGCCGACGCCGGGAACGCCGATCGGTTGCTCGCCGTGGCCCGCGCGCGCGCGGGCGCCCGCGGCCGCCGGCGGACGCGGCGGCGCAATGCCGCCGGTTCCGCCGCCTTTGCGCTCGGCGGTGAGCGCGACCATCGCCGATTTTACGCCGGCGATCGCCTTCACCGCGTCCTCGGCGCGCTTACGCACGGGTTCCCAGGCTTGGACCGCGGCAGCATCGACATTGATCGAGAAGAAGACCTTGCCGTCGCTGGCGACGATTTCGGACAGCGCGCCGGTTGCCGGCAATGGCGTGCCGTCCGGGCTCGGGACCTTGCCGAGCTGTTCGAGCACCTGTTCTTTGGTCACAGCCATGCGGGCACCATAATGGCGCGGACGCTATGGTCAACGGCGATTTGTTTGAGCATGATCTTTTCCGTAAACCGGGTTCCACTTTTCGGGATCATGCTCTACGCAAGATATTCATCGGACATAAGCGAACAAGGAGGACACGATGGCGAAGGTGGCGTTTCTCGGGCTTGGCGTGATGGGATACCCCATGGCCGGGCATCTCAAGACCAAGGGCGGCCACGAGGTCACGGTCTACAACCGCTCGAGCGACAAGGCTGCCAAATGGGTCGCCCAGCACGGCGGAAAGAGCGGCAAGACCCCGAAGGAAGCGGTCGAGGGCCAGGACTTCGTGATGATGTGCGTGGGCAACGACAACGATGTGCGCGAGGTGGCGCTCGGCGCGCAGGGCGCGTTCGGCGGCATGAAGAAAGGCGCAGTGTTCGTGGACCACACAACGGCGTCGGCCGAGATCGCGCGCGAGCTCCACGCCGAGGCCAAGAAGCGCGGCTTCGACTTCATCGACGCGCCGGTGTCGGGCGGACAGGCCGGCGCGGAAAACGGCGTGTTGACGGTGATGTGCGGCGGCGATGCGGAGCCGTTCGCGCGCGCCGAGAAGGTGATCGCGGCTTATGCGCGGGCGTGCAATCTGATGGGCTCGCCCGGCTCCGGCCAACTGGCGAAAATGGTCAACCAGATTTGCATTGCGGGTCTGGTGCAGGGGCTGGCGGAGGGTGTGCACTTCGCCAAGAAAGCGGGGCTCGACATCGAGAAGCTGATCGCGACGATTTCGAAAGGCGCGGCGCAGTCGTGGCAGATGGAGAACCGCTACAAGACCATGGCGGCGAACAAGTTCGATTTCGGCTTCGCGGTGGACTGGATGCGGAAGGATTTGTCGATCTGCCTGGGCGAAGCGCGCAAGAACGGCGCGCATCTGCCGGTCACCGCACTGGTCGATCAGTTCTATTCGGAAGTGCAGAAGATGGGCGGCAAGCGCTGGGATACGTCGAGTTTGATCGCGAGGCTGGATCGGTGATCAATGGCTTGGTATGGGGCCGATCCAGGAGGACGCAACTGTTTTGGCCTCGCGCGGCTCAGCAAGGACGGCAAATTTAAGACGACACTAGTATCCTCGGTCGACGAGGCTATGGACTTCATTGAGCAGCCGACCGCGATCGGTATCGATTGCCCATTGTGGTGGTCATCGGGGGAAGGTGGCGGGCGAAAGGCTGATAGATGGTTGCGCGAGACCTACGGTATCCATCCGGGCACAGTGCAAACCGTAAATGCTCTGCGAGGCGCTGTGGTGGTGCAAGGAATTCTGCTCGCAATGCGAGTACGCGCTCGCAATCCGAATGTCCTTATTACTGAAACGCACCCTAAGGCACTTCTGAAAGCGCTAAAGCTTCGAGATTGGAAAGTTGCTGCCAAGCATTTCCGACTTGATCGCAAGAAACCCGCCACCGAGCACGAGCGCGACGCAATCTTAAGCGCTGTTGCGGCGCGAGAAGGCGCGCGGCGAAAATGGACGCACGACCTCTCCATTAAGCGCAATCAAAGTGAATTGGACCCAAAGGAAATTTGGTTTGGTCCAGTCAATTATTGGTGGCCACATTAAAAGGTTGCATGTTCTCCCCCCGCGAAGCGGTGGGGAGTGAAAAGCGTGCGCTCAGATTTCCATCGTCAACCCGTCCTCCGCCACCAACAGGCCGGCGACGCGGGCTTCGTCGCGTTTTTCGAGCATGCTCGGGTTCATGTGGGTGAGCATGATTTTCTTAGCCTTGAGCTGCGGCAGCTTGCTCAGAAGCGTGGTCCAGCACATGTGGCCGGTCAGCTCTCGTGCGTATTCGTAGCATTCGGTGATGAACAGCTCGGCGCCGCCGGCGACTTTGATCAGCGCGTCGGTCCATTCGGTGTCGCCGGAATAGGCGAGCGTCGAGCGACCGTCGGAGAGCCGAACCGCGGTCGACGGCGCACCGGAAAAATGCACGACTTCGGTGGTGGACACGCTCAGCCCGAGGAAACGATCGGGCACATCGGGCGTGACTTCGCTCACCTCCAGCGGAAAGCGCCATTTCGACGTGCTGGAGCGTGGGAAGAATGTTTCCATCGCGGCCTTGAGGCGTTCGCGGGTGGTGGGCGGGCCGCTGATCGCGAACGGGCGTTCGCGGCGGCTTAGGAATTGAAAATCGAGCAGCAGGAACGGCAGGCCGCCATAGTGATCGCCGTGCAGGTGGCTCAAGAAAATTCCATCGATCGCGTTGGGATCGATCCCCCTCGCCTTCAGCGCGACGAGCGACGAGGCGCCGAAGTCGAGCAGGATTTTCTTGTCATGCGTCTCGATCAAAAAGCAGGTGTTGAACCGGCCGCCCGAGCCGAAGGCATCGCCGGAGCCGATGATGGTCAGGCGCATCAGAGTGTCACCTGCGCGATCATGATTTCACTCCTTGCGATCCTTGCGAGCGGTGGGGAGAAAAAGGCGGCCACCGCATTTTTTGAATTCGGGCGAGAGTCGATCATGCGCTCGCGCTCGGCCGCGCTGAGAGCTCGGCGTGCCAGCGCCGCACATTGGCAAGTTGATCCGGAACAGAAAGTTTTGCCGGCTTCATAAAATCGACCGCCACGAGACCGGTGATATCGGCGATGGTAAAATTCTCGCCGGCGACGTAGCGCCGCCCGGCAAGCTCCTTGTCGAGCAGCGCGAGGAATTCCTGCACGCGCGGCTTGTTGGCCTCGCCCCAGGCCGGCACCTGCGGAATCTCCATCTGCGCCATGGCGGGATGCAGGCTGCGGAACACTTGCGAGATTGGAAACAACAGGTGCAGCTCGATGCGCCGCTGCCACATCTCGATGATCGCAATCTCCTTGGGCGTACGGCCGAACAGCACGGGCTCGGGCTGCATCAGCTCGAAATAGCGGCAGATCGCGATCGACTCGGTGATGATCGTGCCGTCGTCAAGCTCGAGTGCGGGCACACGCTGGAGCGGATTGACCGCGGTGTATTCGGGCGAACGATGCGCCATGGCGCCGAGATCAACCTGGACGGTCGGGACCTTGATCCCCTTTTCGGCGAGGAAAACCCGCACGCGCCGGGGATTTGGCGCACGGCCGCCGTCATACAGCTTCATGGCGTTAACCTTTCGCTAACCAGCTCTTTTATAGCGTTCTTAAGCTTGCCCTTAAGGTTTTTGCGCGAGTTTTAGGCCGTTTTTTCGAAACCAGTATGTCCGCGCGGCCGTGAGCGAACCTTCAGAAAATCCATCATCCGGCGAGGATACGCCGGGCAAGCGGCGGCGCTCGGTGGCGCAGCGGGTGCGCGACGCGCGCGATCAGCTGACCTCCACGACCGGCACGCGTGCGACCTTCGACTACGAGCTGTTGCGCCAGTTCGCCGACAATCGGGTCTCCGCGTCGCTGATGGTCCTGCTGCTCGTGGGCACGGTCGGGGCGGTGTCGAGCTTCTGGGCCGGCGCGTTCAATGCCGGCGTGTGGACCGCCGCGGTGCTGGTGATCCATCTCGTCACCATCGCCAAATGCCGGCAGTTCCTGGCGAGCTCCCCAACGGGCATCAACCTCCGCGCCTGGCAGATGCGCTTCACCCTGCTCGATCTGTTCCAGGGTCTCGCCTGGATGTACAACCTGATCGATCCGACGGGCCGCGACGAGCGCTCCGGCACGTTCATGCTGTTCATCATGCTGCTGATGGTGGCAGTGTCGAGCATGCTGGCGTGGAGCCTGCCGGTCGCGGCTTTCGCCGCCACCATGCCGGTGACCATCGCGGTCGCGCTCAACTTCGTCCTGCGGGCCACGCTCGAAGGCTACGTGCTCGCGATGATGGTGCTGGTGGCGCAGTGCTATTTCATGCTGCTGATCCAGCGGCTCTATTCGAGCGGCGTGGCCACGCTGACGGCGCGGGCGGAGAAGGACGCGCTGATCGGCGAGCTCGAAGAGGCGAAGGAAAACGCCGAGCTGGCACGGCGGCGCGCGGAGAGCGCGAGCCTGGCGAAGTCGCAATTCCTCGCGCAGATGAGCCACGAGCTGCGCACGCCGCTCAACGCCATCCTGGGCTTCTCCGAAGTGATGAAGACCGAGGTGTTCGGCGTCCATGCCGTACCGGCGTACAAGGAATACGCAAACGACATCCACACCTCCGGCCAACACCTGCTCAACCTGATCAACGAGGTGCTCGACCTGTCGCGCATCGAGGCCGGTCGCTATGAGCTCAACGAGGAAGCGGTTTCGCTCACGGCGATTGTCGAGGACTGCCACCGGCTGTTGCGACTGCGCGCGCAAAATCGCGGGATCGCGATCCACGAGGTGTTCGAACCCAATCTGCCGCGACTCTGGGCGGACGAGCGCGCAATCCGGCAGGTCTGCCTCAATCTCTTGTCCAACGCGGTCAAATTCACGCCGCCCGGCGGCGAGATCTGGCTGAAAGTCGGCTGGACCGCGTCGGGCGGGCAATACATGAGCGTGAAGGATACCGGCCCCGGCATTCCGGAGGAGGAAATCTCGATCGTGCTGTCGAAATTCGGCCAGGGATCGAATGCGATCAAGTCGGCCGAGCAAGGCACCGGACTGGGGTTGCCGATCGCGAAGAATCTGATCGAGCTGCACGGCGGAACGTTCACGCTCAAATCGAAGGTGCGCATCGGCACCGAGCTGATCGCGACCTTCCCGCCGGAACGCGTTATGGCGGCGCTCGCGCCGATCAATCAGGCCGCGCCCTTTGTTCCACCGCAGCCGCAGGAGCCGGAAATACCCAAAATCCGGCGCTCGCTGTTCCGGCTGCGCGCTTGACGCGCGATGCTTTTCGGCGATTGCATTGCGCGGGGTGACGCTTATCTTTCCGAATTGAAGTCCAGCCAAGCGCGGCGGGCGCGATGATTCTGACCCCTTGCGAGAAAATCTGCGTCGTCGATCCGCCGAGCGGATTCTGCGTCGGCTGCGGACGCAGCCTCGCCGAAATCGAGCGCTGGACAAGAATGAGCGATGGCGAGCGGGCGCGGCTCATGGCAGAGCTGCCGGACCGGCTTGCAGCGATGCGCGCGAACCCACCGCAACGTGCTGCGAAATTGCGATAGGACATCTCCGTGCGCAGACGCCTCTTTTGGATTGTGATGCTCGTCGTTGCATTCGCCTTGATCTTCCTCATCCGGAATAGCGACAGCACTGACGGCTTGAGCAACACCGATGTCGGATACGGGATCTATTATGGCTTGCTTGCGCTGGTCGTCGGCGCCTCGGTGCTGGCGCTGTACGGCCGGAAATTGGCGCGGGCGTTCAATGCAGCGCTGATCTGGCTTGTGATCGCGTTGTCGCTGATCGTTGCCTACACCTATCGGAACGAAATGAGCGAGGTCTACGAGCGCGTGATGGCCGAGCTCATGCCGGGGCGCACGTTCAACCGCGGCACGAACGTGGTCGAGATCGTGCGCGGCCGCAACGGCGATTTCCAGGTGAGAACGCAGATCAACGGCGTGCGGATACCGATGGTGCTCGATACCGGCGCGAGCGCGGTGGTGCTGACGCAGGAGGCTGCCAAAGCCGCAGGGTTGCCGATCGAGGTCTTGACCTACGACGTGAACGTCGACACCGCCAACGGCCGCACCAAGGCGGCGTCCGTCACGCTCGACAGCGTCGCTGTCGGCAGCATCGTCGAGCGCGCGGTGCCGGCGTTGATAGCACAGCCGGGGCAATTGCGCACGAGCCTGCTCGGCATGAATTTTCTCAAACGGCTGGAAAGCTGGGAAATGCGCGGCGACAAGGTCGTGATGCGCGGTTATCCGTGAGCTGATCTTCCTAGAACAGGCTCGCGAGAAAGCGCGCGGACGCGGCGAGCAGAAAACAACCGAAGGCGATCTCGAGGTGGCGTTTGGACATGGCGTGCGCAAGACGCGCGCCGTAGGGCGCTGCGTAGCTCGAGATCGGCGCGATCAGAACAACGCCGATCAACGATACAAAGCCGATCGAGAGCGGCGGCATCTCCGACTGGTGAGGCAGGCCTGCGAGCATGTAACCGATGGCGCCTGCGATGGTAATCGGCACGCCGAGACCGGCCGAGGTCGCGACCGCGTTCAAGAGCGGAATGCCGTACAGCGTCTGCAGCATGTTGGAAATCGAGCCGCCGCTCACGCCCATCAGCGAAGAACTGATGCCGATGAAAAACCCGTAGCCCGCCATGGCGTTCCGGCCGGGAAATTCATCGGCGATCCGCCAGGTATCGCGGCCGACCAGCATCTTGAACGCGATCGTGGCGGCGATCAGAACGAACACGAGCTTGAACACCGCGCTCGGCGCGAAGACCGCGATGATCGAGCCGGCGGCAACGCCGATCACCGCAGGCAGCGCCCACGCCCGCATAACGTCCGTCAGCACCGCGCCTTTGGCGCGGTGGGCGAGATAGGAGCGGACCGTGGTCGGTACGATGATGGCGATCGAAGTGCCGACGCAAAGCTGCATGCGCACGGTGTCGGGCACCGAAAGGATGCGAAAGATTTCGTAGAGCACGGGCACGATGACCGCACCGCCGCCGATGCCGAACGTGCCGGCCAGCAGGCCGGTGACGATGCCGCCGACGATGATCATCGCCACGATGAAGGCGAGTTCGTTCAGCGGCATGCCGAGCATTCAATGCTCCGCAATTTCCTCCCCTCCGAGGCGGTGGGGAGAGATAGCTGGATCGCAGAGTCCGGATTTTTCAGAGACCAAGCGATGAG
Source organism: Xanthobacteraceae bacterium (assembly GCA_035501735.1). Lineage (GTDB taxonomy): Bacteria > Pseudomonadota > Alphaproteobacteria > Rhizobiales > Xanthobacteraceae > PNAI01. The sequence goes on along the minus strand of DATJVR010000090.1, from coordinate 3,600 downwards.
TGGGCTCTTCGTGTCCACGGATGCATCAGTTCACGCTGCCGCCGTTTGCGCCAATTCGGCCGGCGAGTCCAGCACCAGGGCAAGCGCCTCGGTCAGGACACGCATGTCCGCGCCGGGCTTGACGGCGTGGATGGCGAGATGTCGGCGATAGGCGCGCGCGTTGGGGACGCCGTGGAACAGGCCGATCAGGTGGCGGGTGATCGCATGCAGCCGCGTGCCATGCGCCAGTTCGCGCTCGATATAGGGAGCGAGCGCCTCGACTGCTGCTTTCGGCGATGCGAATAGCGCGGGTTTGCCCCACAGCAGTGGATCGACGGCAAGCAGCCGCCAGGGCTCCTGATAGGCGGCGCGGCCCATCATCACGCCGTCGACCCGGGCAGCATGTTCGCGCGCGGCCTCGACGCTGGCGACGCCGCCATTGAGCACGATCGGCAGGCGTGGATGCGCGGCCTTGAGCCGGAACACGCGAGCATAATCGAGCGGCGGGACCTCGCGGTTCTCGCGCGGTGAAAGACCGCTGAGCCAGGCCTTGCGGGCGTGCACGATCAGCGCGTCGACGCCGGCTGCCGCAACGGCGCAGGTGAGCGCATCGAGCGCCGCTTCGGGATCCTGCGCGTCGACGCCGATGCGGCATTTGACCGTGATGGGCAGCGCGACCGCGGCCTTCATGGCGGCCACACAGTCGCCGACCAAATGCGGTTCAAGCATCAGGCAGGCGCCGAAACGACCTTCCTGCACGCGCTCGGACGGGCAGCCGATGTTGAGGTTGATCTCGTCATAGCCGAAATCTTCCGCGATGCGCGCGCATTGCGCGAGCTCCTTTGGGTCGCTGCCGCCGAGCTGCAACGCGACCGGGTGCTCGGCCGGATCGAAACCGATCAGCCGCGCGCGGTCGCCATGGATCACCGCGCCGGTTGTCACCATTTCGGTGTAAAGCCGCGCGTGGCGCGTCAACAGGCGATGGAAAAACCGGCAATGCCGATCGGTCCATTCCATCATGGGCGCTATGCAGAAGCGATGGGTGTCAAAACGCGCGGCGCTACTCATTGCGGTATGAGGTAATGCGTTCAAGGCACCGAGACAATCGGTTTTCTCTCCCGGGGCGAAGGCCAGTTGTCCTTGGATTGCCAAAGGCGGTCCGATCTGCTCGAAGGGCAGCGCAGGCAGGGCAAGATCGATGCAGGATCAGAAGGAAAAGGTCGCACTCGGGTCGATCGCCGCGTCGGGCGCGTTGACGATCGGCAAGGCCATTGTCGGCGTGATGACCGGATCGCTGGCGATTCTCTCCGAAGCCGGGCATTCGCTGATCGATTTCGGCGCAACGGTGATGACCTATTTCGCGGTACGCATTTCCGGCAGACCGGCCGATGCGGAGCATCACTACGGACACGGCAAGGTTGAGAGCATTTCGGCGCTGGCGGAGACCGTGCTGTTGTTCGTGCTCTCCGGGGTGGTGATCTGGGAGGCGGTGCGGCGACTCTTGAGCGGTGAGTCGGCTGTGGAAGCCACGCTATGGGCGTTCGGCATTATCGCGGCGTCGATCGCGATCGACTTTTTCCGCGCTCGGATGCTTTACCGCGTGGCGGACGCCACGTCGAGCGAAGCGCTGGAAGCCGACGCGCTGCATTTCGGCTCGGACATGTGGTCGTCGCTGGCGGTGCTGATCGGCCTCGGCGGGGTCGCGCTCGGCATGCAATGGGCAGACGCGGCAGCTGCGATCGTGGTTGCCGTTCTCGTGTGCGTGGCTGCCTGGCGGCTCGGCCGGCGCACCATCGATACGCTGACCGACACGGCGCCAGCCGGCGTCGCGGAGACGATTCACAGCATCGCAGCGCGCGTACGCGGCGTGGTTTCGGTCGAGCGCGTGCGGACACGGGCGGTCGGCGACAAGCTGTTCGTCGAAATCGGCGTTGCGGTCAGCCGCACCTTGCCGCTCGACCGCGTCAACAGTCTGAAGGAGAACATCGACCGCGATATCCGCACGGCAATGTCCAATGCCGAGGTCACGGTCACCACCGAGCCACGCGCACTCGACAGCGAAACGGTGCTCGAACGCGTGATGGTGATTGCGCGCAACCAGGGACTGGCCGTGCACCACGTCATCGTGCATGCGATCGCGGGAAAGCTTGCGGTATCGCTTGACCTCGAGGTCGACCGCAAGCTTGCTCTGGCAGCGGCGCATGAGATCGCGAGCGGGCTCGAGGCGGGATTGCGGGAGGAATTGGGGCCGGACGTGGAGGTGGAAACCCACATCGAGCCGTTGCATATTGGCGGCCTGCCCGGGCGCGATTCGGCACCGGACCGTGTTGCCGCCATACGCGCGGCACTGAGCCAGATTGCCGCAAACGTCGGATTGGTGGGCGAAGTGCACGACGTGCGCGTGCGCGAGACCCCCGACGGCGAGATCGTCAATTTTCATTGCCGCGTCGATCCGGCGCTCACGGTCGAGACCGTGCACGAGAAGGTGGACAAGATCGAGCAAGCGCTGCGCGCGCAGTTCCCGTCTATCAAGCGGGTAATCGGCCACGCGGAGCCGGCGCGTTGACGCGAAACGCTGCTTGATGAGATGGACCACAAAGCATTCCGAATTGCCGATCCCTGGGCCGAATGACCCGTTTGCTTCGTCAACTGAGGCGATCTATTCGTTATCGGCTCTCAATATTTTATCGCCATTGTTGGCGCATCGTGTTTGCGATATCTCAAACTCGGCCATTGGGTTGCCCAGTGCCTTCTACATCATGGTAAATTCATTAGGCACTACAGGGAGCAAGGCATGCACTCTCATTCAATCGAGGATTTCCGTCACTCGCACATCTTCCTTGGGGAAACGCACGGGCGAAATGAACGAAAAACGTGGGCTGTTATTGCCGTTTGCGCAGCCATGATGGTCGCTGAAATTATCGGTGGCTATTGGTTTGGATCGGTCGCGCTCATGGCTGACGGACTGCACATGTCCTCACATGCTGGCGCGCTTCTGATAGCGGCCCTGGCGTACGCGTATTCGCGACGCCACGCGAACGATACTCGACTGGCATTTGGCACCGGCAAGCTCGGCGATCTCGCTGCGTTTACGAGCGCGATAGCACTCGCGATGATTGCCCTTCTTATCGGTTATGAAAGCGTGGAGCGCTTGATCTCTCCGGTGCCGATTTCCTTCAATCAGGCCATTCCGATTGCCTTGCTTGGACTGGGTGTCAACCTGCTCAGTGCGTTTCTGTTACGCGATGACCACGTACATCACCATGGGCATGGGCACGATCATGGTCATGACCACGATCACCGGCATGAAAGCAATCTGATAGCTGACTTTCATCGCGACCATAATTTGCGTGCAGCCTTCGTGCACGTCATGGCGGATGCGGCAGTATCGGTGCTGGTCATCATCGGCCTCGTTTCCGGTCGGCAGTTCGGATGGGTCTGGATGGACCCGCTGATGGGTTTGGTTGCTACGGTCGTTATCCTGAGTTGGTCGTGGACGCTCGTCCGCTCTGCGGGCGCGATCCTTCTAGACGCATGTCCCGATCCGAGTTTGTCGCGAAAGATCGTTGCACGGCTTGAGCAACATGGCGATCGGGTATCCGACCTTCATCTCTGGCGCTT
>DATJVR010000089.1:0-42332 GCA_035501735.1 Xanthobacteraceae bacterium | reverse complement strand
TGACCCTTAGCGACATGTTCCGATTTTGAGCCAGATTGCGTATAATCTTCTCAGGGGCGCGTGGAACTAATGGGACACCAATGCGCGCGTATTTTTTCTCGCGACTTGCCGCGATTCTAGTTTTCTCGACACTCGCAACGTTTGATTTGCAGGCCCAAGAAGCATGGGGGGCTCTTGCAGCTTGTTGCTATGCGGGAAACGGCAGTGCCTGTGGCGACGGAGTAAGTACGGGGCATGGCTCCGGTTCCACCCAAGCAGAGGCAAGATCGAATGCTTTAAGTACTGCGATGTCGGACACGAACCAAAGTTCGCAATGGAAATGCAGTACTGTGCGCACATTCAACCGGGGCTGCGGCTATATCGCGGAAGCATGTAATCAAAGCACCAAGAAGTGCGGTTGGGCTATCGGCGCGACCCAACAAGAGGCGCTCAGAAAATTGAGCAGCCGGGGTTTGCAGTCAGACGGAGACTCCGCGCGGGGCGGTGGTTGCATTGGGCAGTAGTTGCCGTGAGGGCCGCTGTTTATCTCAGGCGGCATTGGGCGACGGTCGTTGCCTTTTATAGATTACAGACGCGATCTTCAGGGAAGCTGCGTTTGATGCTGAAATGACTGCGGCTATGTCGAGAAGTTTTCAGAAACCAGCAGACTCGACGTCTGCTCCTGATAGTGTTCATAATCGCATAGAACATCATGCTGTCGCTGGGGTGATCTAGATGGGCTCATCCGTAACCAATTAAATTTTCAACCAAATCCTTCCAGGTCAAAAGGCTTGCTATCGTGGACCATATCTCACAGGGGAGAGATTCAAATGCGCAAAATGCTTCTAACGACAGCGGTTATCGCGTTAGCGTCGAGCACCCTTGTAGTCAAATCTGTTTGGAGCGCAGAAAAAAATTTCACGCAAATAGCTCTAGCCAATCCGAGTGCGCCACAAGCCGGGTTTCATATCAAGAATCCGTTCTCTAAGAACATACGCAATGCATTTTGTGGTCAATGCACTAACGATGACGCTTGCGGCGGATCGAGCAACGGGTGGAAATGCTGCGGTCCCGCAAATTGCAAACAGTGCTATCAAACTTCGACTTGTGCACAGTGACTTGAGCTTCTCAATATGGTGGCGGCCTATAAAGCAAGATGGCAAACGCGGAGAGCAATTCTGACGTAACGGCTTTCGGTGCGATAAAAGAAGAGGCGATGAGCAAGCTGTCTGGTCCAAGGATACACTAGAGGTCTTACCGCGGAAGGTGGATGCGTCGAACAGTAAGAAGCACTCACCCAACATCTCGTGTCGTTTGTGCAGCTCCGCGCAAAATCCACGGAGGGAAAAATGCGGAAAATAACATTCATTTACGTAGCAGCAGCAACGATTTTTGTGTGCGCAGGGTCCGTGTTCTGGTCGGAGGTTTCACAAGCTCAAACTGTCACGCTCAATTGCACCATAAGTTGGCAATACACGAGCGGCAAAAATGGGCCCCAGAACTTCCCTCAAACGTGGGTGATTGATTACGGCGCGCGAACAATCGGAGGCTTTCCGGGAACATTTTCTAACGAGGGCATTTCATGGGATGCGCGACCAAAATCTGTCGGATCGTATGCGTTTAGGGACGGCAGAATACAATTTACGACGCAAGATAGCGCAGGGGACGTTTTGCGAGGTTTTGGATATTGCAAATAGAGTTAGTTGCCGCTGCTTTGAACACGGCAGTTCTGGGACTAAGCAGATCGAAAATGAATGACACAGAGGCAAATGGGCTATTTATTTCGAGGTACCCAATCCCGTTCGATCTGGTTTATGTACTCTTCGCGACCATGAGCCGCTGAGGCGGCTGCTGCCTCAGCGCCTTCTTGCTGCGCTGCACTTTGGTCGTTCATGTCACCTTTCAGACTTGCCGGATGGTCCGCTGTTTGGTTGCGATCGGGAGAAGAACCGACTTCGACCAAGCTGACGATCTTAATTCAGCGGCAGCGCGACGAAATTGGTATCGCCGTCGGGCGTCGCCAACAGCAGCAGCACCGACTTCTTGCCTGATTTCTTCAGCTGCTCGATGCGGCCCTCGATATCGGCGGGCGTCGACACGAGCTCTTCGCCCAATTTCACCACCACGGTGCCGGGCGTCAGCCGCCGATCGGCCGCGTTCGAGGTTTGGTCGATGCCGGTGATCACCACGCCCTTGATCGTGTCCTTGATCTTGTAGCGCTTGCGCAGGTCGTCGGTCATCACCGACAGTTCCATCCCGAGACTCTTCTGCACCGACGATTTCGGCTGATCCTGCGGCGGCGGAGAGGTCTTCACCGAGGCCGGCGTCGGCTTCTCGGCGTCCTCGAGCCGCGCGAGCTTCACCGTCTTCTTTTCTTCCTTGCCCTTGCGGATGACGATGACCTCGACGTCCTTGCCGACCGGCGTATCGGCGACGATACGCGGCAGCTCCTTCATATCTTTGATGTCCTTGCCGTCGAATTTGACGATGACGTCGCCCGGCTGGATTCCGGCGGGACCCGCCGGGCCCTTCTCGTCGAGCCCCGCGACCAGCGCGCCGCGCGCCGGCTTGATCCCCAGGCTGTCGGCGATCTCGTCGCTCACCGGCTGGATCTTCACGCCGAGCCAGCCACGCCGCACTTCCTTGAATTCGCGCAACTGATCGACGATCGCCATCGCGGTCTTCGACGGCACCGCAAATCCGATGCCGACCGAAGTGCCCGAGGGCGAATAGATCGCGGTATTGATGCCGATCACGTCGCCGTCGAGGTTGAACAGCGGTCCGCCCGAATTGCCGCGGTTGATCGCGGCGTCGGTCTGAATGTAGTTGTCGTACGGTCCCGAGCTGATGTCGCGATTGCGCGCCGACACGATGCCCGCCGTCACCGACCCGCCGAGGCCGAACGGATTGCCGATTGCGATCACCCATTCGCCGAGCCTGAGCTTGTCGGAATCTCCGAACTTGACGGATTTGAGCGGCTTGTCGGCCTTGACCTTGAGCACCGCCAGATCGGTCTTCTGATCCTTGCCGACGAGGTCGGCTTTCAGCCGCGTGCCGTCCTGGAAGATGACGGTGATTTCGTCGGCTTCAGCGATCACGTGGTTGTTGGTGACCACGATGCCGGACGGATCGATGATGAAGCCGGAACCGAGCGAATTGGCGCGGCGCGGCGGACGGCTCTGCTGGTCACCCTGCCCGCGGCGGTTCTTGAAGAACTCCTCGAAAAACTCTTCGAACGGCGAGCCGGGCGGCAGTTGCGGCGTGGTCTGCGGCCCGTTGGCACGCGGATCTCCTCCGATCGTCTGCGAGGTGGAGATGTTGACCACGGCATCGATGACTCTTTCGGAGACGTCGGCGATGCCGTCCGGTCCGCGCGCCAGTGCCGGCGCCGTGAGCGCGGGCAGGACCAGCGTTACCGCCACGACCGCCATCAGGGCCGGTCGGCGGAAACTACGATGAAATTCAGCAAAGAAACGGGCCATAGCCGTCGGTTCTCCTTGCAAAGGGGGCTTTGCTACTAAACTGCCTGCCTCCACGGATGGATGCAAGTAAGCTTTCGTTTGCACTTAATATTGCAGTGAACGGCCTGATTGGGGCGGAAAAGCGACCCGTAAACCATGGCCGAATCCCAGCTAACCTATCCTCGTACCAGCCAAATTAGCATTACGCCAAGCACGGCGGAGAAGATGCCGACGATTCGCAGCATCGCCTCCGGCGTCTCCAGAACATGCGTCATGGCCCGTTTGATCGCCGCCGGAAAGGCCGCAAACGCCAAGCCCTCGATGGCGAACACCAAGCCCAGCGCGATCAGGAAATCCGACATTGAACTGGCCGCAACGGCGCGGGCCGACCTGCCGCGCCGCCATTATTGCTTGGGAGCCGCCGGCACCCGGGAGGCGCCGAGCAGCGGTGATCCGTCTTTCATTTTGCCCGATGGATCCACGAAATAGCGGAAAAACTCCGAATCGGAGCGCAACAGCAGGCGCGTGTCGCCATGCTTCATGGCGGCTTCATAGGCCTGCATCGAGCGATAGAAGGCGAAGAAATCCGGATCCCTGCCGAAGGCATCGGCGAAGATGCGGTTGCGCTCGGCATCGCCCTCACCGCGAATCTGCTCCGACTTGGAGGTGGCGTCGGCGACGAGCACCGTCACGTCGCGGTCGGCCTTGGAACGGATTTCCTGCGACTTCTGGCTGCCCTGCGCACGATATTCCGCCGCCTCCCGTTGCCGCGCGGTCTGCATGCGCGCGTAGACCGCTTGGCTGTTCTGGTCCGGCAGATCGGCATGCTTGATGCGCACGTCGATGACGGTAATGCCGAAGGTTTGCGCCTCGCGATCGAGCTGCTCGCGCACTTTCGCCATCAGCGCCGCACGATCGTCGCGCACCACATGGATGAGCGTCGCTTCGCCGAGCACGCGCCGCAGCGCGGAACTCAGCAGGCTTTCGAGCTGCGTATTGGCCGCCTTGAGCGTACCCAGCGTCTGATAGAACCGCAGCGCATCCTGAATGCGATAGCGCGCGAAGGCATCGACGATGAGCGGCTTTTGATCGAACGCGATGACTTCCTGCCCCTGCAGTTGTCCCTGCCGGGTCGGCGACGGCATCGGAGAGGTTTCCACATCGAGGATTCGCTTGTCGATGTAGATCACGCTCTCGATCAGCGGGATCTTGAAATGCAGGCCCGGCTCGGTCACCGGTCCGCCGATCGGCTCACCAAGCCGGATCAACAGCGCCTGCTGCGTCTGCGGCACGGTGTAGACCGCGCTGTAGCCGAGCAGCAAAGCCACGATGGCAATGACGACGAGAACGCCGCCGGCGAGGCCGAGTCTCATTGCGCGCCTCCACTGGGCGGTCGGCGCGTCAGTTCGCCGAGCGGCAGGTAGGGTACGACGCCTGTGCCGCTCGTACCGGGATCGAGGATGATCTTGTCGGTGCCGCCGAACAATCGCTCCATGGTCTCAAGATACATGCGCTGCCGCGTCACCAGCGGCGCTTTCTTGTACTCGTCGTAGATTTTCAGGAAGCGCGAAGTTTGGCCGGTCGCTTCCGCCACCGTCTGTTCGCGGTAAGCTTCCGCCGCTTGCAGGATTTGCGCGGCGCGGCCACGCGCTTCCGGCACCACGCGGTTGGCGTAGGTCTGCGCCTCATTCTGCGCCCGATCGAGATCGGTTTTGGCGGCTTGCACATCGCGAAACGAATCGAACACCGGCAGCGGGACGGCCCGTTTGAGCATCTGAACCTGTTGCACCAGGACGCCCGCGCCATAATGGTCGAGCGTCTTCTGCATCAGATCCTGCACCGCGGCCTCGATGGTCTGTTGTCCGCCGGTCAATATCGGTTGGATGTCGGACCGCCCGATGACTTCGCGCATGGCGCTTTCGGCGACGGCCTTCACCGTGCTGACCGGATTTTGAATGTTGAACAGGAAGTCGCTGACGCCGCTGGGTTTGACGCTCCAGAATACGGAGAAATTGACGTCGACGATGTTCTCGTCGCCGGTCAGCATCAGGCTTTCTTCGGGGACATCGCGCGTCGTGCTGGTGCCGCGCCGCTGATCCTCATCCGAGCGCAGCCCGATATCGATCTGGTTTCGTCGCAACGACTGCGTGATGGCGCTCTCGATCGGATAAGGCAGGTGGTAGTTCGGGCCCGGTTGCACCAGCCGGACGTATTTGCCGAACCGCAGCACCACGCCGAGCTCTTCGGGATGGACGACGAAAATGCCGGACGCGAACCAGAGCGCGATCGCGATGGCGGCAACGATCGCAAACCCGCGGCTTGAGAGATTGCCGCCCGGCAGTACGGCACGCAGTTTATCCTGGCTGCGGCGCAGCAATTCTTCGAGGTCCGGCGGCGTCGGTCCGGACGACTGCGGGCCCGAGCCCCACGGCCCCTTACCGCCCCCCGAACCCCAGGGCCCGCCGCCCTGATTGCTCCACGGCATGAATTTCCTCCTCGTTGGCCAGCCTATTCGGCCGGCCGAAACTGCCCAGGGTTATAGGGGAGCCTTCAGTCCCTTACAACGCAACGAAAGCCGTACCGGTTGAAGCCTCTACGCGCGCATATAGGTAATGTGGGCATAGCCCGCATCGTCCTGCGGTCCTGCCGGATGCTCGCGGCGCTCGGTCTCGCGCCATACCTTGGGATCGATTTCGGGAAAATAGGTGTCACCGGCGGGCTTGGCGTGCACCAGCGTGATGTCGAGCCGATCGGCGCGTGTCATCGTCTGCTGGAAGATTTCGGTGCCGCCGATGACCGCGATGGCGTCGGCACCGCGCCGCAGCGCATCGCCGCGCGCAACATCCAGTGCCGCATCGAGGTCATTCGCGACCACGATACCCGCCGCCGCGAAGGCGGCATCGCGCGTGACCACGATATTGGTGCGTCCGTCGAGCGGCTTGCCGATCGACAGAAAGGTTTTCCGCCCCATGACGATCGGCTTGCCCATGGTGGCCGCGCGGAAGCGCTTGAGGTCGGACGGCAACCGCCACGGCAGCTGATTGTCGTGGCCGATGACGCCGTTCTCGGCCACGGCCGCGATAAGCACGACGGCAGGTCGCGGCATTGCCGCGCTCACACCGCCACCTTCGCCTTGATGTGCGGATGCGGCTCGTAGCCTTCGAGCGTAAAATCCTCGTACTGAAATCCGAAAATATCCTTCACCGCCGGATTGAGCCGCATGGCCGGCAATGTCCGCGGGGCGCGCGAAAGCTGCAGCCGCGCCTGCTCGAGATGATTGAGATAGAGGTGCGCATCGCCGAACGTGTGGATGAATTCGCCCGCCTTAAGTCCGGTCACCTGCGCCGCCATCAAGGTGAGCAGCGCGTAGGAGGCGATGTTGAACGGCACGCCGAGGAAAATGTCGGCCGAGCGCTGGTAGAGCTGGCACGACAGCCGCCCCTTGGCCACGTAGAACTGGAACAGGCAATGGCAGGGCGGCAGCGCCATCCTGGCGATGTCCGGCGGATTCCACGCGCTCACGATCAGCCGCCGCGAGTCGGGATTTTTCCGGATCATCGCGACCACGTCGGCGATCTGGTCGATCGCCTGGCCGTCGGGCGAAGGCCACGAGCGCCATTGCTGGCCGTACACCGGCCCGAGCTCGCCCCGCTCATCCGCCCATTCGTCCCAGATCGACACCCCATGCTCGTGCAGATATTTGACGTTGGTGTCGCCGCGCAGGAACCACAGCAGCTCATAGATGATCGATTTCAGATGCAGCTTCTTGGTGGTGACGAGCGGAAACCCTTCGTCCAGATCGAACCGCATCTGATGCCCGAACACCGACAGCGTGCCGGTGCCGGTGCGGTCGTGTTTCTCCACACCGTCGGCGAGAACGCGTTCCATCAGGTCGAGATACTGGCGCATGGATCGTCTGGGATAGGCTGCTATCCGACTCAAAAAGGCCGGCAGCCATGATATAGCGCCGCAGAGCCTGCTGTGCGAGGCCGCCCGGGCGGCCCAGGGTTTGAGCCGTGGCACCTTGGTTTTTCCGGTGACGACTTTGGCGGCATGACAATTGTGCGCATTCTCTGGTCGCAATTTCCTGATTTGATCGGCTAAATTCGCGGCCGAATCCGGCATGGTCCTCAGTCTTGGGGAATGCAATGCGACGACGCTCATTCATCACGCTCGTCGGGGGTGCAGCGGCTGCTTGGCCGCTGCACGTGATTGCGCAGCAATCCGACCGGATTCGGCGCATCGGGATTTTAATGCCATACCCTCCAAGCGATGCCGAAATGCAATCCCGCGTTGGCGCATTGCGACAAGAGCTGCAAAGACTGGGATGGACGCGAGGCGTCAACATTGAATTCGACGAGCGTTGGACCACGGACAATTTAGACCTAGAATCGACGGTCCTGACCAAAGCATCGATCTCCGGACGCGCGCTGCAGAATTTCATCGCTAAAGAATCTCAAAGAGTGCCGGCATTTATGTCTCCTTTATAACGCAGGGGCACGGTTCGCCTGGAATTCCTATGCCGCTCGCTTCATATGCGTCACGGCAATCGGCTCGCAAATCGCGGGCGCATAGGAAACTCTCGCATTTTGGTGCAGTCATGAAAGATCATTCTCAAAGTGACAAGGAAAACCCCTATTCCCCGCTGTTGTGCATCTTGATCCTTTTAATGGCCGGGATTTTCGTCAAGACCGGCGGAGCAACCCAGCTCTTCCACCTGGCCCAGAATTAGTCAGGCGGCTCAGGATTTGGTAGGCAGCGCAATTTGGTCGTCGAACCCATTGCGCCGGTCGCCCTTGTTTCCCGTTTTGATGCCAGGGTTGAAAGCCGGATTTGGCGGGCCCTGAGCCTCGGGGAAGGTCAATGCGAGGCCGCGATTTTCTTTATGGAATTGCCGGTTTCACCGTCTTTCGCGTCACTTCTGACCATGCCGGACAGGCACCGGACAGGTTGACGGAGAGGGCATTTTTTGCTCGCCTTGGCGCAAGGGGGGTCGATGGGAGGGAACCATGTTCCGCTTGAAAGCCATGTTGCCGTTCGCTGCACTCGTCGCGTTACTGGGATCGGCCGCGTCTGCGCCGGCGCAGACCATCATCAATGAATGGGCAAGCGTGAAGGCGCCGTCCGCGCCTGAACTCAAAACCGTCACGGTGGATCCGAAGACCACAGCCCTGCTGATGCTCGACTTCATCAAACAGACCTGCAACCAGGAGCGTCGGCCGCGTTGCCTCACCTCCGTGCCCAAGGCCAAAAAACTTCTCGCCCAGGCGAGAGCCAAGAACATGCTGGTGGTTTACAGCATCATTCCTGGCCCGGCCACGATCGCCGATACCCTTCCGGACGTCGCGCCGGGCGCCAATGAGCCGTTCGTGAAGGCGGGCGTGGACAAATTCTTCAAGACCAATCTCGAGCAGATCCTGAAGGAAAAAAACATCCAGCACGTGATCATCGTGGGAACCGCGGCGCACGGCGCCGTGCTGTACACCGCGAGCGAGGCGGTGCTCCACGGCTTCAGCGTTATTGTGCCGGTGGACGGCATGTCGGCCGAAAACGCCTATATCGAGCAGTATGTCACTTACAATTTCACCAGCGCACCGATCATCTCGGGCAAAGTGACTCTCACCAGCATCGACATGGTGAAGTTCTAGGTCGGCCGGTTTTCTCGACACCGGTCTCGATCTTGCCAGTAGCTATTCGGTAAACGCCCCGAGCACGGACGTAATGCCCGCGACGCGCCAGGACCGGACGTCCTGGCCGTGCGTCGGGATTCTGTCAGGCGGCGATCGACGACTGGATTTCTTTGACGCGTTCCAACATGGTTTTGCGCGTATCTTCGAGCAGCTTGTTGGTCAGTTCGGCGCGCGTTTTCAGCGCCTCATAGCTCTCGACGTGCAAGGCGATATCGCTGTCATATTTCTGCTTGGCGTCCTCGAGCGCCTTGTCGACCTCGCGCAAGCGCTGCGACATTTGCGACAAATCGGTCGTCGCCTTGTCGAGCGACTTCTGCAGGGCGATCCGATTGTCCTCGGCCGCAGTCAGCTTCTGCTGAGTGGCTTCCAGCTTCTGCCGGGTCGCCGCACCCTCGCTTTCCAGCTGAACTTTCAGTTTGTCCGCAAGCGCCACGCGTTCGTTCAGGCGCCGGTTTTCGTCGTTTGCGATTTTGATTTCACCGCTTTGCTTTTGCACGCGATCCTTCAGGTCGGCGATCTGCGTGCGACACGTCGAGAGTTCCTTCGTCTGTCCGCCATGGGCGAATTCGAGCGTGGCCAATCTCTTTTGGGTCGCGCTCAAGGTTTCCCGCAGCCCTGCGCAGTCGCTTTCGAGCGTCGCGACTTTCGTTTCAGCCGCGCCTAGCTCGCCCTTTGTTTTTTCCAGAGCGTGCAACGTCTTGCTGACGGGATCGACCTGTTCTCCGATCAAACGCTTGATGGCGCCAAGTTCCTTGATCTTGTTCTCGGCATCGATCAGTAGATTGCGGATGGATTCGTTTTCCTTGCCGAGTTGTCTGGCAATCGTGAGATAGAGTTCGCTGTCGAGCTCGATATCACTACGATTGGCAACAGCCGGGATAGACAATTTGCTGCTGAAGAAGTTGCGAAGCGTGCTCATAATTCCCCCGAGGAGCGATCCACCAGCACTGGCGCTGGCGCAGGGTGCCTGCTTATTGTTAATGGAAGATTACGGAATATCCTTGTTTACCAATAGTTTATAGATCGGAAGCGGAAGCCCCCTTAAACCTCGGCGCAAAACAAAAACGGCGGCCCGCAAGGCCGCCGTTTCAATGATCTTTCGCTATCCAGCCGTCGCCTATTCGGTGAATACCTCCTCGCGCCGCTGACGGATCATCGGCAGCACGGCAAGCGTGAGCAGGATGAAAGCGAGCGCCAGCAGCGTCGCCGAGATCGGCCGCGTCAGGAACACGGTGGCATCGCCGCGCGCGATCAGCATGGCGCGGCGGAGGTTCTCCTCCATCAGCGGGCCGAGCACGAAGCCGAGCAGCATCGGCGCCGGCTCGAAGTCATGCTTGACCAGCCAATAACCGACGACTCCGAAGACACCGGTCATGCCCGCATCGAACGCCGCGTTGTTGAGCGAATAGACGCCGATGCAGCAGAAGATGATGATCATCGGGAACAGATGGCGATAGGGCACGCGCAGGAGCCGCACCCACAAGCCGACCAGCGGCAGATTGATGACGACCAGCATGAGATTGCCGACCCACATCGATGCGATCATGCCCCAGAACAGATCCGGCTGCTTGGTCATGACCTGCGGTCCCGGCACGATGCCGTGGATCGTCATCGCGCCGACCATGAGCGCCATCACCGCATTCGGCGGAATGCCGAGCGTGAGCAGCGGGATGAACGAGGTCTGCGCCGCCGCATTGTTGGCGCTCTCCGGCGCGGCAACGCCTTCGATCGTGCCGTGGCCGAAGCGTTGCGGCGTCTTCGACATTTTCTTTTCGAACGTGTAGGCGGCAAAAGCCGCGATCACCGCGCCGCCGCCCGGCAGGATGCCGAGGATCGAACCCAGCACCGTGCCGCGGCCAATCGCGCCGGCCGCCTGCTTGAGATCGTCCAGCGTCGGCATCAAGCCCGAGATTTTTCCTTTGACGATCTCGCGGCTTTCCGCCTGTTCGAGGTTGCGCATGATTTCGCCGAAACCGAACACGCCCATGGCGACCTGCACGAAGCCGATGCCGTCGGACAGTTCCGGAATGCCGAAGCTCATGCGTTCGGCGCCGGTTTCGAGGTCGGAGCCGACCATCGACATCAAGAGGCCGGCGAGCACCATGGCGACCGCCTTGAGCACCGAGGCGCGCGCGAGCACGACGGCGAAGATCAGCCCGAGCACCATGAGCGAGAAATATTCCGCCGGGCCGAACAGCAGCGCCAGGCTGGTCAAGGGCGCGCCCAGCGCGGCCACCAGCACGGTCGACACGCAGCCCGCGAAGAACGAGCCGATCGCCGCGATGGCGAGCGCGGGACCGGCACGGCCTTGCCGCGCCATCTGATGGCCGTCGAGCGTGGTGACCACCGACGACGATTCACCCGGGATGTTGATCAGGATCGACGTGGTCGAGCCGCCATATTGGGCGCCGTAATAAATGCCGGCGAGCATGATCAGCGCGCCCACCGGCGGCAGGCCGAACGTGATCGGCAGCAGCATGGCGATGGTCGCCAGCGGACCGATGCCCGGCAACACGCCGATCAACGTGCCGACCAGCGCGCCGATCAGGCACAGCAGCACGTTCCAGGGCGACAGCGCGATTCCGAAGCCGAATGCCAGATTGGATAGGAGGTCATGCATGTCAGCACCAGGCGATCAGAATCGCGGGAAAAGCGGCATCGGAAGATTGAGACCCGGTATGGGAATCCCGCCGATGTTGCAGGGGCAGGTGAACAGCACCGCGCAGAAGATGGTCAGGATGATCCCCCATAGCACCGTCTCGTGCCACCTCACTTCCGGAGTAGCGCCGGCCGAGACCAGGATGGTGAGATAGCTGGCGGCCACCAGACCGAGCGGCCGGATCGTGCCGGCGAAGCAGAACACCGCCGCGGTGAGGAACAGCGGGCCGCGAATGGCGAAATGCTGCAGCGGCGGCCCGTCTAAGAGGAAGCCCGAGATCGAGACCGCGCCGCCGACGCCGGCGAGCAGCGTCGCGAACAGCCGCGGCGCCGTGCCGGGCCCGAACGCAAAGCCGCGCATGCCGGGCAGATCGAGCGAGGCGAGCATGGCGACCACCGCCAGCGCGACCAGCGCCGCGCCGCCGAAAAAATCCTGCGGGCTTCGCAGCCTGAGCTGCCCGCTCGCCACCGCCGCTCCGGCCACCCCGACCGCGATCGAGATCACGATCGGCATCACCACCGGTCCGAAGAAGCCGACATTTCCCGGGTGGAAATAGGCGATGCCGAGCGCGATCAGCGCCAGCACGACCATGATCGCCCCGCCAACCCGATGCATGAATTGTTGGCTAGCCTCGGCCGTTACCGACCGGGTTTCATCAGACATACTGACTCTCCCCCTTGGGTCCCGTTCTTCCCTTTGATTATGTCTTCAGTGGCCGCACCCCTCAGGGTAATTACCTAGCACACCATGCCGGGCTGCCAAACGTATTCTTGTCACGCCGCGGGAATTCTTCAGACCAGGCCGGCCAGCCCCAATAGCCCCGCCAGCGCGAACACGAACAGCGGACTCCACCGTGTCCCATAGGCCACGGCCGCGCTGGCCGCGGTGATGGCGGCGGCGATCCAATTGTGGTCGGCGGCCCGCGTCAGCACGATCGCGCTCGCCCCCACGAGCCCGACCGAAATCGGGACAAGTCCGGACGTCACCGCCACCCGCCAGCGGGCGTCCTTGAAACGATCCCAGGCGCGCGCGAAGAAAAAGGCCAGCACCGCGGTCGGCCCGCACATGGCGAGCGTCGTTACCAGAGCACCGGGCAAGCCCGCCACGTGATAGCCCACGAGCGTCACAATCATCACATTGGGGCCGGGCGCGGCCTGCGAGATGGCGAAAAAATCGGCAAACTGCCGGTCGTTCATCCAATGGCCGATCTCGACCGCCTGCCGGTGGATTTCCGGCACCACCGCGTTCGCCCCGCCGAGCGCGAGCAGCGACAGGATGGCGAACTGCAGCGCGAGAGTCGCCAGAACGTTGTCGTCCTTCATCGCCGCACCCACCACGCGAGCGCGATCGAGCACGGCGCTAGCACCAGCATCACCGCGAGCAACGGCCAACGCATGATGCCGACCGCGCCGAGGGTGGCGAAGAACATGAACGGCGCCGGCCCCATGGAGCGGAACATCGGCTCGGCCATCTTGGTGACGGTCGAGATGATCACGCCGGCGGCCGCCGCCGCGACGCCGCCCAGGATGCGCCGCAGCACCACCGCGTCGCCGAACTGCGCGTACAGCATTCCGATCGTCACCATGAGCACGAACGGCAGCCCGAGGAATCCGCACCACGCCGCGAGCGCGCCGGTCGGCCCGCGCATGCGCGAGCCGAACACCGCGGTGAGGTTGACGATGTTGGGGCCGGGCAGCACCTGGCAGACCGCGTAGGCGTCGTTGAACTCCTCCGCCGTCATCCAGCGTTTTTGCTCGACGAACATGCGCCGCGTCCACGGCAGCGTGCCGCCGAAGCCGGAGAGCGAGATTTTGAAGAACGCGAAGTAGAGGTCGGCGTGGCTGGGGATGGGCGGGGACGGAGCGGGCGAGGCAGCGGCCGATTCGGGCATGCGCTGAGATGTACCGCCCGCCCGCGCGTCCGGCCACTCGAATTATGACGCTCGCCGAAGGCGAGCCTGTCACCCCCGCCCGGCGTGTTTGGACCGGGCGTAGTCCTTGGCCGGCTTTTCGCCCGAGCGGTGCAGGCTTTCGATCGGCGCCGGCTGCTGGCCGGACTTCGCGGCGATTTCGCGGTCCTGCTGCATCAGGAAGGTGCGCGCGGGCGCGTCGCCGTCGAGCCCGCCGAGCAGCGCGCGCGGCACCTTGCGGTTGGAGCGCCGGGTGCCGTCCTCGTAGGTCACGTCGAACAGCACGAATTCGGATTTGTCTCCGGGCTTGCGGGCCATGATGTCCTCGTCGTGCGTGAAAGAAAAAGCCCGGCACCCTTGGGCGCCGGGCCCTCTCTATATAGTCGTCGCTGGGACGACGTGCAGGTGGTCGCCGGTTAGACGGCCTGCAGATTGGCGGCGGCGGATTTGCCGCTGCGGCGGTCCTGCTCCACGTCGAACTTGACCTTCTGGCCTTCGTTCAGCGTGCTCATGCCGGCGCGCTCGACCGCGGAGATGTGAACGAACACATCCGGTCCGCCGCCGTCCTGCGCGATGAAGCCGTAGCCTTTGTTGAGGTTGAAGAATTTAACGGTACCTTGAGCCATAGTCTTAGTCTCCTTGAAACGCGCAAAGGCGTTTAATGAACCGCGCGAACCATTCGCGCGGGTCTTCATCCGGATTTGCGTGTTCTTGGGAAACGCCCTTCTGAGGGGCCGATAAACCAGGCAAACGAAATCGCGAATGCGGAGGATATAGGCGCTCGGCGGGTTAATTACAAGCGAGTGGCGTTTAAGCGCCTGTAGGGCGGATTAGCGCAGCGTAATCCGCCACTTTTTGACGGCGCAATACGCTCCGCTATTGCGTCCTACCCACTTGCAACTTAGTCAGACCAACGAACTTTTTTGCCACGGAATTGTCGCGTGTCGCTCGCAAATTGTAAATTTGCGTCAATTCTTGTTCGATTTATGATTGGCTCGATTGTGTTAGCTAGTGCCCGAGCTATTGGAACGCACTCCTTTGGGCTCGGCATCGACAAATTATAGCCCGACGGATAGCGAAAATCAAAATCTCGATTCATTTCAAACGTGTGATGGACGTAGGGTTCTAAATCAGCAACCTTCGGGATTGATTGCTGCACACACGCACGAAAAATTTCTGGGAGATTGTGGCCGAAGTCTCTTATAGCTTTTTTCGTTGTACCCCGCGCTGCTAGAAATGACTTAAGAAGCAATTCGAGCGAATGTGCAAATAAGAAATAACTTGCATAGAGTAACGTTTGATTATTCTCCCTCGACAGAACTTCAAAAGCACTTAGATATCCAATCCCCCGATCATATAGATCACCGGCAAAAATCCCGAGCGGCTGCGGCATTTCGATATATTCAATTTCTTGCATATCCGTTCCACGCCTTCTGCGGAACATGTATTTCGACTCATCGAAAAATAAAGATTACAAATGCCGCAATGACAAGAAATGCCACATGTATTTTATGAGAAACTAGTCGGCATTTCATCGTAGGTGCGACCAAATCGTCTGCGACCAGTGCGATCCTTTCGAACACCGCCCCATTGTTTGAAGAAAAATGCAACGCTCTGCGCTCGACACATGTCTTCAATTTCATCAACCCAGCTTGCAACCATTGGGCGCGCTCGCGGACCCGATTCGCCCCCAACAATTGCCCAGGTAATTCCACTAAGGTCAGCGCCCTTTACGGAGCCCAACAAAGGTTCAAATGACACAAAGCGGATGACAGAAGAAATTGCGCGCAGATAATCGAGCCTATCGAATACGCTAGAATCTTCGACGCTTGTACCCAGCCAAACATTTGGCAAAGTCGGCAGCTTTTCCTTTCCAACAAGCATCGCCATGCGATCGGGCCGCTTTGTCAAAATTTGGTATGTGTGTTGCGGAGTAACCGACATCACGGCCCATACTCTTTTGATGAAGCGCTCAGGGACATCCTCATGAAAAAGATCCGACATCGAGTTGACAAAAATTTTTCTTGGCTTGCGCCACATCTTGGGCGTATCGAGCGCCTTAACGTCACAGCGAATCTTGCCTGTCCAAATGTGCCGTTTTCCGCTTCGACGCGTTAGGCCTTGATATTTTTTCATTCCCATTGCTTGCAAGCGCGCAGCCATCCGCATTGCATAGCAGTTGGTGCATCCAGCTGAGACAATTGAGCACCCCGCAACCGGATTCCATGTTGCGTCTGTCCACTCTATTGATGTCTCACTCACTGCTCACTCCGACATCTACAACAGGGATTTTTGACCTGAATGGCGAATGTCTTCCCATAGACTAGCGGCGAAATTACTACGACTAACAAAAACCAGCCAATACAGTCGCTGCTGCTTCTCACCAGACACAAGTGCAATTCCCTGCGCTGGAGATACACCAAGCCCCCTAATCTTGTGTAACCAAAATTTGAGGAGGTCGGCGCGGATTGCATTTTGCGCCTGATTAAGATCAACTACAGATCGCCAACCTGTCATGAAGACGTCTAATGGACTCTCGGACTGACCAATATACCGATCAAGATTGCGCTGAAGGTCCTGAACACTGACATGAATTATCATGTCCATTCGGTGAAACCGCGACAGAGTTTCGATTACCCCAAACGGCAGGTCCTGAAGATTGAATGGATCTAGAAATGCGAAATGGAGCCCTGATGGATTTAGGTGCTCTGCAACTTTTTGAACCGCCTCTAAAGCAGTTCCCCTATGCGGGGTGGCAACGCCGCCTGCATTTTTGATTCTTTCGACAGAAACTCTAAGCTTGTCGTCATTTGAATCTCCCAAATGGATTTCTGAAAAACGAGCACCTCCATCGCGTGCACTTTTGAATGCTACTAGAGGACTTCCGTCAATTTCCTGACCGGTGTCACGGATGATCGCTTTGCCGTAACCACAATATAGATCGATGTAGCTGGCGCCTCCCGTGCCAATTGGCGGCAAGAATTTTCGGCGCGCGCCTCGGGACGCCGAAATATATTTCCGCAAACGATCATGTTTCTCGAGTGACCAAGCACCAACTTGATCTACCGGTAAGCCGTCGTCAGCCAAGTCTTCCCCCGATACTTCGCTGTATAATAGCCGTTAACAGCCAGAAATTGTATGATGATATTCCTATCAACCCCCCATCGACGGGCGCCCAGCACAACGCTGCGAATCGCGGGGAGGTTCGGCGCCTGCGGTCCGGAAAATCATCGCTCTCACAAAGGACTATGCGGTGAACTGACCGCGATGCCTCTTCGCACTAATATTATAATGGTTGTATGACTTTCGCGCGCATCGGCTGATTCGAATTTAAGAGCGCCTATGACATCCCGTCAGCGCGACCTCTTCCATGACGACGAACAGAGCGAACTGTTCGAGGATCGGCCGACGCCTGAATATCGGCCTGATCCCGAATCCGTCCGCGCGCGCCTGCTGAAAATCCTCGCAGAAGCCCGCGCAGCAAAAAAATTGCCGTGGGAGCCGACAACGGTTTCGCTCTACCGCACGATCTTTCCGCAGATGACCAACTGGCTGCCCGAAGAAGAAGGCGCACAATTGCGCTTCCAGTTCGAAGCGGAGTTGAAGCGGCTGAAGGCCGCCTGACAGGCCGCCGTGCGCCATGAGGAAATTTCTACTGCCAATCTTGCTGGTTCTCTCGTTGATCGTTGCGGGCGCGATTGCCTTCACCATTTTCAATCAGAGAACCATCGCAAAGTTTATCCTCGCGACCGGCATCCCGTGGGAGCTTTGGCTTTATGGTTTGGGATTCTTGTGGGTTGGCCTGTTCGTGGCCGCTCTCTGCTTCTGCGGCCGCAAGGGTGCTTTGCTCTTGCTCGGCGCGCCGACCGGTACGTTCCCGGTGCTCCATTTTTTCTTCGTGTTTTGGCGCTAACGGCCGCGGCTCGGAATCGCCTCATCCCGAGGAGCGTCTCGCAGGATGGGACCGCCTCATGATTCGAGACGGCGCTGCGCGCCTCATGATTCGAGACGGCGCTGCGCGCCTCGTGGTTCGAGACGGCGCCACGCGCCTCATGGTTCGAGACGGCGCTGCGTGCCTCCTCACCATGAGGCGGACAAAACTTGACAATCTTCGTCCTAGGATTATATTCACATTCCCTCCCCATCGAGGGGCGCCCTGCAGGACGCTGCATGACGTGGGGAGGGGCGGCGCCCGCGCCTGCGGCTCGTCACCGCACGTCCGGGACGCCTCGGGACGCCTCGGGTCGCCGTCCGCTCCAACTACGTGGGGCTGCCTTCAATGGCTGGACGCGGACCGGATGAACGGCGGCGAAAGCTGCCGGGATCGGGCGGCTCTTGAGCCGCTGTCCGGGCCCGGAAGTACGGCCCCGAGGTGCAAAGTCGCCGCCAGCGGTGCGCCGAGAGGTGCGCGCGTCCCGCTAACGGGATGCGCGACGCCCGCGCGCAAACGCCGTGGCGCGAAAGGCGCGCACGGTTTGCGCCAGGCGTGGATGGTTGACGTAGCGCCTTTCGGCGCTCCGCTCCCTCGCTCGCGCGAGGGACGAAAGAGGAAGACAGGCGCACCCGGCGCCTTAAAGAACGCGGGCGAAGATGCACGCTCGATTTTCAACCGTCAGCGCGGGCGCGACCCGCGCATCCATGATGAGGTTCAGCCCATGACAAGCTTGCCGAGGGATTTCCCGTTCCGACAGGCATCATGATGCCAAGCCCGGCCATGATGACCGGGCCGCAAATCTCCGCGAATTGGCGCTCTTTTTTCGTCAACCTTCTCGGCCTATATTCAAGGGGCCGGGGCAACCCGGCTATGGCAATAAACAGCCGTCGTAATAAACCTTTCGGACCCGGGGGCAGTACCCGGCGGCTCCACCCAAGCCCAACCTTGCGGGCGGCCCGCGTTGGGCTTCGGCGGGGCCGAACCAGGATCGACGAGGGCGTAAAAGGCGCGCTTTTGCCCGGGATGGTTCCGGCGTTATCGGGCCAAAACCATAGTTGCAAACGACAACTATGCTCCGGTTGCTCTCGCTGCGTAAGCGGCGCGAAAGACCGAACTGAAGTCCTGATGGATTAAGCCCCGTCAGGCGGGGTCCGGAGGCACCTGGCAACAGAAGCCTCCACTTCCATTTTGAACGGGGCGCCGGCGGCAGGGCGGAAGGCGGCAGGGCGCAAGGGGAGATGCGAATTTCGCCCGCGCGCGCTAGCATCGGCGCCAGCGAGTCCGTCCCCTGGAACATCCCGCATGGCCGTCGACCACATCCGCTACGACCTCCTCGCGCAAGCCGCCCTGCGCGGCCTCGTGCGCACCGTGCTGACCGATACCGCCCGCAAGGGCCTGCAGGGCGACCATCACTTCTTCATCTCCTTCGCCACCCGCGCCGACGGCGTGCGGCTCTCCCCGCGCCTGCTCGCGCAGTACCCCGACGAAATGACCATCGTGCTGCAGCACCAGTTCTGGGATCTCAAAGTGAGCGACGACAGCTTCGAGGTCGGCCTGTCGTTCGCCGGCGTGCCGGAGCGGCTGGCGATCCCGTTCGCGGCGATCAAGAGTTTCGTCGACCCGTCCGTGCAGTTCGCGCTGCAGTTCGAGCCCGTGACCGAGGCGCCGGCCGCGGCGGCGGCCGCTGCCGTATCGCCCAAGCCGAAGGCCGACAAGCCGGAGAAAACCGCCAAGCCGCGCCGCGCCGCCAAGCCGGAGCTCAAGCCGGAGGGCAAGCCGGAGCCCGCGCGCAGCATCACCAGCGTGCCGCGCGTGCCGCGCGTGCCCGCGCCCGCCGCTGCCGCGCCCGCGCTCGCCGGCCCGAAGCCCGTCAAGGCGCTTCCCCCCGCCCCCGCGGCCCCCGGCCCCGACAAACCCGACAAGCCGAAGCGCGGCGAAGTCGTCCGTCTCGACCGCTTCCGTAAGAAGTAGGAGCATGATCCCGAAAAGTGGGAACCGGTTTTCGGATAAGATCATGCGCGAATAAGCATGATCCCGAAAAGTGGAAACCGGTTTTCGGATAAGATCATGCTCGAATAAGCATGATCCCGAAAAGTGGGAACCGGTTTTCGGATAAGATCATGCTCGAATATAATTCTTGGACACCATGGCGAAGAAGCGCAAAAAGACGCGCACCGAGACCGACCCGTTCGGCCCGATCGCCGTGCCGGCCGACCGCTACTGGGGCGCCCAGACCCAGCGCGCGCTGGAGAACTTCCGCATCGGCATCGAGCGCATGCCGCTCCCCCTCGTCCGCGCCCTCGCCATCGTCAAGCGCGCCGCCGCCGAGGTGAATCTCGCCCTCGGCTCCCTCGATCCCCGCCGCGCCCGCGCCATCATCCGCGCCGCGCAGGAGGTCATCGACGGCAAGCTCGACGATCATTTTCCGCTCGTGGTCTGGCAGACCGGCTCCGGCACCCAGACCAACATGAACATGAACGAGGTAATCGCCAATCGCGCGAATGAATTGCTAGGCGGCAAACGCGGCGCGAAATCGCCGGTGCACATGAACGACCACGTGAACATGAGCCAGTCGTCCAACGACTGCATCCCCACCGCCATGCACATCGCCGCCGCGATGGAGATCGCCTACCACCTCGACCCCGCGCTGGCGCATCTGCAGGACGAGCTGCAGAGGAAAGCAAAGACGTTCTCTTCCATCGTCAAGATCGGCCGCACGCATTTGCAGGACGCAACCCCGCTCACGCTCGGGCAGGAATTTTCCGGCTACGCCGCCGCGGTCAGATCCGGCATCATCCGCATGCGGCTTGCGCTCAAGCAGCTCTACCACCTGGCGCAGGGCGGCACGGCCGTCGGCACCGGCCTGAACGCCAAGCCGCAATTCGCCCGCGCCTTTGCCAAACGCGTGGCCGATATCACCCGCCTGCCCTTCGTCAGCGCGCCGAACAAGTTCGAGGCGCTGGCTTCGCACGGCACCTATGCGTTTGCACACGGCGCGCTCAACGCGCTCGCCACCGACCTGTTCAAGATCGCCAACGATATTCGCCTGCTCGGCTCCGGCCCACGCTCCGGAATCGGTGAATTGATCCTGCCGGAGAACGAGCCCGGCTCCTCGATCATGCCGGGCAAGGTCAACCCGACACAATGCGAAGCCCTGACCATGGTCTGCTGCCAAGTGTTCGGCAATCACTCCGCCATCACGATCGGGGCGAGCCAAGGCCACTGCGAGCTCAATGTTTTCAAACCGCTGCTGGCGCACGCCATGCTGCAATCGATTCGCCTGCTGAACGATGCCGCGCGCTCCTTCGCCGATCACTGTGTCTCCGGCATTCGTGCCAATGAGGCCCGCATTCGCGAATTGCTGGAGCGCTCGCTCATGCTGGTGACCGCGCTGGCGCCCAAGATCGGCTATGACAATGCCGCGAAGATCGCCAAAGCCGCGCACGCCAACGGTACCACGCTGCGGGCGGAGGCGATTCGGCTGGGATTTGTGACCGGCGAGGAATTCGATCAGATCGTGCGTCCGGAACGGATGACGAGGCCGGACTAGGGCGTCGACGCTTTTAAAATTTTCGTGATCGGGTTGCGAAAAATCCCTGGCGGCAACGAGACAGACAGATGCGCGGACCGAATCGCCGGAGCCAAAATTTCACAAACAATATGAGTGATTTACAAAGATGAATGACTATCGTTGGGTCACTCTATTCGTGCAACGACATAGGTTTCGGATGCCTCGTAACCCCGATGAACTTTATTTATTCCATGGGACGGTTTGAATTCTGGCCTATCCGGCGCATTTATTCATAGGAAATGCCAAGTAACAGCGGAGCGCGCTCCCCCTTCAACTAACCGTGTCTTGCCTTTGAATGACGACCACGAGCATGGTGGCGACGCGACCTGGGGCGGCATTTCACCCGCCGTTCCACCGACAAACTTTCTGGGCATTCGACAAGTTGGACATTGATCCGATTGGCGTGACGTGATGGGCACGAGTCTGAATGGGCACGAGTCTGAAATGAGCGAAGTCGTCAATCTTCGAACGGCGCGTAAGCGCGCCACGCGTGAGAAAGCGGCACGCACTGCCGCCGAAAATCGTCTCGCTCATGGCGCTTCCAAGGTTGAACGCGCGCGCAACGCAGCGGATCGGAACGCCGGCCGCCGGGTGCTCGACCTGCATCGCATTGAACCGGGAGACGAACAATGAAATCTCCGGTCGTAAAACGCTCGATCGTCATTGCCGGACACAAGACCAGCGTCAGTCTTGAGGACGCCTTCTGGAAGTCGCTCAAGGAGATTGCCGGGAATCGCGACGTGACCATGTCCGATCTTGTCGCCTCGATCGATTCGGAGCGTCGGCACGGCAACCTGTCATCGGCCATTCGCCTGTTCGTGCTCGATCATTACCGCACGCAGGGTCCCGCGACGACGAGCGCGCCGAAGCCGGCCCGTGAGCCGATGGAATCGCGCAGCACGCCTACGCTGTTGCGCGTTGAATGATGTCCCGACGTCAAGTCTCTGAAAATCGCTGGCGTCCGCGTTCGCGCGCCGTCGCGTGCTGAGTTTCGTCGGCCGATCTATGGCTTGATCGTGATAGGCGGCGGCAGCGGCGGCACCTGGATCATATTGGCGATCCCGCTCGTCGTCTCCGGCAAAACCGGGTGCGGATCAGCGCTCGCCTGCGGTTGCGCCTGTGACTGCACCGGGGCATTTGCATCGTCTTCTTCAATGGTGCGCGCAGGCGGCGGCGAGATTGCCAGCGATTTGTCCATCGCAGCCCGCCGGGCCGCTTCGAGAGTCTCGATCCGCTTGGATTGCTGCTCGGCCGAACGCAAGGCAAGCCAGCCGGCCAGCGTGTCCGTATTGACCGACAAGCGAGGCGCTGCGATCGGCCCTTTGAGCACAACGGTGACGGCCGGACGACCAGCCACATCGGTTGCCTTCGAGCCCGACAGCGCGAACGTGGCATCCACTGAAGCGCTGGGAAAATCGATCTTGCCAGTGACCGTCAAGTCGGCGCCTTCCGCTTCCACGCGCGGCTCGGTAAGGCGCGCCTGCCCCCCGATGAACGTGATCGAGCCCTCCGCCTTCGTTATCGGAAGGTAATCGGTGCCGAGCAGGATGGTGACGAACTCGTTGATCTGCTTGGGATCCGCGCGAATGCCGAGATCGACCGCGCCGATAAGCCTATCGAACACCTGCGGATTGAGCCCGGCAAACTGACCCTTCTCCAGCGTAAACTTGCCGTTGCCTCGCAGCGACCCGACGAACGCAGCAGGACTGAGGCCCACGCCTTCCACCGTCGTCTGCAATGACAGCGTACCCTTGATCGGCGGCCGCTTTTCGCCTGGCATGATCGCGGCGGCATCGGCACCGATCAATTCGACATAGCTCAGCAGCGAGAGTCCATCGGCACTGCTCAAGAATGCGAATTGGCCGGTCAGCATCCCGCCCGCGAGGTCGCAATCGACCACTTCGAACTCGGTCTTCGCCGCCTCGAACTGCAACACGCCGCGCATCGATTTGGCGACGAGTTTGTCGCTCAGCACCACGTGCGGTGCCTTGATCTCGATTCGGCCGGCAAGACCGGTTGCGATTGGCTTGAACGGTTCCAACGACCAGGCTTCGGTTTGCTGCTGCACGACTTTCATCTGCTGGAGCGGCGTGCCCACCACGGTTGCGAAAGCATCCGGCACATCGAGCCGGTCGGCTTCGATAGCGCCCTCAACCCGCACCGGCGTGGCAAACATGAGCGCAAGCTTTCCCTGCACTTTGCTGCTTCCGACCGTACCGAAGACATGGGTGAATTCAGCGCTCATCGGCTTGTTGTCAGGCAGGCTGACGCTGCCGGTGCCGCTGAGGTCGATCAGACCCGCATTGAGCCTGCCGTCGACGCGCAGATAGCCATTGAGCGGTCCACTCGCGACCAGTTTCACCCGCGCCGGTCGCCTCTCAGCTGTCGCCATCCGGCCAAGACCGATCGCCGTCAGCAAAACGACTCCGTCAGCGGTGTCCACCTGCCCGTCGACTTGAACATCGGATGCCGCGAGCGCCCCAAGATCAAGGCTGAGGAACGCGCCCGTGTCGGTCGCCGCGCTGGCCGCCACATCGAGCCGGAACACGCCGACCTGTCCCTGCGCTTTGACCTTGGCGGTGGTGCGTTTCTTGAGGGCGCCCTCCGAAGAACTTTCGAGCCCAAAGTCGGCCGAAAGCTGGACCGCCTGTTCGCGCCCGGCGATGCGACGGATCGGATCGACGAGCTGCGGTAAGTATTTTTCAGCCAGCACCGTTACGCTTGTGAGATCGCCGGCGGCAACGTCGAGTTTGAGATTGCCGCGCGGAGAGGAGAACAGATTGGCCACCCGTCCGCTGGCTTCGAGCGCAACGTTCCCGAATCCGTCGATCGACAACTGCTTCAGCTCGAACCGCCTGTCGTCGAGCTGCAGCCTGATCGCGGCCTTGCGCGTATCGACGCCCGCGATTCTTGCTTTCTCGACGTCGAGCGCCAGCAACAGATCATGCGGCCATTGCAGGCTGAGCCCGGAAGACGTCGCGGCAGCCACTTGCAGACAGGCATCGACGTCGAGCCCGGTCGCGACAAGTTCGGCTTCGAGCGAAGACGGCCGGCTCTCCATCGGCCACGTATAGGCCACGCGGCCTTCGAGCGTCGCGCGGTCGAACTCGGTGTGGAGCTGCTCGACCGCGATTCGATCGCTCGTCAAGATCACGTCGCCGCGAGCATGCCAAGGCTTCATCACGCCCGGCGTCGGGTTGTCGCGCCCGGTGAGCCAGGCAAGCAGCGACATCGAGTCGGTCGCGTTGATACTCATATTGCCGGCGAAACCGGGCGTCTTCGCGCTCAGTCCAAGCCGACCGTTTGCGCGAACCTGAGTATAACCCGGCGCACGAAACTCAAGCCGGTCGATCTGCCACGCATCACCGCGCGCAGTCACCTCGCTGACGACCGACTGCAACGTCGCGCCGCCAAGCGTCATCTGATCGGCGTTAAGCGAAAGCCGCATGGGCATCGCCGGCCGCAGCGCGCCGCCGAACACCTCCACGAGGACTTTGATCGCAGCGAACGGCTCCGATCGCGTCTCGTCCGATTTGACGACCAGGCGGTCGAGATCCACCTGTCGTGACGAAAGCACGGCTTGCAATCGCGGCTGCTGACCGAATTTCACTTCCACGGTGCCGCTGAGCTTGATCGCCCGCTCTTCCGGTCCGTACTGAAATTCGACCTCTTCGAACTGCGCGGCGTCGGCGGTTGCCTTGATCTTGCTGGTCGCCCGCCACGGCTCGTTGACGGCCGCCCGTCCACTGGCCTTTGCCGCGCTGGCAGGCCGATTGAGCGTGAGATTGCCTTCATAGCGCGGCGTACCATTCTCGACCGTGACCGTACCTTCGGTTTCAATATTCAATGCCCGTTCGGACGGGTCGATCACAAGCTTGACCTTCATCCCGCCGTCGCCGACGCGTCCGGTGGACAGACGGAAGAAATAGGCGTCGTCACCAATGATGAATCCGCCGTCCCCGCGATAGGGACCGGCAAGCGAGCGCACATCGCCCGTAAATGAAAGATTTTCGAGCACGCGCCGTGTGCCGCTGATGGCGTCCACCAGGATGATGCGGCCCTGTGCGATGGTCAGTCGCTCGATCGACAGGGCATCGCCCTTGATCCCTGCCGCCACGTTCGGCCATTCGACCGTTCCGTTGCGATTGAGCCGCACCGCGAATTCCGGCGAGATGACCCGTGCCTCGGCCGCTTTCAGCTCGCCCCGCATGAGCGGCCCGAGCGCAAGCTCCATGGCGAGCGCGCCCGCGCGCAGGCGGCTCTCGTCGTTCGGTTTTCCGATTTCGATCGCGCGCAATGTGATCGATGGGGTCGGCAGAACGCTGACGTTGATTGCGCCGGCGACATGCACCGGTACGCCGACCAGACGAGTCGCCTCGTCCTCGAAGAAGGCGCGGTGACTGCTCCAATTGACAAAATGCGGCCCCACCAGCGCTGTCACCAACGCCAGTATCAATGCGATCGCAATGCCCAAGAGCGTATTCTGCACGCTCGCTCCAGCGTCAACGTCCCGGCTTAATTGCCACTTTTTCAGGCCTTTAGGGCCAAATATCACTCAAAAAGCTTACCATGGCCGCGGCCGCCGACGGAACAGCACGGGTCGCTGACGTATGCAGCGGTTTACATTGCTTAACGTCGATATTGCCGCGAGTTTCGCTTTATTGAAGGCAAATCTGTGTCGGATTGCGAGGGCGCGTTGACGATATTAAAAGTTTTTCCCCAACCAAGCCGCCATTCACCAAATGGGCAAAATCTAAATCACAATCTTTCCCGGGTTCATGATGCCTAGCGGATCGAGCGCCTGCTTGATCGCGCGCATGGCCCGGAGCGCGGACTCGCCGAGCTCCCCCTTCAGGTATTTCATCTTGCCCTGCCCGATGCCGTGCTCCCCGGTGCAGGTGCCGTCCATGGCGACCGCGCGTTCGGCCAGCCTCTCGCAAAGCTTTTGCGCGCGTTCGAGTTCATCCGCGTCCGTCATATCGACCAGCAGCGTGAGATGGAAATTGCCATCGCCCACATGACCGATGATCGGCGCCACAAGCCGGCTCGCGGCGATGTCGGCTTGCGTCGCGGTCACGCATTCCGCCAGCCGCGAGATCGGCACGCACACGTCGGTCGCCACCGCCTGCGCGCCTTTACGCAGATCGCGCCCCGCCCAATAGGCGTCGTGCCGCGCCTGCCACAGCCGCGTGCGGTCCTCCGCTTTGGTGGCCCAATCGAACGGCCCGCCGCCGAGTTCGCTCGCGATTTCGCCGAAGCGTTTCGACTGCTCGGCGACCGACGCCTGCGTGCCGTGAAATTCGAGGAACAGCATCGGCACCTCAGGCAGCGTAAGTTTGGAATAGGCGTTGGAAGCCTTGACCTGCAGTGCATCGACCAGCTCGATCCGCGCCACCGGAATACCGGATTGAATGGTCAGAATGGCCGCGTTGCAGCACGCTTCGACCGATGGAAACGGACACACCCCCGCCGCCATCGCTTCCGGGATCCCGGAGAGCCTGAGTGTCAGCGACGTGATGACGCCGAGCGTGCCCTCCGCTCCGACAATGAGCCGGGTCAGATCGTAACCCGCCGACGACTTCTTCGCCCGCCGCGCGGTGGTCATCAGTTCGCCGTTCGCCAGCACGACTTCGAGCGCCAGCACGTTGTCCTTCATGGTGCCGTAGCGCACCGCGTTGGTGCCCGAAGCGCGCGTCGCCGCCATGCCGCCGAGCGAGGCGTCGGCGCCCGGATCGATCGGAAAGAACAGCCCGCTGTCGCGTAGATGTTCGTTGAGCGCCTTGCGGGTGACGCCCGGCTCCACCACGCAGTCGAGATCCTCGGCGTGCACCGCCAGCACGCGATTCATGTCGCGGAAATCCACCGATACCCCGCCCTGCGGCGCATTGATTTGACCTTCGAGCGATGTGCCGGTGCCGAACGGAATCACCGGCACGCGATGCCCCGCGCAGATGCGCACGATGTCCTGCACATCCTGCGTCGATTGCGGAAACACCACCGCATCCGGTGGCTGGTTCTCGATCCAGGTGGTCGTGTTGGCGTGCTGCTCGCGCACTGCGCTCGCGGTTGCCATGCGGTTGCCGAAACGCGCGGCTAGCGCCTGCACGACCGCCTCGATCGCCCTCGGATCGCGCCGTTCACCCGCATGGGATTCCGCAACCATTGCCATGCCGGCAGGTTAGCAGAAACGGCACAGCGCCGGCAAAGCGCCGGCGCTGCAACCAGATCGACGCGAACCCTTCAGGCCGATTTGCGCCAGGGGACGAGCATCGCCACCCGTTCGCGATAGCGGCTGTACTCGTCGCCGAACAGTTCGACCAGGTCGCGCTCTTCCAGGAAGATGCCGACGAAGATGTACGCGGTGATCACCGCCGCGAACAGCAGATGCCCGACCGTCATCGTCGGCGCCGCCCAGGACGCAATGATGAACCCCAAATAGATCGGGTGCCGCACGAACTTGTAGAGCACCGGGGTCTTGAACCGCATTCCGGGCATCTCGCGCCCGACCAGGTTGTTGGCGACCTGATGCAGCCCGAACAGCTCGAAGTGGTTGATCATGAAGGTGCTGGCGAACACCAGCGCCCAGCCGACCAGCGAGAGCCCCGTGACCGCCATGGCGATCTGCGGATCGGCGATCTGCCAGACCACCGCCGGCATCGGC
Organism: Xanthobacteraceae bacterium; assembly: GCA_035501735.1. Classification (GTDB taxonomy): domain Bacteria; phylum Pseudomonadota; class Alphaproteobacteria; order Rhizobiales; family Xanthobacteraceae; genus PNAI01. The sequence goes on along the minus strand of DATJVR010000089.1, from coordinate 14,468 downwards.
CGCCATTGCCAGAACAGGAGATCGAGCGTGAGGCTGGCGAACAGCACGTAGGTGCTGCGTTCGACCGTCTTCGGCACAAACTGCGTCCACCATTGCTTGAACCCCTTGCGCGCCATGACGCTGTGCTGGATCGCGAACAGCGACATCAGCAAGAGGTTGACGATGAACGCATCGCCCGTCGACCCGACCGCGCCGGTGTCGATCGTTTTCGGCACCGGCAGTCCGGTGACGAAGCCGATGGCGTAGAGGATGGTAACGAAGAACGCCAGATAGGCGATCAGTCCGTAGAGGAATGCGATGAGGCGACCCATGGCGTGCGCCCTTTCTCGAGCGGAGGATTTCTGGCCGCGGTTCCCTCGCTCGGCGGGAGCCGCGGCCGTTGCGAAGCCGTTAGGCGAATCGATCCGGGCTCGACGTCGAGAAGAGCAGCGCGACCAACGAGCCGAGCGTCGCTAGGACCTTGAAGGGAGACTTACGCCCTACCCGCCCCATCACCTCTCGGATCGCCTGCCTGCGCAGCGAGATTGCCTGCTCCCGATAGAACGCGAAGTCGATCGGGCCGTCGTCGAGGCGACGGATTTCATGAAACTTCATGGCGCCCTCCGTCCGGCTGGGCTGTCGCGCCAGCGGCGCGATCAAGGGTTGCCGCCACGGCCGTGTTCGTCGGCGCGCATATCGTGCACGCCGTGCGATGCGTGGACTTTGATGCAGTGAAGACCAGTGCGGCGACCGTGGCGGTCACAAGAAGGATGGTCTTGAGCGAGGCCGCCCGCCGGCAGAATCTGCGCATCTGCGGCGTCAGCAGCGAGACCGGCCGCGCAAAATAGCCGTTGTAATCGATCGTGCCGTCGCGGAACTGACGGATTTCATAGGGCTGCATGACATTCTCCATTCATATCGGCGCGCGAAAATCGCGTTCGGCATGCGTGGAGAATGCCTGCACTGCGGCAATAAAACTTTGTCCGGCGCTTGATTTGTCCTTGAGAACGGCTTGATTAATGCTTGAGACGGGATCAAAGCCGCCAAGCGGGGGCATCTTGGCACTTTTTCTCTTTGCAGATCATGCGCTTGACACGGATCGCCGCGAGCTGCGACGCGGTTCCGCATTGATCGCGCTCGAGCCGCAAGTGTTCGATTTACTGGTCTATCTGCTGCAGAACCACGACCGCGTCGTCAGCAAGGACGACCTCATCGCAGCCATCTGGCAGGGCCGCATCGTCTCCGAATCCACCCTCACCAGCCGCATCAACGCCGTGCGCAAGGCCGTCGGCGACAGCGGCGAGGAGCAGCGTCTGATCCGCACCGTGCCGCGCAAAGGCTTCCGCTTCGTCGGCGCCGTAAGCGAAGCCGCGTCCGCCACCACGACAAGCCCCCCCGGCTAACCTCAGGCAGGAAATCCAATTCTGCACCGCCCCAGACGGCGTCCGCATCGCCTATGCGATCGCCGGCCAGGGTCCGCCCTTGGTCAAAGCCGCCAATTGGCTCAACCACCTCGAATACGACTGGAAGAGTCCGGTCTGGAGTCCGTTGCTCCACTCGCTGTCGCGCGAAAATCAACTGATCCGCTACGACGAACGCGGCAACGGGTTATCGGACTGGGACGTGCAGGACATTTCGTTCGACGCGTTCGTGAGTGATCTCGAGTCCGTGGTGGACGCCATCGGGCTCGACCGGTTCGCGTTGTTCGGAATTTCGCAGGGCTGTGCCGTCTCAATCGCCTATGCCGTGCGCCATCCCGAGCGTTTGACGCGCTTGGTACTCTATGGCGGATTTGCCCGTGGGCGCCGCAAGCGCGGGAATGCGCAGGAGGTCGAGCAGACCGACGCGATGCTCACGCTCATGCGCTTGGGATGGGGGCAGGAGAATCCGGCGTTCCGTCAAATCTTCACCACGCGCTTCGTTCCCGGCGGAACGACCGAACAGATCAATTGGTTCAACGATTTGCAGCGTATTACCACCTCGCCCGAAAATGCCGTTCGCATCGTGCAGGCCACGTCGAATCTCGATGTGACTGACCTGCTGCCGCAGGTGCGCGTGCCGACGCTCGTGCTCCATTGCCGCAACGATGCCGCACAACCTTTCGAGGAAGGTCGTCGGATCGCCGCCGGCATTCCGGGCGCGCACTTCGTCGCGCTAGAGGGAAAAAATCACGTGGTTCTGGAAAACGACCCTGCCTGGAACCAGCTGCTCGACGAAATCCGCAGCTTTCTCCGTCCGTGACGGCACCGGTTGCGGAAAGCCGTCTCGCCGTGAAAAACTGCCCCATGCTCGACCGCCGCGACCCCGAACCGCTGTTCTTTGCCCCGTTCGTCTCCTCGGTGATGCAGGTCGAGCCGGCGTGGATCGACTACAACGGCCATCTCAACATGGCCTACTACAACGTCCTGTTCGACCGCGCCGTCGACGAAGTATTCGAGCTGCTCGGCTGCGGGGCCGACTATGTGAAGACAAGAAATCTGTCGTTCTTCACCGCCGAAGCCCACGTCCGTTATCTGCGCGAGCTGCATGCCGGCGATCCGGTGCGCGTCACGGTTCAACTGCTCGATCACGACGCCAAGCGGCTGCATTACTTCGAGCAGCTGTTCCACGCCGATGAAGGCTGGGTCTCGGCCACCTCCGAGAACATGTCGCTGCACGTCGACATGACGGCGAAGAAGACCGCGCCCTTCCCCGTCGATCTCGTCGGGCGCCTCAATCAAATGAAATCAGCGCACGGCCAATTGCCGCGCCCGGAAGCCGCCGGGCGGAGCGTCGCGATGCCGGGCAAGACCGAGCGCGGCTAGTAGATCGTCCATAATCCCGGCGTCGCCAGCTCCAGCAGATGACCGTCTGGATCGCGGAAATAGAGGCTGCGGCCGCCGCGCTTCCAATCCGTCCGGCCCTCGATGGCGACGCCGCGCGCTGCCAGATGCTGCTCCCAGCGGGCGAGCTCGTCGGCCCCGATGGCGAATGCCACATGCAGCGGTCCGGCCCCGTCATGGCCCGGGATGATCCCGCCCGGCATGGCCGTGGTCTCCCGCGCGCTGCCCCGCTTGAAGATCAGCAGCACGTCGCGATCGGCGACGCTGTACGCGCGCAGGCGATTGTCCGTGAAGATCGCGGTCAGCCCGAGCTTATCTTCGTAGAATGCCCGCGCGCGCTCCATGTCATCGGTATAAAGGGCGGTTTCCAGAATGCCGTCGAGTTTCGGCATGGCTCCTCCTTGAGCACCTGATGCATTGAAGCGGACCATAAGTTACTGCGATTGACAGTTTTTGGTGCCGCTCGCTAGCATTCGCGCACATCATGCAAACTGCAAACAAAACGGGAGGCCATCGTGGCGGTTGAGCGGATTGATTACCAGGCCGGCAATGTGAAGGGCAAAGGCGCGCTGGTCTGGAATGAGAAGATCAAAGGTCCCCGGCCGCTGTTGCTGGTGATGCCGAATTGGCTCGGCGTCACCGAACCCGCCATCAAGCGCGCGCAGAAAATGGCCGGTGACAAATATGTCGCTTTCGTCGGCTGCATGTATGGCGAGGGCAAGACCTGCGCCGGCCCGCCCACCTCGCAGGAATGGATGATGGCCGTGCGCGCCGACCGCACCGAGGGCAGGAAGCGCGTCGTCGCCGCGCTCAACGCCATGGTGACCGAGGCGGATAAGCGCGGCATCGGCGACAAGACGCGCAAGGCCGCGGTCGGATTTTGTTTCGGCGGCGGCAACGTGCTCGAACTCGCGCGCACCGGCGCCGACGTCAACGCCGTGATCTGTCTGCACGGCGACCTCGGCACCACCATGCCGGCCAAGAAGGGCGACATCAAAGCCGCCGTTTTCGTGATCCACGGCTCCAAGGACCCGGTGGCGCCAAAAGTCCAGCGCGACGCGCTCGAAGCCGAGCTCGATGGCGCCGGCGCCAATTGGCAGATGCTCGATTTCGGCGGGCGGCTGCATTCCTTCAGCGAAGAAGAAACCATGATGCCCGGCGTTGCCGAGTACAACGCGCCGGCCGCGCACCAGACCTATCGCATGCTCGACGACTTCATCCAGGACGCCTTCGCAAAGAAGCTCTGAACCCCGTTTGGGCAACTGCCCGACATAGCGCGCGACGGCCCTCGCAAAAACCGTCCGCCGGTGCCATTTTCTGTCCATGATTCTCATGGACATGGCATCGCTTGGCTGATCCGGCACAACGTGAACCTGCTGAATCCACAGACTTTTCGGCGCCCGCGCCGGGAGGCATTGCCGCGCGCGCGCTGGCCGGTCGCGCCGGCGGCGCCGCCTATCTCGCCGACCTCAACCCCGAGCAGCGCCGCGCGGTGGAAACGCTCGACGGCCCGGTGCTGGTGCTGGCCGGCGCCGGCACCGGCAAAACGCGCGTGCTCACCACCCGCATCGCGCACATCCTGGCGACCGGCCGCGCGTATCCTTCGCAAATCCTGGCGGTGACCTTCACCAACAAGGCCGCGCGCGAAATGAAGGAGCGCGTTGGCCAGATGGTCGGCCAGGTGGTGGAAGGCATGCCCTGGCTCGGCACCTTCCACGCCATCGGCGTGAAGATTTTGCGCCGGCACGCGGAGCTCGTCGGCCTCAAGTCCGACTTCACCATCCTCGACGAGGACGATCAGGTCCGCCTCATCAAGCAGCTGCTCGAAGCCGAGAACATCGACGACAAGAAATGGCCCGCGCGCGTGTTCGCCGGCATGCTCGATCACTGGAAGAACCGCGGTCTCACGCCCGATCAAGTGCCGTCCGGCGAAGGCGCGGTGTTCGCCAATGGCCGCGGCAAGAAACTCTACCAGGCCTATCAGGAGCGGCTGAAGACGCTCAACGCCGTCGACTTTGGCGATCTGCTGCTCGAATGCATCCGCCTGTTCCGCGAGAATCCGGAAGTGCTGCGGCAATATCAGGATCGTTTCAAATTCATTCTGGTCGACGAATACCAGGACACCAACGTCGCGCAATATCTCTGGCTGCGGCTGTTGGCGCAGCGCACTTCCTTATCCTCCCCCCCTGCGGGAGAGGGAACAGAACAAAAAAACATCTGCTGCGTTGGCGATGACGACCAGTCGATCTACGGCTGGCGCGGCGCCGAAGTGGACAACATCCTGCGCTTCGAGCACGACTTCCCCGGCGCGAAAATCGTCCGTCTCGAACGCAACTACCGCTCCACCGGCCACATCCTCGCCACCGCCGCCCATCTGATCGCGCACAACCAGGGCCGCCTCGGCAAGACGCTGCACACCGAGGACGTCGACGGCGAGAAGGTCACCGTCACCGCCTGCTGGGATTCGGAGGAGGAAGCCCGCGCCATCGGCGAGGAGATCGAGTCGCTGCACCGCCAGGGCCACGCCCTCGACGAGATCGCCATCCTGGTGCGCGCCTCGTTCCAGATGCGCGAGTTCGAGGACCGCTTCGTCACCCTCGGCCTGCCCTATCGCGTGATCGGGGGCCCGCGCTTCTACGAGCGCGCCGAAATCCGCGACGCGCTCGCCTACCTGCGCGTCATCCATTCCCCGTCCGACGATCTCGCCTTCGAGCGCATCGTCAATGTACCCAAGCGCGGCCTCGGCGACGCCAGCGTGCAAGTCCTGCACGACTATGCCCGCAAGCACCGCGTCCCGCTCACCGAAGCCGCCCGCGTCGTCGTCGAGACCGACTCGCTCGGCGCCAAGGCGCGCAGCTCGTTGCGCGGCTTGCTCGAAGGTTTTTCGCGCTGGCGCTCGCAGAACGACTCGCTTCCGCATAACGAACTGGCCGAAATCGTGCTCGACGAGAGCGGCTACACCGAGATGTGGCAGAAGGACCGTTCCCCCGACGCCCCCGGCCGCCTGGACAATTTGAAGGAGCTTGTGCGTTCCATGGAGGAATTCGAAAACCTCGCCGGCTTCCTCGAGCACATTTCGCTGGTGATGGATACCGACTCCGATGCCTCGGCCGACGCCGTCAACATCATGACGCTGCACGCCGCCAAGGGCCTCGAGTTCGACACGGTATTTCTGCCCGGCTGGGAGGAGACCGTGTTCCCCAATCAACGCTCGCTCGACGAGCAAGGCCGCGCCGGACTGGAAGAGGAGCGTCGGCTGGCGCATGTTGGAATTACCCGTGCGCGCAAACGCGCGAAGATTTTCTTCGCCACCAATCGCCGCACCCACGGCCTGTGGCAGACCAACATTCCCTCACGTTTCCTTGACGAATTGCCGCCTGCCAACGTCGAGGTAGCCGAAAGCAAGGCCGGCTTTGGCGCGGGCGGAAATTTCGGCGGCCCTTTCGGCCCCTCGCGCTTCGACCAAGCGGCGAGCTTCGGCTCGGACTATGGCTCGCCCGGCTGGCAGCGCGCGCAGAAGCGCCGCGGCGGATTCTCCGAGGACGAGCAATCGGATTTCGCCGACGCCGCCGAAGGCGGCCGGATGGGGACAAACTTCCAACGCAATGCCCGCCGCCGCCACGGCCCGCTCACGGTCGAAGGCGAGCTGGTGGCGAAATCCACCGGCACCGTATCCGCCTTCTCACCGGGCGATCGCGTGTTTCATCAGAAATTCGGCAACGGCAATGTGGTCGCGGTCGACGGCAACAAGCTCACCATCGCCTTCGACAAGGCCGGCGAGAAGCGCGTGGTGGATTCATTCGTGGAGCGTGTATAAGCACGCCGAGACATGACGCGCGCTGCTTATTGACTGATTCTTCGATGCTCCCCGCCCCTCCCCCGCTCTCCGTCTTCACCAAAGCGGAGCGTCGCCTCATCCGCCGCCTGCCCACGCCCGAGGCCGTGCAGCGCTTCCTCAACCGCCTGCCCTACAACACAGAACGCCAGCGCGAGACGCTGCGCAGCTTCCGTCAGACCGTGCGCCACGGCCGCGCGCATTGCGCCGAATCGGCGATTTTTGCCGCGACCGTCCTCGAGCAGCACGGCTATCCGCCGCTCATCCTCAGCATCGAATCGATCGACTATCTCGACCACGTCATCTTTCTTTATCGCCGCAACGGCCGCTGGGGCACCATCGCGCGCTCGCGCGATCCCGGCCTGCACGGCCGCAAGCCGGTGTTTCGCTCGGTCCGCGCGCTCGCCGCGAGCTACATCGACGAATACGTCGACGCCACCGGCTGCGTGCAGGGATTTGCCTACGTCGATCTGCGCCGGTTCGTCGCCATCGACTGGCGGTTCTCGAGGAAAAATCTCTGGGCGCTGGAACGCGTCCTGACCAAGACCCGGCATCGCCGCATCAAGGTGCCGCGCAAGCGCCTGCTCGACATGCGCGCGCGCTATCTCGCGTATCGCGAAAAGCACGGCGGCAGGAAACCGTTGTTCTACCGCGGCCGTAAAAACTGGACGGCAATTCCCAAAGAGTTTCACCGCCCCACAAATGAAACACGCCGGCGCCGACGAAGGCACCGGCGCGTTGTCGGATCACGCCTACGCAACATGGGTCACACGGCACGCACACGCGATCGCGGTACGCCGCCCAAGCGACGGCTCAAACGGCGCACCGGAAAGCTTTAACGCGGCAGTTCGACGAACTCGCGCTCCTCGCGTTTCGCCTGCTCGTCCGCCTTGAACGGCTCAGCCGGCATCTGCAGCACGGTCGCACGCTGGCCGGGCATCAGCTTGGTCAGCGGAATGATTTCGCCGCTCGCGAATTCGAGCGCGTCGTGATGCGCGTGCGGCACATGCAGGTCGATCTGGCGGAAGCGCGCCACTTTCGTGGGCAGCCGCGTCACCGCGTAGGTGACGGGATGCTCGTACACCACCTCATCGTCGAAGGCGATTTCGGTGCCCGGCCGTAAGCACACGGCCGTATTCACGTCTTCGACGGAAGCAAATCCGCGCGTAATCGTATTGGAGAAGGTCGTCGTCACCAGCCGGTCGGCCACAGCCGCCCGCCGTGATGCCACGTGTTCGAGGCTGTAATCGCACATTGGTACTCTCCTGTAAAAACCACGGGGGTATTGGCCCTAGGACATAAACACCGACCAGGGCCCTACGTTCCCGCCCCCTCATTCTTGGGGAATGGCGTGGCGCCAATATGACCCAATGTGACATTGCAGCCACTACTTTAGGCGCGTTTTACGAGCCCAATGACCACCAACAGCAAAATGGCGCCGATTGTGGCTGAAATAACGGCGCCGAGAAATTCGCCGCCGATGTTCAGGCCGATCCTCGGAAATACAAATCCTGCGATGACGGCGCCGATGATTCCGACGGCGATGTCACCGACCACGCCGAAACCCGAACCGTGCACGATCTTTCCCGCGAGCCAGCCCGCGATCAGGCCGATCACCAACCAGATTATGACAGACATTGATTCCCCCTCCGCGCCGACCGCCATTCGACGCTCAACGGTGCAAGCATATTCGATTCTGCCGCGCACCGGCCACCGCCTCGCGGCGCTTTATTCCCAGATCGGAGAATTTTGATTTTCGCCATTCTGGTACGGCGGTACGGGACAACAGCACGACTGTCTCGCTATTCTTCCAGCGCCGCGCCACCGCCCATCAGAGCGGCGCGCGTTTTGGGAGGATGCCATGTTGGGAACTTACCGTTTTGCCTGTTTGGGTGTCGCATGCGCGCTGGCCACGCCCGCCAGCGCCGATCTGCTCGTGCAGAAATCCATCTCGGCCGCCATCGCGGTCACCATTGCCACCACCGCGATCGAGACCTGCAAGGCCAACGGATACAAAGTATCGGCCACCATCGTCGGCCTGAACGGCGAGGTGATCGTGCAGATTCGTGGCGACGGCACCGGTCCGCACACCATGGAGAACAGCTTCAAGAAGGCCTTCACCGCGCGCACGTTCCGCATCCCCTCAGGCGACATGGAAGATCGCCTGAAGAAGAATCCGCAGATGGGCGCGCAATTTCTTACCGGCTTCACCACCGCGCGCGGCGCGCTGCCGATCAAGGTCGGCGAGGACGTGATCGGGGCGGCCGGCGTCTCCGGCGCACCGGGCGGCGAGAAGGACGAAGCCTGCGTCAAAACCGGCATCGACAAGGTCGCGAGTCAGCTGAAATAACCCCGGCAATTCCTTGACGGGCGACCAACTCACTTCACCCCTCTTGGCAGGGATGAAGTGTGGCGGGACTACTTCGCCTCCATGGCCTTGCGCACGCGCTCGACCAGTTCGGGCGGCGTGCGCGACACCTGCTCGACCAGCGCCGCGACCTGCTCGCCGCTGAGCGCGTCGACCTCGATCTTGAGCTTGTCGGCCTCTGCCAGATAGGCCGGATCCTTCACCGTGGCGTCGAACGCGCGTCGCAGCGCCTGCGCGCGGTCGGCCGGCACGTTTGGCGGCAGGAAAAATGGTCGGCCATATTCGAGCCGCGCCACGGCAAACCGCAGGATCTGCCGATCGGCTTCGCTTTTGGCAAACTCGAAGATCAGCGGAACGTCGGGCAATTCGGGATTCTTCTTCAGCGCCCATTGCGTGAGAAATCGTATCTTCTTCTCCGCGATCCAATTCGAGTTTATCGCCTTGAGCGTCGACCAATTGGCGAGCGTGCCCTGAACTTCGCCTCGCTCCATGGCGAGGTGGATCTTCGGCGTGCTCTCGTAACCGTTTATGACCTTGAACTTGGTGCCGAACACGCTATTGGCGAGCATGGGAAAATCGAACTGGGTCGAGCCCGGCGCCTGCGCGCCCATGACGGTTTCGGTGTTGACGACGTCCGCGAATTTCTGCACCGGCACCGAATTCCATACGTAAAGCACCTGCGTTTCCCGGTTCGTGCTGCCAAGCCAGATCAGCTTGTTCGGATCGAAACGCGCGCCCTGCGGCTGCAGTTGTGGCGTGGTCGGCATGCCGTTGAACGACGCGCCGATCGCGGTGCCGTCGAACGGGCCGGTCGCGAACAACTGGTTGGTCATCGTCAGACTGCCGGCGCCGGGCTGATTCTGCACGATGATCGTGGGCTGGCCGGGAATGCGCGCCGCCATGTATTTGGCGAGCAGCCGCGCATTGATATCGTAACCCGAGCCGACACCGATGCCGACCACAAGCCGCACCGTTTTGCCCTTGTAGAACGCCGCCACTTCGTCTTGCGCCAGCGCCGGCGCAACGAAGAGCGCCACGAGACTCAAAAATCCCGACGCAAAACTCAGCCGAATCTTTCTCATCACGGCACCGCCTTCATCACCACTTTGCGACATCCATTCTGGCAAATTTGCGCGCAATAGAAAGGCCGATTACTGCCCGATCAGCCACGCCTCGTAGCGTGCTTTCAGCGCCTCGGTTTCCGGCAGCCCGTCATAATGCACCGGATTTGCCAGCGCGCGGCCGGCCGCCATCACGCGGTAAGCCATGTAGCGATATTGTTGGGGATATTGCGCAGCATTGGCCGCCTGCATCAGCTTCACGAACACGATTGACGGCTCGACCGGATCGAGCCGGTCCTGCTCGTAGATCGCCGCGCGTTCCACGATGCGCCAGTGACCGTCGCGCCGTTCGATGCGGTCGAGGAACCGCGCCCGCGAGGTCAGATCGACCCACAGGCCCTCGATCTGCTGCCGCACCAGGATGGCGACATTGGTCTCGGCGACCGCCCGTGATTTCACGCCGCGCACCGATGCCGGCCAGCACTGATGCTTGGCGATCGAGCCCTTGCCGAAGTTCTGCCGGCAGCGCGCGACGAACTCCGCAAACGGCCCGCGGAACCATGACACTGCGATCACGCCGTCCGGGTGAAACGTCGCCAGGAGTTCGTCCCAGCGGCCCTGATCGCGGGCGAGCCCCCACTTTTGAACGAGATCGGCGCAAGCCTGTTTGTCGGCAATATCCATGGGCCGGTTCGGGGAAAACTGCGGGAGTATGTTCGGGCGAAAGTGAGATTTCGCCCATGGCAAGCGCACCAAGCTTAGCCGATTTGCGGCGCGGCCCCAGTCGAAGTCTGTGGAGATTTGTGTATAGGTGCGCCGCCGAAGGCCAGACAGCCTGTGCAATATCGGCCAATGTTCCTGTGGACGAGCCCTCGGATATCGACTTGATAAGACCCTGAACAACGAGCGCACCACCCCAGGCCCCTTTTGCCGCGTCATCCGAACCCAAATCCGAAAACCTACGTCGCTCGCTTGCCCGCCGCCGAGACCGAGGCCCGGCGCATCGCCAATCTCTTGACCGAGAGTCTCGATCCTACGCTGGCCGTCTGCGCCGCATTCGAAGCCCCGGACGGTTGGCAGGTTGAGGTGCATTTCGTGGCGCCGCTCGATGCATCGCGACTGCGGACACTGGTCGCGTCGGCTGCCGGCCCTGCCCATGTGAAAGCATTGCGAATTGCGCCCGCGCCGGCCCGCGACTGGGTCGCGGCCGGTCTGGCGGGCCTACCGCCGGTTGAGGCCGGCCGCTACTTCGTGCACGGTTCGCACGACCGCGCGCGCGTACCGATCAATCGCATCGCCATCGAGATCGAGGCCGCCCTGGCCTTCGGCACCGGCCATCATGGCACCACGCGCGGCTGCCTGCTGGCGATCGACGCACTGATGAAACGAAACAAACCGCGAAATATTCTTGATCTCGGAACCGGCTCAGGCGTGCTCGCCATCGCGGCGGCAAAAACGCTCCGCACCCGCGTGCTCGCAACCGATATCGACAGTTGCGCCGTGCGCACCGCGCGCCACAATGCCCGCCACAATCACGTCGGCGTCTACGTCGAAACGATAGGTGCGGCTGGTCTCCTCGCGCCGCGTTTCAATGCCTGCCGGCGCTTCGATCTCGTGCTCGCCAACATCCTGCTGGCGCCGTTGCAGAGGTTGGCCGCGCCGCTCGCGCGGCGTCTTGCCCCCGAGGCGCGCATCGTGCTGTCGGGCTTGCTTCCCGCCCACGCCAATGCCGCGATCGCCGTTTATCGCGCGCAGAATCTCGCGCTTGAACGGCGCATTGAATGCGAAGGATGGACCACGCTGGTGATGAAACGGCCGCAGCCTGGCGCCGCGACGGCGCCGTCGTCAGTGCATAGATTCGTCTTTGGCTGACGCGCGCCGTTTCTTGTCGGACTTGCGCGGCGCAGTCGCGGTCTTCTGTCCGCGGCTGATTTCGCGGTGCGCGTGGCGCATACCCGATTCCGCGAGCGCATCCATCATCTGCAGCAACTTGCGGCGCACGTTCGCGACGGAATTCGTCAGATTAACGCCGAGCCCAGCCATGAGGTCTCTCCATCCGATGACGGTATGGTCGAGTGCCTCCCCTTTATTATTATTGCAGTGCAGCATACACGATTCGGAGGCCATTTCCAGCATCTTGGCCGCATGGGTCCCTTGCCCGACCCGCAATGCACGAAACATCGTGCTTTCCGGACCTTTGACGCGCCGCCAATTGCTCCCCGACAAGCCCACCCATAGATTGCCGGCATGTTCGAGGCCCGCTTTCAGTCGTTTGAGGACCCGGCCCGCTCGGCGACGGGTCCGCGCGTGGCGGCCTTACGCACGGAACTGACGCGCCGCGGGCTTTCCGGTTTTATCCTTCCCCGCGCCGACCGCCACCAGAACGAATACGTGCCACCGAGCGAGCAGCGCCTCGCATGGTTGACCGGCTTCACCGGCTCGGCCGGCTGCGTCATCGTGCTCGCCGACCGCGCCGTGCTGTTTGTCGACGGTCGCTACACGCTGCAGGCGCGCGACGAGGCGGATGTTTCAATTTTCGAATTCGCGCATCTGGTCGAAACGCCGCCGGCCCAATGGTTGGAAGCGAACCTCCCGGCCGGCGCGAAGCTCGGCTATGACCCGTGGTTGCATACGGCCGACGGCGCCGAGCGGCTTGCGAAAGCCTGCGCCGCTGCCGGCGCTTCTTTCGTGCCGGCCGAGCCCAATCCAATCGACGCGCTCTGGACCGATCGCCCGCCGCCGCCATCCGGCGCGGTCACGCTGCACGATCTGAAATTCGCCGGCGAAGCCGCCGCATCGAAACTGAAACGCATCACCGCGGAACTCGCCAAGGCCAAGGCTGACGCGCTCGTCGTGTCCGATCCGGCTGCTGTCGCCTGGATCTTCAACATCCGCGGCGCCGACATCGCGCACGTGCCGGTGACGCTCGCCTTCGCCATCGTCCCGCAATCCGGCCGGCCCTCGCTTTATGTGGAGGGTGCCAAGCTCAGCAATGCCGTGCGCCATTCGCTCGCGGAACTCGCCGAAATCCGCGCGCCCGTCGAATTCGTCCGCGATCTGACCGCGCTCGGCCAGGCCAAACGCACCGTTCGCCTCGATCGGGCGACCGGCGCCGACGCCATCGGCCGCATCGTGACCGCGGCCGGCGGCAAGGCGCGGCGCGGCAGCGATCCCATCGCGCTGATGAAGGCGGTCAAGAATCCGGTGGAGATTGCGGGCGCACAAGCGGCTCATCGCCGCGACGGTGCGGCAATGGCGAAATTCCTCGCCTGGTTCGAACGCGAGGCGCCGACCGGCAAGTTGACCGAAATCGAGGCCGTCGAAGCGCTGGAAAGTTTTCGCCGCGAGAGCGGGCTGCTGAAAGACGTGTCATTCCCGACCATCGCTGGCGCCGGCCCGCATGGCGCGATCGTCCACTACCACGTCACCCGCAAGACCAACCGCAAGATCGCGCCGGGCGAATTGTTCCTGGTCGATTCCGGCGCGCAATACGAAGACGGCACCACCGACATGACGCGCACCATCGCCGTCGGCGAGCCATCGGCCGAAATGCGCACGCGTTTTACGCTGGTGCTCAAGGGCCACATCGCCATCGCGCGCGCGGTGTTCCCCGACGGCACCACGGGGGCGCAGCTCGATCCGCTGGCGCGGCAATTCCTCTGGCAGGCCGGTCTCGATTTCGATCACGGCACCGGCCACGGCGTCGGCAGCTACCTGTCGGTGCACGAGGGGCCGGCGCGCATCTCCAAGCTCGGCAACGTGGCGCTCAAGCGCGGCATGATCCTGTCCAACGAGCCCGGCTATTACCGCACCGACGCTTACGGCATCCGCATCGAGAACCTGGTGCTGGTCAAGGAAGCCGCGCGCGTCGCCGGCGCCGAAAAGCCGCTCAACGCGTTCGAGACCCTGACGCTGGCGCCGATCGACCTGCGGCTGGTCGAGGTCGCCATGCTGACGGCCGAGGAGGCGGCGTGGCTCGACAGCTACCACGCACGGGTGCGCGAGGCCGTGGCGCCGCAGTTCGACGCCAGCACGCGCGCCTGGCTTTATGCGGCCACCGCGCCGGTCGCCCGCAAATAACCAAACGTCATCGCCGTCCGTCGCTGCGCCGTTCCACGCCCGGAACTTTTGGTTCCCGCCGACGTTTTTGTTGCGGGGTTGGCGAAGGAGCGAGGAAGCGCCATGCTTTCAACGATTCTGATCGTCATTCTGATTCTGTTACTGGTCGGCGCGCTGCCGACCTGGCCCTACAGCAGCGGCTGGGGCTACTACCCCGGCGGCGGGCTCGGCCTCATCCTGATCATCGTCGTGGTGCTGGCATTGGCTGGAAGAATCTAGGATCGAAACGCGCAAGCAGGGCCGACTCCTGCACAGCCCCCACGTCATTGCGAGCGAAGCGAAGC
>DATJVR010000088.1:0-45591 GCA_035501735.1 Xanthobacteraceae bacterium | reverse complement strand
AATTTGCCTGGCCGCCGGCATCTCGCGCGTGGGCCGACGGCGATTCGGCACGCCTTGCGAGCGCCGGCCGGCCGCTAGCCGGACGGATTTTCGTCCCGCGGGTCGCCTCCCGCCGGGCGCTTTTCGCGGATCACGCTGCGGCAGGCGAGACATTCAAATGTATCGAAATCCGCTAGGTCATTCCGGGATTTGCTTGCCTGCATGGCGATACCACAAACCGGACAATGGCGAATGCGGGGGCGGGGCGTGACTGTCAATGGCGGATCCGGGTCGCATGGGAAGCGCCGAGCTTCCCCGAATACCACCGGTGCGGATTTGATCTAGATCAATTCGGCTGCCGCAAATCGCGCTCGGCCGCTGTCGGCGCTCGGTTCGTGAGATCACTTTAGCGGAACCGCGGCCGTATCGGCTGCGGCATGGCGGCTTGCGCCGCGTGCGTCGGCAACATGATTTAGGTCAATGCGCTCGCTGCCATTACGACCAAGACTTTAAAAAATGTGGCAGCACGTATCCAAAGCGCCTTTTGACTGCGACCTTGAGTTGGCCGTGATCGACGAAGACGGTCCGCATGCGCTCGTGTTTCCATGCCGCCGCATCCTCAACGGCTGGATGAAATCCGAGACCAAGGAACGGCTCGACGTCCGGCCGACGCATTGGCGCGAATGGCGCGCCGCGAACGCGGCGCGTCGCGAGTCGCCGGCGCGGTGAAAGCCTGCGCATTATTCTCGCGAATTGCGGCTCCAGCTTGCGGGCGCCATGCGGCCGCAAAACAAGAGGCCGCCCGATGGCGGCCTCCGAAGCGTGCGGCACGCAATCGGCGTGCATGTTCGGGTGCGATCAGCAGTGCGCGCACCAGCAGCGGCGCGGTCCGCAGACGCGGTGATGGAACGGTCCGCACCAGCGGCCCCAGAACGGTCCGCAGGCGGCTTTTTCGATCGGCGTGAAGTTCTTGGCTTGCGCGGTGATGTCCGCGGCGCCGCGCGAGGTCTGCGCGTCGGCTTTGAAGGCCACCGCGCCTGCCGCCAAGATCGCCGCCATAGCAATGAAGGTGAGCAACAGTTTGCGCATCGAATGTCTCCCTGTTGGGTGCATTGCCCGTGACTCGAAGCGGGGTAATTCCGCCCCCGCGCGGGGAAAAAAGCCAGTAAAAAATTTTTTGCAATGCAAGGAACGGCGGCCCGGCGCTGCCGTTGCCTCAAACCGCGCCGGGGTTCCCTGTCGTTGTATTGTTACCTGGCATGCGCCGCTTTGGCGCGACGCCTCGACTCGATCGATCGAGCGCGAAGGTCATGTCGTGCATCTTCAGTTCGGGTAAAGCCTTGGCCTCTGCCTGCATCTGAAGCACGTTCAAGCCGGCCGCGGCGGCCGCATAGGCCTGGGCGCCGGTTTGCGGAGCGATGGTTTTGACGCCAACCACAAAAGCCAGAACCGCCGCGACGGCGACGACGAAGTGATGCACTGTGCGCATGATACGCCGCCTCGAGAAATGCTTATATCGCGGCGCAATAAATGTTGCATTGCACCAAAGCGTCATTAATGCCGAGCAAAAGCTCGGAGAGGGCGAAGGCGAGACTTCTGCCGAGCGGTATCGCTGCGCCGTGTATTACTAAAAAGGCCGCCGAGAGCGGCGGCTCCTCCCTCATCGCGCCATTCGTGCGCGAGGTCTGCGGAATTTCTGCGCGGTCGTGTCGTGCGCAGGAACTCGGCGGGATTGACCAGGCGCGGCTGTTTGCAGCGCGGGCACTCTACCGGCCCACAAATTGCGTTCGCCGCGCGCCGGCTTGGCAACGCCCGGAAATGAAGAGGCCGCCAACCGGGGCGGCCTCGTTTATTGCTTTAGGGGCTTCCGGTGCGTGGCGCGAGTCTATTGATCGCTACCCTTGCCGCGATCACGGCGACACCCAAGAAGACAACCACTCCAACTGCAACTAATGCGAGAATACTCATCCAATGCCCTCTTGAACCACCACTCAAGATGCAACCTTACCGGTGGGGCATGTCATATTCAACCAGCAAGCAAGCTTTTTTGCGCCCTTTGCGTGCATATGTTGCGTGTTCTCAATCTCTATTGAGCTCTATTGAGCGACGACCGTCGCGGTCGGATTAACGGCAAATCGGGCCGCTGTTGAAGTCAAAAGAGGTCACTGGGTCGGAACTGGCCACTCAAGAGCGATCCGCTGACACTTACTTTTTTCGCCTTTACCGCGGGAAAAATTTTTCGAGCAATAATTTTATTCCAAGCCACCCCGCACCCAAAAAAACAGCCGTCGCAATTATAACTAAAAACAACGTGTGCATTCCCATCCATCCCCATAACCACGCTATGCAAACAGCGCAGCGGTCAGAATCCCGCGGGCGGACCAATACGCCAAAAGGGCCCCACTCAGTTGTGCAATTTAGGACATGCCTTGGTTCAAATTAGAGCGCAGCAGCCAAATATGGACAGCACCCACCGCCAATACCCAAACCGCGCGAGCGCCTTGTGGATCGAATTTTGAGTGAACCAAATCGAAGAGGCCGCCAACTGAGACGGCCTCCTGAATTTATTGCATATGTTATTGGGCGTAGAACCACACCGCAGCGATCACAACGACGATGAGTGCGGCTATCCCTATATACGTCCACGCTCCGGTGGACGGATGTTGCACTTCCGTTGCCATGGACACCTCCTTGGTATCCTTCCACCACGCTGCCTAATACTTTAGTCGGCGAAGACGCTCGTTGCGATAAATCAAACAATCGAGGGGGCGTGCACAGAAAGGCCGAAATTTGTTCCGGCGGTATCCACGTGTTCTCAATCCGGATTGTGCAAAAAGGGCCACCTTTGCTCTCAAAAGGGGCCACTTAGGTATTTGGGGATGGAAAGGGGCCAGCACCCCCAAAGCCAAAAAGAACATATTGCGAACGGAGAACAAATGGTGTACATTATTTTGTCAGTCGATTCCGGCAGCGCGGGCGAGGCGCCTTCGTTGTCGGGGGGGGAATTCCCGGCCATATAGGAGCGCACTCATGAGTCAGCCCGCCCTGCGTCTCGTTGAAGGATCATCCATGGACAAGTCGAAAGCCCTTTCTGCCGCGCTCAGCCAGATCGAGCGTCAGTTCGGCAAGGGCTCGATCATGCGGCTCGGCAAGAACGACAAGACGATGGACGTCGAAACGGTGTCCACCGGCTCGCTCTCGCTCGATATCGCGCTCGGGATCGGCGGCCTGCCGCGCGGGCGCGTGGTGGAGATCTATGGTCCTGAATCGTCGGGCAAGACCACGCTCGCGCTGCATTGCGTGGCGGAAGCGCAGAAGAAGGGCGGCATCTGCGCGTTCATCGACGCCGAACACGCGCTCGACCCGATCTATGCGCGCAAGCTTGGCGTCAATGTCGATGACCTTTTGATTTCCCAGCCGGATACGGGCGAGCAGGCGCTCGAAATTGCCGACACTTTGGTGCGCTCGGGCGCGATCGACGTGCTGGTGATCGATTCGGTGGCGGCGCTCGTGCCGCGCGCGGAACTCGAAGGCGAGATGGGCGACAGCCAACCCGGCTTGCAGGCGCGGCTGATGAGCCAGGCGCTGCGCAAGCTCACGGCCTCGATCAACCGCTCCAACACCATGGTGATCTTCATCAACCAGATCCGCATGAAGATCGGGGTGATGTACGGCTCGCCGGAAACCACCACCGGCGGCAATGCGCTGAAATTCTACGCCTCGGTGCGGCTCGACATTCGGCGCATCGGCGCCATCAAGGAGCGCGACGAGGTGGTCGGCAATCAGACCCGCGTCAAAGTGGTCAAGAACAAGCTTGCGCCGCCGTTCAAGATGGTCGAGTTCGACATCATGTACGGCGAGGGCATCTCCAAGGCCGGCGAGATCATCGATCTCGGGGTCAAAGCGGGTGTGGTGGAGAAATCGGGCGCCTGGTTCTCCTACGACAGCCAGCGCATCGGCCAGGGGCGCGAGAACGCCAAAGTCTTCCTCAAGCAGAACCCGGACATCGCGCAGAAAATCGAAGCCGCCATCCGGCAGAACGCCGGCCTGATCGCCGAGCAGATTTTGGCCGGCGAGAAGGAAGAGGGCGACGACGGCGGCGAAGAGGCGGCGGAAGGATAAGTTTCAACAGCTGCGCCCTCATCCTGAGGAGGCGCGTCAGCGCCGTCTCGGATGAGGGTGCAAACTGCGCTGAAGGGCGTCTCGGCCGATTTTATTGGGGGGATTGATTTGCGTGCGATCGATTACGAGGCCGAGGTGCAGGTGCAGATCCTGCACAAATTTCCCAAGGGCAATCGCTGGCGCGAAATCCACATGTGGGACGGCGTCGGACTTGCGGACGCGGTTCGGCGCGTGCGGGCCCTGCCGCCGAGCGAGCAGGCGGGCGCGACGATCTTTGCGCCGACCGGCATGTTCGGGATCGAGGCGATCCAGGAGATTTTCGAGCGGCCTGATTTTCCTGGATTTTGAGCAATATTGAGCGATCGGAACCCTCTCGCCGCAATAGCGGGGAGAGGGTTTTGCGTTTCCTGGACAGGGTTTAACCCCGTCGCTACATATGACTCAAAGGCATCGGTGCGCCGTGCTTACAGCGGCGGGCCAGCGCATGAGTCAGGTGGATGAGCGGCGTCAACGAGATCAGGTCGAGATTTCTGCATTACTTCGCCAAGGCCGGCCACGAGGTCGTGCCGTCGTCGCCGCTCGTGCCGCGCAACGATCCGACGCTGATGTTCACCAACGCCGGCATGGTGCAGTTCAAGAACGTGTTCACGGGGCTGGAGAAGCGGCCGTACGTGCGGGCGGTGAGCTCGCAGAAATGCGTGCGCGCGGGCGGCAAGCACAACGACCTCGACAATGTCGGCTACACCGCGCGGCATCACACGTTCTTCGAGATGCTCGGCAATTTCTCGTTCGGCGACTATTTCAAGGAACGCGCGATCGAGCTGGCGTGGAACCTCGTCACCAAGGAATTCGGCCTCGCGAAAGACCGGCTATGGGTCACCGTGTATCCGTCTGACGATCAGGCGCGCACTCTCTGGAAAAAAATTGCAGGCCTCTCCGATTCACGCATTGTCGGCCATAGCGACAATCTCTGGGCAATGGGACCGATTGGGCCGTGCGGATATTGCTCGGAGATTTTCTACGATCAGGGCAAAAAACTGTTTGGCGGGCCGCCGGGTTCGCCGGACGAGGAGGGCGACCGGTTCCTGGAGTTCTGGAATCTCGTCTTCATGCAGTTCGAGCAGGTGGACGAGAAGACTCGCATCGATCTGCCGCGACCGTCAATCGACACCGGGATGGGGCTGGAGCGCATCGCCGCCATTCTGCAGGGCGTCCCGAGCAACTATGAGATCGATCTGTTCCGGACGCTGATCGCCGCGGTTCACGACATCATTGGTGCGCCTACGAGCGACGTGAACCAGGCTAGCCCCAAAGTCGTGGCGGACCATTTGCGTGCGACCACGTTCTTGATCGCTGACGGCGTGCTGCCGTCGAACGAGGGCCGCGGTTACGTGCTGCGCCGGATCATGCGGCGTGCCATGCGCCATGCAGAGCTGCTCGGCGCTAAAGAGCCGTTGATGTTCAAGCTGGTCCCCACGCTCGTACGTGAAATGGGACAAGCTTATCCGGAGTTGGTGCGAGCTCAGGCGCTGGTCACCGAGACGCTCAAGCTTGAAGAGACGCGGTTTCGGAGAACGTTGGAGCGTGGGCTTGCAATCCTCGATGACAATATCAGCGGTCTCAAGAAGGGTGACATGCTCGACGGAGATACCGTGTTCACGCTCTACGACACCTATGGCTTCCCGCTCGATCTCACGCAGGATGCACTGCGCATTCGCGGCATTGGAGTCGATGTTGCGGGGTTCAATGATGCGATGGAGCGCCAACGCAAGAAGGCGCGCGCGTCGTGGGCGGGCTCGGGCGAGGCCGCGACCGAAACCGTGTGGTTTTCCTTGCGGGAGAAACTCGGCGCCACCGAATTCCTCGGCTACGAGACCGAGCGCGCCGAAGGCGTGGTCGCGGCGCTGGTGCGCGACGGCAAGGAGGTCGACGCGCTCAAAACCGGCGAGAGCGGCGCCGTGGTGGTCAATCAGACGCCGTTCTACGGCGAATCCGGCGGCCAGGTCGGCGATACCGGCACGATGAGCGCGGACGGCGTGCGGTTCAAGGTCACCGACACGCAGAAGAAGGCCGGCGACCTGTTCGTGCATTACGGCACGGTGGAGCAGGGCGCGTTGAAGCCGGGTCTGGCGCTCGCGCTCGACGTCGATCACGCGCGCCGCGGCGCGATCCGGCAGAACCATTCGGCGACGCATCTGCTGCACGAGGCACTCCGCCAGGTGCTCGGCGATCACGTGGCGCAGAAGGGTTCACTGGTCGCGCCCGACCGGCTGCGGTTCGACTTTTCGCATCCCAAGCCGATGAGCGCAGAAGAAATCGAGCGGGTGGAAGACATCGCTAACGACTACGTGCTGCAGAATGCGCCGGTCACCACGCGGCTGATGGCGCTCGACGACGCGCGGGTGTCCGGCGCGCGCGCGCTGTTCGGCGAAAAATACGGCGACGAAGTGCGCGTGGTGGCGATGGGCGAGAGCGGCGGCAACGCGCTGGGCTGGTCGGTGGAGCTGTGCGGCGGAACGCACGTGCGACGAACCGGCGACATCGGAGTGATTTCGGTGCTTTCCGACAGCGGGGTCGCGGCC
Source organism: Xanthobacteraceae bacterium (assembly GCA_035501735.1). Lineage (GTDB taxonomy): Bacteria > Pseudomonadota > Alphaproteobacteria > Rhizobiales > Xanthobacteraceae > PNAI01. The sequence continues at coordinate 38,908 of DATJVR010000088.1, read as the reverse complement.
GGTGTGCGGCGCATCGAGGCGCTCACCGGCAAGGCCGCGCGCAAGGCCGCGGGGGCGCTTGCGCAGGTGGCGAAGCATGCGGCGGCGGAATTGAAAGTGCCGCTCGACGAGATGCCGAAGCGGCTCGCGGCCGTGATCGAGGAACGCAAGCGGCTCGAACGCGATCTTGCCGAGGCGCGCAAGAAGCTCGCCATGGGCGGCGGCGGCAAGGCTGCGGCGGACGAGGCGATGCGGACCGTCGGCGACGTGAAGCTGATCGCGCGTGCGGTCGAGGGCGTCGATATCAAGGACCTGCGCAGCCTCGCGGACGAGGGCAAACGCCAAGTCGGCTCGGGCGTGGTGGCGATCGTCGGCGTCACGGCGGAAGGCAAGGCCGGCATCGTGGTCGGCGTCACCGACGATCTGACCAAGCGGTTCTCGGCCGTGGACCTGGTGCGGCGGGGCGCAGAGGCGCTCGGCGGCAAAGGCGGCGGCGGCCGTCCCGACATGGCGCAGGCGGGCGGGCCTGACGGCGCCAAGGCGGGGGCTGCGCTCGCAGCCATTGAAGCGGCGCTCGGCGGCTGATTTCTTTCTTCCCTCTCCCCTTGTGGGAGAGGGTGCCCGAGCCATAAGTGCGTTCACGCGCGTCTTCGACGCGCTATGGCGAGGGCGGGTGAGGGGTCAGAGCCCATCGAGAATTTGTAACCCCTCACCCGGCTCGCCTTCGCTCTCGCTCCGACTCGCCACCCTCTCCCACATGGGGAGAGAGGAAGGGAGCGCAGGGCGGATGTGTGCGTTTATTTGACAACAGAAATGGTAGGCATATGGCCGAAGTCCATTTCACGAGCTGGCTGCGCGAGGTCGTGCCCGACGGGCCGTTCCAGGTGAACGGCGGGACCGTCGGCGAGGCGCTCACCGCGTTGTTCGCAAACAAACCGGAAGTGCGCGGCTACGTGCTCGACGACCGCGGGTCCTTACGCAAGCACGTCTGCGTGTTCGCCGACGGCATGCGGCTGCCGAACGCCACCGCGTTCGGGCACGCGATCGGCGCGCAATCGAAACTCTACGTGATGCAGGCGCTGTCGGGCGGCTGATCCTCAAGGTGACGCGATGAGCAACCAACTTCTCTTGGGAACGCGAAAAGGCCTGTTGACGCTTCAGCGCGGCAACGGCGGATGGGTCGTGGCGCGGACCGATTTCCCCGGCATCGCGGTCAGCGCCGTGCTGCGCGATGCGTGCGACGGCGCGATCTACGCCGCGCTCAAGCACGGCCATTTCGGCGCCAAGCTGCACCGCTCCGACGATGGCGGAGGCTCATGGAAGGAACTTGCCGCGCCGGCGTTCCCGGCCGATACCGCGGGCTCGCCGAGCCTGTTCCAGATCTGGACCCTGGAAGCCGGCGGGCCGCAGCAGCCGGGCCGGCTCTGGATCGGCGCGCTGCCGGCCGGTCTGTTCCGCTCTGACGATCGCGGCGAGACCTGGGAACTCGTGCGCGCGCTGTGGGACGTGCCGGAGCGGGAGAAATGGTTCGGCGGCGGCTACGACATGGCCGGCATCCACACAATTTTGCCCGATCCGCGCGACGCGCGGCGCGTGTTCGTCGCGATCTCGTGCGGCGGCGTGTGGGAAACGCGCGACGACGGCGCGAGCTGGAAGGTGCACGGCAAAGGTCTGATCGCCGGTTATATGCCGCCGGAGCAGGCAGAAGCGTCGGAGATCCAGGACCCGCACCGGGTTGCCCGCAGCGCCGGCGCGCCGGACGTCATGTGGATGCAGCATCACAGCGGGATGTACCGCTCGACCGACGCCGGTCTGACGTGGTCGCCGCTCAAGCCGCCGTGGGACGATTTCGGCTTCGCCGTGGTGGCGCATCCCGAGGATGGCAATACGGCTTGGTTCGTGCCGGCGATGAAGGACGAGCTGCGCATGCCGCGCAATGGTGCGCTCATCGTGTCGCGCACGCGCGACGGCGGCAAGTCGTGGGAGAAATTCTCCGACGGCCTGCCGCAGCGCGACGCTTTCGACCTGATCTATCGCCACGGCATGGATATCGACGCGAGCGGCACCCAGCTGGCCATCGGCTCGACCACGGGCGCGCTGTGGGTGAGCGAGAATTCCGGCGAAAAATGGCAGCTCGCCAACGCGCACCTGCCGCCGATCTACGAGGTGCGTCTGATATAAGCGGCATGCCTGCGTGCCAATCGCCTAGTCGCGCGTGTGCCACCGGATCAAGCCGCCGAAATAAGCAACGTGCGATCGCGAACGGGGCACTGCTCAAACATGGATCGGATAGCTAAAACATATGGCGCGAGACAATCGCGCCATATTTCAAGGTCGGTTTGCTCAACGGCGCTAAGCCGCCATTGCCATGGCGTGTTTTAAATTCGCATCCACCTTGTCGAGGAAGCCGGTGGTGGAAAGCCATTTCTGGTCGGCGCCGACGAGCAGCGCCAGATCCTTGGTCATGAAGCCGGCTTCCACGGTGTCGACGCAGACCTTTTCCAAGGCGCTTGCGAATTTCGCGAGATCCGCGTTGTTGTCGAGCTTGGCGCGATGCGCAAGCCCGCGCGTCCAGGCAAAGATCGAGGCGATGGAATTGGTCGAGGTCTCCCTGCCCTTCTGATGTTCGCGATAGTGGCGCGTCACGGTACCGTGGGCGGCTTCCGCTTCCATCACCTTGCCGTCGGGCGTCATCAGCACCGAGGTCATCAGGCCGAGCGAGCCGTAGCCTTGCGCGACCGTGTCCGATTGCACGTCGCCGTCGTAGTTCTTGCAGGCCCAGACGTAGCCGCCGGACCATTTCAACGCGGCTGCCACCATGTCGTCGATCAGGCGGTGCTCGTAGGTGATCTTCTTCTTCTCGAACTCGGCCTTGAATTCCTTGTCGAACACTTCCTGGAAGATGTCCTTGAAGCGGCCGTCGTAGACTTTGACGATGGTGTTCTTGGTCGAGAGATAGAGCGGATAGCCGCGGTTGAGCGCGTAGTTCATCGAGGCGCGCGCGAAGTCGTAGATCGACTGGTCGAGATTGTACATCGACATGGCGACGCCGGGGCCGGGGAACTGGAATACCTCGCGTTCGATCTTCTTGCCGTCGTCGCCGATGAAGGTGAGCATGAGCTTGCCCTTGCCGGGCACCTTGAAGTCGGTGGCGCGGTACTGGTCGCCGTAGGCGTGGCGGCCGATGATGATGGGCTTGGTCCAGCCGGGCACGAGGCGCGGCACGTTCTTGCAGATGATCGGCTCGCGGAAGATCACGCCGCCGAGGATGTTGCGGATGGTGCCGTTGGGCGAGCGGTACATGTCGTGCAGGTTGAATTCCTTCACGCGCGCCTCGTCGGGCGTGATGGTGGCGCATTTGACGGCCACGCCGACTTCACGGGTCTTGTTCGCCGCATCGATAGTGATCTGGTCGCGCGTCTCGTCGCGCTTCTGGATGCCGAGATCGTAATAGAGCAACTGGATGTCGAGATAGGGATGGATCAGCTTGTCCTTGATGTACTGCCAGATGATGCGGGTCATCTCGTCGCCATCCATTTCGACGACGGGATTCTTGACTTTGATCTTCGCCATGAATTGGGAACCTTTTTAAGCGGATTGATGGGGGGCGGCGGCGCTGCCTATAGCACCCCTCGGCAGGCGGAGAAAGCAGGGTGTGGCGGGCTTTGCGCTCGAACGCAGCGCAGCTATACCGCGCCGTGGAGGATGCGATGCCCGGCGCCGGGACCGATAAGACCAAACGATGGATTGCGCAGCCGGGACCCGTGGTGATTCTGGTCGAGCCGCAGCTCGGGGAGAACATCGGAGCGGCAGCGCGCGCTATGGCGAATTTCGGGCTCTCCCAGCTGCGCCTAGTCAAGCCGCGGGAGAAATGGCCCAACCCGCAGGCGCGCAAGATGGCCTCGGGCGCCGACCGCGTCCTCAAAGAGACGGTGCTGTTCGACACGCTGGAAGATGCCATCGCCGATTGCACCCTGGTGCTCGCCAGCACCGCTCGGGCGCACGATCAGGCCAAGCCGGTGGTCGGCGCCGATGAGGCGGCGCGGCTCATGGCGCCGCGCGTGAAGGCGGGGGAGACCGTCGCGGTGCTGTTCGGCCGCGAGCGCTATGGGCTGGAGAACCATGAGATCGGGCTAGCAGACCAGATCATCACGTTCCCGATCAATCCGGCCTTCGCGTCGCTCAATCTGGCGCAGGCCGTGGTGGTCGTCGCCTACGAATGGTTCAAGCTCGCGGGAACCGGGCTGCCGTTCGCGATGCCGCAGAAATCGGCGCAGGCGCCGAAGCAGCAGTTGCTGGCGTTCTTCGCGACGCTCGAGCGCGAGCTGGAAAAGGTCGAGTATTTCCGGCCGCCGGACAAGCGCGGCGTGATGCAGGTGAACCTGCGCAATATCTTTCATCGCATGCAGCCGACGCGGCAGGACATCCAGACGCTGCACGGCGTGATCACGTCGATCGCGGCCGGCCGCAAGGGCCCGGCACGCGGCGGCGTGCTCGACGGCGCGGAAGCGGAAGTGCTGCGCGCCCTGCTCGACGAATACGAGCAGGGACGCGTGGCGGGCGAACGCGGCCCGGTGCGCGGCTTGGCGCGTCTGTTGCGGCGGAATCCGACGGAAGCCGAGCGCGCGTTCTGGACGGCGCTGACGAAAGACCGCCGCTTCGCCGGCCGCGGTTTCAAGCGGCAGGTGCCGGTCGGGCCGCACATCGTCGATTTCGTTTCATTTCCGCTGCGGACGGTGCTGGATCTCGTGCCGCAGGTGGAAAGCAGGGCGGCAGGCAAAGCGCGCGCGGAGCGGCGGGCGTGGCTGATTGAACGCGGCTATCGCGTCGTCGATTTACGCGCGGCCGACGTGGAGGCCGATGCCGAAAAGGTGCTGGAGCAAATCGATCTTGCGCTCAGCGAGCGGAAATAGCGCCTATTTGGCGGCCTTGATCTGCTCGATCGCCTGGGCCATCAGCTCGTCCATGGTCCGGCGGATCTGGTGGTCGGATTGCGCCACGCCCTTGGCGTCGAAATCCTTGCGAATCTTGCGAAATACGTCGTTGTCGCCGGTTTCCTCGAAATCGGCCGTGACGACTTCCTTGGCGTAGGCTTCGGCGGCGGGGCCGGTGATTCCCAATTTCTCGGCTGCCCAAAGACCGAGCATCTTGTTGCGGCGGGCCGTCGCCTTGAACTTCAATTCCTCATCGTGGGCAAATTTCTTTTCATAGCCTTCCTCGCGCTTGTCGAATGTCGTCATAACACGACTCCATGCGTTGATTGCCGCGGCGTTTTGCGCTGGCGTTAGTCTTGCTTTAAGCTTGTAAGCCGTCTCGGCGCCTTGCATATCGGGTCGGCTCCGTCAAGGCAATCGGCGAAAATGCGTTTCGCAGGTTGCGCGCGCAACGAAGTGTCCTTATGTCGATTGTGCTCGCCGTCACGATCGGCTAGGTTGCGGATGCGATAGAGGTGCGCTCCTATTTCTTTGAGTGTCATTCTCCGCTCTCGCCGCCGCGGAACTCGTTCCCACATTGGAGCCACGGCATCAAATGGACAATCAAAACCCACGGTACACTCCGATGAGCCGCCGTCGCCGCATCTATGAAGGCAAGGCGAAGGTCCTGTACGAGGGCCCCGAGCCTGGAACATTGATCCAGCATTTCAAGGACGACGCGACCGCCTTCAATGCCAAGAAGCACGAGGTGATCGAAGGCAAGGGCGTCCTCAACAACCGGATTTCCGAATACGTGTTCCAGCACCTGAACGCGATCGGCGTTCCGACTCACTTCATCAAGCGGCTCAACATGCGCGAGCAGCTGATCCGCGAGGTCGAGATCATTCCGCTCGAAGTCGTCGTGCGCAACGTGGCCGCGGGTTCGCTGTCGCAGCGGCTCGGGATCGAGGAGGGCACGCAGCTTCCCCGCTCGATCATCGAGTTCTATTACAAGAACGACAAGCTCAATGATCCGATGGTGTCGGAGGAGCACATCACCGCCTTCGGCTGGGCCACCCCGCAGGAAATCGACGACATCATGGCGCTCGCCATCCGCGTCAACGATTTCCTCTGCGGCATCTTCCTGGGGGTCGGCATAAGGCTCGTCGACTTCAAGATGGAATGCGGGCGGTTGTGGGAAAACGATCTCATGCGGATCGTGGTGGCCGACGAGATTTCCCCGGATTCGTGCCGGTTGTGGGACATCAAGACCAACGACAAGCTCGATAAGGACCGCTTCCGCCGCGACCTCGGCGGGCTCTTGGAGGCCTACACCGAGGTCGCCAAGCGGCTCGGCATCATGAGCGAGAACGAGCGGCCGCAGGGTACCGGGCCGATATTGGTGAAGAGCTGATCTCGCACACCTTGTTCCATCACCCTGAGGTGCCCGCGCACGACGCGGGCCTCGAAGGGTCGATCCCCCGGACCGTTCATCCTTCGAGGCTCGCTTCGCTCGTACCTCGGGATGACGATCGCCTCGCACAGAGTCGCGCCATGCGATAAAGTCGCAGCCTTAACTTTGGGCATTTGCGGCGACGGCGACGAACTCGGGTTAGCGATGCACGCACCACAGAAAAAACGCGACCAGATGACGATCGGCTTGGTCGTACCGTTTGCCACCGATCGCGTGCCGGACGAAGGCCCGATGATGTATCCGGGGGTGCAATTCATTTCGCGCGGGGTAGGGTGCGCGCACTCACGCCGGAAGGCTACGAGGCGGCCTGGAACGCGATCGTGCCGGCGGCCAAGGAGCTGGCGGAGCGGGGCGTGGACGCCATCATGGTGATCGGCACGTCGCTGACCTTCTACCGCGGCTACGAGGCGCACCAAGAGCTGCTCGACCGGCTCCGCAGGGAAACCGGGCTGCCGGTCTCGACCATGAGCGAGGCGGTCGTGGATGGATTGCGCAGCGTGGGCGGCAAACGCATCGCCGTCGCCACCGCCTATGCCGACGAGGTCAACCGCAGGCTTGCCGACTTCCTACGCAAATCCGGCTTCGAAGTGCTGGCGCTGGAAGGCTTTGGGCTGACCGGCTTCGGCGAGCCCGGCGGCAAGAGCGAGCAAGACATCATCGATCTCAGTGGCAAGGCGATTGCCGGTGCAAAGGTGGCCGACGCAGTGCTGATCTCCTGCGGCGGGCTTCTGACGCTCGGGGTGGCGGAGCCGATCGAGCGGCGCCATGGCATTCCGGTTGTCACCAGCACGCAGGCCGCGTTCTGGAGCGCCATGCGGCTGGCGGGTGACAGTGGGCACGTGGCAGGCCGCGGGCGGATGCTCGGCCAATCAGAGCCGGTTGCCGCTCACTAGCTTTTGTTGGCAACGCGGCCATGCGCCGTTGCGAACGACAAGAATCCTAGCTATCTGAGCCTTATCATGAAAGCTCGCGTGACCGTGACGCTGAAGGCCGGCATCCTGGACCCCCAGGGCAAAGCCATCGAAGGCGCGCTCAAATCGCTCGGCGTGAACGGGATCGCGAGCGTTCGGCAGGGGAAAGTTTTCGACATCGAGATCGAGGGAGTGGATAAGTCCCGGGTTGAGACAGCGTTGAAAGAAGCATCAGAAAAACTCCTCGCAAATACCGTAATTGAAAATTACCGCGTCGAGTTGCTGGGGTGAGCGATGCTCGAATGACGGCGGAGTTCGCGCAATGCGGTTCGCTTTGCCAGTTGCTCTTCTGCTCTCGCTGATCGTCAGCCTGTCGGTGCTGCCGGCCAGAGCCGACACATTGGATCTGGCATTTCCCGCACCGCAGTGGCGCAAACAGATGGCGCCGGACGGTCTCGGGTTTGACTGCGTGAGCGAACAGTGCGGCGCGCCGGCGCACGTCGCGATCTTCATTGCGCCGGCCAATCCGGCAATGGCCAGCAAGATCAGGTCGGGCGCGCTGAACCGCGCCTGGGCGGAGAAACTCGCCGCCACCTATCGACGAACGCAGGGCGACAAGGTGACCCTGCTCGATTTCGCCATCGACACCGGACATGTGCCGAGCTGGTCGATGGTCTACGAGTGCAACTGCGAGGGCGCCACAAGTTTCATCTCGTCGCGGACGATCGCGCGGGAAAAGAACACGATGACGTTCTTCTCGCTCGCGCGAAATGCAGAAGCCGCGCAAGAGAACATGAACAAAATGATCGAGGCTGCGTTAGGGGCGAACAGTCGGTGAGGTGAGCCTATGAGGTCAGCAGTCCTTGTTTTTCCCGGGATCAATCGCGAACACGACATGGCGCGCACGCTGAAACTCGTCAGCGGGCGCGAGCCGGTCATGGTGTGGCACGCCGATACGGTATTGCCGCCGGCGACGGATCTGGTGGTGATCCCGGGTGGCTTTTCCTACGGCGATTATCTGCGCTGCGGAGCAATCGCGGCGCGTGCGCCGATCATGGATGCGGTGCGGGCCTTTGCCGGCAAAGGCGGCCTGGTGCTGGGCGTGTGCAATGGATTCCAGATCTTGTGCGAGTCCGGGCTGCTGCCGGGCGTGCTGATGCGAAATGCGGCGCTCAAGTTCATCTGCAAGGATGTCTATCTGCGGGTGGAACGCTCCAACACGCCGTTCACGCGCGGCTACAACGCGGGGCAGGTGATCTGCGTGCCGGTCGCGCACGGCGAGGGCAATTATGTCGCCGACGCCGAAACGGTGGCACGGCTCGAAGGCGAGGGGCGCGTGCTCTATCGCTATGTCTCGCCGGATGGCCGGCTCGATCCGCAATGGAACGTCAACGGCGCGACCAATGCGATCGCGGGCATTGTCAACGAGCGCGGCAACGTGCTCGGCATGATGCCGCATCCGGAGAACCACGTCGAAGATAGCATGGGGCCGACCGATGGGCGCGGGCTGTTCGCGGGTCTGGCGGCCTTCTTCAAACAGGCGGCGTAATCCGCTCCACGCGGCGCGACCCGATAGCGGTCAGCGTCCGCCAGCCTGTACCGTCGCTCGCTCGCGCCATTGACGAAGCGCGGGTTCGCTTGCGGGCGACGGCATATCGAGCGCCATGGCCAGCGCGCGCGGCACCTTGGCCAATCGCTCGCGGCGTTGCCGCAGGCTCTTGATCCAAAGCGCTCCGCCACACAGGATGATGCCGAAGCCCAGCATCACACCCCACATGCGCAGCATGTTGAGATTGACGGGGCCGCTGATCACGTGCGGACTCTGGGGAGATTCCAGGATCGAAATCTTCTCGCCGAGCGCTGCGGTCGACCGCCCGAGCCTGCCGAGACTGACGACGGATCGCACCGGCTGCCCGGCGGGGGTCGCGTAGGCGACTTCGACATAGGGGATGTAGCTGACGCGCCAATTCTCGCCGGGACTTTGTGCTTTCACTGCTGCAACGTCGGAACATTCCACCACACGATGAACGGAGCGGAACCTGCCGCTGCGATAGCTCATGTCGCACTTGAGCATGTGTGCCGTCACCGTTGCTTCGGTCGGGAGGTAATTTGCGTGCTCGTAAACTTTAAGCCCGCCGGCCCACACGACGGCACCAATGAGCATAGCGCCGACCCATAGGCCGAATCGTTGCAGAACGCGCAGAATGAAATCGGGCATGACATCCCCTTCGCGGACGCAAAGCTAATCGAATTTTATGGAATGACGGTTTCAAGCTTGCCGCGAAACGCAGGCATTGCGGTTGCGAACCGTTAACGCTGACGCGCTTCGCAAACCGTAATAACGGGGACACGAGACCGGCGGCCCAGCGCATGCGAAATGTTGCGTGCTATGATATTCTCGCTTGGGGGGACGGACATGCCGATTGCAATCATATTCTTGCTGGTTGATTTGGCATTCATCATACACGCCGCGAAAACCGGCCGGTTTTATCCCTGGGCTTATATCATTCTTTTCGTGCCCGGCTTCGGCGCCATCGCCTATGTGGTGGTCGAGCTCGTACCGGAATGGTTTCGTGGCCCGCAAGGCCAGAGCGCACGCAAGCAGGTCGCGAGAACCTTCAATCCGGAAAGGCGCTATCGCGAATTGACCGAAGCGGTTGAATTCACAGACACGATCGCAAACCGGGAAGCCTTGGCGGCGGAGTGCCTGGCGCTCGGCAAATACGCCGAGGCCGAAGGTCATTACGCCAATATCCTCTCCCGTCCGCTCGGCGACGAGCCGGCCTACATGCTCGGCCGTGCGCGCGCCGAATTCGGCCTTGGTCGGCCGGCGGACGCGGTCGCCACGCTCGACGCGTTGCGCGAGCGCTGGCCCGACTATCAGTCGAACGACGGCCACCTGCTCTACGCCCGGGCGCTCGAGGAGAGCGGACGGCGCGACGAGGCGCTGGAGGAGTACAAGGCGCTTTCGAACTATTTTCCGGGCATGGAAGCGCGGGTGCGGCATGGGATGCTGCTCGACCGGCTCAACCGCAGCGCCGAGGCCAAACTGCTGTACATGGAGGTGCTCAAGCAGATGAAGCGGGCCCCCCGCTTCGTCCGCAAGGCTCAGGGTGAATGGATCGACATCGCCGAAAAGGCTGTGCGCGGCTGAAACAGGTGGGTGAAATTCGGCCGGACGCACGCTAAATGTCCCCCGTGATCCGTAACGAACCTGCCATCACCCCCCAACTCGTCGAAGAGCACGGCCTCAAGCCGGACGAGTATGAGCGCCTCCGCAAGCTGATCGGGCGGGAGCCGAGCTTCACCGAGCTCGGCATCTTCTCGGCCATGTGGAACGAGCACTGCTCGTATAAATCCTCGAAAATCCATCTGCGCACGCTGCCGACCAAGGCCCCGCACGTGATCCAGGGGCCGGGCGAGAATGCCGGCGTGATCGACATAGGCGACGGCTTGGCGGTGGTGTTCAAGATGGAAAGCCACAACCATCCGAGCTACATCGAGCCCTACCAGGGCGCGGCCACCGGCGTGGGCGGAATTCTGCGCGACGTGTTCACCATGGGGGCGCGGCCGATCGCCTGCCTCGATGCGCTCTCGTTCGGCGATCCGAAACATCCGAAGACGCGGCATCTCGTGGCCGGCGTGGTTGCCGGCATCGGCGGCTACGGCAATTCGTTCGGCGTGCCGACGGTCGGCGGGCAGGTGCGGTTTCACACGCGCTACGACGGCAATTGCCTGGTCAATGCCATGGCGGTGGGCTTGGCCGCGAAGGACAAGATTTTCTACGCCAAGGCGAGCGGGGTCGGCATGCCGATCGTCTATCTCGGCTCGAAGACGGGGCGCGACGGCATCCACGGCGCGAGCATGGCGTCCGCCGAATTCGGCGAGGGCGCGGAGGAAAAGCGGCCGACCGTGCAGGTGGGCGATCCGTTCTCCGAGAAGCTCTTGCTCGAAGCCTGCCTCGAAATCATGGCCAAGGGCTGCGTCATTGCGATTCAGGACATGGGCGCGGCCGGGCTCACTTGCTCGGCGGTGGAAATGGGCGCCAAGGGCGACCTCGGCGTGACGCTCGACCTCGACTCGGTGCCGTGCCGCGAAGAGGGCATGACGGCCTACGAAATGATGCTGTCGGAGAGCCAGGAGCGCATGCTCATGGTGCTCAAGCCGGAGAAGGAAAAAGAGGCGGAAGCGATCTTCCGCAAATGGGGGTTGGATTTCGCGGTCGTCGGCACGACCACGCCGACCAAACGTTTCATCGTGAAATTCGGCAATGCGGTGATGGCCGATCTGCCGATCAAGGAATTGGGCGACGAGGCGCCGGTCTACCAGCGGCCGTTCGTCGAGGCGCCGAAACTGCCGGTCATTCGCGCCGACGAGATCAAGCCGCCCATGGGTATCGCGGACGCGCTGGAAAAACTCATCGGCTCGCCGGACCTGTGCTCGAAACGCTGGGTGTGGGAACAGTACGACCATGTGATTCTCGGCAACACGGTGCAGCGGCCGGGCGGCGATGCGGCGGTGGTGCGCGTCAACGACGGGCCGAAGGCGCTCGCGCTCACGGCGGACGTGACGCCGCGCTACTGCGAGGCCGACCCGTACGAAGGGGGCAAGCAGGCGGTGGCGGAAGCCTGGCGCAATCTCACTGCCGTCGGCGGAAAGCCGCTCGCGCTTACCGACAATCTCAATTTCGGCAATCCGGAACGGCCGGAGATCATGGGCCAGTTCGTCGGCTGCGTGCGCGGCATCGCCGACGCCTGCAAGGCGCTCGATTTCCCGGTCGTGTCGGGCAATGTCTCGCTCTATAACGAAACGCAGGGGCGCGCGATTTTGCCGACGCCGACGATCGGCGGCGTGGGATTGATCGGCGATTTCACCAAGAGCGCGACGATCGCATTCAAGAAGAAGGGCGAGGCGATCCTGCTGGTCGGCGCGACGACGGGCTGGCTCGGCCAATCGCTCTACCTGCGGGAAGTCTGCGGGCGCGAGGCGGGTGCGCCGCCGCCGGTCGATCTGGCGGCCGAGCGCAAGAACGGCGATTTCATCCGGGCACTGATTGCCGAACAGCTGGTCACCGCCGTGCATGACGTGTCGGACGGCGGCCTCTTGGTGGCGCTCACCGAAATGGCGATGGCCGCAAAAATAGGCGCCGCGCTCAATGCGCCGGCAAATCTTTCCGCGCATGCGTTCTGGTTCGGCGAGGATCAGGCGCGCTACGTCATTGCGTTGGACGAGGCCAGGCTTTCCGGGGTTAACGAGAAGGCAAGCAGGGCCGGTGTATCCTTGCTGCGGTTGGGCGTGACCAGCGGGGACGCATTGACGCTGCCGGGCGAGCGCCCCATTTTAGTGGAGCGCTTGAGCGAGCGTTTCGAAGGCTGGCTCCCAGGGTATATGGCTGGCGGGGTGGCATAAACCAAAGGTCGGCCAAATGCCGATGGATGCACGCGATATCGAGCGGTTGATCAAAACCCGTATTCCGGACGCCGAAGTGACCATCCGCGACCTTGCCGGCGACGGCGATCATTATGCCGCCACCGTGATCGCCGAATCATTCCGCGGCAAATCGCGGGTGCAGCAGCACCAGCTTGTTTACGAGGCCCTGAAGGGCCAAATGGGAGGGGTGCTGCACGCGCTCGCCTTGCAGACCGGCATACCGGAGAGGTAGATTCACGCGAGGAAGATGCGGGCTTCAACGCCACCGCAACAAGGACAAAGCAATGGCCATCGAGCAATTCATCGACAACGAAGTGAAGCATACCGACGTGGTGCTGTTCATGAAGGGCACTCCGCAGTTCCCGATGTGCGGTTTCTCAGGCCAAGTCGTGCAAATCCTCGACCACCTCGGCGTGTCCTACAAAGGGCTCAATGTGCTCGAAAACGACGACCTGCGCCAAGGCATCAAGACCTACTCCAACTGGCCCACCATTCCGCAGCTTTACGTCAAGGGCGAGTTCGTCGGCGGCTGCGACATCATCCGCGAGATGTTCCAGAGCGGCGAGCTGCAGACGCTGCTGAAGGAGAAGGGCGTGGCGGTGAAGGAAACCGCTTAACGGCCCCTTCGGGCGCGAAGCGGACCCGATCACCAGGCTGCAAACAATCGTTCGTCAGCGGGCGGCGTCCGGCCGGCCGCTTCGATCATTTCCGACGGAACCGAATCAGACCGATTTCAGGCGGTTCGAGACCAGGTAGATAATTGCCACCAGCACCGCGAGGCCGATAAGGCTCGGCGTCGGCATGCCGGCGGCGAATTTCATCACGTTATCGGTGACCGATTTGACGAAGACGCCGGAGCTGTCGCCCAGGATCAGAGACACCAGAATAACCGACAGGATGATGAGGAAGCTCAGCTCGACAAACAGCCAGAGAAATCGTCTGAGATTTTCAAGGACGCCCATTTGATCGACCCCCACGTTCTTTGGTGGAGCTAGTTAGATAATTGGGTGGGGAGCCGAAGTTCCCCACCCGAAACTCGTGTCGCCCAATGCCGTTGCGCGTTCAGCCAAGGCAGTCGGCGCGGTCGAAACCTCAACCGATGTCGCGCTTTGAGAACAGCCAGACAATGACGCCAAGGGCAATCAAGCCGACGATGCCGTTGGAGCCGAGTTGCTGCACCAATTTGACGATGTTGCCGGTCACGTCGCCGAGGAACGGCACTGACGGACCAGCCAGCAGAGCTAAAGTAATACCAAGAGCGAGCAGCATCAGCGCGACTTCCGTCAACGCGCCGATCCAGGATTTAAGCGCAGTCAAGCCTTGCATGGAGAATCTCCCCTTTTCGCGATACGCGATACGAGGCGGCTAAAGTCACTCACAATGGTTAAAAAATACTAAATATTGTACTTTAGATCAATAACTTACGCTAGATCAGGCGCTTTTTCTGGGCTTGCGAGAAGGACGTGGTTACCACGGTGGCGCGTTTTTGAGCAATTGAGTCTTCGGAAACATGAGGGCTGCCCCTGCCGGGGCAGCCCATGTCCGTTCACGCGTTTTGCGGTCAGCGCGAATAATATTCCACCACGAGGTGCGGCTCCATCATGACCGGGTAGGGCACTTCGCCGAGCGTCGGAATGCGGGTGAGTTTGGCGGTCATCTTGGAGTGATCGGCCTCCACATATTCGGGCACGTCGCGCTCCGCGAGTTGGGTGGCCTCGAGCACGAGCGGAAGCTGGCGGGATTTTTCCTTCACCTCGACCACGTCGCCGACCTTGATGCGCATGCTGCCGATGTTGGCGCGTTTGCCATTCACCTTGATGTGGCCGTGGTTGATGAACTGCCGCGCGGCGAAAATCGTCGGCACGAATTTCGCGCGGTAGACCACCGCGTCGAGGCGGCGTTCCAACAGCCCCACCATATGGGCGCCGGTATCACCTTTGATCCGCCGTGCCTCCTTGTATATCCCGCGGAACTGGCGTTCCGGGATGAAGCCGTAATAGCCGCGCAGCTTCTGCTTGGCGCGCAGCTGCACGCCGTAGTCGGAGAGTTTTCCCTTGCGGCGCTGGCCGTGCTGGCCGGGGCCGTATTCGCGCTTGTTGACGGGGCTCTTAGGGCGGCCCCAGACATTCTGGCCCATGCGGCGGTCGATCTTGTATTTCGCCTCGTGGCGCTTGGTCATCGCGTCCTCGTGTTGCGTTAGGTTTGAGGATCGCGCCCTCCTCTGTCCCGGATTTCCCGGAACCGACAGGTTTTGAATCCAAAGCGTGTGGTCAAAACCGCGGGTCGCGAAACGTCACGCGGGCCGGCCTTTTTAGGAGCTTACGGCCCGCGCGATGGGCGGTATTTAGGGGGTCTGGGGGAGGGTGTCAAACTCGTGGCGTTGTCAGAGATGCCGAAGCGGGCGAGCACGGCTTTCAGCGCAGGCGAGGACATGCGGCCTGAGGTCAGGATCAGCCGTGCGGGCGGGGCGGGATTGGTGGACGCCGGCGGGCCGAGCAGTTCGATCACGCGGCGGGCGATGGCCGGCGCGGGGTCGATCCATTCCACTGGCCAGGGCGCGAGTTTTTTCAGGCGGTCGAGCAGCAGCGGATAGTGCGTGCAGGCCAGTACGATCGTGTCGGTGCGCGCGCCACTTGCCGTAACGAAGCACGGGCGGATTTCGGCCAGGATATCGGCGTCGGCAACCATGTGGCCGTTGAGATCGTCCTCGGCCATTTTTGCGAGCCGGCGGGAGCCCACCAGCGTCACCGCGCAGCCTTGCGAAAAGTCGCGGATCAGGGCGTGGGTATATTCGCGCGCGACGGTTGCCTCGGTCCCGAGCACGGAAACGAGCTTGCTCTTCGACGATGCGCAGGCGGGCTTGATCGCGGGCACGGTGCCGACGAAGGGAAGCGAAAATTTTTTGCGCAGGTGCGGCAGCACCAGTGTGGAGGCAGTGTTGCAGGCGATCACGACCAGTTCGGGCCGCACGTCCGCGATCAAATTGTCCATCACCGCAAGCACGCGCGCGATCAGCTGCGGTTCGGCATGATCGCCATATGGGAAAAATGCGTCGTCGGCGGCATAGACGAAGCGCGCGTCCGGCCGCGCGACAGCGACCTCGCGATAAACGGTGAGGCCGCCGAGGCCGGAATCGAACACCAAAATGGTCGGTGGAGATGGCATGCCGGATGAATCGCAAAGATCGGCGCGTGCCGCAATCGGCCTTTCGTTCCGCCAGATGAAACGGCGAAAAACCTGAAGCTCTGGCGCAAGCCTACTGGTGGGACAAACGGCGGCGGATTATGATTCCGGCGCAATGCATTGCGTGAAATCGCGATAAAAATCGAATTCAGGGAGTCGAAAATGCCCCGCAAGATCGGACGCAAAGAGTCTGGCCTCGGTGTGGACCGCCGCAAATTCCTGACCGGAGTGGCCGTGGCCGGCGCTGCCGGCGCAGTGGCGCCGAAAGCCACGCAGGCGGCGGCCGGCGCGGGTGCCGCAACGGCGCGCATGCCCTCGGCGCTGCCGCCGACCGCGCAGACGATCGCGGCCGAGACCATGCCGCCGAAGGATATGGCGCGGATCGGCGGCGTCGCCGGCTCCGATTTCATGGTCGACGCGATCAAGACGCTCGACATCAAATATCTGCCGGCGAACTGCGCCTCGAGCTACCGCGGCATCCATGAATCGCTGATCAACTACGGCGGCAACAAAATGCCGGAATTCCTCACCTGCACGCACGAGGAATCCGCGATCGGCATGGCGCACGGCTATTTCAAGGCGGCCGGCAAGCCGCTGCTGTCGCTCTGTCACGGCACGGTCGGGCTGCAGCACGCCACGATGGGAATCTACAACGCGTGGTGCGACCGCGTGCCGGTCATCGTCATGGGCGGCAACGATCTGGACGCCGCGCACCGGCCGCCGGGAGTGCCGACGTTCCATTCGGCGCAGGACATCAACGCGCTGGTGCGCGACTTCACCAAGTGGGACGACACGCCGGTGTCGCTGCAGCATTTTGCGCAATCGTTCGTGCGCGCCTACAAGATCGCGATGACGCCGCCGTTCGGGCCGGTGATGATCTCGCTCGATGCCGGGCTGCAGCAGGAGCCGATCCGCGAGAACGGCGAGAAGCTCTCCATCCCGAAATACACCCCGACGTCGCCGCCGCAGGGCGACAGCGGGGCGGTGAAGGAAGCGGCGAGGCTGCTTGCCGCGGCGCAGAATCCGGTGATCGTCGTGGATCGCACGACGCGCTCAGAGAACGGCGTAAGGCTGCTCGTGCAGCTCGCGGAACTGCTGCAGGCGCGCGTGGTCGACATGGGCGGCCGGATGAATTTCCCGAAGACGCATCATTTGAGCGCGCCGCTTTCGGTGGTGAACAATGCCGACGTCGTCATTGGCATGGAGCTCGCGGATTTCTGGGGTGTGGTGAATTCCTATATCGACAACGGCGAGCACGGCATCGGGCACAACGAGACCAAGATCAAGCCGGGCACGAAGCTGATCAGCATCAGCGCGGTCGAGCTCAACACCAAGTCGAACTATCAGGACTTCCAGCGCTTCCAGCCGGTCGATGTGGCGATGGCGGCGGATGCGGAAACAACGCTGCCGTCGCTGCTCGAAGCGGTGAAGTCGGCGATCCCGGCCAGCGCCAAGGCTGCGATCGAGAAACGCGCCGAGGCGGCCAAGAAGGCGAAAGCCGAAGGCCGCGCGCGGACGCTGAAGCTCGCGGCCTTGGCTTGGGATGCGAGTCCGATCAGCACGGCGCGGCTGGTGATGGAAACCTGGGCGCAGATCAAGGACCTCGACTGGTCCTTGGTGGCTTCGTCCGGCAACGTCAGCAACTGGCCGAACCGGCTATGGCCGATGAGCAAACACTACCATTGGCTCGGCACATCGGGCGGCTACGGCGTGGGCTACGGCGCACCGGCGTCGGTCGGCGCCGCGCTTGCCAACCGCGATCTCGGCCGCTTCTCGGTCTCGATCCAGTCGGACGGCGACCTGATGTACGCGCCGGGCGTGCTGTGGACCGCGGCCCGGCACAAGATTCCGCTGCTCGCGGTGATGCACAACAACCGCGGCTATCACCAGGAGCTGATGCATGTGCAACGGTTGTCGAACTTCCGCAATCGCGTGGCGAGCCTCGGCAACGACATGGGGCCGATCGGCACCAGCATCATGAACCCGGATATCGAGTATCACAAACTCGCGGAATCGATGGGCTGGTGGTCGCGCGGACCGATCAAGGATCCGGCCCAACTCGGACCTGCGATCAAGGAAGCCGTGACGGTGGTGAAATCCGGCCAGCCGGCACTGGTCAACGTCTGGACGCAGCCGCGCTGAGGAGTTCGAACATGCGTCATTGTTTTCGTGGCGTCGGGCTTCTGGCGCTGTTCATCGGATTGCCGTTCGTCGGACTGATGTGTGACGGGGCGCTGGCGGCGTCGGCCGAGAAGGGCAAGATCGCCTTCATGAAATACGGCTGCTGGCAGTGCCATGGAACGCAAGGCCAGGGTTCGGTTGTCACCAGCGGCGGCAAGGTGCTGGCGCCCGATCCGTTGCCCTGGGAAGGTTTTTCCGCATTCGTGCGCGGCACCAATCGCGGCATGCCGCCGTACAGCGAAAAGGTGCTGCCGAACGATGACCTCGCGGACATTCATGCCTATCTGCTGTCGATCCCGAAGGCCAAGGACGTGAAGAGCATTCCGCTGCTCAGCCAATAGGATTACTGCGCCGCTTCCAGTTTCTCGCGGTCGAATCCCGCCACGCGCTGGTAGCGTTTGAGCAGGCCCGCCAGCTCGGCTTGGCTGATCACGTCGTCGATGTGGCGGAACGGCTTGTCGCCGGTGCGCTTGTAGACTTCTTGCAATATGGCATCAGGTGGATTGCTGCGGTTGGTCAGCACGACCTGGGTGGTGGCGGGGAGGCGCTGTTGCTCGTAGGCCTTCAGTGCGGCAACCGGATCGGCGATCTGTTTCAAGCAGGCGGCGAGCGCGCCGCAATCCAAAATAGCCTGCGCGCCGCCGTTGGCGCCGCGCGGTTGCATCGGATGCGCGGCATCGCCGAGCAACGTGACGCGGCCGTGCGACCAGCGCGGCAGCGGATCCTGATCGACCATCGGGTATTCGAGGATCTGATCGGCGGCGCGGCATAGGGCCGGAATGTCGAGCCAGTCGAAGCGCCAGTTTTCCAGCGCGCCGATGAAATCCTCGATGCGGCCCTGCCGGTTCCAGTCGCGCTGCTCGATCGGCTTTTCCTGCTCGATGTCGCAGACCCAGTTGATGAGTTGGCGTCCTTCGGCGTCGATGTCGTTGCGGATCGGATAGATCAACACCTTCGCGGGCTTGTGCCAGCCGACGCGCACGAAGGTGGCGCCGTCGAGAAAAGGCTTCCAGCGCGTGACGCCGCGCCACATATTCAAGCCCGAATAGCGGGGCGGGCCTTCGTTCGGGAAGAACTGCTTGCGGATCACGGAATGAATGCCTTCGCAGCTTACGACGATGCTCGCGCGCTGCGACGGCAGTTTTCGCTTCGTGTGAGCGTGCTCGAAATTGGCGGTGGCGCCGGTCGCGTCCTGCTCGACACCCATGCAACGCGCGGCCGTGACAAGGCGGTCGACACCGACGCGGGCCTTGAAGGCATCGAGCAGCACCATTTGCAGGTCGCCGCGGTGGATCGAAAACATCGGCCAGGCGTAGCCGGCGTTGCGGCCGGCGGGATCGCGGTAGATGAGCTGGCCGAAGCGGTTGTAATAGGCGATTTCGCTGGTGGTGACGGCGACCCTGGCGAGGGCGGTTTGCAGGCCGAGTTCGGTCAATTCCTTCGTGGCATGCGGAAGCAGATTGATGCCGACGCCGAGCGGCTTAATTTCGGGTGCGGCCTCGTAGACGCGGCAGGGAATGCCGGCCTGATGCAGCCGCAACGCCAGCGTCAGGCCGCCGATGCCGGCGCCGACAATCAGGATCTCCGAGTCTTTTGTCATGGGTCGCAACCTAGCCGACCGCTGGAGCGCGGATCAATGACGGTTCGATCGTCATTTCCGGTTGCGACCGGCGCGAACCGAGCACGCCAGTCGAGAATATCTCTAAAACTGTGACCGTCGTGCCGTCGCGGGCGAGGCGAAATTCGCAAGCCGATTGCGAGCCATAGGTGATGTTTTCGAGTTCCTCTAATTATAGTTTGGATATGCTATAAATCATTGATATTGCATGAATTTATTGTCGCCTCTAGGGATTTTTGCGGGGCGTAGCTCATTCGCGAGCAAGGCATTGTCGTGCGCGCCCGGAAAAGGGTTTCGGATGCGCCGCTGGCCGCTGTTGTTCGTTCTCACCATCATCAATGCCAGCGGCGGCACTGCGCGCGCGCAGACGACGCAGCTCGACACCATCAACGTCGAGGGCAACATGCCGAGTTCCGGCGACTACACGGTGGCGCACACCTCGACCGCCACCAAGGTCAACACGCCGCTGATCAACATCCCGCAATCGATCTCGGTTGTGACAAAGGACTTCATCAAGGATCAGAATTTCCAGAATCTGACCGATGTTACGCGCTACATTCCGGGCGTCGCGGTCCATCAGGGCGAAGGCAACCGCGACGAGCTGGTGATCCGCGGCGTCGATTCGAGCGCAAACTTCTTCGTCAACGGTTTCCGCGACGACGTTCAGATATTCCGCGATCTCTACAATACGCAGAGCATCGAGGTGTTGCGCGGTCCCAGTGCGTTGACCTTCGGCCGCGGTTCTGGCGGCGGCGTGCTCAACCGTACGCTCAAGGAAGCGGATGGGACGAGGATTTATGATGTGAGGCTCCAGACCGGGTCCTATGACAACCGCCGCGTCGCGATCGATGCGGGCCAAGCCGTCAACGAAAACTTCGCTGCGCGTTTGAATATGGTCTACGAGAAATCCGATACGTTCCGCGATTATGGCCATCTCGAACGCTACGGTATCAATCCGACGGTGACACTGAAGCCGAACGACACCACCAAGATCAAGCTGAGCTACGAATATTTCTACGACAACCGTACCAACGACCGTGGGAATCCTTCGCAGGCCGTCACAACGGTGGCGCCGGGTTCAACGCGCTTCAATCCAGCCTCTCCGTTTGCTCCGAATGGCGATCTGACCACCTTTTTCGGTAGCCCAAGTCTCAACTGGACATGGTCCTACGTGAACTCCGCCATGGCCGTCATCGAGCATGACTTCCAGAACGGATTGGAAGTGAAGAACTCGACCCGCTACGCCAACTATCTTCGATTCTACCAAAACGTCTATCCCGGGAACGGTCCGTTCGCCGGAGCGGTGAACGTGTCTGACACCTCGTTCAACCTTGCGGCTTACAACCATCAGACCAACCGCGAGAACGTGTTCAACCAGACCGACTTCATCTACAAGGGCAACCTGGGGCCGATCTTTCATACGCTGGCGTTCGGCACGGAATTCGACTGGCAAGGCGGCATCGACGTCCGCAATACCGGTATTTTCCCGAATGGCACCAACACGATCACGGCCGATCCGCTCAATCCGACGTATCTCGGAACGGTCAACTTCATCCATCAATACCCCGGCGCGTTATCGCCGGGAGTCACCTCGCCCGACTCCAATAGCCGCTATCGCGCAAACATCCAGTCGGGCTATGTGCGCGATACGATCGAGATCACACGCTGGCTACAGTTGATCGGCGGGGCCCGGATCGATCGTTTCAATCTGTCGGCGACCGACATGAACACGAACATCTACCGTGAACGTATCGATACCAAGGTATCGCCGCAGGCGGCGCTTATCGTGAAGCCAATGCGCGATTTGTCGATCTACGGCGCCTACAGCATCTCGTATCTGCCGGCATCCGGCGACCAGTTCAGTTCGCTCACCGATGCTACGGTGATCCTCGATCCGCAGAAGTTCGAGAACAAGGAAGTGGGCGTCAAATGGAACATCTTACCGAAACTTGCCTTTACGGCCGCGGCCTACAGGCTTGACCGCTCCGGCGTCGCGGTGCCGGATCCAAACCGGCCGGGATTTTCGCTCCCCAACGGCCAGCACCAGATCAAGGGTTTCGAGGCCAGTCTTACCGGCTTCATCACGCCGCGATGGCAGACCGTGCTGGGTTATGCCTACACCGACGCCAAAATCGCGAACAATCTTTCTGCAACGATCGTGGCAGGCAATCGCGTGCAGCTTGTTCCTGTCAATCAATTTTCGTGGTGGAACAAGTACCAGATCACCGATGTGTGGGCTGCCGCTCTCGGCGTGGTCTACTTCTCGGATTCGTTTGCGGCATCGGACGATGCCGTCAAATTGCCAAGCTTCATCCGTTTTGACGCTGGACTTTACGCCCAGATCAACAAGGTCTTGCGCGCGCAGCTCAACGTCGAAAACCTCTTTGACAAGGGTTACTGGGCTTCCGCTGATGGCAACAACAACATTTCTCCTGGTCAGCCGCGGACCTACCGGGTTTCTCTGATCGCGAGCTTCTAAGCCCACCCACGCGGGCGGATAAGTGCGCAGCATGTCGGTTTTGGTCGTTAGCGAGAAAATCCGTGCCACGACGCATGTTTGCTGGTGAGAGTGGATTGCAGGCGAGGTCGTATGTATGGCGCGAACGTCGCGTCGGTTTTTGGATTTCGTCTAAACAGGTCAAGTAATGTCAGTCATGGCAAATGGCCGCATGCGGCGACTGTGGCTCAACATTCACCTTTGGATCGGGCTCGGGCTCGCCGTTTTGCTGGTGCCGATTTCGCTCTCCGGAGCATTGTTGGTGTGGCATGACGAGATCGAGGCGGGCTATCAACCAAGCGCCGCAAACGGCTCAAGCTGATTGTCAGTGACGGCGGCGGCGGATAAAGGTGGTTTTCGGATGGCTGCCCGTTTCGGGCAACGGCTACGACGAGACACCAAGACTGCATGTCCGAACGACTGCGTCCCTTGCTTCCCCGTGTCCGGCTGCGCGTCGGGGTCACCGGCCATCGGCTCGGGTCGAAACTTCCGACCGGAAGCATCGAGACAATCCAAAAGACCGTCGGCCGCATGCTTGCCGACATTGCCTCGTCCGCCCGCGAGGTCGTCGGAGCGGGTGACGGCGGCTTGATCGATGCCGCCGTCGAGCTTGTGGTGGTATCCGCGTTGGCCGAGGGTGCCGACCGCATTGTTGCGCGGGCGGGGCTGGATCAGAACTATGCGCTCGACGTGGTCCTGCCGTTCAAACAGGACGAATATTTACGGGATTTTGAAAACGCCGGCTCGCGCGAGGAGTTCGGCAAGCTCATCGCCAAGGCGTCGGCGGTGCTCGAACTCGACGGCGAGCGCGCGCAGGCCAACCGCGCCTATGAGGCGGCCGGCCTCGTCATGCTCGCCAACTGCGATCTGCTCGTCGCCATCTGGGATCAGAACGAAGCGGCGGGAATCGGCGGGACGGCGCTCATCGTGGATCACGCCGCGAACGAGAGCATTCCGGTTGTGGTGATCAATCCCGCGCAGCCGGAACGTGCGACATTGCTGTGGGCGGGCGATACGGAGGTTACGCCCGCGCGCGTGCGGATGGAGGATATGCCGCAACGCGATGCTTTCGCGCAGGCGCAGACCAAGAACGTCGTGAGGTTTCTGATCGCGCCGCCGGAAAAGGGTGCCCCCAGATCGAATCTGGCAACCTATCTCGGCGAGAAGGAACGACATTGGAGCCTGGGCCCCTGGTATGCGTTGCTGCTATCGCTGTTCGGCAATCGCAAGATGCAGCAAAGCGATTTCTATCAGGAGCCCTACCTCGCCAGCACGCGTGAGCAATGGGCCAATTATCTCAAAATTGCGCAGCGTACCGACCGCCTGTCGAAGGCGATCGATCAGATTCTGCTGCCGGCCTTTGCCGCTGCCGACAATTTGTCGATTCATTTCGCGCGGGCCTATCGCGATCTCTTTGTCGTCAATTACGTCGCAGCTGCACTCGTGGCGACGTTGGCGGTCATGGGGCTCGTCGTGCATTACCATGAGATGCATACGCTCGTGTGGTTCACCGAATTGATCGAGCTCGTCATCATCGCGGCGGTTCTTCTGGCCTGGGTCGTGGGCAACAGCCGGCAATGGCATCGGCGCTGGATGGAATATAGGCGGCTTGCCGAGTGCCTGCGGCACATGCGCCTGATCGCGCTCACCGCGTCGGTCGGGCCGATCACGCGGCCGGGAAAACTGCCGGAGGGCGATGACGATTGGGTCGACTGGTATGCGCGCGCCATCCGCCGCATGCTTCCGCTGCCGCGGCAGGTCGTCGACTCAAACTATATCGCAATGGTGAGATCGGCGACCTGCGAAGCCGAGCTGAAGGACCAGATCGAGTATCACAATAATAATATCGCGCTGATGAATACACTCGACCATCATCTGCATCAGCTCGGGTATTGTTTCTTCGGGGCCACGGCGGTCGCGCTGATCGTCTTGCTGTCGGTGCCGGCGCTGGACATGCATGCGGTCAAATCAATCCTGATCGTTCTTACGGTCGCGCTTCCGATCTTCGGCAGTGCGTTCAATGCGGTCAGCGCGCAGGGCGATTTCAAGATGGTGGCGAAGCGATCGCAGCAGACCCTCAATCGGCTGACGGCGGTGCGGGACGCCATATCAAACGAGACGCTATCGTTTGCGCGCCTGGCCGACCGGGTGGAAACCGCGTCCGACATCATGATGGACGAGCTCACCGAATGGCAGCTCGTGTTCCGCACCCGGCCCTTGTCGCTGCCAGTGTAGACCCGGGGCCGCAGCGCGGGCTGCGCCAGCGACCTTTCTGGGAAGGCACCGAATGAAACAAAAAAAGCGGATGTTGCCCGCTCAGCGCATTTCAGCATCTTGAATTTGATCCAGATCAAAGACCGATCCCTGACGCGGAGCGAGAGTTAGTTACTGCTGCAACTAATGGCTTTGCGCGGGAGGCGGTGGTGCTCAGACAGGAACAGAACGAGCTGGTGACGCAGATGGGTCCGGGAACGCCCATGGGTCGATTGTTCCGCTGCTATTGGACGCCGGTCCTTCTTGCCGAGGAGCTTCCCGAAAACGACTGCCCGCCGGTGCGGGTCAAAGTGCTGTCCGAGCGCCTCATTGCGTTTCGCGACTCGCAAGGGCGCTATGGGCTGATCGACGAATTCTGCCCGCATCGCGGCGCGTCCCTTTGGTTCGGGCGCAACGAGGAATGCGGGTTGCGCTGCCCGTATCACGGCTGGAAATTCAATGTGAACGGTCAGTGCATCGAAGTGCCCTCCGAGCCGGAGGAGAGTGGTTTTGCGCAAAAGATCAAAGTCAAATCCTATCCGCTGGTCGCGCGCGGCGGTGTGCTGTGGACCTATATGGGTCCGCCGGAACGGCAACCGCCGCTGCCCGAGTGGGAATTTGCCCTGGTGCCGAGCGAGCAGCGGTTTGTCTCGAAGCGGCTGCAGGAATGCAATTGGCTGCAAGCCATGGAAGGAGGCATTGATTCGAGCCATGTTTCGTTCCTGCATCGCGGCAACATCAACTCAGACCCGCTGTTCAAGGGGGCAAGGGGCAATCAATACAACCTGAGCGATTCCCGGCCGGTGTTCGAAGTGGTCGAGAGCGCCGGCGGCCTCCATATCGGCGCGCGCCGTAATACTGAAAATGGCGACTACTACTGGCGCATCACGCAATACGTGCTGCCGTCGTTTACCATGATCGCGCCGCGCGGCGGCCACACGGTGCATGGCCATTTCTGGATTCCGATCGACGACGAAAACTGCTGGACGTGGAGCTACGACTACCATCCCGTGCGCAAGATCACGCCGGAGGAGCGCAAGGCGATGGCGGACGGAATGGGAGTCCACTGCAAGTTCGTGCCGGGCACCTTCCGTCCGCTCGCCAACAAGGACAATGACTATCTGATGGACCGCGCCGCGCAGATACGCGGCGACAGCTATAGCGGCATCGAAGGAATCGCGATCCAGGACGGCTCGCTGCAGGAAAGCATGGGCCCGATCGTCGATCGGACCAAGGAAAATCTGGTGTCGACCGACAACGGCATCATCATGGCACGTCACCGTCTGTTGCGCGCGGCCAAGGAGCTGGTGGCGAATGGCACGACGCCGCCGGGCGTCGATGTCGCACACCAGCGTGTGCGATCCGCCTCGGTGATACTCTCGCCAGACCGTCCGTTCAAGGATGCGGCAAAAGAAGACATGCAGGTGCGAGCAGGCATCGCACCGGCGAGTGTGTGATGTTGGTCAAACGCATGCCATAGCGATTCAAGGACGTTCGAGTGAACCACTGCGGAACGGACTGCTGGCTGAACCCGAGGATCTAGGAGCGTTTCGATGAAACAGGACATACCAGGCACCATCATGTTCGACGGCGCGCTCGCGCAGAAGGGTTACGCGCTCAACCAAATGTGCTTTTCCTTCAACAGCGCGGAAAATCGCGCCGCGTTTCTCAAGGACGAAGAAGCCTATTGCAAGAAATATGGTCTCACCGCGGAGCAACGCGCGGCCGTCAAGAGCCGCAATGTGCTGCGCATGATCGAGGCGGGTGGGAATATCTACTATCTGGCAAAGCTTGCCGGAATTTTCGGCCTCAATGTCCAGGATATCGGTGCCCAGCAAACCGACGTATCCGTCAGCGAATTCAAGCGAAAGCTGGAAGCAGCAGGGAGGTAGCCATGGCGCGCATCATTGGCGGCGTTGCATCGACTCATGTTCCGGCGATCGGCAAAGCGATCGCGGAAAAGAAGCAGAATGATCCCTACTGGAAGCCGTTCTTTCAGGGCTTTGACTACGTCCATCAATGGTTGGCGCGCGAGAAGCCCGACGTCGCCGTGGTCTTCTACAACGACCACGGCTTGAATTTCTTTCTCGACAAGCTGCCGACATTCGCGATCGGAGCGGCGAGCGAATATCGCAACGAGGACGAGGGCTGGGGCATTCCTGTTTCACGTTCGCTCAAGGGCTACCCCGAGCTGTCCTGGCACCTGATCAATCAGCTCGTTGCCGACGAATTCGACATCACGGTCTGTCAGGAGATGCTGGTGGATCACGCCGTCACCATTCCGATGGCGCTGATGTGGCCGGGCGAGACCCGGCCGGTGAGAATCGTGCCGGTGTCGATCAACACCGTCCAGCATCCGCTGCCGTCGGTCGCGCGTTGCTTCAAGCTCGGACAGTCGATCGGCCGCGCAATCGATTCTTTTGCAGAAAATCTGCGCGTGATGATCGTCGGGACCGGCGGGCTGTCGCATCAGCTCGATGGCAAGAGGGCGGGCTTCATCAACAAGGAATTCGATATGCTGTGCCTTGATAAGATCGCGAACGATCCTCTCGCGCTCACGCGCTACTCGATCCACGATATCGTCGCCGAAGCAGGCGCGCAGGGCGTCGAACTGCTCAACTGGGTCGCGATGCGCGGCGCACTGACCGGCAAAGTATCGGAGGCGCATCGGAATTATCACATCCCGATTTCCAACACGGCCGCCGCAACGGTGGTGCTGAACAATCAAGCGATTGAACGTCGCAAAGTTGCATAGCCGCGGAGCGGGCGAATTTGCACAACAGCTAATCGAGCGTCTGGTAGCCGCGGATCACCGGCTCGGAGCCGAAGCCCCAGTAGTTGCGCAAGGTTTCCGGTCCCCATACTTTCGGCCGTTGCGGGCGGTCCTGATGATAGGGCCGCGGATCGAAGTAGCCGAGCGATTCATCCTTCATCTGATCCATTTCGCAGAAGAATTCGACGCGCAGCTTGTCGGAGTTGCGGTGATAGATCGCGATGTTGTGGCCGATGATGTGACGGCCGGGTCCCCACACCAGGCGAATGTCGTTTTTCGCCAGATGTTCAGCCGCGCGCTGAATCTCCGCCCAATCCTTGACCTCGAAGGCGATGTGATGGAGCTGCGGCACCGGGTCGATGACGAAATTGACGGTGTGGTGATCGGTATTGCAGCGCAGGAACGCAAAGTTGTCGCCGCGCCAATCGGAAACGCGGAAGCCGAGCACGTTGCAATAAAAGTCGACGACCTTCTGCACGTCGGTGCAGCGATGAGCGACGTGACCGAGCTTGAGCGGCATGATGCCAGCTTGTTTGTTGTCGTCGGCGGCAAACGCATAGTCGGCGAAAATGTCGATCAGCGTTCCCTTGGGGTCGGTGAAGGTGACCGCTTGGGCGATGCCGGGGCTGATGGTGTTGCGGCGCTCGATGCTGACGCCGTCCCGTTCCAGCGCAGCGGCGATGTCCTTGAGGTCGCTCTTGGGGTCGACCTGAAACGAGAGGCGCGTCACGCAGTTCGGCTCGCCGCGCTCGAGCGCGATTGCCTCTTGGCCAAGCTTAGTCGCAAGGAACGCCTGATCCTTGTCGCGCTCGATCAGGGCGAGACCGACGACCTCAGTATAATAAGCGATCTGCCGCTCCAGATCGGGGGTGGACACCGTCGCGTGACCTAGCCTGCGAACCTGAATCATTGCGCATCCTCCGGCGCTGCCACCGTTTCACCAAGCCAGCCGGGTTGCCTGAATTGTCCGGACTCCAAACGGGCTTGTTCAGCAAGGTTAATGCCGACGCCCGTCGAGAAATGAGGCAACAAGACTGCCCGAATGTTCGGTGCCATCGTTAACTCAGAATTGCAAAGAGGCCAACGACTGGCAGGCGAGGAGGGCGACCGATATGATAAGTTCCCATTCGACGGTATTGCGCAATGGGCGTGGGATGAATGCGTATGAACGCAATTCGTGCCCTCTTTGTCATTGTTTTCGTTGTTCTGATCGCGTCGGGGACCCGGGCATCGGTCATTCTCGGCCCCGGTACCGCGTCGTGCGAAACCTGGTCGGCGGACCGGCAGAGAAACCAGACATTTAGCCAGCTCAATCAAGCATGGGTGCTGGGCTATGTGACGGCCTACAACATTCACAAACCAGTCGAGAGCAGCATGACCAAGCCGATCGATAACCGGCAGATCATGCTTTGGATCGACAATTTTTGTGATGCCAATCCGGACAAGACCATTTCCGATGCCGCCAAGGCGCTGATCGAGGAGCTGACGGGGCGCGCGCAGCAATAGCCGCCCCTGCGGTTCGCCGGTTTTCGGCGATGGTTGCGAGGCCGAAGAAATGCTCTTATGCTGTGGCGTGGCGTATTGATTTAGTCGTTGCGCTGCCCGGGGACTCGGGTGGGGAGTAAAGCGTGAAGACCTTTGGAGTGGCGTATTTCACCGCGCTCGTCATCGCCGCGTCGCCGGTGTGGGCAGGTTCCGCCGGCGATACGTTGAGCGAAATCGCCAGTGCGCAAGGCGCGATCGGCACCTTGCAAAATCAGCAACGTGATCTGGCGACGTCGAACGACGCCGACATGAAGGTTTACAATTCCTACAATGACAGCAACAAAGAACTCGATCAGCGCATGAAGGCGATCAGCGAGGCGTTCAAGGCCGACGCTTCCGCACGGATCAAAAACGCGAACAGCATCGTCGAGAATTGGGACAATGAATGCGCGATTGAGCGCGTCGGTCCATTGCCCGATGCACAATACGAGCGATGCGCGCGGCTCAAGCCCGAGGTCCAACGCACCGCCCAGAGCATCCGCGACCAAGTCAAACGCGACAGCGACGAGATCGATCGCATCAAGATCGCACCGCTGGTCGATACGCGTCGCCGCCAGGAAAAGGCGATGAGCGAGATTTCCGAGCGCACGAAAGAGCGGCTCGATGTAATCGAGAAAATGAACGGCGAGATCGAGGAGCTACGCACGAAGTTGCAGAATCTGCGCAGGCAACTGGCCGCCAACTGCGCGGCGCATGAGACCGAAGAAGATGTGCAGGTGTGCACGACGGTGGGCTGGAATGCCGCAAACTCGACGCTGCCGCCGCTGGAATACATCCGTCCGCCGCTGAGCGCGGGTCCGAACTAGCGCCGGCAGCGGGCGCAGCGGATCGTTGCGCCGTCCAAACGGCAATTTCGCCAATCTCCGCCCCGTTTTGATTCGTAGCTGGTGCAACCCACCGTATTTCCTGCCCCCCTCTGGCGGTATTTGCCTGCCCAGTCTAGCGCAATCCGGCCGCGAGCCGCTATCATCCGCGGCAAATCCGGCGCGCGCCGGAATCAGTAAACACAAAACCCTGGGAGGCCGATCATGCTGTTCCACAACTGTCCAGCTTGCGATTCCGCGCGTTCGTCCCGCCGGCAATTTCTGATGGGTTTTGGCGCGGCTTCCGCCGCGACGATTTTGCCCGCGCCGGCGTTGCGCGCACAGCCCGCCAAGACTCTGATCGACACCCACCATCATTTCTATCCGCCGTCCTATCTGGCGCAGCAGAAAGAGTGGGAAGGCAAGCGTCACATCCCGGCCTATCCGGGCGTGTTCGACTGGACGCCCGCTCGCGACATCGAAATGATGGACAAGAACGGCATCCGTACCGCGGTGGTGTCGCTTGCCTCCACGCCGGGCCTGTGGTTCGACGCCGGCGCCGAGAACGCCGCCAAGACTGCCCGGGTCTGCCAGGATTTCGCCGCCGAGATGCGGCGCGATTATCCGGGCCGCTACGGCGTGTTTGCGCCGCTGTCGATGATGGACGTCGACGTCACGCTCAAAGAGATCGAATATGTATTCGATACGCTCAAGGCCGACGGCGTCAATTTGCAGACCAATTATGGAGATAAATGGCTGGGCGATCCCTTCTACAAGCCGATGCTGGAGGAATTGAACCGCCGCAAGGCCGTTGCCTATGTGCATCCGCTGGTCGCCGCCTGCTGCGGACGGCTGAGCGTCGGCGCCTTCCCGGCGGTCATCGAGGTGCCGCACGATACCACCCGTACGGTCACGAGCCTGCTGCTGAGCGGCTCGTTTGCGCGCTACCGCGACATCAAATGGCTGTTCTCCCACGCCGGGGGCACGGTGCCGATGTTGGCGGGGCGGATCGATGCGTTCTACGGCCACGGTCCCAAGGCCAAGGAGATTGCGCCGGACGGCATCTTCAGCGAGTTCGCGCGCTTGCACTACGATACGGCCAACGCCACGTCGGTGCCGGCAATGGCGGCGCTGCTCAAGCTCGCGCCGGTGTCACAAATCACCTACGGCACCGACTATCCCTATTTCCCGCTCGACCAGAACAAGAACCTGAACGAGCTCAAACTCTCGGCCGCCGACATGAAAGCAATCGAGAGCGGCAACGCCGCGCGGCTGATCCCGCGCCTGAAAAGCTAGGTGCCGGTGCGAGGTCAAATGCAACCGCCCTTTCCGATCCGATTGTTTCAGGCGTTCGAGGGATACAAACCAGCCGTTGCTACGACGGTTGGGCGTGAAAGGTGGTCTGACACCTGAGCCTGTCCTTGTTTCTGAGCAATTATCCCATACAGTTGAAATTCTTTTCGGACGAGGACCTATTTGCGCGAAAAGGAACTCCGTATCGCGCTCGTTTGCTTCGGCGGCGTCTCCCTCGCCGTGTACATGCACGGGATCACCAAAGAGATCTTGAAGTTAGTCCGCGCATCCAGTGCCGTTCACGCAATTATCGATAGGACCAAGCGGCAGTCCGCAACATTTTTTGACAACCGCAACTCCTCGGACCCCGAATACGATACTGAACCCTTTTATTTCGAATTGTTGCGCGACATCGGTCGAACGGTCGAGCTCCGAGTCATTGTCGACATCATTGCCGGAGCTTCCGCCGGCGGGATTAACGGCACCATGCTGGCGCGGGCCCTGAGCCACGATTTGCCCCTGGGCGCACTGCGCGATCTCTGGCTCCAGAACGCCGATGTTACCGAGCTGCTGGCACCGGAAGCGAAGGCGGGCAAATGGAGCAAGTGGGTCCTGAGGCCGATGTTTTGGGCCGCAGCGGCGGGAGGCCTGCAGCTCATTCAAGACAGAGAGGTACGGTCGAAGTTGTCGCTCTTCATGCGGTCTCGTTGGTTCAAGCCACCGCTCGATGGGTCGAAGATGGCTGCACTCATGTACGATGCCGTCACCGTGATGGGGACGCCGAGCCAACCGATATCCTCGCTCCTGCCATCTAACCAGGGTCTGGACTTGTTTGTGGCAGTGACGGATTTCTATGGCTGCCAGCAGCTGATGCAAATTCACGATCCGCCCGTCATTCACGAACGTGAGCATCGTCATGTGCTCCATTTCAAATATCGCCGCCGCGCCAGTGGAATCGTCGAGAGCGATTTCGATATCGGGAATGCGCCGGCATTGGCATTCGCGGCGCGTGCCACGTCATCGATTCCGGGGGCTTTCCCGCCAGCGCGAATTTTAGAAATCGATCGACTTATCAGAGCGCGATCAGATTCTTGGCCGCGCCGCTCCGAATTCATCGCAAGGAATTTCTCCCAGTATACTCAAATGAATGTCGATGTAGCTTCTGTTCCATTCATCGATGGCGGCGTCCTGAACAACCGGCCGTTTCGACAGGCAATCACGGCCATTCAGGGCCGTCCCGCATTCCGCGAGGTCGATCGCAGGGTCCTGTACATTGATCCAAATCCAGCGCCAGCAGGCACAGCCGCTCATCTTGGGATACCCGGGTTTTTTGGGACCCTGAAGGGCGCATTATCGGATATTCCATTAGCCGAGCCTGTGACTGATGAGCTGAAGTGGATTGAGCGCTTTAACGAACGGGCGCGCCGCCTCAAAGCCGTCATTGAAAATGCACGCCCGCACATCAATGAACTCGTCGTCGGGTTGATGACTGTTGGTGACGATGAGCGAGTCAATGAAGACCGGATCCGCGGCTGGCGCGAACAGGCCAACAGCAAGGCTGCCCGTGATGCGGGGTTTGCATACGAGGCCTATGTACGCCTGAAACTCGCTGCAGTTCGCGGCTTCGTGTGCCAGCTGATCTCAGATATTCGCGGGATCCGGGCTGGGTCTGCGTTCGCACGTACAGTCGAGGAAATTATCGATGCTTGGGCAATCCAGGCTGGAGTCACATATGAACCCACCAAGTCCCCATCATTGCAGTTTGAAGCTGCGAGTGATTCCGCGGAGACGCCGAAGTGGCTGGCATTCCTGCTTGCGTTCGATGTCGGCTATCGCAAGCGCCGCCTGCGATTTCTGATCGAAGGACAAAACCGGCTTTATCAGATGCTCGGTTCCGGGGCGCTTGACGGTCTCGATGCCGCTGCGGTCGATCGGCTCAAACACAAATTCTACGAATGTCTCGAGGTGCTGGAGCGGCGAGAGGCGGCCGCATCCCGCAATTTCGCAACGTGCAATTTGGTCGAAGGCATTTTCCGGTCAGCGCCGTCTCCCGCTGAGTTTAGAGATATAGCGCGCTATGCCCAATCATTTGCCGCACAACACAGGGACAAACTCGATCTGCTGATCAAGCAGCTCGCTTCGGATATCGACCTAAAGGCCACGACACGAGATATCGATAGGCTTCTTGCTCAAACTACCGGTTGGCCGGCCCGCGGCTTGCGTGAAGTGCTCGTCAACTATCTCGGGTTTCCCTTTTGGGATGTTCTGACATTTCCTGCCATGCCGTGGCAGGAGGCGGGTGAATTCAATGAAATCCGTGTCGATCGCATCAGCGCACAGGATGCGACCGGGGTCGAACGGCTCAAGACATTTGCCTTGAAGGGTACTGCTTTCAATCAGTTCGCGGCGTTTCTGTCGCGCGCCTATCGCGAGAATGACTACCTGTTAGGTCGTTTGCATGCAGTCGACCGCCTGATTGACATTGTGTGCGATGCCGCCGGCCACAAGGCACCGAGCCAACACTCCATCGCGGCGTTGAAGAGAAGGGCCATGCTGCGAATTTTGGAAATGGAACAGCCGCATCTATCTACATGCGACAACCTGATTGCAGAGCTTCGCGCAGCATTCGAAGCAGAATAGCGTAAGCGCCGCCCTCATTCGAGGCAACGCGAAAACTGTCGGATCATCGCGAGCAATGGATGACCTTGATCTCGCAGTTGGTTCCGCCTTCCTTGGCACAACGCGCTAACGCCAGTGACCTGGCACCTTGTTCACGTCCGCTGTGGTCCGCACCCCAGCTGCCGTTGCCGCTAATGGCCAGCGCCCCGCATTGATTGAAAAACCACGTTGCAATCTTGCAGTCATTCTTGCCGCACTCGCTCTTGGCCCGGTTTTCCGCCTGCGTTCGGTTTGCGTAGTTGTCGGAATAGCCAAAACTGCCGCTGCCAGGACTGAAGGCGATTGCTCCATAGCTGCTACGGGGGGCGGGTGTGGATTCACCGTAGCAAGTTGTGCGGTACTCAACGCACTGACCCTCCTTAGCCAGGGCGCAAACGCGTTCGCACCAGGCACGGGCAGGCGCGGTGCTGACCAATGACGCGAGAATGATGCTCAGCGTGGCAGTCGCTAATTCTCTTTCTTTCGCCATTCATTATCCTCACTTTGTAAATTACATGATCAAATCAGAAAATTGCGGTCGGCGGAATGGAGACGCACTGGCGATTTGCGATTGGTCATTTCCGTAGTGCAAATCGACCACTGACCCGGTTCCGCTGGCCGCCGTTTCCTGATTTCATCTTCGAGGACAGGCAGCCTTTGGAAGGCTCAGCTCATGAATCTGCGACGGCTCTTAGTCCTAGATTTGATTGTTTTGGTCTGCTGGGCAGTCGAATCTGCGCCGGCCCAGGTGAAATGTACTGATAGCTCTTTTGCTCCGTCTATGACAAGGACGGCCGATGCGTCATGTACTACAAAAACTGCGGTCCGACGTCCCGACCATCCGAATCCTATGGCGCAATTGCCTACAGTGCTAGCAGCGGTGCTTATGGCTACTCCGAGAAATACGCCAATCGCGCGCAAGCAGAAAGTCGCGCTAGAGAGGAATGCGGCAAGAGCGATTGCGAGATTGCCGCCTGGTTTTATAACAGTTGCGGCGCGCCTGCCGCGGATGATGATGGCGCTTGGGGCGGCGCACAGGGCGCCAACGAGACAAGCGCCCGTCAGGCCGCATTAGCGCGATGTGAGAAAGAGGGCGGGCGAAACTGCAAGGTCATTGCAACGCAGTGCTCGCAATGATCCAATTAGCGACTGCCGCCATCACAGGCGCGAAGTGTGACTTTGCAGAACGCCCTGCGGTCAGTGCCTGCTGTGCTACGACAACGCGCGAGAGCTTCGTCATCCGCTTGTTGCTGGGTATCTGCAATGGCCCAGCCGACCCCTGGCGTTCCATCCATGGGATCAAGAGATTCGGCGTAGCATTTGTTGGCAAATGTCCCGACCACCTCGCACATCGCTTTTGCGGCTGCAGTTCCGCTGCCTGGCGCCGTACCGGATACATTGTTGCGAAGCTTTTTGCATTCAGCCAGTGCCGTTGTTTTTGCCGCATCAGTATTCGGTTGATTGACGGCATATCCACTCGCATAACCACGTGACACCCCACCGGGCGCGATACCGACTGCGACGGCCCCCGCCGCAATTGCTTGGTTAGTCACCAATGGGGCGACCAGGATCATCAGTACGATCAAAATCACAAGATTTCGCATATTGCCCCCGAAATTGTTATCAGTAGTTTGCTACGAGGACCTCCAAGTTCCAAGGGGGTTGCGCAGACATATGATTCAATTGGCGATCGCAGGCGTTGAAGGGGCGATCTGCGAACAATTCCCGACAGCACAGCTGGCTACCGCGAAGCAAGGCGAGTCCTGAAGCCCGGAGGCCATTTTTTATTCAACGTATGGGATCGCATTGAGGAAAATGTATTTGCGGATGATGTGACGAATGCTCTCGCAAGGATGTTTCCGAACGATCCGCCGCGTTTTCTGGCACGCACGCCGCACGGCTACCGCGATACGGCACTGATCCGCAGCGAGCTGGAGGACGCAGGTTTCTCCCGTGTGGCAATCGAGACGAGAGCCGAACAAAGCCGTGCATCCTCACCGCGCCTTCCGGCCGTTGCCTATTGTCAGGGAACTGTTCTTCGCAACGAAATCGAGGCCAGAGACGCGGGAAAACTGGAAGCTGCAACCGACTACGCCGCATCCGCGATCGCAGACAGACACGGCAGCGGCGAGGTCGCTGCCAAAATTCAGGCACACGTAATCCTAGCTGTGGTCTAAGTGCTGGAAATATCCCGTTTCGCCATTTCGTGACATTCCGCTGCTACGCAGCAACTGCGTCGCTTTCGGAGTGAAGCGGACACGGATCAAATTTATGGGTGACATCGTCGGGATGGTTGGAGTCAATTGTCACTGCCGTTCGCTAGCAGTTCAATACACTCCAAGCGCGTGCAGCCAAGGCAATGTGAATCCGATAACGAAGCCAGCGATGGCTTGCACTACATAGAAGGTCGCAGCGATGCGAATGAAAATGTCCATGCATCCTCATATTTGACTTGAATTGGGATCGCAATCGATGCGTCGATTAATTCTAAGGATTAGTAGTAAACGCGGTTGGGTTTGCAAAAGTGAGGCGCGACTTCGTCGTTATTGACACTGAACAGGCTTCAGGCGATGTCCGCAGCGTTGACGCTATGGGGAAAAACGGACATCGGCCAATCAGGCCCCAAACGACGTTTTTGACCCCGGAACGGACATCAACAAGACAACAGAACGAAAGCGGCGCTCTATGAAGAGCGCCGCCTCTTGAATGCCGTCCGCGTCGATCGTGGCTAAGCGCTGTATTTGCCGCCAAGCACTGCCGGCTGCGGCTTGCCGACATGGCCAGCCTCTTTGATGATCGGCGGGACCTCCGGATCGGCGAGGAAATTCTTGAAGCCCTGTTCGTTCCAGTCGAAGATCACCCAGACCCGGTCGGGCTCGGTGGGATCGCGAAAGACGGTTGCGCCCTTCGATCCGTGCTGCTTGCGCTTCTCGGCGCCCTTGGTCGAGAAGATTTTCAGAAAGCGGTCGAAATCCTCGACCTTGGTCGTTGCGAGCATCATGACAGTTCTCCTTTGTTTGAAGTGTCGTCGCATTCCCGCGACGTCGTTTCGGATTGAGATACGAAAGGTTCAAGTCAGCCGGCGGCGCGCATCCTGCTTATGTCAGAGAAGCCAGGAACATTGCGCTCCTTCGGATCGATCACACCAAGATTCTTGACGATCTTGAACTGCCCGTTGATGGCCTGGGCGATGTACATGTTCATGCGAACATGATGCTGGCCGGGCACCATCTCGGCCGGTCCGCCGGGGCCCTCGGCGATCTTGGCGTGTTCGAGCGCGTTGATGACGTCGTCCTGATTGAGCGAGCCGGCCTTACGCACGGCCGCTTCCCAGAGCTTCAGGCCGCGGTAGAGACCCGAGCACGCGCTCCCGGCGGTGAACTTGGCATTGCCCGGATAGAGCGTGTCGTACTGACTGAGCAGCGTGCGGCTGAACGGGTCGCTGATGCCCTGGTAGTAGTCGAGGCAGCTATAGAGGCCCTCGACATGCTCGGCCGGCACCATGTTCAGAAAGTTCTCGTCGAAATAGGTGCAGACGATCTTTCCGCCGTGCTTGCTGAATCCGGAGTCGTAGAGCTGCTCGAGGAACGGGGCGACACCCGGCGGGACCGTGGTATTGAACACCACCTCGGCGCCGCTCGACGCGATCTTGCGAACGGTCTCGCGATAGTCGGCGTGATCGAGCGGGAAGTATTCCTCGCCGACGATCGTGCCGCCGTTGGCCGTGACCACCTCGCGGACTTTCTTGTTCATGGTGCGCGGCCAGATGTAGTCGGCCGACGGCAGGTAGAATTTCTTCGCGCCGGTTTGCTGCATCAGCCAGGGGATGAGCGGATCGACCTGCTGCGTCGGCACCGGCCCGCTGCAGAAGATGAGCGGGTCGCACTCCTGCCCCTCGTACTGCTCCGGATAGATGTAGAGCTTGCGGCCCTTCACCACCGCCGGCCCCTTGATGGCCTGCCGCGTGGAAGAGTAGATGCCGCCGAGGATCACATCGACCTTGTCGTGCTCGACGAGCTTGGTTGCCTTGGCTTCGGCGACGCTGTCGATCGTGGCGCTGTCCTCGACGATCAGATCGATCTGGCGTCCCAGCAGGCCGCCGCGCGCGTTGATGTCGTTGACGACCATCTTCGCGACGTTGGCGTTGGCGATGCCGACGAACGACAGCGGGCCCGTCTGGTCCGCGATCACGCCCACTTTGATGGCTTGGTCCCTCATGGCCTTCTCCTCTGACGTGCCGAGGCCGAATGGCCCGGATCACTCTGGGAGGATGCCGGCGAGCTTTCGCCCGCACATGAGGTGGATTCCCTATACCACAAGACCCTGTTCGAGGGCGAAAAGGGCCGCTCCTGCTCGGGTCGTGACGCCGATCTTCGAATAGAGGCTCTGGATGTGGTTGTCGGCGGTCTTGGGCGCGATATCGAGCTTGCGCGCGGCTTCCTTCGCCGTGTCGCCGCCGGCGATCAGCCGCAAGACTTCGATCTCGCGCGGCGTGAGACCCGCGAGCCGCGCACTCGTTGCGCGGCGCGCCGTTTGGCCGGCGACTGTCAGAACCGCCTCGACGGCGTCGGGGCACAGCTTTCCGTCCTTCACGGCGGCGCGGAGTTTCGTTGCCGCGGCGGAGTCACTCTGCGCGGGCCGATAGGGCCGCGCTTCGCGTGCGGTCTGGAACGCTTCGGCGGCAGCAAGCACTCGGGCGGCGGGCGAAAGATCGGGGCCCTTTGCATTGCGGTAATAGCCGCTGCCGTCGAGACGTTCATGATGACGCTGCACCAGCGACGCCACCGCCTTGCCGTCGCCGCCCAGCGACGCGAGCGCGCGTTCGCCATGATAGGGATGAAGGTGTGCTTCGTCGGTCTCGCGTTCGGTCAGCGGGCCGGCACGCATCCAGGTCGAGACCGGCACCGTCAACTCGCCGATGTCGTGCGTATAGGCTGCGCGCCGGACGTCGCGAATGTCGGACGCAGGAAGTCCCATCTGTTTGCCCGCCGCGTCGGCCAACGACGCCACCGCGCGCGAATGACCGTACGTGAACGGCATCCGCATGTCGATCATGTCGGCGATCGCCAGAAAAGCTTCCTCGCACGCCTCTTCATCGAGCATTGAGTGCGGCTCGGGCTCCAGCGCCAGAATCGTCTGACGGTCGACCGGCCCGTCGAGGCCCGCGAGCAGTTTCTCGGCATTCGAAAGGAAAAGATCGACAAGCTCGGGCTCGTATCCGCCCCCGGCGCGCTTGGCGATCATCTCCTTCATAGTCGCGAATCCATGGTGGTCGTTGAGCGCAACGGCATCCTGCGCCATCGTGACCACCCGGACCGGAAATTTCACCGCATTGCCCGAGAGACCCCGCGGCATCCCCTTTCCGTCCCAGCGCTCGTAGATCTGACCCAGACTCTC
>DATJVR010000087.1:0-70011 GCA_035501735.1 Xanthobacteraceae bacterium | reverse complement strand
GCCGACCAGCTCAACCCAGTCCTCGGCGGAAAGATCGGTGTC
This sequence comes from Xanthobacteraceae bacterium, assembly GCA_035501735.1. Taxonomy (GTDB): domain Bacteria; phylum Pseudomonadota; class Alphaproteobacteria; order Rhizobiales; family Xanthobacteraceae; genus PNAI01. The sequence goes on along the minus strand of DATJVR010000087.1, from coordinate 69,969 downwards.
GAGCGTGTAGCCCTGGCCGTCCTTGAACGTGTCGAGGATGTCCTCGAAATGGGAGTGGTCGAAGCCGAGCACCACGTCCGAATACATGGTGATGAAGCGGCGATAGCTGTCCTGAGCGAAGCGCGCGTCGCCGGACTTCTGCGCCAGCGCCTCGACGGTGAGGTCGTTCAGGCCGAGATTGAGCACGGTGTCCATCATGCCCGGCATCGAGGCGCGGGCGCCGGAGCGCACCGAGACGAGCAGCGGATTTGCGGCGTCGCCGAAATTTCTGCCGGTGACGCGGCCGACCTCGGCGAGCGCGGCATCGACCTGCGTCTGCAAATCCTTCGGATAGGCTTTGCCGTTGGCGTAGTAATAGGTGCAGACCTCGGTGGTGATGGTGAAGCCGGGCGGCACCGGCAGCCCGAGATGCGCCATCTCGGCGAGGCCCGCACCCTTGCCGCCGAGCAGATTGCGCATATCGGCGCGGCCGGCCGCCTTGCCGCCGCCGAAGGCATAGACCCATTTGGCCTTGTGGGCAGACTTGGCCGAAGCCTTTGCGGCGCCTTTGGGCTTAGCCGGAGATTTTTTCACCGCCTGGCGGGAGATCTTCGAGCGTGATTTAGCCATTGCACTGATCGTTCCGGTTAGTCCCGGCATCAACTCACATTAATGGATGAAATGGTGGACGGCATTGAGCCCGGTCAAGCCGACGATGATGAGATAGATCGCCACGATATAGTTGAGCAGCCGCGGCATCAGCAGGATCAGAATGCCCGCGACCAGGGCGACCAGCGGCGTAATGTTGGCGGTGGTGATAACCATCGGTTTTCCTATCGGTTTTCTGACTGTGAATGGGCTGAAAAGACGAGGCTGCGGCAGGGCACCGCTCGACGATAACGCGCGAAGCCGCGCCCGGTTTCTAAGCGACCGGCGCCGCCAATGCCAGCCCTCCGGATTTGACTGTGAATCGCGGCGCGCGCCTGCCTCTCCCCGCTGCGCGGGGAGCGGGTTGGGGTGAGGGGGCGCGGCCGCTGCCTGAGCGTTGCGGAGATGTCTGAAGCGCCAACGTTACCGGCCGCAACGCTCAGAATCGCGGTGAGGCCCCCTCATCCTATCCTTCTCCCCGCACGCGGGGAGAAGGAAGCGCGAGCGGCGCGGACGGAGAGGAGTTACCCCTCGATCTTGGAAAAATCTGCCACGGCGCGGGTGGCGGCGCGGATTTCGTTGAGGAGCTTCAGGCGATTCTCACGCAGCGCCTTGTCGTCGACATTGACCGTGACCTTGTCGAAGAAGGCGTCGACCGAAGGCCGCAGCTTCGCCATGGCGCGCATGGCGGCCGCGAAGTCTTCCTTCGCCACCGCCCGCGTCGCCTCGCCCTTGGCGGCATCGATCGCGGCCGCTAGCGCCTTTTCCTCGGGCAGTTGATACCGCTTCGCATCGGGCGCACCGGTATAGTCGCGATTGTCCTTCTTCTCCTCGATGCGGATGATGTTGGTGGCGCGCTTGTAGCCGGCGAGCAGATTTTTTCCGTCGTCGGTGTCGAGGAATTTTCCCAAGGCCTCGACGCGGCGGACGATCAGGAGCAGATCGTCCTGGCCTTCGAGCGCGAAGACCGCGTCGACAAGATCGTGCCTGGCGCCCTGCTCGCGAAGCTGCACTTTCAGGCGGTCGGCGAAGAAGGAAAGCAGTTCATCTATGGCGAGAAGCCTATTATCTCGCCTACGCGTTTGGTCGATAGATGCAATCAAATCAGGGCTTCGTAGAAGATGCTGCATGAAGATATCACGCAACTTCAGCCTTAGTGTGTTGTCGAGAATAATGCGAGTAATTCCGAGCGCCGCGCGGCGGAGTGCATACGGGTCTTTTGAACCTGTCGGCTTTTCGTCGATCGCCCAGAAGCCGGTGAGGATGTCGAGCTTGTCGGCGAGCGCGACCGCGACGGAGACCGGATCGGCGGGCACGAGATCGTCGGGCCCTTTCGGCTTGTAGTGGTCCTCGATGGCGTGGGCGACGGCTTCGTCCTCGCCCTGCGCCTCGGCGTAGTAGCGGCCCATCAGACCCTGCACTTCGGGAAATTCGCCGACCACTTCGGTGAGCAGGTCGGCCTTGCACAGCCGCGCGGCGCGCTCGGCCTTTTTCGGGTCGGCCTTGACGATGGGCGCGAGTTCCTTGGCGAGCCGCACGATGCGTTCGATGCGCTCGGCTTGCGTGCCGAGTTTTTCGTGGAACACAATGTGCTCGAATTTCGGCAGGCGGTCTTCGAGCCGCGTCTTGAGATCGGTCTCGTAGAAGAATTTCGCGTCGGCGAGCCGCGCGCGGATCACGCGCTCGCAGCCGGCGACGATGGCCTTGCCGCCGTCGGCGGCTTCGATGTTGGCGACCAGGATGAACTTGTTGACGAGCTTTGCTGTGTTCGGGTCGCGCAGCACGAAACATTTCTGGTTGTTGCGGATGGTGGCGCGGATCACCTCGTCGGGGATTTCGAGGAAGCTTTGGTCGAACTCACCCATCAGCACCACCGGCCATTCGACCAGGCCGGCGACTTCCGCCAGAAGCCCGTCGTCGGTGACCAGGTCGTAGCCTTGCGCGAAGGCGAGATTCTTGGCGTCGTGCAGGATCATCTCGGCGCGGCGCGCCGGATCGAGCACGACCTTGGCGGCCTGGAGCTTCTGCACGTAATCGTCGAAGCGCTTCACCGTGATCGGCGCGGGCGCCATGAAGCGGTGGCCGAAGGTGGTGTTTCCGGCATCGATGCCATCGACGGAGAACTTCACGACCTCCGGCTCTTCGGTTTCCGGCCCGAAGGTCGCGATGATGGCATGCAACGGACGGACCCAATTGAGTTCGGTCGCACCCCAGCGCATGGATTTCGGCCAGGGAAAAGTCTTCGTCACCTCGGGCACGATTTCCGCGATCACCTCGATCGCCGCCCTGCCCGGCTTCTCGATCGTCGCCATGTAAAAGTCGCCCTTCTTGTCGGGCTGCACCTTTGCTTCGCTGATCGATTTCAACCCGGCGGCTTTGACAAATCCGGCGATGGCGTTCTCGGGCGCGCCGACGCGCGGGCCTTTCTTCTCCTCCTTGACGTCGGGCTGGCGCGCGGGCACGCCGTGCACCGAGAGCGCGAGGCGGCGCGGCGTGACAAAGGCTTTCGCGCCTTCGTAGGCGAGCCCAGCCGCGACCAGCCGGTCGGTGACAAGCTTGCGCAGATCGTCGGCCGCCTTCGCCTGCATGCGGGCGGGGATTTCCTCGGAGAAGAATTCGAGCAGGAGATCGGGCATCGGCTTACTTCTCCCCTCCCCCTTGCGGGGAGGGGTCGGGGGTTGGGGTCGTCGTTATAGCCCGCTGAATGTCCTCAAGCACGCCATCAATGTTGGCCAAAACATCATTGTTCCAATAGCGCAGGACGTGATAGCCATTTGCTTCGAACAGCGCGGTGCGGTTCAAATCTTGAGTCGCACGTGCAGCATGCTGGCTGCCATCGACTTCGATGATCAGTTTCGATTTATAACTTGCGAAATCCGCGATGTAGCGACCGATCCGAACCTGGCGACGGAAATGCGTCCCAGTAGGCGCGAGGCGATGACGCAAATGCCACCAAAGCTTTCGTTCTGCCTCGGTTGGTGCGGAACACATTGAACATGCGTGAGCAGCTTGCGGTGGCAACACAATCGATCGATCACGCTTCGCCCAGATTCGGGAGTCGCTTCTTGTTGTCATCACCGCAATCCAGATCTCACGACCCCCACCCCTAACCCCTCCCCGCAAGGGGGAGGGGAATAGTTGGCGGGGTGAGCTTCGCCTAACTTTGTCACCCCATCGCGTATTTCTTGTGGCTGCCGTCGCAGAAGGGTTTCTTGGCGCTGCGCTTGCACGAGCAGAACCAGACGTCTTCCGACTTCTCGGCCTTGTACTCGATGGGCGTGAAGCTCGTGACCTTGTGCGAGCCGTCGCAGAACGGCTGCGACTTCGAGCGCCCGCAGGCGCACCACCAATAGCTCTTTCCGGCCTCGACCTTGACCTGGATCGATTTGCGGCCGCCGAATTCCGGCAACTCGTTCATGCTGCGCCTCCTGCCTCGGTTTTGAGCCACGCCTCGCCGCAAGCCTTGGCCAGCTCGCGCACGCGCAAGATATAACTCTGCCGTTCGGTCACCGAAATCACGCCGCGCGCGTCGAGCAGATTGAACACGTGGCTCGCCTTGATGCACTGATCGTAGGCGGGCAACACCATGAGATGGCGGCGCTTGTCGCCTTGCCCGCTCCAGCCCTCGTTGAGATATTTCCTGCAGGCCGCTTCCGCCATCTTGAATTGCTCGAACAGCATGGCGGTGTCGGCCAATTCGAAATTGTGGCGGGAATATTCCTGCTCGGCCTGCAGGAACACCTCGCCATAGGTCACTTTTTCCGCGCCCTCGCGGCCGTTGAAATTGAGGTCCATGATGCGCTCGACGTTCTGCAGGTAACAGGCGAGGCGCTCGAGCCCGTAGGTCAATTCGCCCGCAACCGGCGCGCATTCGATGCCGGCGAACTGCTGGAAGTAGGTGAACTGCGAGACTTCCATGCCGTCGCACCAGCACTCCCAGCCGAGCCCCCAGGCGCCGAGCGTGGGCGATTCCCAATCGTCCTCGACGAAGCGCAGATCGTGCAATTTGGGATCGATGCCGATCGCGTAGAGCGATTGGAGATAAAGCTCCTGGATGTCGGGCGGCGACGGCTTGAGCATCACCTGCAGCTGGTAATAGTGCTGCAGCCGGTTCGGGTTCTCGCCGTAACGGCCGTCCTTGGGCCGGCGCGAGGGCTGCACGAAGGCGACGTTCCACGGTTTCGGCCCGAGCGCGCGCAACGTCGTCGGATGGAAGGTGCCGGCGCCGACTTCCATGTCGTAGGGCTGCAAAATGACGCAGCCGTAGTCGGCCCAATAGCGCTCAAGCGCGAGGATCAGCCCCTGAAACGAGCGTTCCGGGCGCATATGGGCGGGAAGTTCGGTTGCCATCGAAGAATCCGAAAGATGCAGAGACCTACCGGCGGGTGGGAGGGGGGTCAAGAAGCCTTGCGCGGGCGGCCCGGGCGCAGCCGTATCGTTTGTGGCCGGAGAATTTACGCCGCGCTAACCGTGGCGGCTAACGGGCCGCTAACTATGCCCGATAACGCGGCGCTAACCCTGCCGCAGACCTGCCGCACCGTGGACATATTCCTTCATAGATCAGATAGGAAGCGCGGCATAAATTTTACGCAGGCGGCGTATCCCATTCTCCTGCCGCAAGTGATGTAAGTCTGGCGCAAGGGTTTGACAGATGTTGGCGTTCGAGATTCTCGGTGCGGTTTTCACGGTTCTCTTTTTCGCAGCCCTGGTGGGCAATTCCAACACGGTTTCCCAGCGCTAAGCAGACCGACCAGGCGTCCCGCTCAGTTCGCGTTCAAGGGCGATAGATCCCGTCGGGATCGCGCCGCAGCTTGCGCACGGGCTGGGTCGACCCGGCCACGGGCGCTTCCTCGGCCCTGTTGAGATCGGCATCGGGGCGCCGCCAGTCCTTGGTGAAATGCTTCACCACCAGGGCGGCACCAAGCGCGCCCAGAGCAAACGCCAGCAGCGGTGGAAACGGCACCATGGCTCTCTCCGTTATAATCCGTACCTCGACCAGAGCGCGCGCGTCTCGAGCGCGGAGATGACGTCCTCGGCGAAGCCGGATCGATTCGTCAGTTGCTCGAACATCGTACCACCAACACCAGGGGTTCTTCGGCTGAGCCAGCCGCGCTCGGCAATGAGCGGCGTTCTGACCTTCTCGCCGTAGCGCTCGCGCAGGGTCCCGCGCAATTCGCCAACGGCATCCACCAGGCCGAGCTCGCGCGCCCTGCTGCCGGTCCAGAATTCGCCGGAAAACAAGGCGGATTCGCGGCCGTCGAGCTTGCTCCCGCGGCGTTCCTGGACGAGGGCGATGAAGCGGTCGTGGATCTCCTTTTGAATGGCCCTCAACCGTTCGACGTCCTCGGATTTCTCCGGCAGGAACGGGTCGAGCATCACCTTTTTCTCGCCGGAGGTATGAACGCGCCGCTCGACGCCGATCTTGCCGATCAGCTTTTCGAGCCCGAACGAGGCGGCGACCACGCCGATCGAGCCGACGATGGATGAGGGGTCGCAGATGATCTCGTCGGCCGCGCAGGCGATCATGTAGCCGCCGGAGGCGCCGACATCCTCGATAAAGGCGATGACCGGAAGCTTGTGCTCCTCGGCCAGCGCGCGAATGCGCAGGAAAATCAGATGCGACTGCGCCGCCGAGCCGCCCGGTGAATTGATTGCGAGCGCCACGGCGCGGGCGTTGCGCATGGTGAAGGCACGTTCGAGCACGCGCGCAAGCGAGGCCAGCGTCAGGCCGGGCCTGAGCGGGGTGGAAAAACCAATGGCGCCCGACATGCGCACCACCGGCACGACCGGCATGTCGGAGCGGAAGCGCTTGGGCAACAGCGAGCGAAGCGACGTGCGGATGCGTTCGATGCCGGTGATGTCGGTCATGGCGACAAGGTGCGCGAGCGGCCGGGCGTTTGCAAATTAGCGATTGTTAACGATACGGGAATTTCTCGATGGAGGACAAGCACGGCAAGCGGTAGCTAGGTGGCCCTGCACGTTTTGTCAGCACACCATGAAGACTATTTTTCTGTTCCTGCTGTTTGCCGTCTTCGTTGCGGTCTCGGTCCTGCCGGCTCCCGACCCGTCCGAAATCGACGCGACCGATTAGCCTACGCTGCGGCTGCCTAGACGTGCCTGAGCGCGAGCGCCGGCGGCACCCGAACGGCGCGCCAGGCCGGATAGAGCGAACCGATCGCGCACAGCACGAAGGCCGATCCGACAATTGGCAGAATAAGCCCTACGCTCGGCCGGAATGCCAGATAGCTGCCGATGGTCGGGATCATCGGGAACAGAAACGACGCGAAAAAGCTCAGCAGAAGTCCCAACAGGGATCCGATCGCGCACATCAGCATGCCTTCGATCACGATCGACGACATGATTTGCCCATCGGTCCAGCCGATCGCGGCCACGATGCCGATCTCGTGCGTGCGCTCCTGCGTCGCCATCAGCAGGGCGTTGAGAACGTTGAGCGCGCCCATGGCGAGCGCAATGATCGAAACGGCAAGCGACACCGCCTTGAGGATCGCGAAGTTGCGGTCGTTCTCCAGCACTTCGCTCGCGGTCGATACGGTCACGCGGCCAATCGACTCGATCGCGCTCTTGACGCGCGCCACATCGGCGGAAGAAAGCTTCCGGCTGTAATTGACGTGGATCAGCGAAACCTGCCGGTTGCGATAGGTCACATCCTGAAGGTCCGTGAGCGGCACGATTGCGGTGCCGCGGTTGATGACGCTGTTGTATTTGGTGATTCCTATGATGCGGAATTTGTCGCCGTGCAGCTCGATGGTATCGCCGACCGCCTTGGCGAGCGCTTCGGCGACGTTGTCGCCGATGATCGCGACGTGGCGCTCGCCGGTATTGGGAACGCGCCCTTCGCGCAGCGGTACGCCCTTCCAAAGATAACTGCCCTCCGGCCAGCCGGCCGCTAGCACGGTGCGGCCGCGGTCGCTCGGGGCAAACATCACGAGCTCGCCCGAAACGCGGGCCACGCCGGGAATTTTCGCCACTTCATCGGCGGTCTGCTGCGGCACGAAGCCGCCGAAAAGGTCGGAGGCGCCGCGCTGCGTGACGACAACGTCATCGCCGGATTCCTCCATGCCCTGGCGCGTCGAATCCTCGATGCTGCGCGAGATCGCGATCAGCGCGAGCGCACTGCCCACGGCGAGGCCGATGCTGAAGATCGACAGCGAGGTGCGGATCGAGCGCCGATGTAGATTGCGAACGGCGTAGCCGACGAGATTCATTTGCTGGTTTCCCGCTTGGTCGGCCGGCGACGGGGTGCCCGCAGGCGGTCCTCGATGATCTCGCCATCCTTGATCCTGATGCAGCGGCTGCAGCGGGCGGCGATGTCTTCATCGTGGGTGATGATCACGAGCGTCATATCGGAATCCTCCTGCAGCCCGAGCAGCAGGTCGATGATCATGGTGGCGCTGGCGCTGTCGAGATTGCCGGTGGGTTCGTCGGCCAGTATCAGCTTCGGCGAATTGACGATGCTGCGCGCGATCGCGACGCGCTGGCGCTCGCCGCCGGACATGGCATTGGGCAAGTGATCGAGCCGGCTCAACAGCCCGACACGCTCGATCGCCTTGATCGCGCGCGAACGGCGGGAGACCGCCGAAATGCCATGGCCGATCAGCGCCATTTCGACATTCTCGATGGCGGTCAACGTCGGCAGCAGATTGAATTCCTGGAACACGATGCCGATGTCGCTGCCGCGCAGCTTCGCCCATTCCTTGCGCGAGCGCACAGGCAGGTCGTTCCAGAAAATCTGGCCGGCGGTCGGCATGTCGATCCCGCTCAGCATGTTCAGGAGGCTGCTCTTGCCGCTGCCGCTCGGACCGACGACGGCGAGGCATTCGCCGGTGGCGATGACGAGGTTGATGTTCTTCAAGGCCACAATGGTGCCGTCGTCATATTGACGCTCGACGGACTGCAGCCGGATCAGGGGATGCCGTTCGGTCATCAACGCGCCTTGTGATCCATCGAACGACGCCGACTATTTCTGCATGAAGGCGATCAAGGCTTCGATATCGCCGTTGACGCTTTCCAACACCGCGGCGAATTCATTGCGCGCATCCGTGACCGCGCTGCGCCCTTCGGTAATGACATCGACCGCGCGCCAGCGATCGGCGCCCGAATGCTGCAATCGCCAGGTGACTATCTGGCCATCTTCGCGGCTGCCGACGCGCACGGTGGCGAGCAAGTTTCCGCCTTGCGCCGTACGGACGCCGGCGAGCTTCAACAATTCGCCCTCGTAGCCGACAAATTGATGCACGCAGTTCCCCACCATCCGATGCTCGAAGGCGGCGCGGATGGTCTCGCGCTGCGCTGGCGTCATCTTGTCCCAGATCTCGACATTGACGGCTTTCGTCATCGTATCGAGATCGAGAATTTCGTTGACGAGATTGCGACAGCCTTCGCGGATCAACGCCGGGTCTTTCTTGGAATTCTCATGGATGGCGCGGGTGGACTTGTCGAGCCTGGCGACGAACGCTTCGACCATGGGCATGGCATCCGTCGGTACGTCGGTCGCGGTCGATGTCTCGATTTTGGGGGTGGGCTCGGATTTGGCCGGTTCTTCGGCCTTTGCGGTCGGTTCGGAAGGAGCGACCGATTCGGTCTTGGCGACGGGTTCCGATGCGGCCGTCGATTCGATCTTCGCTTTCGGCTCTGCGGCCGGAGCCGTCGATTCGGACTTCGTTTGAGCTTCGGGGGGAACAGCATGGTCCGGCTTCGCGCCGGCTTCGACAGTGACGGTCTGCTCGGGATTTGCAACCGGTTCGGTTGGCGCCGTCCGTGCAGATTGCGCGGTGGGATCGGCCGGTGTCGATTGTTCGGTCTGCGCAAAGCATGGCAATGCCAGGATGACGAACGCGCCGGCAAACAACCAACCTGCCCCCACCCTTCGCATTGCCATTCGATAACTCACCCCACCGACGCGCTGATATGAATAATAGGTCTAAGACAACCGTCTCCGTCCACCACTATGAAGAGAGCGTCCACGCACTCCACCGTGGCATTTTGAAGCTGCTCAGGATTGAGGAATGTATTCGTCAGTCCCCGTCATCATTCCGTGCGCGCCATCGAAAAAATCCTAGCATAATCTGCGAGACTTCGTACGATTGCAGACTCTGTTGGTTAAGTTGCAATGCAACATTCATTCTTGTTGCAACATTCATTCTTGTTAATCGCCGCTAGCACTGCATTTCAGCCAACGACAGCGGCGCGGCGTCGCGCAGCACGCTGTCGGCTTCCGCAGTCGGGCGGCCGTTCGCGTCGTTCAGCATCAGCGCTGGAAGCAGCGAAAGCGGTGCTCGGCTTCCCTTCGTCGCGCGCACGATCACGCGAATCGCGGGCAGATCGGCACGGCCGTGCACCGGCAGGATCGCAATGCCACCGAATGCGGGCGTAATTGAGGCCAGCACGTCGGCAAGGCCGTCGGCGCGCCAGATCATGGTCATTGTGCCGGCCGAATGCAGGAGCCACGACGCCGCCTTGATCCAATCGGTCAGCGCCGAACGCGGAGCGGCATGAGCCATTCGCCGCTGCGGGTCGGGCGAGGCGTTTTGCTGCGCCGGATCGTTGAACGGCGGGTTCATCATCACGCGGTCGGCCGAACCGGGCCCCAGCCGGGCCGTGGCGAATGCGTCGCTCAGCGCGGCGACATCGAGTTCCACAACACGGGCGCGCGCCTTCAGGCCGTTGCGCGCGATGTTCTCGGCGGCGAGCGCGGCGAGCGCCGGATCGATCTCGACCAGCGTCAGGGTCGTAGCGGGAACGCGGATCGCGAGCGCGAGGCCGGCCGCGCCGACACCCGAGCCGAGGTCGACCAGATGATCGCCGCTGCGCGCGCCGGTCGCGGCGGCCAGCAGGATCGCATCATGGCCGATACGATGCCCGCGCCGCTGCTGGCGCAGGCGCAGCCGGCCGCCGAGAACGGCATCGTCGGTCGTGTCGGCGGACTGACCGGGCGGCAGCGGCCGCAGCTCATGGGCGAGGCCGGCATCTTCGAGCACCCGGCGCGCTTCCTCGTGACGCTCATCATCCACCAGAATGCGCCGCGGCAATATGCCGAGCGAGCCTTCGAGCACGCTCATATGCTGGTCGAGCACGACATGCGGGATGTCGGCGCCATTGAGCAAAGCATCGATCGCGGAAACCAGAACCGGATTGTTGGTGCGAACGATCTCACGCACAACGTCAGACCCTCAATTCTGCCGCGGATCCTCCGTCGGCGCCCGCTGCGCAAGATAGGCCAGTAATTTCAGCTCGCGCCGACCGCGCGTCACGGTATCGAGCACCAGGCCGGAAGCGATCGAAAGAAAGGCCAGCAGCATCAGACCGGTTGCCAGCACGGCGGTGGGCAAGCGCGGCACGATTCCTTCGCGCATATAGGTGACGAAAATCGGAATGGCGAGCCCGATCGAGGCGACCGCGAGCGCAAAGCCAAGCGAACTGAAGAACGGCAGCGGGCGCTCGGAGCGATAGAGCTTGAAGATGGTCCAGAGAATGCGGAAACCGTCGCGCCAGGTGTTGAGCTTGGAGGTCGAGCCGACGGGGCGGGCGTAATAGGGCGTGTTCACCTCCGCGACCGGGAGGTCGAGTTCGAGCGCGTGGATGGTCAACTCGGTCTCGATCTCGAAACCGCCGGTCAAAACCGGAAAGGACTTCACGAAACGCCGGGAGAAAATCCGGTAGCCCGAAAGCATGTCGCTGAAGGTTGCGCCAAAGACGTTGGCAACGAACCCGGTCAGCAGCCGGTTGCCCAGGCGATGACCCGAGCGATAGGCTTCATCCTCGCGGTCGACGCGCGCGGCCACGACCATGTCGAGCCGATCCTCGATCAGGCGCGCGATCATCGCGCCGGCGCTCTTGGCATCGTAGGTCGCATCGCCGTCGACCAGGACATAGATGTCGGCCTCGATGTCGGCGAACATGCGCCGCACCACGTTGCCTTTGCCTTGCCGCGGCTCGCGCCGCACCAGGGCACCGGCCTTGGTGGCGATCTCGACCGTGCGGTCGGTCGAATTGTTGTCGTAGACATAGACGACAGCGCCCGGCACCGCGGCCTTGAAATCGGCCACGACCTTGCCGATGGCGGTTTCTTCGTTATAGCAAGGGATCAGGATCGCGACCTGGTGCAGACCCGGCGCATAGGTTTCGTGCTTGGTCTCGGGCTTGGTCTCGGGCTTGGCTTTGGCCCCGTTCTTCACCTTGGCCTCGTTCCTGGCCTTGGGCCCGCTCTTGGATTTTGCCGGAATCCGCAGCATCAAGGGATCTCCTGCCGGTGCATGACGGTGTGCGATTTCGGGTCGGTTCACACACAGGCTCAACGGCGCACTTGCCCGCTTATCATAGCGTTTCTATCTTCGCTCGTCTTATTTGCCCCTGCACGGAGATCGTCACTTGGCCGTTGTCATTCCCTTTAGCCAAACGCCCGCAACCATCGAGCGTTTGGTGGAACTCGTCGGGCCCGACATGGAACGGGTCAATCGCGCCATCCTGATGCGGACGGGCTCGCAAGTGACGATGATCCCGGAGGTGGCGAACCACCTGATCTCCTCCGGCGGCAAGCGCCTGCGCCCGATGCTGACCGTCGCAATGGCGGCGCTCACCGGTTATGCCGGCGAAGGGCACGTGAAGCTCGCGGCCGCGGTCGAATTCATGCATACCGCCACGCTGCTGCATGACGACGTGGTGGACGAAAGCGAAATGCGGCGCGGCCGGCTCGCGGCGCGCATGCTGTGGGGCAACGAGGCGAGCGTGCTGGTCGGCGATTTCCTGCTGGGACAGGCATTCAAGATGATGGTGGAGGTCGGCTCGCTCGGCGCGCTCGAAATCCTCTCGTCGGCCGCGGCCGTCATTGCGGAGGGCGAGGTGATGCAGCTTGCCGCCGCCAAGAATACCGCGACCACCGAGGATGAATATCTGGCGGTCATCCGCGCCAAGACCGCCGAGCTGTTCGCGGCGGCCTGCGAAGTCGGGCCGGTGCTCACCGCACGACCGAAGGCCGAACAGGCGGCCTGCCGGTCGTTCGGCATGAACCTCGGCGTCGCCTTCCAGCTGGTGGACGATGCGCTCGATTACGGCGGCAAGGCCGCCAAGCTCGGCAAGAACGTGGGCGACGATTTCCGCGAGGGCAAGATCACGCTGCCGGTGGTGCTGTCGTTCCGGCGCGGAACGGAAAGCGAGCGGGCGTTCTGGATTCGCACGCTCGAGCAGGGCGAGGTCGCGGACAGCGACCTCGATACCGCGATCGGGCTGATGACCAAGCACCGGGCGATCGAGGACACGATCAAGCGCGCGCAGCACTACGGCGCAATCGCGAAGGACGCGCTGGCGCTGTTTCCGGCCTCGCCGATGAAGCAGGCGCTGGAAGAAGCCGTCGAATTCTGCACCGCAAGGACGTATTAGGGCCAAACAAGTGCGCGATACGCAGAGCGGCGCCGGCCGTGACAACACCAAAAGGGGCATTTGGGGTGCAGAATAATAAAGCTGCAATTCGTCATATATTGAGTGATACTTATCGAGTGATACTATCCGACGCACGTCAATTCGATCTCTCGCGTAGACAATCCAAGCAGACCGCCATGCGCGTTGGCATAACAAAGCGATACCTGCTCATTCCCGCACTATTTTTGGGTCTTTGCTTGTCCGTTTGCGCGCAGTTATGGCCGCGAGAAGGTGCGCGCGCCATGACGGTCGAGGAAGCACGCAAACTGACAACTGCCGACAAGACGCCTTCCTACGCCACGCCACCACACACGATCGATGACATCACGGATGTGCTCAATCAGCACAAGCCGGATCCTGCAAAAATCGAAGCCCTGAAGAAAACCGCGGATGCTCCGACGCCAGCGAATTTGAGCGGCTTCGCCAAAGCCGTCTTTCTTGCCGAGCGTGGGCGTGCGGCGCGCGAACTCGGTCGCAATCGGCAACGCCTGGCCGATTTCCGCGCCGCTTATGAGATCGCAAAACCCCTCGCGATGAAGCGGGGCTCGGTATCGGTCTTCGATTTTCCGACGCCCAGTAATCCGAATGGATCACCCGCATTCCAGGCCTACATCATTGCCAAGAACCTCGCGCAAGGCGGTAGGGGGCAGCTGCCGGCCGGAAAGACGCTGCTGCAGTTCATGCCGACATCGCCCGAGGAGGCGCGATCGAGATTAAGAGAACGCGTATCCGATGAATCTCAGCAGGCCGTGAGGATCATGTCGGAATTGGTCTCGGCGGAATTGGATTCCGGCAATTTCAAGACCGCGACCGCGATCTACGAAGAGGTCCGACCCGCTCTCCTGACGGTCTATCTCGGGCCGGTCTTGCAGGGTGACATTCGATCCGTGGCGGTCAAATTGCGAGCAGGCGATGTCGAGGCTGCCAAGCGCGCCGTTCAGAGGGCGCAACAGATCTATAATGCCTATCGGCAGCAACCGGCGTGGGCTTGGCCGCATTTCAACTCGATGAGTAGCGCCGTCGAACAGGGTTACGGCGAAGTCGCCCTTGCAACAGGGCATTTGGGCGAAGCCGAAACAAGATTCCGCAACGCCATTCGGTTGCGCGAAGCCTCGATCAAGGACCTGCCGCGTTGGGTTGCCCATCAGCCGCCCGTGAGCTCCGTGGAGGCGGGCATTGCGCGGCTCAGGCTGCTGTTGGCACAGACGCTCTTGCGCCAAAACAAGCTGCTCGAGTCGGAGGTCGAAACCCGCCGTGCATTGCTCGATAACCTGCGCCTCGCCGGCAATGAAGGCCCTGCGACCGCCAATACGGTGCTGATCCTGGCCGATATTCTGCAGGCCGAAGGGCGCTACCGCGATGCCCAGCGCCTCGCGGAGGCTGCGCTGGAAATCTATGTGCTCGCCGGCGTCGATCCGGCAGTGCATGCCGATGCCTTGCAACGCATCGCGGTCGGGGAGGCGTCGCAGGGCCATTGGGACGAGGCGATGGCGACCTACGACAAGCTCAAGGTCGCTGTCGCCGACGACGACATCGCACGCAAGCATTACACTGACGGCAACCTCGATCTCGCCATCGCGTTGGTGCGCGCCGGACAGGCGACCCTTGCAATTCCGATCTTCGAAAACGTCATAAAGAATCGCACGGCCCAGGGCGGCAACAACGAATACGCGATCGCAGAAGTCCAGGGCTTCCTCGGCGCCGCGTTTGCGGCCGCAGGTCGCCGCGAGGAAGCGTTCCGGACTTTGCACGATGCGGTTGCAGTTTTGCTCGCCGCATCGGATGCCTCAGCCAAGGAGGAAGGCGCAATCGACGAGGGCAATCGCCGCCAGCTCATCATCGACGCCTATTTCAATCTTCTGATCCAGGTCCGCGGAACCGAACTTGAAAAACAGCTGAAATTCGACGCCACCGATGAAGCCTTCCGCATGGCCGACGTCGCGCATGCCAAGTCGGTGCAGAGCGCAATCGCCGCCTCAAGCGCACGCACGGCAAGTCACGATGCGGCCCTGATCGAACTGATCCGCCAAGCCCAGGATTCCGATCAGCGGATAACCGCCGTGACCGACCTACTCAAGAACACGCTCAATGCATCCGCCGATCAGCAGGATCCGAAGGTGATCCAGTCGTTGCGGAAAGATCTTGAGCAGCTGCGCGAGGCGCGCAAGACGCTCCGCAAGGAGATCGAGCGGCGGTTCCCGCAATATGCTCAACTGATCAATCCAAAACCCGCCGGCATTGCAGAAGCCCGCGCCAAGCTTAATGACAGCGAAGCGTTGATCGTGACCTATTTCAGCGGCGGTCGTGGTCACGTCTGGGCCATGACCAGGCAAGGCGAGGTCGCTTTTGCATCCATGACGTTGCCGGAATCCGAGATCGTAACGCTGGTTGAGCATCTCTATGGCGCAGTGAATTCGAATGCCCTCTTGGTCAGCGAGATTCCTCCGTTTGACGTCGAGGCATCGCACAAGCTTTACGCCGCCGTGATGGAACCGGTTGGCAGTGGTTGGAAGGGGGCAGGGAATCTCATCATCGTGCCGGATGGGGCGCTGGCGCGGCTGCCGTTTTCACTCCTGGTCACCAGCTCCATCGCGCAACCCGGGGAGGTGGCCGACAAGCTGCGGTTCGCCAGCTACCGCGATGTGCCTTTTCTCATCCGCGACGTGACTGTCACGCAGGTTCCGTCCATGGCATCGTTTGTCAGTCTGCGCTCCGTTCCCGCCGGCTCGCAAAATCGTAAACCGTTTATCGGCTTCGCCGATCCATGGTTCAACCTCGCCCAGGCGGAACAGGCAAAAGGCCAACAGCCGCCGGTGCAGGTCGCCGCGGCCGATTCGTCGATTGAAGTGCGCGCGGCGCCGAAGACGGCTTCCCTGCCCAGCGCCGAATTCTCCCAATTGCCGCGTTTGCCCGACACCGCCGAAGAGGTCCGCCAGATCGCGCGCACGCTCGGCGCCGATCCGGTTGCGGATGTCTTTCTTGGCGAGAAAGCCAATGAAAAAACCGTTCGCTCGATGCGGCTCGATGAT
This sequence comes from Xanthobacteraceae bacterium, assembly GCA_035501735.1. Lineage (GTDB taxonomy): Bacteria > Pseudomonadota > Alphaproteobacteria > Rhizobiales > Xanthobacteraceae > PNAI01. The sequence continues at coordinate 53,878 of DATJVR010000087.1, read as the reverse complement.
CGCCGTGTCGTCATGTTCGCCACTCACGGTCTTACACCGGGAGAAGTCGACGGCCTTAGCCAACCGGCACTGGCATTGTCGGCGCCCGATGTCGCGGGAGTTGACGGGGATGGACTGCTGACAGTGGAGAAGATATTGGGCCTCAAACTCGATGCCGACTGGGTGGTGCTGTCGGCTTGCAACACGGCTGCCGGCGAGGGCGGCGGTGCGGAAGCCGTGTCGGGACTCGGACGCGCCTTCTTCTACGCCGGAGCACGGGCTCTTTTGGTCACGCATTGGCCGGTGGAGACGACTTCCGCACGGGCACTGACCACCGATCTTTTCCGTCGACAAGCCGCAGCCCCGCAACTCAGCCGCGCTTCGGCACTGCGCGAGGCCATGCTCGACATGATCGGCAAGGGCGAACGAGTCGAGGATAACGGAAGCGCATCGTTCGCCTACGCTCATCCGATGTTTTGGGCTCCATTCGCCCTGGTGGGCGATGGTGCGAACCGCTAGCGCGCGTAACCGGCCCGCCGGCTAGCGCAACACGCTCGCGCGCACCCACCAACGCGGATGCGCGGCCGCTATCTTGCGTGCGGCGGCTTGAGCTGCGCGCGGCGTCGCGAACAGCCCGAAGCAGGTCGCGCCCGAGCCCGACATGCGCGCCAGATGGCAGCCGGACTCAGCGCGCAACGCGTCGAGCACCGTCGCGATCGAGGGCGCAAGCGCGATTGCGGCGGGTTCGAGGTCGTTCGCTTCGGCGGCGAGCATGGCAATAAATGCAGAGCGCCACTGCGGAATGAGCGTGGCGTGATGTCCGGGTGCCGCGCGGGGGCGCGACTCCTGCCGGTCATGGCGCGCGAACACATCCTTCGTGGCGACGGCCGTTCCCGGATTGGCCAGCACGACGGCGAGTTTGGGAATGCGAATGGCGTCGGACAGCTCTTCACCGATGCCGCGCATCAGGCGCGGCCGCGGATCGAGGCAGACCGGCACATCGGCGCCGAGCTTGCGCGCGGCCTTGAGCATTCGAGGATCGTCCAATTTCAGCCGGTTCGCGCGGGCGAGCAGGCGCAACGCGGCGGCGGCGTCCGACGAGCCGCCGCCGATGCCGGCGGCGATCGGCAAATTCTTGGTCAATGTGAAGCGACCGAGCTTGAGCCCTTTCATCTCGGCTGCGAGCGTGCGCGCTGCCTTGAGCACGAGATTGGAGTCCGGCTTACCGAGTCCGTGAGCTGCCGGGCCGCGCACTTTGAGGGAGAGCTGCCCGCCCGGCTGGAACGTGAGACGGTCGCTCACATCCGCAAATGCCACCAGACTCTCGATGTCGTGATAGCCGTCGCGGCGGCGGCCGAAAACGCGCAGCGTCAGATTGATCTTGGCGGGGGCGATTTCCGCGCGGGCGGCGCGGGATCGCGGCGGCACGAACGCGGCGGATTTAGCCGCCGTTGCCGGGCTTCTTCTGCTGCTTGGCGGCATCGGCTGCCGAGGAAGGTTCATCGGCCAGGCCGGTCTTCAGTTTCTGCTTGATCTTATCAAGCTCGTCGGCCTCGGGCTTGAGGTCGCGGGCATGCGACCATTGGAATTGCGCCTCGAGCGTGCGGCCCAACCTCCAATAGACGTCGCCGAGATGGTCGTTAATGGTCGGGTCGTCGGGCTTGAGCTCGACGGCACGCTCAAGATTCTTGAGCGCTTCCTGATAATCGCCAAGCCGGTAATAGACCCAGCCGAGCGAGTCGACGATGTAGCCGTCCTCAGGCCGCTGCTCGACGGCGCGGCGGATCATCTTCATGCCTTCGTCGAGGTTGATACCCTGGTCGATCCACGAATAGCCGAGGTAATTGAGCACGTGCGGCTGGTCGGGATAGAGCTCGAGCGCCTTTTTCAGGTCGGCCTCGGCCTGCGCCCATTGTTTCTCGCGCTCGTAACAGATGCCGCGGAAATAGAAGATCGGCCATTGCGACTGCACGGGCGCGGTAATGGTGGCGATGCCGCGGCTGTAGACTTTGGCGCACTCGGCATAGTCCTTGCGCCCGCGCAGGATGTTGCCGAGCATCATGATCGCCTCGATGTCATTCGGCCGTTCGGCGATCAGTTTTTCGAGACGCTTCTTGGCTTCGTCGGCGCGGTCGATACTGTCGAGATCGGCGGCGAGCTGGATCTCGGCGTTGCGCCGGAGCGGCGAATCCTGCGGCACCGCCTCGTAGGTCTTGATCGCAAGCAACGGTTTCTTGATCTGCTCATAGAGGTCGGCGAGCGAGATCAGCGAGAGCGCATGGTTGGGCGACAGGTAGAGCGCCAGCTGCAAATAGACGAGGCCGGGATCGTCGTCGCCGCGGCGGCCGAGCGCCGACCCCAGCCCATAGAGCACTTCGGCGGCGCCATCCTGCGGATTGGTGACCAGAGGCGGCAGCGGTTCGCCCTTAATTCCGTTGGGTTTTGAGATATTTAGCTTGGCCAAAGTATTCGGGCCGGCAATCCCGTTCACGCGGATGCCGTTCTTTTGCTGGAACGCCTTCACTGCGGCTTCGGTCACGGGCCCGAACGCGCCGTCGGCCTTGATCCCGAGCGCCGTCTGCAAGCGCTTGACGAGCTCGCCCGACTGGCCGGCGCGAAGCGTAACGGATTCGCTCGGATTGGCGGGAGCGGCATCACCACCGGAAACCTTCTCCATCTCCTGCTTGATCAGCGGATGACCCGGAATCGCCTTGTCGAAGGTTGCAAGGACCTTCAGGGCTTCGTCCTTGGATCCCGTGCGCGAGAGCCAGCTGCTGTAGGCTTCCACCAGGCGCAACGACGATGAGTTGAGCTGATAGGCGTGCTCGTAGCGCTTGCCGGCTTCCTTCTTGGAGCCGGAAAGGTCGAGGATCAGGCCGGCATGCAGTTCCTTGAACAACGGGTACCAATCGGGACCGGATAGGCGATCGATCAAATCGACCGCGCCCTTGGCGTCGTTGGTGCCGTACATTGCCCAGGCGGCGAGCAGCGTCGCGGTCAAATCGGTGAGCGGACCGCGGTTCGACTGCATGAAATTCTGGCGCGCGACCGCATATTGCTTCTGCTTGAGCGCCCGAATGCCGAGCACCAGCCGCGCGATGCGGTCGGTGCGGTCGAGCTGGATGAGACGCTCCGCCAGCCGAATGGATTCGTCGATGTCGCCCTCGGTCAGAGTCGCGATGAAAGCGCGCTCGAGCAGCTCGCCGTTGCGCGGATCGCTGCGCAATGCGGCGCGAAAGAACGCCGCGGCCGCGGAAGCGTCGCGCTGGGCGCCGGCGTGGCGGGCCGCGAGATAATTTCCGGTCGGCGAAATGCGCGCCAACTCGCGCAACGACGGCACCTGACTCTTCGCGGGGGCTGGCGTTTGGGCCGCGAGCGCGCACGGCGCCAGCAGAGTCAGTGCGCTGATCACGACGCCGGCAAAACGTCGACAGGGCTTCAATAAGATCACGGTTTGCGGGTCTCCTTGGGGCGCGGTGCGGCACGCCTTCGAGTCTCGTTCACAATGAACCTTTTACGCTTTATCCGCAAGGATCGCGCCATGCGCGCCCGACGGTATTGAATTTACAATGAAAGCCTTGATGTGGCACCACGGTGACAGTATTGCGGAATCTCTAATGCTTAGTTTTTACGCATTTGCCTGCGTCGAATCTGCGATTTTCTCCCCTTGCCGAAGCGTTAAGAACGGACAAAGGAATGCTTTCCGATTGCCGGCTTCGCATCGTCCCGACGCGCCGGATATGAAACCAGCGACCCTGCTGCCGTGAGCAGCAGGGTCGCTGGCCTCCCCATCAATTCAGGCGTTCCCCGTTCTTAAATTGATGCGAGCGGCCTCCGTGCGGAACGGAGCCACTCGCGCGATTCAGTGATGGTAGATGAAGTCCGTGGCGTGCAGCTGAAGAGGATTAACATTCAGCAAGGTGATGTGGTTGCCATTGGCTTCAATGACAGTGTTGTTGTGGTCGGCCTTGATGTGGACCTGGCTGAAGCCGAGGCTGCCAGCGTCGTCGAACACGATCTTGTCCTGACCGGGATGGAAGTCGGTGATCTTCACCGTCATGTTGTGATCGACGATGAACTGGTCGCCGCCCGACCCGCCGGTCATGGTCTGGGTGCCGCCGGTCGCGGCCACCAGCATGTCGCCCTGCGGCCCGCCGATGAGCGTGTCGAAGCCCTTCGAGCCGACCACCAACTGCGGAGCGTCGGGATCTTCGGCGGTCATGCCGGACTGGGTGCCGCCGTGGCGGTCGTAAAACACGAACGCATCGTCCTGCATGACGGTGGTGTCGGTATTGCGCTCGATGATGTCGGTGAGCGTCGTGTTGTTGATCGTCGCCAGCGTCTGGGCGTCGAAACCCTGGTTCTCGTAGAACAGCCGATCACCGTCGCGCAGGTTCTCGAACTGCTCGGCGATGATGGTCCCGAACGTCGGGCCGATCATCGCGCCGGGCGAGGGATCCTCGGCGAGGCCGCCGACCCACAGGTCGATGGCGTTGACGTCGCCGCCGTAGGCGATGTTCAGCGCATTCACCGTGTCCTGATTGGTCGTGATATCGGAGATGTGCTGGTACGGCTGCAGTCCGAGCGCGATCCGGGCATCGTTGAGCGTGCCGAGACCGAGATCGCGGCCACGTTCGATGTTGATCGCAGCCAGATCCATGAAGTCGGGGGGCGCGGCAAGGAAATTCCGCAGGTCGTCGATGATATGGGTGTCGAGCTTGTTGGAAGGATCGTTTGTCAGATGCCGCAGCAGCCCGTCAGGACCGCCGTTGGCCGCAAACGTCGCTTCGGGTTCGAAGAAGGCATTCGCGAGGTCCTGCGACGATGTCGTGACGCCCTGATTGTTGACGCCTTCGATCGCGCCGGAGACGATCGAGTGGCCGAAGCGGTACGCGGCGCCCTCGAACTCCTCGGTGATGGTCGGATCAACGTTCGGATTGTATCCCTGATACGGAGTGATCGCATTGGCGCCGAGCAGGTGCGGCAGGAATTCGTCGTAGGTGATGTGCGCGATCTCGGCCGTGACGACGGCTTTGGCGTATTGATAGAGCTGGTCGCCGGTCCAGTTCGGATGCTGCTGATGCGCCAAATCGACCTGATAGTTGTGCTCGCGCACGAACAATGTTTGCAGCGAGGTGAGGTCGGGATTTTCCGCCGCGCGCACGTCGCCCGCCATGGGCAAGCCAGAGTTCGGATCGACCGGGAGGTTGTTGCCGACCGACGTCTTCATATGACCGTCGGCCGTGCGCAGGCTGTCAGCCGTGGCCTGGTCGGAGCCGTAGACCATGGAGGCGTCGAGCCAGCCCGTGATCGTGTTGATCGCGGTTGCCGGATGCGCAGCGTTGCCGGTCGCGGGATCGATGGCGACGCGGTCGAGAGGAATGGTCGATCCGGGCGGCAAGACAGGGTCGTCGGCCGGCACCGTTATGCTGATGTCCTGGGTCGTGCCGCCTTTCTCCAAATCGAGATCGTGATCGATGAATTGGCCCCAGGCGTACATCATGCCGGAGAGACCCTGCGGATTTTCATCGTCACCGTGGCCGGCAACGACCTCATTGCTGATCTCGCGCGCATTGGGGCCCGGCAGCATCGAATCGCCATCGGGTCCGAAGTGAGCCACGCCGACGCGGGCAAAATCAGTGCCAGCCTGGTTGAGCGACGGATCGCTCAGGTTGTTGCCCGAACCGTCGATGCTGCGAAACTCCAGCGTCGGGCCGTGGCCGTGCGACGGCGGCGGATCGGGCGGAGGATTGTGCGATGGCGGCGGCGACGGATTATGCTGCGAATTGTGCTGGGACAGAATGGCGTTGAGGAACCCGTTGAAGCTGGAAAAATCGGGTCCGTCGTTCTGATCGCCGAAAATGTCGTGCAAGACCTTGCTTTTGTTGATCGGCATAGTGAGTCCCTCCTATGTTTGATCTTCAATCGCCGTTCAGCTGGTCGAGTCGGTCCTCCTAGGGGCGCACGCGTAGATGCATCTGCCGCGCGTGCTAGCAAGATGAAGCCAAAGCAAAAGCGTTGAAGCGGAAGTAAGCGAAGCTACGTAGAGTCGATATGAGGGGATTTAAGATGGTGTTAGCGAGTATTCGCCCATTTGGTTCGAAAATGGATTACATTTTGCGATTGTTGTGATCATTGCTGGCCAATATCGTGGCAGTCGGAAATACAAGACCGCGCTGTAAACGCAGGCGCGCGATTGCATAAATGCATTACAACTTCAGACAAATTTTGAATCGTAATTCCGCGACTGTGACTTTCTTCTTATTTTACGGCCGCGGTCACGCCTCATTTGAGCAGAGTAGAAATTGAATCAATGCCGGCATGATGTCTGGGTTGGGGCGCGACGAGGACGTTTAAAAAACGAACGTTCGATGTTCGATTCGAGGAGAAAAGATTTTTCCGATGGCGAAGAGATTATTCCCAATTGCTTTTCGTGAATTGGGACATGGGCAACAACAAACGAAAATAATGTCTCACATGTTCTGATAATTCGGTCCACCGCCGCCTTCGGGCGGGACCCAGGTGATGTTCCGGTTCGGGTCCTTGATGTCGCAGGTTTTGCAATGGACGCAGTTCTGCGCGTTGATCACGAAGCGCGGATTGCCGCCCTCCTCCACCCATTCGTACACGCCGGCCGGGCAATAGCGCTGGGACGGGCCGGCATAGACGTCGTGCTCGGAGGATTTCTGCAGGCCCATGTCGGCGACTTTGAGGTGGGGCGGCTGGTCCTCCTCATGGTTGGTATTCGAGACGAAGACCGAGGACAGGCGGTCGAAGGTGAGCTTGCCGTCGGGCTTCGCATAGGCGATGGACGCACATCGCGCCGCGGGCAGCAGCGTATCGCAGTCCGGCTTGCCGTGGCGCAGCGTGGCGAACAGCGGAATGCCGACCGTGTTGGCCCACATGTCGAGGCCGCCGGCGGCGATGCCGAGCACGGTCCCGAGCTTCGACCACAGAGGCTTGGCGTTCCGCACCCGCCACAGATCGCGGCCGATGTCGGAGGAGCGCCAGGCGGTTTCGTAATCGGCAAGCTCATCGCGGGCACGGCCCGCTTTCAGTGCGGCCGCGCTATGCTCAGCCGCGAGCATGCCGGACAGCATCGCGTTGTGGCTGCCCTTGATGCGCGGCACGTTCATGAAACCGGCCGCGCAGCCGATCAGGGCGCCGCCGGGAAAGACGAGCTTCGGGACGGACTGGTACCCGCCTTCGGTGAGCGCGCGGGCGCCATAGGCGATGCGCTTGCCGCCCGCGAAGGTCGCGCGCACCAGCGGATGGGTCTTGAAGCGCTGGAACTCCTCGAACGGCGACAGATACGGATTCTGGTAATTGAGATGAACGACAAAGCCGACCGACACCAGGTTTTCGTCGAGATGATAGAGGAACGATCCGCCGCCGGTGGAATTGTCGAGCGGCCAGCCGAAGCTGTGCTGCACGAGCCCGCGCCGGTGCTTCTCCGGCGCGACCTGCCAAAGCTCCTTCAGGCCGATGCCGAATTTCTGCGGTTCGCATTTCGCGTCGAGATTGAAATGCGCGAGCAACGTCTTCGACAGGCTGCCGCGCGCGCCTTCGGCGAACAGCGTGTATTTCGCGCGCAGCTCCATGCCGCGGGTGAAGCTGTCCTTGTGCTTGCCATCCTTGGCAATGCCCATGTCGCCGGTGGCGATGCCGGCGACCGCATCGCCGTCGTAGAGAACTTCCGTTGCGGCAAAGCCGGGATAGATTTCGACGCCGAGCGCTTCGGCTTTCTGCGCGAGCCAGCGGCAGACGTTGCCGAGCGAGACGACGAAATTGCCGTGGTTGCCCATGAGCGGCGGCAGCAAGATGTTCGGCAGCCGCAGCGCGCCGGATTCGCCGAGCCAGTAGAAGCGGTCGCTGGTGACCGCGGTCTTGATCGGCGTGTCCTCGTTGCGCCACCCGGGCAACAGGCGGTCGAGCGCGATCGGATCGATCACCGCTCCGGAGAGAATGTGCGCGCCGACCTCCGAGCCCTTCTCGACCACCACCACGCTGACATCGGCGGATATCTGCTTGAGCCGGATGGCGGCCGCGAGGCCGGCAGGTCCCGCGCCGACAATGACGACATCGAATTCCATTGCCTCGCGGGCGGGCTGCTCGGGCGTGCTCATGCCTCGCATACCAGTGGAAAAGGCGGCGGATGTCTATCGCGCGGGCGCAGAAACCGCACGTTTCAACAGGATGCAGGCTCGGTGAGCTGCGCGGCGAGCGCGGCCCGGTCGCGTCGGTCATGCCGATGCAGCGCTGCCGTTTCACACCATGTCGGCATCGTCGTATAAGGCACCATGATGCCTGATCACGCCAAGGCCGCCCGCGAATTGCTCCTCTTCTATGGCGAGGCGGGTGTGGATATGGCGCTGGATGAAGTGGCGCATGATTATTTGACGCCGGTCGCGCCGGGGGCAAAGACATTGCCGCCCTCCCCGACCCTCCCCGCCAAGGGCGGAGGAAAGAGGTTGGAAACCGCGGAAGGGAGTTCTCGGATCGCGGCTGCGCCGCTCGCGCCCGACGCCGCGGTGATGGCGGCGCGCGAGGCCGCGCGCAGTGCCGCTACGCTCGACGCGTTGCGCGCGATTCTCGACCGATTCGAAGGCTGCGCGCTGAAGGCAACCGCTACGCAACTGGTATTCGCCGACGGCAATCCGAAAGCGCGCATCATGTTCGTGGGCGAAGCGCCGGGCTACGAAGAGGACAAGCAGGGGCTGCCGTTCGTCGGCCGCTCGGGCCAGCTGCTCGACCGCATGCTGGCGGCGATCGGGCTCGACCGCACCAAGGTCTACATCGCCAACATCGTGCCTTGGCGGCCGCCGGGAAACCGCACGCCGACGCCGCAGGAGGCGGCGATCTGCCTGCCGTTCCTGCTGCGGCAGATCGCCTTGTGCGATCCAGACGTGCTGGTGTGCCTGGGCGGTCCGTCGGCGCAGACGCTGCTCAATCTCAAGGAGGGAATTTTGAAGCTGCGCGGGCGCTGGTTCACGTTCAACACCGGCACGCGCGATATTCGCGCCATGCCGACGCTGCATCCGGCCTATCTGTTGCGCTCTCCACTTGCGAAACGGCACGCATGGCGCGATTTTCTCGCGATCAAAAAGGCGCTCGCCGATTCGCCGCGTGCATAAGTCGCAATTACTGGTTGCATTTTTTCAAATCGAGTCATTCATAGGTGTTAGTGGTGTCAGTGCTGCCAGCCGGAAACTGGGGGTGATCGGGCGCGTTAAGAGTACGCGTTGAGAGCAGTGGTACCCGGACTCGCATTGAAGGATCCATAGGCCATGGACTTCGACCCTGTATTGCTGGCTCGCATTCAATTCGCCTTCACGGTCACGTTTCACATCATCTTCCCGAGTTTCACCATCGGACTGTCGGCCTATATCGCCACGCTGATGGTGATGTGGCTGAAGACCGGCACCGAGCGCTATCACGCGCTGGCGCGATTCTGGACGAAGATTTTCGCCGTTTCGTTCGCGATGGGCGTGGTCTCCGGCATCGTGCTGTCCTATCAGTTCGGCACCAACTGGAGCCGGTTCTCGCTCATGGTCGGCAACGTGGTCGGGCCGCTGATCGGCTACGAGGTGATGACCGCGTTCTACCTGGAAGCAACGTTCCTCGGCGTGCTGCTGTTCGGCTGGAACCGCGTGCCGCCGTGGCTGCAAACGATGGCCGCGGTGTTCGTCGCGGCCGGCACGGCGATGTCGGCGTTTTGGATACTCTCGGCGAATTCCTGGATGCAGACGCCGTCCGGCTACGAGATGCGCGACGGCATCGCCTACCCGGTGGATTGGCTCGTCGCGATTTTCAATCCGAGCTTTCCCTACCGGCTCATGCACATGGTGACGGCGGCCTATCTGACGACGGCGTTCGTCGTGCTTGCGGTCGGCGCGCGCTACCTCGTTGCCGGCCGACACGTCGAGGAGGGCCGCACAATGATGCGCATGGCGATCTGGCTGATCGCCATACTGGCACCGGCACAGCTTCTCATCGGCGATCAGCACGGGTTGAACACGCTCGCGCACCAACCCATCAAGATCGCCGCCATGGAGGGGCATTGGGACGGCAGCAAACCCGGCGCGCTGGTGCTGTTCGCCTGGCCGGATCAAAAGGCCGAGGACAACCGCTATGAGATTTCGATCCCGAAAGGCGCTTCGCTCATTCTCACGCACGATCCCGACGGCCTGTTCCCCGGATTGAAAAGCGTGCCGCCGTCCGAACGGCCGTACGTGCCGTCGGTCTTCTTCGCGTTCCGCCTCATGGTCGGCATCGGCCTCCTGATGATCGCGGTCGGCTGGCTCGGCGCGCTCCTGTGGTGGCGCGGAAAGCTGTTCGAGACGCGCTGGTACCTGCGCGCGATTGCGCAAAGCTGGTGGATCGGTTTCGTCGCGATCATCAGCGGATGGATCGTGACCGAGTCCGGACGGCAGCCGTGGCTGGTGCAGGGCCTGCTGCGCACGGCGGATGCGGCGTCGCCTGTTCCGGCCGGCAGTATTGCGGCCACGCTTGCGCTGTTCGTTTTGATCTATGCCGTCGTGTTCTCGATGGGCATCTATTACATCAACCGGCTGATCGCGCGCGGCATGGAAGGCCCCGCGGTCGAACCGCCGCAGGCCGGTTCGCCGCGACGGCCGCTGTCGTCGGTGAGCGATGCCGCGCGCGAAGCCTTGAGCCACTGAACGGGGGATCGGCGATGGAATGGTATCTTCCGGTGATCTGGGCCGCGCTGATCGGAACAGCCGTTGCGATGTACGTCATCCTCGACGGATTCGATCTTGGCATCGGGATTCTGTTCCCGTTCGCGCAGGACGATTCGGAACGCGACCAGATGATGAATTCGGTCGCGCCGTTTTGGGACGGCAACGAAACCTGGCTGATCCTCGGCGGCGGGGGCTTGTGGGTGGCGTTTCCGCGCGCCTATGCGAGCATCATGCCGGCGCTCTACCTGCCGATGATGATGATGCTGCTTGCGCTGGTGCTGCGCGGGGTGGCGTTCGAATTCCGTTCGGTGGCGCGGACCAGCAAATATCTCTGGAACTACGCGTTCGCCGGAGGATCGATGGTCGCAGCGCTCTGCCAGGGAATCATCCTCGGCGGATTGATCCAGGGCATCAAGATCGAGAACGGCGCGTTCGCGGGCGGGCCATTCGACTGGGCGACGCCGTTCGCCGCGCTGTGCGGGCTCGGCATCATCGCGGGCTACGGCCTGCTCGGCGCCACCTGGCTCGTCATGAAGACCGACGGGGCCGTCGCAAAGCGCGCGCGGACGCATGCCAAGCAGCTGCTCATCGTGGTGCTGACGTTCATGGCCATCGTCAGCCTGTGGACGCCGGTTTCGTTTGTGCGCATCGCGGAGCGCTGGTTCTCGATACCGAACATCTATTTCCTGTGGCCGGTTCCTGCCGTCACCGCGCTGCTGAGCGTCGCCACGTGGCGGTGGCTCGAAACCGATCGCGAAGTGTTGCCGTTCCTCGGCACGATCGGGCTGTTCCTGCTCGGCTATCTCGGGCTGGTGATCTCATCGTTCCCGTATCTCGTTCCGCCGACACTCACGATCTGGCAAACGGCGGCGGCGCCGGCCAGCCAGATTTTCATGCTGATCGGCACGCTGTTCCTGCTGCCGCTCGTGCTGGTGTATACCGGGTTCGTCTATTGGCTGTTCCGCGGCAAGGTGCGCCACGGCGAAGGCTATCACTAGCGCCTGGCTTCAACTCAACGCTGGCGCTGCTGACGCAGCGGCGGCTGCGGATGTTGCTGCGGTTGCGGCTTCGGCTGCGATTGGGGCTGAGGTTTCGGCGGCGGCAGCGGCGGGGTCGGCGGTACGGTCTGCGGCGGTACCGGCGGCGTTTCGGTCGCGCTGCCGCGCGGGCGGATCACGCCCCAGCCGATGCGAATGAGCGTCTGGCGGCCCTGCACCATGCGCGGGAACGAGCGCGGCACATCGGGCACGAGGCCGGGGAAGTTCGCCTTGATCGACGGCGGCGGAGTGCCGGCCGTGTCGGTCGTCGGCCACACCACCACCGCACCCTTGGTCTCGATGTCCTGCTTGCTCACCCACGGCGTGCGCTCGGGCGCGGCGTCGACATAGAGGCTCGGGCGGCTCGGCGCGGCGAGCGCGACAAGCGCGGCGGTCTGCTCGTCGCCGGCCACAATCGCGAGCGGCCGACCGGTGCGGCGCTGGAAGCTTTCGGCGAAGAAACGGCCCATGTCGGTGGCAGGCGCGCTGACGCCCAGCTCAAGCGGATAGATCCATGGGAGCGCGGTGACTGCGGCGATCGCAAGCAGCGGGAGCCCGACGACGATGCCGGCCCAGACATATCCGGCGAGGCGTTGATGCACGAGCCGCACACTGTCCGGCGCAGCCGCCATCACGGCGAGTCCGGACAGCACGACAAGCGGCGCCGTTGGAATTGGCGCCGGGCCGCCGACGAACATTGCGAACACGATAAAGGCGGCGGCGGGCGCGAGCGCAAAGAAATAGACGAAGAACCTGGCGTCAGGATCAACCGGCGCGCGATCGACGGTCGGCGTGGGGCCGCGCTGCAGCGCTGGAAAACCAAAACCGAGCAGGATCAGAATGACCAGTCCGGCGTGCGCGGCAAGCAACCATCCGAGCAGGCGCACTCCCGACATCGGACTGAGCTGGATGCTCATCGCGGCCGGCGACAACGCGGCGCCGCGCGGATGATCGAGCCAGATCAAGAGCGGGAATACGAAGAGCATAATGACGATGGCGGCGATCCAGGGTCCGATATCGGTGAACAACAAGCGCCGCCGGTCATCGATCAGCATGTAAACCAGCAGAAGCACGAGCAGGACGATCGACGCGTAGCTCGTGAACACCAGCAACCCGAGATCGAGGCCGAGCGCGAACCAGTAGACGAAACGCCCCTGCCCTGCAGCGCGCCAATAATGCAGCAGCGCGAGCGCCCAAAGCGCCATCGCCAGCACCGAAGGGCCGAACTCCGGCGTCGGTACGGTGAAAACGTAGACGCCGCCCATGAGCACCACTGCCAGCGCGGCATGGCGCGCACCGACGATGGCCGTGCCGAGTTGAAATACCGCCCAATAGGTCACCACGACGCAGACCTGCGCGAGCAGGTAGACGCCGAAGCGGCCGGCATAAAACGCGAGGTCGGCCAACCAATAGGCGAGCGGCGGGCCCAAATAGGTGCCGAGCTGGAATTCGTGACCGACCGCGATGGCCTCGGGGAGTTGGCCGGGCGGCGCCGAAAAGAAAAAGGTCGGCACCAGCGTCCAGAGCAGGCCCTGCAACAGCGCCATCGCCCAGACCGTCAACTGCGGGCGCGAACGCAGGAATTCGACGAAGAGCGTGACGTGGAGCATCGTTACCGCACAGGCCGAGCAAACTGACTAGCGCGCGGGCGTCAGAGAGGCAACATGCTTGCGTCGTCGGTCTCGATTTCGTCCGGATTAACGCCGGTTTCGCCATAACAGGCCGCCACCGGGCCGAACGAGCGGCGATGGTGGATGGTGGGGCCGAGGCGATCGAGCGCGGCGAAATGCTCGGGCACGCTGTAGCCCATGTGGCGCTCGAAACCGTAGCCGGGGTGGAGCGCGCCGATGCGTTGCATCAGCCGATCGCGCGTGACCTTGGCGACGATCGAGGCGGCGGCGATTGAAATCACGAGCGCATCGCCGCTGATGACGGGGCGGCACTCGCAGCCGACGTCGATGCGGTCACAGCCATCGACGAAAACAAGCTGCGGCTTGCAGGGCAGCGCCGCGACGGCGCGCGCCAGCGCCCAGAGCGAGGCCTGGCGGATGTTGTCGCGGTCGACGCGCGCGGTCGAACCAAACGCGACCGCGACTTCGGCGCTGGCGCAGATCTTCTCGTAGAGCTTCTCGCGCGCTTCCGGGTCGAGCTTCTTGGAATCGTTCAAGCCCTTCGGGATGCGTTTCGGATCGAGCACGACCGCGGCGGCGACCACCGGTCCGGCGAGCGGCCCGCGGCCGGCCTCGTCGCAACCCGCGACCGGCCAGATGCCGCGCTTGAGCGCATAACGCTCGCGCGCAAAGGTCGGGCGAACGTTGTCGTCGCCGAGCGGCAGGCGGGCGGCGGCGCGGGGGGCGGTGCGACTCATCGCGCCCGATCCTGCGCATCGCTCGCGTCAAGTCAATGAATGCGCCGGGGCTCCGCGTGAATCGCGGGGAAAACACGGTCAATTCGGAGCGGTTTTCATCCGAACAGATTGAGCTGCTCGGCGCGCGGACGCGGCGGCGTGAAATGCTCCGTGGTGAGCGCTGCGCGCTCCTTATTGAGCCCGAGCCGCTCGCAGGCGGTCTCGAAACGGCGGCCGATCATCCAGGCATAGGGTCCGGTGCCGGTCATCCGCGTGCCCCAGTTCGCATCGTAATCCTTGCCGCCGCGCATGTCGCGAATGAGCTTGAACACGTGATTGACGCGGTCGGGGAAATTCTCCTTCAGCCATTCACGGAACAGGTCGCGCAGTTCGAGCGGCAGGCGCAGGATCACGTGGCCCGCGCCCTTCACGCCGGCGAGCGCCGCGGCATCGAGGATGCGTTCGATCTCGGCGTCGTTGATCGCGGGGATGATCGGCGCGACCATCACGGAGGTGGGCACGCCCGCGGCCGACAATTGCCGCAGGGCCTCAAGCCGACGAGAGGGCGCGGCGGCGCGCGGCTCCATGACACGCGCGAGCTTCGGATCAAGCGTGGTGACCGAGAGCGCGACCCTGACCAGATTGCGCGCGGCTAGCCGCGCGAGGATGTCGAGGTCGCGCAGGATGAGCGCGGATTTCGTGACGATACCGACCGGATGACCGGCGCGCTCGAGCACTTCGAGAATGCCGCGCATCACCTGATATTTGCGCTCGATCGGCTGGTAGGGATCGGTGTTGGTGCCGATCGCAATGGTGCGCGGTTCGTAACCCGGCGCGGACAGTTCCTTTTCCAGGAGCGCGGGCGCGTCGGGCTTCACGAACAGCTTCGACTCGAAATCGAGCCCGGGCGAAAGCCCAAGATAGGCGTGGGTCGGGCGGGCGAAGCAATAGACGCAGCCATGCTCGCAGCCGCGGTACGGGTTGATCGAGCGGTCGAAGGAAATGTCGGGCGAATTGTTGCGCGTGATGACCCTGCGCGAGGAATCGATGCTCACCGTGGTCGCAAACGGCGGCAATTCGTCGAGGCTCTGCCAACCGTCGTCGAAGGCGATGCGGGCGACCGGCTCGAAACGCCCCGAGGTGTTGGAGAGCGTGCCGCGGCCGCGGCGGCGCGCATGGTCGACCCCGGTGCTGAGGATGCCGGAATGAGGATCGGGCGCCGGCGGGTTGGCGGCTTGCAAGCGACGCAACGCGTTGGACGAACTTGCCATGACAAGAATCCTACTACTTTGGCGAACAAAACGGGAACATAACAGCGGCGACTGGCAAATTGCAAGGGTGAAATTAGAATTCATTTCGAGGGATTTGGTTCGGCCAGGAAATGCCGGACGGCCAGCAGGAGGAAACGATGAAACGAATCGCCACGATCGCCATGGCGCTCGCCGGCGTTACGCTATTGGGCGCCACGCCGAGTTTCGCACGTGAGGCGCCATGGTGCGTGAAAGGGAGCCTTGGACGCTCCGAAATCAACATCTGTCATTTTTGGACGATCGAGCAGTGCCTGCAGGAGCGGCAGTTCTGGGGCAACGCCACCTGTACGCAAAACCCGTACTATTATTGGGACGCGCGCGCCCACAAGTGGCGCAAGCCACAATAACCGGATTAACCCGTGCCCGCCTTGCCGCGGCGCAGATGCTCGTCGAGGCGCGGCATGATCTCGACGAAGTTGCAGGGCCGATAGCGGTAGTCGAGCTGGTGCACGAGGATCTCATCCCAGGCATCGCGGCAGGCGCCGGGCGAACCGGGCAGGCAAAAGATGTAGGTCGCTCCGGCGACGCCGGCGGTGGCGCGGGTCTGGATGGCGGAGGTGCCGATCTTTCGCTCGCTCACCAAAAGGAACAGGGTGGAGAAGCCTTCCATGCGTTTTTCGAACAGCGGCTCGATCGCCTCCGGGGTGACGTCGCGGCCGGTGAAACCGGTGCCGCCGGTGGTGACGACGACGTCGATCGACGGATCGGCGATCCAGGCTTTCACCCGGGCGCGGATTTTTTCCACGTCGTCGGTCACGATGGCGCGCGCGCCGACGGCGTGCCCGGCCTTCTCGATGCGCTCGGCGAGAGTCGCGCCGGACTTGTCGTCGGCGATCGCGCGCGTGTCGGACACCGTCAGCACCGCGATCTTCAGCGGTACGAACGGACGCGATTCATCGATGCCGGGCATGGGGCCTTTCGATCGCGGTTAGAGCTGCGCGGCGTTGAACGTGTCGCAGGCTTCGATGGTGCCGGCTTTCAGCCCGTTGGTGAACCAGCGTTTGCGCTGCTCGGAGGAGCCGTGCGTGAACGAGTCGGGGACGACCGTGCCGGTGGCGGCGCGTTGCAGCCGGTCGTCGCCGATGGCGGAGGCCGTCTGCAAGGCCGCATCGACATCGCCGGGATCGAGGAATTTCCATTTTTGCTCCGAATGATTGGCCCAGACGCCGGCGAAACAGTCGGCCTGCAGCTCGATTCGCACCTGAATGCGGTTGGCGTCAGCCTTCGAGGCGGCGGCACGCTGGGCCTGGTTCGTCTTCGTCAGAGTGCCAAGCAGGTTCTGCACGTGGTGCCCGACCTCGTGCGCGATGACATAGGCCTGGGCGAACTCGCAAGCCTTGCCCTCGCAGCCGTGAAAGCGCCGCTGCAGGTCATTGAAGAACGACGTGTCGAGATAGACCTCGCGGTCGTTCGGGCAATAGAACGGCCCCATGGCGCTCTGCGCCGCGCCGCAGGCGGATTGCGTGCGATTGCGGAACAACACCAGCCGCGGGCGCTGATAGGTGACGCCGCGCTGGGACAAAATCTGCGACCACTGATCGTTGGCACTGCCGAGGATCGCGGCGACGAACTGCCCCATCTGATCAGTCGGCGTGCCGGTCTGATGCGACGTCTGGCGGATCGGGGCGTTGTAGCCGGACGGGTTGCCGCCGCCGCTGAGAATCTCGGCGCCGCCGATCAAGATGTTCGGATTGATGCCGAGCGCATAGCCGATGAGCCCGAGCACCACGATGGTTCCGATGCCGAGGCCGCCGTGGACCGGAAGGTTGAATCCGCCTTGGCCAAAGCCGCCGCCTAAGCCGCCGCCTTCGTCGTCATCGCGGCGGTCCTCTATGTCGTCGCTCTTGGGCAACTGATCCCAGCGCATCTTTTTGCTCCCTCGTCATCGACCCGGCAATTTTTGCCGACCCGTTGTGCCGCGTCCAGCGTGAATTTCGTAAAACCACGTAATCGTCACCGCATCTCGCAACGTTTCATATGATCATCGGATATTTTCGCTGCCAGATCGATGCAGTGCGATAAATCTTTTTTTACCTTGAGACTCCATTATGCGGCTCGTCGGTTGTAGGTCCCGCGTCGCCGACCGCGTCTCCTGAGTCAGAGTTCTGAGTCATGGTAGTGTCGCGTCGCGGGGCGCCCAGTCAGGCGCCCCGCGTCTGTTCCCAGGATTCGCCAGCGCGCATCGTGGTCGGCGATTGCGTCGCCGAAATGGCGAAGCTGCCGGCAAGCTCGGTCGACCTGATTTTCGCCGATCCGCCTTACAATCTGCAGCTCAAAGGCGAGCTCAAGCGGCCCGACGATTCGCGCGTCGACGCCGTCGACGATGCGTGGGATCAATTCACGAGCTTCAAGGCCTACGACGATTTTACCCGCGCGTGGCTGAGCGCGTGCCGGCGCGTGATCAAGCCGGCGGGAACGATCTGGGTGATCGGCTCGTACCACAACATTTTTCGCGTCGGCACGGCGCTGCAGGATCTCGGGTACTGGATCCTCAATGACGTGGTGTGGCGCAAATCCAATCCGATGCCGAATTTCCGCGGGCGGCGATTCACCAACGCGCACGAGACGCTGATCTGGGCGGCGCGCGAAGATTGCGCGCGAGGGTACACTTTCAACTACGAAGCGCTGAAAGCCGGCAACGAAGACATCCAGGTCCGCTCGGACTGGACCCTGCCGCTGTGCACGGGCGACGAACGCCTGAAAGGCCGCGACGGCAAGAAATTGCATCCGACGCAGAAGCCGGAGGCGCTGCTGGCGCGCGTGATCCTTTCAAGCTCGCGGCCCGACGACCTGGTGCTCGACCCGTTCTGCGGCACCGGCACGACCGGCGCGGTGGCGAAGCGGCTCGGGCGCAGATTCGTCGGCTTCGAGCGCGAGCAAAGCTACGCGGCCGCGGCCGAGCAGCGGCTCGCCGCTACGAAGCCGCTGGAAGCGCCGACGCTCGCGCCGTTCATGACCGCGCGCGAGGCGCCGCGCGTGCCGTTCTCGGCGCTGTTGGAGCGCGGGCTCGTGTCGGCCGGGGCCAAGCTCGTCGATTCCAAACGCCGCCATCGCGCGCTGGTTCGCGCCGACGGCGCGGTGGCGCTCGGTGAAAGCGTCGGCTCGATCCATCGCATCGGCGCCCTGGCGCAGGGCCTCGAGGCCTGCAACGGCTGGACCTTCTGGCACGTCGAAACAGCCAAAGGGCTGATCCCGATCGACGCGCTGCGCAACGAAATCAGGGCGGAGATGGCGGAGGCCTGAACCTCCATTCCGTCATTCCGCGCGCGGGAGCCGGAATCCATGATCGCATCGGCGACGTGGATTCCGGGCCCTCGCCTTAACCTGTCGAATGCGCCCTATGCATCGCGAAGCGCGTGCGCCAGCACCTTACGCATGAGGCTCGGCAACGCCTCGCCGGCGAGAGCGGCGCGCGCCACCCAACGCATCTCTTTCGGCGCGGCTGTGCGGGCGGGGACCCGCGCGGCATAGATCACGAGCTCAAGCGGGAAATGCGTGAAGGCCTGCGTCACGACGCCGGGCAGGTGACGCCAGGACGTCTTGGTGCGTGAAAAACGCGGCGCGGATTTGCGCGCGGATGTTTCATCGTATTCATGCGTCCAGGCGCTGGTCGGCACTTCGGTCATACCGCCGAGCAGGCCCTTCTCCGGACGCGTGCGCAGGAGTACGGCGCCGTCGGCGCGCGTCACGACGAAAGCCGCGCCGCGGCGCAGGCGGCCTTCGGCTTTGGGCGCCTTGCGCGGGAACGTCTCCTGATCGCCGCGCCGATACGCCACGCATGCGCCGCTCCAGGGGCAGAGCGCGCAGGTCGGCTTCTTCGGCGTGCAGATGGTGGCGCCGAGATCCATCAAGGCCTGGGCGAAATCGCCGGACCGCCGTGGTGGAACAAGCGTCTCGGCGAATTGCCCGATGCGCGGCTTGGCGGCGGGCAATTCGTCCTCGACCGCGAACAGCCGCGCCACCACGCGCTCGACATTGCCGTCAATCGCAATCACCGGCTGATCGAAGGCAATCGCCGCAATGGCCGCCGCCGTATAGGCGCCGATGCCGGGCAGCGCGCGCAACTCCGTCGGGCTGTGCGGGAAGCGGCCGGCATGGCGCTCGACCACGGCTGAAGCGCAGGCGTGCAGATTGCGCGCGCGGGCGTAGTAGCCGAGCCCGGCCCAGAGCTTGAGCACATCGCCGAGCGGCGCGCGGGCGAGGCTCTGCACATCCGGCCAGCGCGCGAGAAAGCGCGCGTAATAGGGCGCGACCGCCTTCACCGTGGTCTGCTGCAACATGATCTCGGAGAGCCAGACGCGATAGGGATCGGCCCGCTCGCCGGCGCCCGCGCGCCACGGCAGCCTGCGGCGGTGGCGGTCGTACCAGGCAAGCAATGTGGATGACCCAAGCGCGCGCGCGGTCGCTCCCACGATCGGCTTTTGTCGCGCGGCGGCTCCTGCTAGCCTCATGCTCCCGATCTGACAGAGCCGCACGCCGTGAACAAGCCCCGTCCCACCCGATCGCTGGCCGACCTCGCGCATGGTTTTTTGGCCGAGAGCTTTGCCAAGCAAGGATTTGCGCAGACCGAACTGGTCACGCGCTGGAAGGACATTGCCGGACCGGACATCGCGGCGCATGCCGAACCGATCAAGATCCGGTGGAATCACACGCGGAACGATGAGCCGGTCGAGCCCGCCACGCTGGTGCTGCGGGTCGAGGGGCCGGCGGCGATCGAAATCCAGCATCTCGCCGGCGTGATCATCGAGCGGGTCAACCGATTCTTCGGCTGGCAGGCGATCGGCCAGATCGCGCTGCGGCAGGCCCCGCTCGCGCGGCACGCGCCGCGGCCGGCGCCGCGCACGCCCGATCCGGAGGCGACGGCGCAAGTGGCGGCCGGGCTCACCGAGATCGCCGATGACGAACTGCGCGCGGCGCTCGCGCGGCTGGGCGCGGCGATCAAGTGACGATCGCGGGGCTCGCGTCCGAATATTCAAACAAGGGAATTTCGGCGCCCGGCGGTTGTTAACGAAATTACCGAATGAATGAGATGTCGTGAACGAAGCCCGGCGACATGCGGTGCGGTTTTTGATAGTCATGGCGGCAAAATTACATCCAGGGCGAAAACCCATGCGAGGGCAATTCAAGATCGCGCCGCTCTGCGTGCTAGCCGTGGTTGCGCTGCTCGGTCCGAGGCCAGCCATGGCCGAAACCGTGCTGGCCGCGAAGCAGTCATGCACGGGAAATCCCGACATTCCCTGGGGCGCGCAGGTCAAAAGCTGCACGACGTTGATCCAGGCCGGCTCGGAGGCCCATCAACTCGCGCTCAATTATTACAAACGCGGCATTGCTTATTTCAACATCGGCGATTTCGAGAAATCGATCGCCGACAATGACGCCGCGCTGCGGATCAATGCGAAATACGCCGACGCGCTGGTGAACCGCGGCGCAGCCTATGCCCGCAAGGGCAACATCGACCGCGCCATGCAAGACTACGATCAGGCGATCCGGCTCGAAGCCAATGATCCGATCGCCTTCTACAATCGCGGCAAGGCGCGCCTCGACAAGGACCAGTTTGACCTTGCGATTTCGGATTTCAATCAAACACTGAAGCTCAATCCCAACAATGCCATCGCGCTCAACAACCGGGGGGTGGCGTATCGCAGCAAGGGCGATTACGAGCGCGCCATGCAGGATTACGACCTGGCGATCAAGCTCGACGACAAATACCAGGCCGCCTACAACAACCGCTGCTGGGCGCGGGCCCTGGCCGGACAATTTCAGAATGCGCTGGCCGATTGCGAGACATCGCTCAAACTCAAGCCGAACGATGCCACCGCCTATGACGGACGCGGCTTTACGCTGCTCAAGCTCGGTCAGCCCGAACGCGCCATCCAGGAGTACGATCAGGCGCTGCAAATCAGTCCGAAGCTCGTGAGCGCGCTCTACGGGCGCGGAATCGCAAAGTTGAGGAAAGGCGATCGCCCGGGCGGTTATGCCGACATCGGGGCGGCGAAAGGTCTCAATTCGGGCATCGCGGCCGAATTCCAGCGTTACGGCATAACCGAATACGAACCCAAACGCGCTCCGGAATCCAAACATCCGCAGGAACCGCAACGCCCAGCGGCCCGCCGTTCGCAATGATGAACCGACCGCGGCCCTGCCGGAAGTCGCCCAGCCCGGATAAAATAATCGTCATTTCCTCGCTTTTTCCGCCTCTTGGCGGGCCGCCGCAGCAGTGCCACATTGCTGGCTTGAGGCTGGCGGATATTCGGGAATGGCCATGCCGCCCCAAGCACGGAGCTTGCAGTTGAACAACAAGACAATTCTTACCGCCGTCGTGGTCATCGTGCTGGTGGCCTGCGTGGGCGCGGTCGGCTGGCGCTATTACGGCCAGCCGCAATACACGCCGCCGACAACCATCACTCCCGAAACCAAAGCCGATTTGATGACGCCGAGCCCACTCGGCGAAAATGCGATGGGTAACGACAATGCGCCGGTAACCATCATCGAATATGCTTCGACCACCTGTCCGCATTGCGCGCATTTTGCGGAGGCGACGTTTCCGGAGCTGAAGAAGCGCTACATCGACGCCGGGAAGGTGCGCTACATCTACCGCGAGTTTCCGCTCAACGAAGTCGATTTCTCCGTCTATATGCTGACGCGCTGCATCGCGAAGGACAAATTCTTTCCCCTCCTCGAGACGCTGTTCCAGCAGCAGAAGCAGTGGGCGGTGAAGGACTGGAATGCGCCGCTCACCAACATCCTCAAGCAGGCCGGTTTTACCGACGACAGCATCAAGGCCTGCCTGTCCAACCAGCAAGTCTACGACGGCGTAAAATGGTCGCGTGACCAGGGCGTGCGGTTGGGTGTCGATTCGACGCCCACGTTCTTCATCAATGGCAAAATTTACGTCGGCGGCATGGAGATCGCAGATCTCGAGAAAATCATCATGCCGCTGCTCGGGAACGCAGAGGCCGCGGGTTCGCACTGACGCAACGGACAGGACGGGCAGCGCAGGCCGCGAATCAAAAAAGCGCGCGCCGGCGCTTGCATGGGCGAATTGCCGGCTCCATTTGACTGTCGGAAACATCCGGGGTTAATGCCTTGGATGCCGCGATTTCGGACGCGGCGCCAGCGCAGATGCGCTTAACTTATTGATATATAATATGTTCTGATGCGACGCGATTTGACGCGTGGGGCCAAGCGTAGCGGGCGGAACACGGCGAAGAAAAAGTTGCGCAACGCAGTTGCCGAGCGGAGTCAGCCGATTCATTGTGCGGCTCGATGCGGTGCCTCCTCGGACCCTGCGCGGGAACGGCCTGGGCCGGAGCCTGAAGCGGCTCACTGCCAAATGCCCGATCCGAGACGAAGGCGAGCAAGTCGGTGGCGTTAACTTTTATCGAGTGCCGTGGCTGCAGGCTGCTCTTGCATCGATTCAATGAGATATCGGAATAGGTCGGCATGAAACTCACGCGCCTACGTCTTCTCGGATTCAAATCCTTCGTCGAACCCACCGATTTCGTGATCGAACCCGGCTTGACCGGAGTGGTCGGGCCGAACGGCTGCGGCAAGTCCAATCTGGTCGAGGCGCTGCGCTGGGTCATGGGCGAGACCTCGCACAAATCGATGCGCGCGGCCGAGATGGACGACGTGATCTTCTCCGGCACCAACAACCGGCCCTCGCGCAACACCGCCGAGGTGGCGATCCGGATCGACAATACCAAGCGCCAGGCGCCGACCCAGTTCAACGAACACGATACGCTCGACGTATCGCGGCGGATCGAGCGCGAGAAGGGCTCGATCTATCGCATCAACGGGCAAGAGGTGCGCGCGCGCGACGTGCTGACGTTGTTCGCTGACGCCTCGACCGGATCGCGTTCGCCCGCGCTCGTGCATCAGGGCCGCATCGGCGAGATCATCCAGGCCAAGCCCGAGCAACGCCGGCGCGTGTTGGAAGAGGCCGCCGGCATTTCCGGGCTGCACCAGCGGCGGCACGAGGCGGAACTGCGGCTGAAGGCGGCCGAGCAGAACGTGCTGCGCGTCGAGGACGTGGTCAAGCAACTGGCCTCGCAGATCGACGCGCTCAAACGGCAGGCGCGGCAGGCCATTCGCTATCGCAGCGTGTCGGCCGAGGTGCGCAAGGCCGAGGCCACGTTGTTCCATCTGCGATGGGTCAACGCCAATACCGAGATCACCGAGTCCGAGCGCGCCAGGGATCTCAGCGTGCGCGCAGTCGCGGACGCGACGATCGGCGAGGCGGAAGCCAACAAGGCCCGCGAGCGCGCAGGCGCGGGTCTGCCGGCCCTGCGCGAGACCGAGGCGAAGGCGGCCGCGGCGCTGCAACGGCTGGTGATTGCGCGCGAAACGCTCGACGCCGAGGAAACGCGCGCCAAGGAGCGGATCGCGGAACTCGATCGCCGGCTCGTGCAGCTCGGCGAGGACCTCGCGCGCGAACGTGCGCTCGCAGCTGACGCGGAAGCCGCGCTGACTCGGCTCGATCGGGAGGAAAAAGCACTCGCGCAGGAAGCACAGGCAAGCGCGAAGCGCCGCGCCGGGGTCGATGAACGTGCGGCGGCCGCCGAGGGCGTATTGTCGGAGGCGGAAAAGAGTTTTGGCGAATTGACCGGCGCACTTGCCGACCTGACCGCGCGGCGGCGCGAACTCGAAAACGATGCGCGGGAACAAACCGAGCGGTTGGCGCGGATCGAGGGCGACCTCGGCAATATCGCCGCCGGGCTGACCGCCGCTGATACCGGCCAGCCTGATCTGGCGGCGCTCACCAAGGCGCTCGAAACCGCGCAAGCCGCGGTCGCGCAATCGGAGCAGGCGGCGCTTGCCGCCGAAGCCGCGCATGCCGCCGCGCGCGAACGCCACGAAAACCTGCGCCTGCCGCTCGCCGAAGCGGAGCAGACCCTGCACCGGCTCGAAACCGAGACCAAGACGCTGATGAAGGTGCTGGCGGTCGAGAGCAAGACCATGTGGCCGCCGGTGATGGACAGCGTCAGCGTGGAGAAGGGGTTCGAGGCGGCGCTCGGGGCCGCGCTCGGCGACGACCTCGACGCGCCGGTGGATGCGTCCGCTCCCATGCACTGGATGGGTGTACCGCCCGATTCCGGTGATCCGAAATTGCCCGACGGCGCGGAGCCGCTCTCCAAGCACGTCAAAGGGCCGAAGGAGCTGGCGCGCCGGCTCGCGCAAATCGGCGTCGTGACACGGGCCGATGGGCCTAAGCTTGTCGGCAAGCTCAAGGTCGGCCAGCGTCTCGTCTCGCGCGAAGGCGACCTCTGGCGCTGGGACGGCTACGCGGCGGCCGCGCATGCGCCGACGGGCGCGGCGCGGCGGCTTGCCGAGCGCAGCCGGCTCGCCGACATCGACACCGAAACCAAGGCGGCGCGGGCGGAAGTCGACAAGCGCCGGCAGGCCTTCATGGCGGCGCGCGCCGAGATGGTTTCTGCGGCCGCCGCGGAAGCCGAGTCGCGGCTTGCCTGGCGCGACCGGCAACGCGACGCCGACGGGGCGCGCGATCTGCATGCGGCGGCCGAACGCGAGAGCGGCCGGCACGCGGCGCGGATTTCGGCGCTCAGCGAAGCGAAAACCCGCCTGACTGCGAACCGCGATGAAGCCATCGGAGCCAAGCGCGAGGCGGAGCGCGCGCTTGCCGCCCTGCCGCCTGCGGCCAAGCTCGAAGGCGAGCTTGTGGCCGTGCGCAACGATATCGAGGGCAAGCGCACGAAGGCGGCCAAGGTACGGGCCGAGGCGCAGGCGCTGGCGCGCGAGACCGAGCTGGCCGAGCGGCGCATGGCGGCGATCGGCGAAGAACGGGCGGCCTGGACCGGACGCAAGGACGGCGCGCTCGCGCAAATCGCCACGATCGAGACGCGCAGCCGCGAGGCCACGCAAGAGCGCGGAGCGCTCGCGGATACGCCGAAAATCTTCGCCGAAAAACGAATAGGCCTGATCAGCCAGCTCGAGAGCGCGGAAGTCGCGCGGCGCGCGGCCGGGGACCGGCTGGCCGAGGCGGAAAACGTGCAGGCTGAGGCCGATCGTGCCATGCGCAAGGCGATCGA
Organism: Xanthobacteraceae bacterium; assembly: GCA_035501735.1. Taxonomy (GTDB): domain Bacteria; phylum Pseudomonadota; class Alphaproteobacteria; order Rhizobiales; family Xanthobacteraceae; genus PNAI01. Next base: position 28,453 of record DATJVR010000087.1, on the reverse strand, counting down.
GGCGCTCGGCAGCGCGCGCGAGGAGGCGGCGCGCGCGGAAGAACGGCTCGAAAGCGCCAAGCGGCGGCTCACCGACATCGCACACGAAATCAAGGACCGGCTGGAAGTCGAGCCGGAGGCGGTGGCGGCGTTGGCCGGCATCGCGGAAGGCGAAACGCTGCCTGACGTCGCCAACATCGAAGCCGAGCTGGAGAAGCTCCGGCGCGATCGCGAACGGCTCGGCGCCGTCAACCTGCGCGCCGAAGAGGAGCTGCGCGAAATCGAAGAGCAGCACGGCAAGCTCACCACCGAGCGCGACGATCTGGTGGAAGCGATCAAGCGGCTGCGGCAGGGCATTCTTAATCTGAACAAGGAGGCGCGCGAACGGCTGCTGGCGTCGTTCGCGGTCGTCAACGGCCATTTCCAGCGGCTGTTCACCGAATTGTTCGGCGGCGGCTCGGCCGAACTGCAACTCATCGAGCACGACGATCCGCTCGAGGCCGGCCTCGAAATCATGGCCAAACCGCCGGGCAAGAAGCCCGCGACGCTGTCGCTGCTCTCCGGCGGCGAACAGGCGCTCACGGCGCTGGCGCTGATCTTCGCGGTGTTCCTGACCAATCCGGCGCCGATCTGCGTGCTCGACGAGGTCGACGCGCCGCTCGACGACCACAACGTGGAGCGCTTCTGCAACCTGCTCGACGAGATGACGCGGTCGACCGACACGCGATTCGTGATCATCACCCATAATCCGATCACCATGGCGCGGATGAGCCGCCTGTTCGGCGTGACCATGGCCGAGCGCGGGGTGTCGCAACTCGTCTCGGTCGATCTGGAAGGCGCGGTGAAGATGCGGGAAGCGAGCTGACGGCCGCCGAACCCCGATCCGTGCCAGTAGGGGCGGTTCCGACTTATTCAAGGGTCTGGTTTTAGCTGCCCCGCTATCCTAATTCTGCGCTAGTCTGACACCCGTCAGATTTGGGAGCGCCACGCCATGTCAACCAGCAGCTGGGTCATTCTCGGACTCATCGTCGTCCTCGTGTTGTGGATCATCATGATCTACAACGGCCTCGTCGCCATGCGGCAGCGGGTCAACCAGGCCTTCGCCGATATCGATGTGCAGCTCAAGCAGCGCCATGACCTCATTCCCAATCTGGTGGAGACGGTGAAGGGCTATGCGGCGCACGAGCGCGGAACGCTGGAAGCGGTGGTGCAGGCGAGAAACGCCGCCATGGCGGCGCCGGGCGTGGAGCAGAAGGTCGCGGCCGAGAACATGCTGACCGGCGCATTGCGGCAGCTGTTCGCGCTGTCGGAATCCTATCCGCAGCTCAAGGCCAACGAGAACTTCCGGCAGTTGCAGAGCGACCTGAGCGACATCGAGAACAAGCTCGCGGCGGCGCGGCGGTTCTTCAACAACGCGGTGCAGGAATACAATTCCGGCATCCAGCAATTTCCAGCGGCCCTGTTCGCCTCCATGCTCGGGTTCCATTCGCAGACGTTCTTCGACGTCGGCGAGGAGCGCGCGCAACTGCAGCAGGCACCGCAGGTCAAATTCTAAGCGCACCGTCCAGCGAGGGTGGCAATGGCCGCCGCTTATGGGCTCTACACCCACATCCAGTCCAACAAGCGGCGGTCGATCGGGCTGCTGATCGGCCTGTTCTTTCTCGTCTACCTGATGACTTATGCCGGCGCGCTGCTCGCCGAGGCCTTGTTCGTCGAGGTTCCCCTCAACGACCTCGATGTGTATTTCCGCGATCCGACCGGCTACACGCTGCGCGCGGCCTGGCGGGATTTCCTGCTCGCCTGGCCGTGGGCGACGGTCGGCTCGATATTGTGGATCGTCATCGCCTATTATTTCCATCAATCGATCATCGATGCGGTCACCGGCGGACAGGAAGTGACGCGGACGCAGCAGCCGCGGCTCTTCAATATCCTGGAAAACCTCTGCATTTCGCGCGGCATCACCATGCCGAAGCTCGAGGTGATGGACAGCGACGCGCTCAACGCGTTCACCACCGGCATGAATGAAAAACAATACGCGATCACCGTCACCAGCGGGTTGCTGAAGACGCTCAACGATGCCGAAATCGAATCGGTGCTCGGGCATGAACTCACCCACATCCGTAACGGCGACGTGCGCATGATGGTCATCGCCGTGGTGATTGCCGGGGTGATTTCGTTCTTCGGCGAGCTGGTTTTCCGAGGCATCGCTCGCGGCGGCTTGCGCGGGTCCCGCGGAAAAGGCGCGGGCGCCGTCATCCTGATCGCGCTCGCCATCGTGGCGGTGTGCTGGATCCTCGCGATCGTGGTGCGATTCGCGCTGTCGCGCGAGCGCGAATATCTCGCCGATGCGGGATCGGTCGAGCTGACCAAGAATCCCGACGCGATGATCTCGGCGCTGCGCAAGATCGAGAACCGCGGCGAGCTGCCCGACTCCAACTCGGCGGTGATGGAACTCTGTGTCGACAATCCGCGCGAGGGTTTCGACAACATCTTCGACACGCATCCGTCGGTCGATGCGCGGGTGGCGGTGCTGGTCAAATTCGCCGGCGGCCACGACCCCGGCCCGATCAACCCGCCGCTTCCGCAACCGGAATCCCCGCCGGAAGACGCTGCGCCCCCGGGCGGCCCCTGGTCGAGCGTTTCCGAACCGCTGCAACCCCAGGACATGGGTCAGAACGACGGCCAAATCCGAGGACCCTGGGATCCCGGAACTCCAATTTGACGGCATTTCCGCATTAAAAACAGTTGAGTCCTGGGGATAAATCGGGTCCCGGCAGGCCCGCATATGTTCAAGAATACCGTCGTTCTGCCATGTTGGATGTGAGGAAAAGGCACCCGTTGCCTTAATTTGAGGACAGTCCCATGGCTAAGCCGGTTGTGATCCTGGTAGGCGCAGACAAGGGCGGCGTCGGCAAGACGACGGTCACGCGCGCGCTGCTCGACTACTTCACCGCTCACAATGTGCCGACGCGGGCGTTCGATACCGAGGCGCCGAAGGGCACGCTCAAGCGCTTCCATCCCGACATCACCGACGTAGTCGACGTGACGTCGACGCCCGACCAGATGAAGATTTTCGACACGCTCGCCGTCACCGACGTGACGGTCATCGACGTGCGCGCCGGGCTGCTCGCCACCACGTTGCGCATGCTGCGCGATATCGGCTTTCTGGAAACGGCGAAGAAACACCAAATCGCGTTCGCCATGTTCCATATTCTCGGGCCGTCGATCGCCTCGCTCGAAGAAATCAGCGAAACCGCGACCTTCATGAGCGACGCAAACTATTTCCTGGTGAAGAATTTCATCAACAACACGACCTTCTTCGAATGGGATCCGGCGACCTACAACAATTATTTCAAAAAGATCAAAGGCGCGCAGGAGATCACGGTGCCCAAGCTCAACGAGATGGCGTGCGAGCAGGTGGAGCTCGCCTCGGTCTCGTTCGTCTCGTTCGTCGCCAACAAGGCAGCGAACGGCTCGCCCGCGTCCTATTCGTTCGTGCTGCGCGGCTACGTGCGGCATTGGCTCGGCACGGTGTGGGCCGAGTTCGATCGCGCGGGCGTGATGGACATCGTGACGCCGGAAGTCCAGCGCAAGGTGGCGGCGCGCTGAACGAAAATCGATCCCGCGATCGAACGCAGCTCTTTTCCGTTGTTTCGACATAATTCCCGCGGCGAATCGCTGCATCCTCAAGCCGGGAAATGCTGCAGTCAGAGTCGCGCGAAACGACGGCGCCCATGGATCGTCAAACTCCCGTCTTCATCGTCTGCTCGCCGCTCCCGCATGTCGGCAAGACGCTGATCGCGCGGTTGCTGGTGGAATACCTGCACGCGGACGACCGCGCGGTCGCGGCGTTCGATCTCAATCCCGACGATTACACGCTGGCGGCGCTGCTGCCCGAGCACACGGCGATCGCCAACATCGCCGACACCAAGGGGCAGATGGCGCTGTTCGATCAGCTCATCGTCGCGGACGGCCTGGCGAAGGTGGTCGACCTCGGTTATGCATGTTTCGAACGTTTCTTTTCGATCATGCAGGACATCGAGTTCGAGGCCGAGGCGCAAAAGCGCGGGATCGTGCCGGTGATCTTGTTCGTGGCCGAACCGGACACCCATTCGATCCAGGCCTACGGCAATCTGCAGGACCGCTTTCCCGAACTTTCCATCGTGCCGGTGCTCAACGCGGGCGCCGGGACGCCGATGCGGCCGCGCAGCGGCTTCAAGCCCAACTATGCGCTGATCCCGCTGCACATTCCGCTGCTCACGCCGGCGCTCAAGGCGACCTTGCAGCGCTCGGGTCTGCTGTCGGCCAGCGCGGACAACGTCTCGGCCTACAACACCGCCGAGCTGCGCGCGTGGCTGCGCCGCCTGTTCCTGCAATTCCGCGAGCTGGAGTTGCGGCTGATGCTGGAAGCGCTCATGCCGACGCTGAAATTCGGCGCCTGATAATCCTTCATTCGCCGCCTACGGTTTCTCCAGAACCTTCATCGCGATGCGCACCAATTCGGCGACGTTGCGGGCGCCGATTCGCTCCATCACCCAGGCGCGATGATTTTCGACGGTCTTCGGACTGATATTGAGCTGGGTTCCGATTTCCTTGTTCGAAAGTCCCGCGGCGGCCAGTTCCATCACCTGGCGCTGACGCGCGGACAGCGAATTGATGCGGGACTGCAGGTTTTCCAGATCGGTGGTCTCGCTCTCCCGCTGTTGTCCTTTTTCCACGGCATTGCGGATGCTGGCGAGCAGGCGGGCTTCGTCGAACGGTTTCTCGATGAAATCGAAAGCGCCGATCTTGATCGCGGCAACCGCCATATCGACGTCGCCGTGGCCGGTGATCAGGATGATCGGCAGAAAGCTCCCGCGCCGACCGAGCTGTTGTACGAGATCGAGTCCCGACATGCCCGCCATGCGCACGTCGGAGACCACGCAATCAAATCGTTCGCCGCGCTCGACCGCATTCAAAAAGTCGCGGGCGGCAACAAAGCATGACGCCTGGATGTCCTTGCGGGCGAAATAAAGCCGCAAGGAATCGAGCACCGCCTCATCGTCGTCGATCAATGCGATATGCATCGGTTCAGTCACGCTTCGGTGTCTTCACGATGGGGAGCGTAAATCGAATAACCGCGCCCGGCGAGCTGTCGTCCAGCCACAGGCGGCCGCCGTGAGCCTCGATGATCGATCGGCAGAGCGGCAATCCGATGCCGAGGCCTTCGGCCTTGTTGGAGGACAGCGGCAAAAATGCGCTTTCGATGAGCTCGGGCGGAAAGCCGGGACCGGTGTCGGCGACGCGGACCTCGACACAATCATCGACGGTCTTGGCTTCGATGTGGATGGTGCCGCGCAGGTTTCCACTCTCACCGATCGCCTCGATCGCGTTGCGCAGGAGGTTGAGCAGGACCTGCTCGATCTGAAGGATGTCCACCATGACGGGCGGAAGGTCGGCGGCGATGCTGACTCGCGCGGCCACATGGATCCGATCGAGGTCCGGCTGGCACAGTTCAAGCGTCTCCTTGACGATCCGCTCAAATCGGCAGGGCGCGCGATTGCTGCGATCGAGCCTCACCAGCGCGCGCAGGCGACGGACCACTTCGGCGGCCCGCTCGACCTGCGCCATGGCCTTCTTGGCGGTCTCGGCAACCACCGCGGTGTCGGTGTTGCCGGAACTCATGGCGTCATCCACCAGCCGCGTATAGGTGCCGGCGGCCATCAAGGGCTGATTGAGCTCATGCGCGACGGCGGCGGCGAGTTCGCCCATGCTGCCGAGACGCGCCAGGCGCGCGAGCGATTCCTGCTGCAAACGCAACTGCGATTCGGTGCGGCGGCGTTCGGTGACCAGTTCGCCGGCAACCAGGCCGGTCATCGCCAGTACCAGCATCAGCAACTGAAAGGCGGTCAGATCGCTGGCGCCGGCGGGGAAATATTGCACGCCGAGGATCAGACCGAGCTGCGTCACCAGGATGCCGACGCTCACGCCCTCGGAGCCGGTGCGCACGGCGATCCAGACGATCGGCAGGAACAGGACATAGAACAGCTGGAACTGTTGTTCCTCGGCGAGGCCAAAGACCAGCGCCAGAGCCAGAACGATGGCGATGAATTGCAGCGTGGTTTCGATCGACATCGGCAGCAGCCGCCGACGCGTCAACGCGAACAGCGCGAAAGGCGTGACCACCATGACTCCGATCACGTCGCCAACCCAATAGCGCAGCGTCGCCGCAGCGAAGTCCTTGGCCGGCAACAGTCCGGCCGCGATCGTGAGGCCGACGTAACCCGAAGCGACGAAGGCCGCGCTGACGACCGCGACCAGCATCAGTAGGACGAGATCGCGCATGGACGACAGGGCCGGATCAAACCCGAGTTTCGGGCGCGACAGAAATATCAATGCCGCCGAATACGCACCGCCGATCAGCAACGTGGACATGATCTCGAAAGGCCATGGGGTGATCAATTGCTGATGGAGGAAATCAGCCAAGAGCGGGCTGATGAGCAGAAAAGGAATCATACGCACGCCGAAAAACAACAGCAGGACGAAACTCAAGCCCGTGCCGGGATTCCAAGGCGTGATGCCGAAATGCGCGTAAGGCTCAATGAAGCTGATCCAGTCGAGCAGCGCATAGACGGCAAGATATGTCACGCCAACAATGGTGATGTGGGCGTCGAACACGCCGGGAAATGCAATTGCTCGCAATCGCATGGTCTGAGCCGCTTTGATCATTCGTTTGTACAGCCTTTCATGCGGGGATCACCCCGGGTCGAATATCTAGGTGAAATCACCCAGGGATATTGACCCGGGCATTCGTCCCGAATTGTCGGGTCGTTTCGCGATCCTATTCTAACGAACCAATGCAACCGATGTCACCCGCGCGCGTGTTCTCGCCACGCGCGACCACGCGACCCACGTGAAGCCCGTGAAACAGTCGGGAGAACCATTATGCAGGTTCCGATCAAATACGTTCTGACAAATTGGGCGGGCCTCGTCGCGCTTTGGGGGCCGGCCTATCTGGCGATGCTGGAGTATTTGCGGCTCGAAGTGGCGCGATCGGAAATCCTGCATTGGTCGTTGCTTGCGGTCGGCGTCTTCGGGATCTGCAGCGCGCTTTACATCTCGTGGCAGGACACGCGCGGCCGCAAATGGCGGCACGACGCACGGAGCGGCTTGCGAACACGCTCTCGCGCTTTCGGACATTGAGACACAGCGACGGCGGCAGCAGCGGTTGAGGGTTGCGCATGATCGACGTTTTGACCGGCCTTGGCATCAATACGCAGCCCCAGTTCTGGATGGCGGTGCTCGAGATCATCTGGATCAATGTCCTGCTTTCGGGCGACAACGCCGTGGTGATCGCACTGGCCTGCCGCAACCTGCCGCGGCGGCAACGCCTGTTCGGAATGGTGTTCGGCACGGGAGCGGCGCTGGCCTTGCGCTTGGTCTTCTCCGGCCTCGTGTCGACGCTGATGTTCCTGCCCTATGTCAAGATCGTCGGCGGATTTGCGCTGTTGTGGATCGCGGTGAAACTGCTGGCGCCGAACGGAAAATCCGAAAACGAGGCCAAATCATCCGACAGCCTGTGGCGCGCCGTGAAGCTGATTGCGTTCGCGGACGTGATCATGAGCCTCGACAATGTCATCGCGGTGGCGGCGGCGGCGGATGGGAACTTCGCCTTGCTGGTGTTCGGATTGGGCATCAGCATTCCCGCCATTGTGGCCGGCGCCAATGTCGTCATGGCCATGCTCAATTATTTCCCGCTGACGATCTGGGCGGGCGCGGCCTTGCTGGGCTGGATCGCCGGCGATGTCATCGCCGCGGATCCGGTCGTGGCAGGTTACGCCGCGTCATTCGGTGCGGGCGCACACGAGAAGATCAAGATCACCTGCGCGATCATCGGCGTGGCGGTGACCCTGGGCGTAGGCTTCATCGGCCGGGCAAAACTCACGCGCCACGCCTAGCGAACGCGTTCGCGCGCAGCATAGGCCAGTCAGGTGTATTGCAGCCCGACGAGCGTTCCGGCTTGATCCAACCAAAGGCGCCAAACCATCGGCCCTTTCACAAGCTGCACCTGGAAACGATAGAGAAAGGTCTTGTTGGGCAGCTGCTGCTGACTGGCGAGTTGAATGCCAAGAATATATCCGTGCTGCTGCAAGGCCGTGACAGCCGCCCCCGCCTCCTGCTTCATCGTCCGTTGCATGATCGGCGACATCGTCACATCGGGCATGTAACCGGCCTGCAATTTCTGCAGGATCCGCTTCAGCAGGTTCGCCGCCTCGGGCCGCGTAACGGGACCCTCCTCAATACCTCTGGCAATGAGCGCCGCCTGCTCCCAGCCTGATTTCACCGCAACCTCCCGGTCGGCGCGCGGCGGGTGGGTGCTGGAACCTTCGACGCTCAGCTGCTCGTAGGCCGACAGCGCCTGTGGCAGGGTTCCGCCCATGCGGTGCACGGAAAAGCCGGCAAAATGATCCGCCTCCAATTCGAGCGGAGGCCGACTGCCGACGTCGGTCAGGGTGTGGCCATTGAGGTGATGCCCGACCTCATGCGCCATGATTGTCCAGGACGCCCATTCGGTGTCGGCCGCCGCCACGATCTGCTTGATGAAGTCCTTGTTGTAAAGGACATAGCGCGTGTGCTCGTAGATCACGGCTGCGGCATTGGCGACGTTGCTGGCTTGCAGCACTTCGAAATTGGGCTGCAGTCCGACCGACTCCGCGACCCGGCCGACGATGCGGGCGCCGTCCTCGACCGGATCGTAGGTTTCGATGACGGCATCGGAGGCATTGGTGGTATTGTCGGCAGCGTTGAGTTTTCTGGGGTAGAAACTGCATGCCCCCTTCAAACTCAACGTCCATCGCACTTGTGATCGAGCAGGGATACCAAAGGCCGCCAGCGCTATCACGCCGGCAAATCCCTCCAGAACTCTCCGGCGCGTCGAAGTTGGCGCGCAGATGTGGGCGGCGCCGACCGCCGATCCAGCAAAACATTGGCATGCCCATACGCGTCGAAATGCCATGGTTCCCCCAAACGCACAGAAGCGTCCTAGATATCAGTTTTCACCGGATTTCTCCAGCTTCTTGGCTTAAGGCTGCAATCTAGAAGTGTTGCCGACGCGGGGTGCGATCAGTGCCCCTCAAACGAAATCAACGTGCGCACGGGCACGTCGAGCTGGCGCAGCTTGGCCGCGCCCCCGAGCTCCGGCAGGTCGATGATGAAACAGGCGGCCAGCACGTTGGCGCCCATCTGGCGCAGAAGTTTGACGGCCCCTTCCGCGGTGCCGCCAGTGGCGATCAGATCGTCGACCAGGATCACGCGCTCGCCATGGCTGATGGCGTCCTTGTGCATCTCCATCTCGTCGATGCCGTACTCCAATGAATAGGCGATGCGCACCGTGGTATGCGGCAGCTTGCCTTTTTTCCGGATCGGCACGAAGCCGGCGGAGACCTGATGCGCCACCGCGCCGCCGATGATGAAGCCGCGCGCTTCCATGCCGGCGACCTTGTCGATCTTCATGCCGGCCCAGGGCTGCACCAGCTCGTCCACGCACCGGCGGAAGGCGCGCGCATTGCCGAGCAGCGTGGTGATGTCGCGGAACATGATGCCCGGCCTGGGGTAATCCGGAATGGTGCGGATGGCGGCGCGTAGGTCGTTCTCGGCGATGGTCGTGGTCATGGGTATCTCTTTGAGATGATGTCCGGATCATCCGATTTCGGGGATGATGGCACAAGGGATCGAAACGGGTGCAGCGCTAAGCTTTCAACACCCGGCCCGCCACGGCGTCGAGCTTGGCGACCAGCGCAGGATCGCGCGCCTCGGGCGCCGTGATCAGCGCGTTGTCGAGCGCGCGGTCGGAGCCGATGGGACAAGGCTCGTGCTCGCGCGGGAAATCGCACGCCAGGCGCGCAACGAGATTTTTGGCCTTATCGGCGTTGCCGACCAGAACCTTGATGACATCGTCCACCGTGACCGCATCGTGATCGGGGTGCCAGCAGTCGTAATCGGTGACCATGGCGACGGTGGCGTAGCAAATCTCGGCTTCGCGCGCGAGTTTCGCCTCGGGCATGTTGGTCATGCCGATCACCGAATAACCGAGCTGTTTGTAGGTCAGGCTTTCGGCAAGCGTGGAGAATTGCGGGCCCTCGATGCAAACGTAGGTGCCGCCGCGCGCGATGTGGATGCCTTCCGCTTCGGCGGCCGCGGCGATGTGGATGCGCAGCCGCGGGGAAACCGGATGCGCCATCGACACATGCGCAACGAGGCCGGTGCCGAAGAACGAAGTCGCGCGCAGGTGGGTGCGATCGACGAATTGATCGATCAGCACGAAGGTGCCGGGCGCAAGCTCCTCCTTGAACGAGCCGCAGGCGGAGAGCGAGACGAGATCGGTCACGCCGGCGCGCTTGAGCGCGTCGATATTAGCGCGATAGTTGATGTCGGACGGCGAGATGCGATGGCCCTTGTCATGGCGCGACAGAAACACCACCGGCAGGCCGGCGATCTCGCCGATGCGCAGCGGTGCCGACGGCTCGCCCCAGGGGCTCTTGATGCGCTGCTCGCGCACGTTCACGAGCCCCGGCAGGTCGTAAATGCCGGAGCCCCCGATGATGCCGAGCACGGATTTGGTCATAGAGCTACCTCTCGCAAATGAGAGGCAATGTCACGCGTGGCCGTGCACTTTCGACCACACCTTGCGCTTGGTGAAATACAACAGGCCAGCCAGTACGATCAGGAACACCATCACCTGAAAGCCGATGCGCTTGCGCGCTTCGAGTTGCGGTTCGGCCGCCCACATCAGGAAGGCCGCGATGTCCTTGGAGTATTGCTCGACCGAAGCGGGGGTGCCGTCGTCGTATTGCACGAGCTTGTCGTAGATCTGCACGGGTTTCGGCATCGATGTTCCGCCGCCGGGCATGTACTTGTTGAATTGCACGCCTGAGGGGAGGTGCACGCTGGGCGGTGGCTTGTCCTCGAAACCGCTGAGATAGGCGGCGATGTAATCGGCGCCCTGCTCCTGATATTGCGTCAGGCCGTCGAGAATGAACCACGGGAAGCCGCGCTCGTAGGTGCGCGCCTTGGCGATCACGGAAAAATCGGGCGGCACGGCGTTGTAGCGCGCGCGCGCGGCATTGTCGTTCGGGAACGGCGACGGGAAGCGGTCGGCGGGGCGGCCCTTGCGGTCGAACATCTCGCCTTGATCGTTGGGGCCGTCCCGAACGGTGAATTCGCTGGCGAGTTGCTTGACCTGCGCGTCGGTGTAGCCGAGCCCGCCGGGCTGGCTGAGATTGCGGAACGACAGCATCGAGAGGCCGTGGCAGAGCGAGCAGACCTCCTTGTAGATCTTGAATCCGCGCTGCAGCTGGGCCTGATCGAATTTGCCGAAGGGGCCGGCGAACGACCATGTCAGGCGCGGCGGCGGCGGCGCCTCATAGGGATGCTCCTTGCCCTCGTCCTGGGCCGCAACCGGATGCGGCGCGATCAGTCCAATGAGCGAACCGGCAAGAACCGCGGTGAGGATATGTCGCAGCATAGACCGCCCTGACGTTCAGGTGACCGTACCGGCGCGCGCCGGAGCAAGGATCGACTCGGAGATGGAATTCGGCAGCGGCTTGGTCTTCTCGTAAAGACCGAGCAGCGGCAGAATGACGAAGAAGTGGATGAAATAGTAGGCGGTGAGGATGCGCGCGGCGATGACGTAGCCGCCTTCGGCGGGCTTGGAGCCGAGCCAGCCGAGGCCGATGCATACCGCGACGAAGATCCAGAAGAACTGCCGGTACAGCGGCCGATAGTTGGCCGAGCGCACGCGCGAAGTATCGAGCCACGGCAGGAAGGCCAGAATGACGATCGAGGTGCCGAGCGCGGCCACGCCCATGAGCTTGTTCGGGATCGCGCGCAGGATCGCGTAGAACGGCAGATAGTACCATTCGGGCACGATGTGGGTCGGCGTCACCGCCGGATTGGCCGGGATGTAGTTGTCGGCATGGCCGAGGTAGTTCGGCAGGTAGAACACGAACCAGGCATAGAGAATGCAGAACACCACCATCAGGAAGCTGTCCTTGATGGTGGCATAAGGCGTGAACGCGACGGTGTCAGCTTCCGATTTCGGCTCGATGCCGGTCGGGTTGTTCTGGCCAACCACGTGCAGCGCCCAGACGTGCAGCGCCACCACGCCCGCAATCACGAACGGCAGCAGGTAATGCAGCGCATAGAAGCGATTGAGCGTCGGGTTGCCGACCGAATAGCCGCCCCATAGCCAGGTCACGATGCTTTCGCCGACCACGGGAATGGCCGAGAACAGGTTGGTGATGACGGTGGCGGCCCAGAAGCTCATCTGACCCCAGGGCAGCACGTAGCCCATGAAACCGGTCATGATCATCAGCAGCAGCAGGATCACGCCGAGGATCCATAACAGCTCGCGCGGTTCCTTATACGAGCCGTAGTACATGCCGCGGAACATGTGGATGTAGGCGGCGAGGAAGAACATCGACGCGCCGTTGGAATGCAGATAGCGCAGCAGCCAGCCGTAGTTCACGTCGCGCATGATGGTTTCGACGGAATTGAAGGCGTAGTCGACGTGCGGCGTGTAGTGCATCGCGAGCACGATGCCGGTCACGATCTGCACCGTGAGAAGAAACGCGAGGATGCCGCCGAAGGTCCACCAATAGTTCAGATTGCGCGGCGTCGGATAGGCGACGAACGAGGAATAGATCAGTCCGCCGATCGGCAGCCGCCGTTCGAGCCATTTCAGCACCGGATTTTTCGGCTGGTATGTCGAAGGCCCGCTCATCGTTATTCCTCAGGCTTCCTTCTTCGGCTGCGTCTCACCCGAAGCTTCCTTCCCGGGCTGCGTCTCGCCGACCACGATCTTGGACTCGGTCAGAAACGCATAGGGTGGAAGGGCGAGATTGTACGGCGCGGGGCCCTGCCGGATGCGGCCGGAGGTGTCGTATTGCGAGCCGTGGCAGGGGCAGAACCAGCCGTCGTAATTGCCCTGATGGGCCAGCGGAATGCAGCCGAGATGCGTGCAGATGCCGATCAGAACGAGCCACTGGTCGTGGCCCTTCTTCACGCGGTCCTGATCGGCCTGCGGATCGGGAAGGCTGCTCACATTCACGGCGCGCGCCTCGTCGATCTCCTTCTTGGTGCGGTGGCTGATGAAGATCGGCTTGCCGCGCCAGAACACCTTGATGACCTGGCCTTCGGCGATCGGCGTGAGATCGACCTCGATCGGCGCGCCGGCGGCGATGGTGGAAGCGTCCGGGTTCATCTGCGACACCAGCGGCACCAGCGTCGCTGCCGCGCCAACCAAACCTACGGCGCCGGTGGCTATATAGAGAAAATCGCGGCGAGTCGGCTCGGCCGAAGACATTGTCGTCACGTTCGCAGTTCCTTTTCGTCAGTCCACCCGCGCGGAGAACCGCAGATACGCTTGCCCCGTACGCTTGTTTTCGTACTCGTCCGTACTCATTCGTACGCTGGCCTCGCGGCGGCGGATGGACCGGCCGTCCTGGTCCTGGGGAAGGCCTGAAGGGCGGCACGATCCAGCGGCGTTCTATTGGCACCCTTGCCGAATGAGCGCAAGAGCGCTATCGCGCTAACCGCCTAAAGTGGAATAAATCCTTTGTCTATCGTGGATTTCGGTGATTGCTGAGGGGCAATTCCAGGTCGTAAATACCGCCATGCGGATTGCCCTTTACGAGCCCGATATCCCGCAAAATACCGGAACGATTCTTCGCCTCTGCGCCTGCCTCGGCATCGAGGCGCATATCATCGAGCCGGCCGGCTTCGTGAGCTCCGATCGCGCGTTCCGGCGGGCAGGGCTCGACTACCTCGATCAGGTGCAGCTCGTGCGGCACGCGACGTGGGCGGCGTTCGAAGCCTGGCGGCAGGGGGAGCGACTGCGGCTGGTTCTGTTCACGACCAAGGGCGCGACGTCCTATCTCGAGCACCGCTTTCGGCCTGACGAAGTGCTGCTGTTCGGCCGCGAGTCCTCGGGCGTGCCGGAAGCCGTGCATGCGGCCGCCGACGCGCGGCTGCTCATTCCGATGCGGCCGGGATTGCGCGCGCTCAATGTGGCCATGGCGGCAGCCATGGCGGCCGGCGAAGCATTGCGGCAGACGCAGGCCGCGCCAGCGAGTTAGACTATGCATGCAATGGCATCCGCCCTGCCCGATCCCGCCACGCTCGACGCCCGCAAACAGCGCGCGCGGACATGGTTCGAAACCTTGCGCGACGAGATCTGCACCGCGTTCGAAGCGGTCGAAGCCGCCCTGCCCTCGCAGGCGAAATCAGGCGATCGAGCGGCCGGACGCTTTGCGCGCACGCCGTGGTCGCGCTCCGATCATACCGGAGGCGATGGCGGCGGCGGCGTGATGGCGATGATGCATGGCCGCGTGTTCGAGAAGGTCGGCGTGCACTGCTCGACCGTGCACGGAGAATTCGCGCCGGAGTTCCGCAAGGACATTCCCGGCGCGGAGAGCGATCCGCATTTTTGGGCCTCGGGCATTTCGCTGATCGCGCATCCGCACAATCCGCATGTGCCGGCGGTGCACATGAACACCCGTTTCGTCGTCACCACCAAGGCATGGTTCGGCGGCGGCGCCGATCTGACCCCCGTGCTCGAACGGCGGCGCACGCAAGGCGATGCCGACACGATCGCGTTCCACGCGGCGATGCAAGCGGCCTGCGACGCGCATGCGAAAGTCGCGCCCTACGAGACATACAAAAAATGGTGCGACGAATATTTTTTCCTCAAGCATCGTCAGGAGCCGCGCGGCATCGGCGGCATTTTCTACGACTGGCACGACTCGGGCGATTGGGAGGCGGACTTCGCCTTCACGCAGGAGGTGGGGCGTGCATTCTTGAAAATCTATCCGCAGCTCGTGCGAAAAAATTTCGTGACGCCGTGGAGCGATGCCGAGCGCGAGGAGCAACTGGTGCGGCGCGGGCGCTACGTGGAATTCAACCTGCTCTACGACCGCGGCACGATCTTCGGCCTGCGCACGGGCGGCAACGTGGAGTCGATCCTGTCGTCGATGCCGCCGGTGGTGAAGTGGCCGTAATGCCACACCGCGCACCGCAAGTCCCCGAAGGCTCGCCGAATCCGTAAATCCGCCATATTGCGGAACGATCAACCCGCGCGCCGAATGAAGCGGCGCGCTTTTACGTCTCATGGAGACAGACATGTGGGTCGAGAACCGAAAAGGCTTTTCGATCCGCCCGGCAGGGCGGAAACGCCACTGCATGTCTGGAGCTACCCATGGGAAAGAGAACGCGTTGGCGCGAAGCGCGCCGACAACTCGACGATCTGCGGGCCTGCGCCGCGCTGGAAGCCAATTCCCGGCGTGAGCCGCCGCGCGCGCCCGCACGATACGCCGAATTCAAGCACGAATACGGCTGCAGGATCGAGCAACTGCGCAGCTATGCGCTGCGCGCGCCGGAGGATTGGCGCTGCCGGATCAGGAGCCGCTTGGAAGAGCGCCGCTTCATCGATCTCGTGCGGTTCAGTTTCGAACGATACCGGGTCGCGGCGCACCTTGAGCGGGCCTGGCTCGACGACATCGAGGACGATTTCGCCGACCGCATCGACTTGCCCAGGCGACCGGCCACGCGGCAGATCGGAGCCCCGGATCTGCGACGCTGGTACATCGCGGCGGCGCAAGGAGGATCGCTTTATAAACAGGAATCGTCTCGTTTTCTGACCCGGCAGGAAACGCATCATTTCCTGACCACGCCGGCGGCGATCACTTCATCCAAGCAGGCGCTGTGGTATGCGATTGCGCGCCCACACACCGAACGGGCTGAGATCGCCTGCAGGGTCGCGCATTGCAAGGTCGCCAGCTATTCGATCGCCTCCACCTTCTGGAAGGAGGCTGCACGATTCTTCGCCCGCAATCCGCTTGCGGCTCACGAGATGGACGACTTGGCCGACTATCTCCACGCCGCCAAGCAAGAGGACCAGGCGTTCGAACTCAAGGGCCGCACACTCGGGGCGCTGAAACGGCGCATGGAAGACTGGCACCGCACGCTGCGGCGCAATCGCGAGAACGGCACTGTATGGACCGGCAGCGCGCTGCCGAACATCGACTATCGGATCGGCAAGCACGAGAGGCAGGCGATCTGGCGCTTTCGGCAGATCAAAACCGGTTACGATCTCTATTTCGAGGGACTTCACATGCGTCACTGCGTTTCGAGCTACGAGCCGAAATGTATGAGCGGCGAAATCTCAATCTGGTCACTGAAGTCCGAGTTTCCGGTCGGCCGCCTCAACCGCGGCGTCACGATGGAAGTGACCCAAGATGGCCGCATCGTGCAGTGCCGCGGCTTTGCCAACCGGCTTCCGTATCCCAACGAGGTCACGACGGTGAAACGCTGGGCGGGCGAACACGGTCTGACTTGGGCCGCGCGGGAACGATAAGCGCTATCGCCGGAACGCTCCGAACACCATCACCGCGCCGCCGACCAGAACCACGAAATCGAGGATCGCGGTGTGCACGTGCAGCGGCAAGCGCTCGACAAAGGTGCGCGCGAAAAAGGCGCCGGGGAAAGCCACCAATCCGATCAGCAACGCAAAGGCGATGACTTGCGCCGTGATCACGCCGGCGATGCCGAAGACCACGAAGCGCAGCAGGCCGATGCCGACCGAGATCACCGCGTCGGTGGCGATGACGGCGGCGCCTTCGAGCCCGGCCGCCATCAGCAGCGACAGCAGGATCACGCCGGCGCCGACCGTGCCGCCGACGGCGACGCCATAGCCAAAAGCACCAGCGACAAGTCCGCGATCGCCAAAAACGACGGCATGATATCTCAGCAGGTAGCGCAACGGCACGGTCAGCATCAGCATCGCGCCGATCACCAGCATCGCGCCTTTGCCGGTGAGCAGCGTATAGCCATAGGAAGTGAGCATGCAGGGAAGCGCCGCGCCGACGAACACCAGCATGACGCTGCGCCAGGAGATGAAGCCCTTATAGGCGGTGGCGCGGCTGGTATTGGTGAGCAAGCCGGCGAGCGCGATAATCGGCACGGCCGGCTCGGCGCCCACGATCGGAACGAGAACGAGCGGCATGAGCGCACCGGTGCCGTAACCGGCGACCCCGCCGACCACAGAGGCGAACAGCGCCACACCCGCCACCAGCGCGAGTTGCAGCAGCGAAATATCGGCAAAGGCGGCGGTCACGGGCCGGCACCGTAAACGCGATCCCGAGTCGGAGCCAGCGTCGGGTCACTGAATCGGCGGCGCGATATCGGCCGGCGAAATCAGCACGCCGAACTGTTCGCACCAGATCACGACACTGCCGTATTGCAGGAGATTGACGCCGGGCGGAACGGTGTAGCGCTGGCTGCCCTTGAACGCGCGCAGGCCGCCGAGGTCGACGAACTTGGCGTTCTTCACCGCGTCCGAGCTGCGGATCTTGGCCTCGGGCACGAGATAGACGTGGTAGGCCGGGCCGGGGCCAACCTCGAAATCCGGCTCCAGAAACACAGTGCGTTGATAGACGCTGACTTTGCCGCGGCCCCAGTGCACCGGATCGGAAGGATCGGCGTGAATGAAGGCGCCGGTCGCCACGAGCGGCGTACGGTCGGCGTCGGTGAGCTGTTCGGATGCGGGCGGCGGCGGAAACACGAAGGGAAAGAAGAAAAATCCCAGCGCCACGCCGAAGACCGTGCCGAGAATTCCGCCGAGAAGAAAAATCGCAATTGAACGCCTGCCGCTGCTCATCGAGGCCCCCCTTCTGTTCCCCGCGCTCCTGCCGGCGCCGTCCCGAATTCATTCGCGCAGGCCGGGAGTTATAGGCCACGGGTCGCGTTAACGCACTAGTAACCTTGCCGGGGGATTAATGGATTGAATACGGGCCTGCGCGCGGCCGATCCCCTGCGCGGCGTCAGTCGATTTTGTGAGTCGCGTTGCGTCGTCCTCTCATTTCTCGGGGGTACCCATGCGGTTTCACGGTTTCGCGCTCTCGGTTTCCATCGCGGCAGGCTTGAGCTTCGGCGCCGGTTCTATTGCCCGGGCGGCCGACATGCCGCTCAAAGCGCCGCGCGCGCCGGTCTATCAATACAACTGGTCGGGCTTTTATATCGGCGCCAACGGCGGCTTCGGCACCGGCCGTAGCAGCTGGACGGACGATCCCACCCTCACCGGCTCCGACCTCGGCAATCACACGACAACCGGCGGCTTTGCCGGCGGCCAAATCGGCTTCAACTGGCAATGGGGAATGATGATGGCCGGCGCCGAATTCGACATGGATTGGGCGAGCCTGAAAGGCAATCACACGGATCTCTTCCTGCATGACCTCAACAGCAAGGTGAGCTCATTCGGCACGATCAGCGGGCGGCTCGGCGTCGCCTATTGGGATCGTCTGCTGGTTTACGTCAAAGGCGGCGGCGCGTTCGCCCAATACAGATACGATGATTTCATCACCGTCGGCGGACCGCTCAACGGCAGCGCGAGCACCACGCGCTGGGGCTGGGTCATGGGCGGCGGGATGGAATACGCGTTCACGCGGAATTGGTCGGCGAAGATCGAGTACAACTATATCGACTTCAACACACGGCGCTTGAATTTCGGCGGCGGAGCAAGCGTCGGCTATGTGCAGGACATCGCCAGCAACCTTCAGTTGGTCAAGGCCGGCATCAATTACCGCTTCGGCCCCTAGCGAGATTCAGTCCGGCTTCGCCGGCGAGGCCACTGCCGCGTCGGCGATCGATTCGATCACCGGCAGCGCGTGCGGAAAATCCTGGGCGATCCAGGCCTCCTCGGCTGCATCCAAGGCCGCGCCAAGCGCCGGCCCCTTGATCACGCCGCGCTTGAGGAAATCCTGCGCTTTCAGCGGAAACACCGGCACGACCCAGCGTGCCGGCAAGGATGCGAGCGCACGCCAGGCGTCGTCGGCCGTGCCGACGCTCGCGCGGCTCCAGGCAACCAGCACGCGGTCGGTGAAACGCTCCGGCCCGAGACGATAGAGCAAGGCGCGCTCCACATGATCGCCGGTGGGGGAAACGCGCCACCAGCCGTCTCCGATCGAAAGCAGCTGCGCGTGCTCGGAATTGGACAGCCGCAGGCGCTGCAGCAGCCGATCGGCATCCTCGACCACGGCAACCGCAAGCGCGCCAAGCCGGCGGATGGGGTCGGCTGCAATGCCCATCACCGCCTCGAGTTTCGCCAGATTGGCAAAGCTCGCGAGATAGGGCACGCCGCCCAGCACGCTCGGCAGAATTCCGGTTTCGGTCATGACCGCGAGCGTCGGCACGGCGTGCGGCGCCAGCAGCAGCTTGATGACTTCCATGCGCACGCGCTCGCGCGACAATTGATCAAGACCAGCGCGCCCGAGGATGCAGGCGTGCAGGCCCTCGGCATCGTGCGCGCCGTGACCATATGAGGCGTGGAAGCGGAAAAAGCGCAGGATACGCAGATAGTCTTCTTCGATGCGCTTGGCGGGATCGCCGATGAACCGCACGCGGCGGGCGGCAAGATCGTCAAGACCGTTGACGTAGTCGTGGACCCGGCCGTCGCCGGACAGCGAAAGCGCGTTCATGGTGAAATCGCGCCGCTCGGCATCCGCCTTCCAGTCGCGGCCGAAGCGCACATTGGCATGGCGACCGAAGGTCTCGACGTCCTCGCGCAGCGTGGTCACCTCGAACGGACGGCCGGCGACGACCACCGTTATTGTGCCGTGCGCGATGCCGGTCGGGATCGGCTTGAAGCCGGCGGCGGTTGCGCGGCGGGTCACTTCCTGCGGCACCGCCGTGGTGGCGATGTCGAACTCGCCGATCGGTTCGCCGAGCAGCGCGTTGCGTACGGCGCCGCCGACCACGCGCGCCTCCTCACCATCGCGATTGAGGGTGGCCAGCAGCCGCGCCAACGGTCCTTCGCCGAGCCAGCTGGCCTGGGCTAGATTGGGCAGCTTGCTCATCGCGTTCGTCCCGGGACGAACCGGCCGTCCTCCATATGCGCGGGCTCATAGATCGAGCCGGGCGGCGAGCCGGTGAAATTGGCCAGCAGAATAAAACTTCCGAGCACCAGCGCGACCGCGGCGATGGCAAGGGCGGCGAGCGTCTTGGGCGGCCATGCTCGGCCGTCGAATATCCTCGCGCGGGTGGCAAACAAAAAAATCGCATAGGCGACGAACGGCGCCAGGAACAAGACCAATTCGGTGGCGATAGGCCGGATCATTGGCCGTAAATCCGCTCATACATGTTCCGCAGAATACCCGCGGTCACGCCCCAGATGTAGCGCTGCTCGTAGGGCATCGCGAAATAATGCCGCTCGATGCCCTTCCAGTCGCGCTTGTGACGCTGATGGTTGGCGGGCGACATCAAAAAGGAAAGCGGCACTTCGAACGCTTCCGTCACTTCCGACATATTGAGCACGAGCGCGTAGTCCGGCGCTACATGCGCCACGGCCGGCAGGATACGGAAACCCGAGAAGGTGAGAAAGAGATCGAGATAGCCGATCGGGTCGACGAAGCGGCGGTCCAATCCGATCTCTTCTTCGGCCTCGCGCAACGCGGCGGCAAGCGGGCTTGCGTCGGCAGGATCGATCTTGCCGCCCGGGAATGCGATCTGCCCCGGATGATTCGGCAGTTCGGCCGTGCGCTGGGTGAGCAGCACGGTCGGTTCGGCGCGTTCGACCACGGGGATCAGGACGGCGGCGGGCTTGGTCGCGGATACGCCGGCGCGCTCCCACAGCGTCGGATCGAGATCGAGATCGCCGCGCACGGCTTCGGCCGTCAGATCGGTCAGCGCGGACGGCACGTGAAG
The DNA here is from genome assembly GCA_035501735.1 of Xanthobacteraceae bacterium. Classification (GTDB taxonomy): domain Bacteria; phylum Pseudomonadota; class Alphaproteobacteria; order Rhizobiales; family Xanthobacteraceae; genus PNAI01. The sequence continues at coordinate 7,741 of DATJVR010000087.1, read as the reverse complement.
ATTGAGCCGCTCGCGGGCGCGCGCGAAAAACTCCTGCGTGGAAAGCGGGCCTGCATCCATCACGCAAACTCCTTCAAATTCTCGGCCGGCGCCATGACGTAAAATTCTCCGCTCGACGCGACGCCGAACATGCGCCTGCCCGCCACATCGCGTTCCTCGCCGAGCGCGACCAGGTCGTAGAACAGCGCGCGCGTGACTTTCGCCCAAAGATTTCGCCGCACGTGCAGATAGGGTTTCAGGCCCCCGGTCGCACGCTCCGGCTCGAAGCGTAGCGCATGGTCCGGCCCGCAGGCGACCCAGTCGTCCACATTGGTGCGGAAGTTGAGGACGCGGCCGCGCGGCCCGTCCGCCAATTTCAGCTCGACCGCGAGAAAGGGGGCATCGTCGACCGTGATCCCGCATTTTTCGACCGGCGTGACCAGGAAATATTTGTCGCCTTCGCGTTTGAGCACGGATGCGAACAATTTTACGAGAGCCGGCCGCCCGATCGGCGTCTTCAGATAGTACCAGGTCCCGTCGGTCGCGATGCGCATGTCGAGATCGCCGCAAAACGGCGGATTCCAAAGATGAACGGGCGGAGGGCCGTTTTTGCTCTCCTTGCGCGCGGTGCCGGCGATGGAATCCAGTCCTGTCTGCCTTTCGTTTGCCATTGTTGCCATCGACCTTAGCGCGATTACTGGGCCTGCCGGCGCCTGCATTGCAGATGGGCGACAAGTGCTATCGCCATAAGCCCTATAAATAGCGTAAGCTGTGGAAAAATGACGAGAAAACAAGCCGCCAACGGCGATACGCGAGCCTTAGCCATTTATGTTCGCGTGCGGCGCAAGACACAAGGCCGGCATGACCGGCACCCATAAAGGTAACAGACAGCGAAGGAGTGCATGATGTCGTCTGTGACTGGAGAAGGCATCGAAAAGCTCGAAGACATGATCGTGCGCGCCGCGGAATCCACGGCTGCGCATATAGCCGCCGCAAAACAAGCGATCGGCGCGGTGATCTTCGGTCAGGAGAAAGTGGTCGAGGAAGCGTTGATCACCGTGTTGTCCGGCGGGCATGCGATGCTGGTCGGCGTGCCGGGCCTGGCGAAAACCAAACTGGTGGAAGCCATGGGCATCGTGCTCGGCCTCGACGCGCGGCGCATCCAGTTCACGCCGGACCTGATGCCGTCGGACATCCTGGGCAGCGAAGTGCTGGAGGAAGGCGCCGGCGGCAAGCGCAGCTTCCGCTTCATCCCCGGTCCGATTTTCGGACAATTGCTGATGGCGGACGAGATCAACCGCGCGAGCCCGCGCACGCAATCGGCCCTGCTGCAGGCGATGCAGGAGCAGCATGTCACAGTGGCCGGCAATCGCCACGACGTGCCGCGGCCGTTCCACGTGCTCGCCACGCAAAACCCGATCGAGCAGGAAGGCACCTATCCACTTCCGGAAGCACAGCTCGACCGCTTCCTGATGCAGATCGATGTCGACTATCCCGACCGCGATGCGGAGCGACGCATCGTGTTCGAGACCACCGGCGTCGAAGAAGCCAAGCCGAAGCCGGCGATGACCGCCGACGAACTGCTCGCCGCGCAACGCCTGGTGCGCCGGCTACCGGTCGGCGAGTCAGTCATCAACGCGATCCTGTCGCTGGTGCGCTCGGCGCGTCCGGGTCCGGACGCGGGCGAACTCGGCAAGCTCATCGCGTGGGGGCCGAGCCCGCGCGCGAGCCAATCCTTGATGCTGCTCTCGCGCGCGCGCGCGTTGCTCGACGGACGGCTTTCGCCGTCGATCGACGACGTGCTCGCGCTCGCGGAGCCGGTGTTCAAGCACCGCATGGCGCTCACCTTCTCTGCCCGCGCGGACGGCGAGACGCTCGAAGGGGTGATCGGCAAGCTCAAAGCCCGCATCGGATGAGCTGATGGCCGCGCACCGACAAGCCAGCCGGGAAGAAGGCAAGGCGACGCTGCGCGCCAGCGGCGCCGCGCGCACGGCCGCGGCCAATATGCCGCGACTCGTGCTCGAGGCGCGCCGGATCGCCGCCACGGTCATCCACGGCTCGCACGGGCGCCGGCGCGCCGGATCGGGCGAGAACTTCTGGCAATTCCGCCGCTTCGTGTCGGGCGAGGAAGCCCGTCGCATCGATTGGCGGCGCTCGGCACGCGACGAACACCTTTACGTGCGCGAGCAGGAATGGGAAGCCGCGCATACGGTCTGGATTTGGCCGGACCGCTCGCCTTCAATGGCGTTCGCCTCGTCGCTTGCGCGCGAGAGCAAACTCGACCGTACGCTCGTCATGGCTTTCGCGCTGGCGCAGGTGCTGGTCGAAGCCGGCGAGCGCGTCGGCGTGCCCGGCCTGGTGCGGCCGACCGGCACGCGCGCCATCATCGATCGCATGGTGGATGCCATCATCCATGACCCAACCGAGCGTTCGAGCCTGCCGCAGACGTTTGCTCCGGCACCCCTGTCCGAGATCGTGCTGTTGTCCGACCTTTGGAGCCCGATCGACGAGATTCGCAAAACGCTGAACCAATTGTCCTCGACCGGCGCGCAGGGGCATCTGGTGCAAATCGTCGATCCGATCGAAGAGACATTTCCATTCTCGGGACGCGTGGAGTTCTGGGAGCCGGAGGGTTTCAGCGAGATCACCGCCGGCCGGGCGGAAAATTGGCGCAAGGACTATGTCGAAAGGGTCGCGCGCCATCGCGCGGAAATCCGCGCCGAGGTCGACAAGCTCGGCTGGACGTTCACGATCCATCGCACTGACCGACCGGCCAACGACCTTCTGCTTGCGCTGCACGCGCGCATCAGCCAGGGCACGCTTGCGGCCGTGATGAGCCGCGGACGACGTGGCGGCGGGCAGATCGCGAGGCACGCATGATGGGCCTGCCGATCGGCTTTGCGCAGCCGCTCGTGCTGCTCGGGCTGTTGAGCCTGCCGGTCCTGTGGTGGCTGCTGCGGCTGATTCCGCCGCGGCCGAAGCGGATCGAGTTCCCGCCGACGCGGCTGTTGTTCGACATCAAGCCGAAAGAGGACAAGCCGGCGCGCACGCCGTGGTGGCTGACCGCGCTGCGGCTCACGCTTGCAACGCTCGTGATCCTTGCAGCGGCCGGACCGCTGTGGAACCCGCCGGTGACGCAGCCGGGCGGCGCGTCACCGCTGGCGCTGCTGATCGACGACGGCTGGGCGGCGGCGGCGAGCTGGGAGGCGCGCATGCGCGCTGCCGACGATATCCTCGCGCGCGCGGAGGCCGACGGCCGCGGCGTCGCGCTCGTGCCGCTGTCCGAGCCGGCGCGCGATCTATCGCTCGAGGTGCCGGCGGCGGCGCGCGTCCGCCTCAAGCAGCTCAAACCCAAACCGCACACGATCGAGCGCAATGAAATGCTGCCGGCGATCGCGCGCTTCGTCTCCGCCACGCCGGGGATCGAGCTATTGTGGCTTTCGGACGGAGTCGATGCCGGCCGCGGCGCGGAGTTCATCGCGGCGCTGAAGAACACGATCGAAAATCGGCCGATCACGGTGGTCGCGGGCGGCCTGCCGGTCGCGCACGCCCTGGTCGCGGCCGACAATGCCGCCGGCGCGCTCACGGTCAAAGTGCTGCGCGCGGACGGAACGAATGGCGAAGAGGGCCTCATTCGCGCGCTCGATCTGAAAGGCCTGCCGCTCGGCGCGACACGCTTTGCCTTCAGCGACGGCGCGCGGGAAACCGATGCGGAGATCGACCTGCCGGTCGAGATCCGCAACGACATCGCGCGGCTCGAAATCATCTCCGAACATTCGTCCGGCGCGGTGCAATTGCTCGACAAGCGTTGGCGGCGGCGGACGGTCGGTATCGTATCCGGCGCGACCTCGGAGACGGCGCAGCCGCTTCTGGCCTCGACCTTCTATCTGTCGCGCGCGCTGAACCCGTTTGCCGACGTGCGGCTGGCGGAGGGCGCTTCGCCGGCGGACGCAGTCAGACAATTCCTCGACCAGAATCTGCCGATGCTGATTCTTGCGGATGTCGGCACTGTTTCCGGCGAGGCGCACGAGCGGCTGGCCGGCTGGATCGAGAACGGCGGCGTGCTGGTGCGATTTGCCGGACCGCGGCTCGCGGCGGCCGACGACAGTCTCGTGCCGGTCAAATTGCGGCGCGGCGGGCGCATCCTGGGCGGCAGCCTGAGCTGGGAGCAGCCGCAGTCGCTCGCGGCGTTCTCGCACGACAGTCCGTTCAACGGCATGACCGTGCCGGACGATGTGAAAGTCACGCGGCAGGTGTTGGCGGAGCCGGAACCCGGCCTCATCGATCGCACCTGGGTCACGCTGACCGACGGCACGCCGCTCGTCACCGCGGAGCGGCGCGGCAAGGGCCTCATCGTGCTGTTCCATATTACCGCCGACACCCGCTGGTCGGACCTGCCGCTTTCGGGAACGTTCGTCGAAATGCTGAAACGCATCGTGGCGATGGCGGGCTCCACGACCGTGGCCGAGGCCGACGCCGGCAAACGCACCATCCGCGAAATGGTCGCTCCGAGCCGCCTGCTCGACGGATTCGGCGCGTTCGGCCCGCCGACGACGAGCGCACGGCCGGTACCGGCCGACTATGCCGGGCGCGCGACTGCCGACCATCCGCCCGGATTCTATGGCCCACCCGAGGGTTTACTGGCGGTTAACACTCTTAATGCGGCCGATCGGCTGGTTCCTCTTGACTTTGCCCCGCTTAACGCCCGTGTTGAGACATTCCGAGTCGGCGAACCGCAGGATTTAAGGGGCCCGATTTTGATCATCGCCTTTATATTGCTGATGCTCGACGCCCTGGTCGTGTTCTGGCTTTCCGGCGGCATTGGCCGGCTGATGCGCTGGCAGCGACCGGCGGCAGCGGCGCTGCTGCTGATCGGCCTGCTGGCCGCGGTTTCGTTCGCGCCGCACGCCCAAGCGCAGCAACTGCATTTTGAAATTCAGCGCACGCCGACGCAGCCGACGATCGGTCCGCCGCCTGGGCCGAGCCTGCTGCGCGTCCAGCAGCGTGCGCAGGATGCCAATCAGGACTTCGCCATGAAGGCGACGCTGGAGACGCGGCTTGCCTATGTGATCACGGGCGATGCCGAAACGGACGGCATCAGCAAGTCAGGCCTGCAGGGCCTGACCATGTTTCTTGCCTCGCGCACGGCGCTCGAAGCCGGCGAACCGATGGGCGTCGACATTTCCCGCGACGAGCTTTCATTTTTCCCGCTGATCTATTGGCCGATCGTGCCGGGGGCGCCGAAGCCGTCGCAGGCGGCGCTGACGCGGATCGACGCCTATATGAAGCGCGGCGGAACGGTGCTGTTCGATACGCGCGATGCGATCATGGCGCCGCCCGGTCCGGGCGGCGAGGCCCGCTCGCCGGGCATGATGGCGCTGCGCTCGATCCTGTCCTCGCTCGACATCCCGGAGCTTGAGCCGGTGCCGCGCGATCACGTGCTGACCAAGACGTTTTTCCTGCTGCGCGATTTCCCCGGCCGCTTCAACACCGGTCAGCTCTGGGTCGAGGCAACGCCGACCGACAACGAAAACGACGAAGAAAAATCCCGCCCGGCGCGCGCCGGCGACGGGGTTTCGTCGATCCTGATCACGTCCAACGACCTGGCCGGCGCCTGGGCAACGCGCCCGGACGGCCAGGCCATGCTGCCGCTGGTCCCGGGCGAACCGCGGCAACGGGAGTACGCGTTCCGTGCCGGCGTCAATATCGTCATGTACACGCTCACCGGTAACTACAAGGCCGATCAGGTGCACGTGCCGGCGCTGCTAGAGCGGCTCGGGCAATAGGAGCACCGAATGGGTTTCGGCATCTCATTCGCACCGCTGGTGCCATCCTACGTCCTTTGGATGGCGTGCGTGGGTGCGATTGCCATCGCGGTCATGCTGTTCTTCGTGCGCAGTCGCGGCGCTGGCGTGCGCGCGGTGGCGCTCGCGCTGGCGGTGCTGGCGCTTGCCAATCCGTCGTTCACCAAGGAGGACCGCGACCCGCTCACCTCGGTCGTGGTGGTGGTCGTCGACAAGAGTCCCAGCCAGAGCCTTGGCGATCGCGCGGCGCAGACCGAAACCGCGCGCGCGCAGCTTGCCGAGCGGCTCGGCCACATCCCCGGTCTGGAAGCGCGTTTCGTGGAGGCCGGCGAAGCCGACGGCGAGACCGACGGCACGCGGCTGTTCGGGGCGCTGGGCGCGGCCTTGGCCGATGTGCCGCCCGATCGGGTCGCGGGCGCGATCTTCATCACCGATGGCCGCGTGCATGACGTTCCGACCGACGCCACCACTCTCGGCTTCACCGCGCCGGTGCATGCGCTGATCACCGGAAAGCGCGACGAACGCGACCGCCGGGTGGCGCTGATCACGGCGCCGCGCTTCGGCATCGTCGGCCAGACGCAGACGGTCGTGTTTCGTGTCGAGGACCAGAACGCACGCGGAGCGCCGGCGCGCGTCACCGTGCGGCGCGACGGCGAGGTGATCGAAAACCGCAACGTCGTGGTGGGCAATACGGTCAGTGTGCAAATTCCAATCCCGCATGCCGGGCCCAACATCGTGGAAATCGAAGCCTCGCCGCTCGAGGGCGAACTGACGCAGCTCAACAACCGCGTGGTCGTTTCGATCGACGGCGTGCGCGACAAGTTGCGCGTGCTGCTGGTGTCGGGCGAGCCGCATGCCGGCGAGCGCACGTGGCGCAATCTGCTCAAGTCCGATGCCAGCGTCGATCTCGTGCATTTCACGATCTTAAGGCCGCCGGAAAAGCAGGACGGGACGCCGATCAACGAGCTTTCGCTGATCGCATTTCCGACGCGCGAATTGTTCCAGCAGAAGATCGGCGAATTCCAGCTCATCATCTTCGACCGCTACGCACGACAGGGCGTGTTGCCGATCATCTATTTCGACAACATCGCCAAATACGTGCGCGAAGGCGGCGCGGTGCTGATCGCAGCCGGGCCGGACTACGCAAGCCCGACCAGCCTGTGGCGGACGCCGCTCGATACGATCCTACCGGCGGAGCCGAATGGGCTTACGACCGAGCAGCCGTTCTATGCCCAGCTCACGGCCTTGGGAAAACGCCACCCGGTCACGCGCGGGCTTGAGGGGTCGGACAGCGACCCGCCGCAATGGAGCCGCTGGTTCCGCCTGGTCGATACCAAAAACGCAAGCGGCACGACGGTGATGGAGGGGCCCGAGCACAAGCCGTTGCTCGTGCTGTCGCGCGAGGGCGAGGGACGCGTCGCGCTGCTGCTCTCCGATCACATCTGGCTGTGGGCGCGCGGCTACGAAGGCGGCGGGCCGCATCTCGACTTGTTGCGCCGCCTTTCGCACTGGCTGATGAAACAGCCCGATCTCGAGGAGGAGGCGCTGCGCATGAGCGCGCACGGGCGCGACCTCGTGGTGCAGCGCCAGACCATGGCGGACGAGGTCAGCCCAGTGACGCTCACCTCGCCGTCCGGCAAGACCTCGACCGTCACGCTCAACGTTGCCGAGCCCGGCGTGTGGCGCACGACGGTGGCGGCGAATGAACTCGGCCTGTGGCACGCCAACGACGGCAAGCTCGACGCCCTCGTCAACGTCGGCCCCGCCAATCCGCGCGAGTTCGCCGAGGTGACCTCGACGACCGACGTGCTCGCGCCGCTCGCGAACGCGACCGGCGGCGACGCCCGGCGGCTCGACACGTCGTCGGGCCTCGCCATGCCGCGCGTGCTCGCGGTGCGCTCGAGCGACACCTTCCACGGCGACGACTGGATCGGCGTGAAGATGCGCGACGCGAGCGT
>DATJVR010000086.1:0-231518 GCA_035501735.1 Xanthobacteraceae bacterium | reverse complement strand
CCGGAGAACGCGGTCGAGTACTTCGTGTCGTACTACAACTACTACCAGCCCGAGGCCTACGTCCCGCGCACGGACACCTACATCGAGAAGGACTCGTCCATCAACGAGCAGATCGACCGCATGCGCCACTCGGCGACGCGGGCGATCCTGGAGCGCGACGACGTGATCGTGGTCGCTTCGGTCAGCTGCATCTACGGCATCGGCTCGGTCGAGACCTATTCGGCCATGACCTTCACCCTGAAGGTCGGGACCAAGGTCAACGAGAAGCAGCTGATGGCCGACCTGGTGGCCCAGCAGTACAAGCGCAACGACCAGGCCTTCGAGCGCGGCACGTTCAGGAAGCGCGGCGACACCCTGGAGATCTTCCCGGCCCACTACGAGGACCGCGCCTGGCGGGTCAACTTGTTCGGCGACGAGGTCGAATCGATCGAGGAGTTCGACCCGCTCACCGGCCAGAAGACCGACGAGCTGAAATTCGTCAAGGTCTATGCCAATTCCCATTACGTCACGCCGCGGCCGACCCTGTTGCAGGCGATCGCAGGCATCAAGCAGGAGCTGCGCTGGCGCCTCGATCAGCTCTATGCGGCGGGGCGCCTCCTCGAGGCGCAGCGGCTGGAGCAGCGCACCCGCTTCGACCTCGAAATGATGGAGGCAACCGGCAGCTGCGCCGGCATCGAGAACTACTCGCGCTATCTCACCGGCCGCCGTCCCGGCGAGCCGCCGCCGACGCTGTTCGAATACGTCCCCGACGAGGCGCTGGTCTTTGTCGACGAAAGCCACGTCACCATTCCGCAGCTCGGCGGCATGTATCGCGGCGACTTCCGCCGCAAGGCGACGCTCGCCGAATACGGCTTCCGCCTGCCGTCCTGCATGGACAACCGGCCGCTGCGCTTCGAGGAATGGGACGCGATGCGGCCGCAGACCTTGTGCGTGTCGGCGACGCCTGGCCCGTGGGAGATCAACGAGTCCGGAGGCGTGTTCACCGAGCAGGTGATCCGTCCGACCGGCCTGATCGATCCGCCGGTCGACGTGCGGCCGGCGCGCACGCAGGTCGACGACCTGGTCGGCGAGGTGCGGCAGGTGGCGCAGCAAGGCTATCGCGCGCTGATCACGGTGCTGACCAAGCGCATGGCCGAGGATTTGACCGAATACCTGCACGAGCAGGGCATCCGCGTGCGCTACATGCATTCCGACATCGACACGCTGGAGCGCATCGAGATCATCCGCGATTTGCGGCTCGGCGCGTTCGACGTGCTGGTCGGGATCAATCTTCTGCGCGAGGGGCTCGACATTCCGGAATGCGCGCTGGTGGCCATTCTCGACGCCGACAAGGAAGGCTTCCTGCGCAGCGAGACGTCGCTGATCCAGACGATCGGCCGCGCGGCGCGCAACGTCGAGGGCAGGGTGATCCTCTACGCCGATCAGGTCACCGGCTCGATGGAGCGCGCGATGAGCGAAACCGCGCGGCGGCGCGAGAAGCAACGCGCGTGGAATACGGCCAACGGCATCACGCCGGAGAGCATCAAGCGGCAAATCGCCGACATCATGGGCAGCGTTTACGAGCGCGACCACGTGCTGGTGGCGACCGGCGTAGGCGAAGCCGGCGAATTCGAGAGCGCCGCCACCATCGGGCACAATTTCGAGGCGGTAATCGCCGATCTCGAGACGCGCATGAAAGAGGCCGCCGGCGATCTCGATTTCGAGGAGGCGGCGCGCCTGCGCGACGAGATCAAGCGCCTGCGCGCGACCGAGATGGCGGTGCTCGACGATCCGACGGCGAAATCTCCTTCTCCCCGCGCAGCGGGGAGAGGTGAAACAAGTCGCGCGCGCAAGCCGAAGCTTGATGAGATGGGCATCGCGCTGTCGCACGAAGTGCGGCCGCATCGGCCGGCGGGCTCGCCGGCCGATGCGCGTGGCGCGAAGGCGGGGCCGCGCTCGACCACCGGCAAGCCGGGCATGCGCGGCGGCTTCAAGCCGCGCGGGCGCAATTGACGGTGCGCGCGTCAGCGCGCCGCGCCGCCAGGCGCGAGATCATTTCTTCACGAACTTGAATTCGCAGGGGCTGCCTCCGACGCGGTTGCCGCTGCCGGTCGCGCGCTCGAACTTGGCCTGGGCGTAGTATTTGTATTCGGTGCCGGGCGCGACATCGCGACCCGACATGGTGCCCTTGCGGGTGAGGCCTTTGGCATAGACGTGGCCGAGACCCGCGGGCGTGATCTTGCCGTCGATCTGAAAATAACCAGGCTCGCCTTCGACGCCGCTGCTGCCGTGCAGGATGCCGTCCCTCACCTCGGTGATGAATTGATACGCGGTGCCGGCCTTGCAGGAGACGGTGGTGGCCCAGCGGCCGTCGAAGGGATTGGGCGGCGTATCCTGCGCGGGCGCGATGGCCGGCGCGAGCGTCACAAGCAGCACCGCAAGGCCAAGGCGAGAGTTCGCGGTCATCGAAGCACTCCGTTACAGGCGCGCATTACAGCAGAGAACGACGGATTCGTCTCGCCCATTTTCTGCCGTGAATGACGGGGAGCATCCGGCGTTACACATGATTGAAAACCGGAGAGTCCGATGAACACGCCCGCGGTCCTGCTCGCATCCATCGCCATCAGTTGGCTCGCCGTTCCGAGCGAGGGGCAACGCGAATGCGACGACGACGGCGCAATCAAAAACAACGGCCAGGTGATCAACCTCTGCGCCACGATGGTCGGCGGCGTCTATCTCGGCCGCATGACGCGGCAGCCGACGCTGCTCTATTTCGAGCCGGCGTTCGCGGATCACATCTTCACCGCGGTGATCTACGGCGAGGACCGGGCGAAATTCGGCGCGCCGGAAAAGAGCTTCCTCAACAAGATGACGTGCGTGAAAGGCGTGCTCAACGTCACCAGCGACCGGGCGGAAATGGTGCTGACGGAGCCGGGGCAGATCAGGGAGGAGAGGGAGTAGTGAGGCGGCGGGCTGCACGCGGGCGAACAGAGGGGGAGGGATAAGAAGTCCGGTGAGCCGCGGGGGACATTGCATACGACGCCGTTCCAAATCGGGAAGCGCGCGAAGTGGCTAAATTCCTAGGGTTTTGCACAGGTCACAAAGCCTTCAAACACTCGCCAAATTTGGGCGCGATAAACCATTGCTTAACGGGTCGTGCGACAGTCATGGCGGACATCACGCCGAACACAACGCGAGACGAGGAGTTTCGCATGGCATGCAGGACGAGGCGTCGCCGCCTTTGGTCGCGCGAAGCGTCCGCATGCGCCGTGCTGCTCGCCTCGACCGCGCTGGCGCTGGCCGAGCCGTCCGTGCGGCCGGCGCAGCCCGCCCCGCCGCCTTCGCCCGACGACTACGCGATCGACCCGACGCAGCCCCCGACGCCGTTCTCGCCCGAGGTGCAGGACGCGCTGCGCGAATTGCTGAATTTCGACGCGCTCAGCGCGACCAACAAGCAGGCCTCGCCGCTGCGCACGAATGCGGCGAAGACGCCGTCGTACGATTTCAACTGGAACCGCACGGACAAGAACGACGGCACCGCCGCGCTCACGGTCAAGAAGCCGCTGCCGAACGGATTCAACAGCTGGAACGCCGACGTCGGCGCCGACTTCGGACTCAACTCAACGGCGGGCAGCGCCTATCAGCCGGACAAGGCGGTCTCGCTGCGGACGCAGGATTCCGGCACGGCCTGGGCCAACGTGGCAGTGCCGGGGTTCGCCTCGATCAATGCGCGCGTCGACCCGACCAAGGATCAGAGCAAGCTCGGCACCACGCTCAGCCATTCGGTGCCGTTCGGCCGCGATTACTCGATCACGCTGCAGAATACCTACGCGGTGACCGAGACGCTCGGATCGCCGACCGCGCCGGCCACCGGTTTCGGTACCACTCCCGGCGCCACCGGGCCGGCGCCCGGCCAAGTGTGGAGCACCGACCGGCTGGTGAAGTTCAATATCCTGTCCACCGGTACGTCGTTCGGCGCCGGCACCACCAGCGCGACCGGCGACAGCATCACGCACCACAAGTTCAGCGCCGAGCAGAAGCTGTTCGAGAATTTCAACGTCACCACCTCGGTCACCGACATGGGCACCGCGGCGGTCAACAAGAGCATCACGGCCGGCTTCAAGTTGAAGTGGTGACGGGGGCCCAAAAAGAAGAATCCCCAATGCGTGGCCAATTTCCTCGACGTCTGCTATGCGCGCTGCGTCAAGGCCGGCGGGCAGCCGCGCTTCTGCCCGGACTATTGCCAGAAGAAGAAGCTGGAATACAGCTGCCCGTGATTTAGGGTTTGGCCGGCGGAGCGACCGTCGCGTCCGGCTGGTTGCTCCGCTTCAAGGCTTCGGCCACGAAGCCCGACGCCTTCATCTCCTCGACGAAGGATTTGAGATAGTTCGCGCCGGCGGGATCGCGGCCCTGCGGGGTGCCCATGGCCTGCTGGATCTCCATGAAGCGGCCATCCATGATCTTCACGTTCGGATTGGTCTTGGCATAGGCGACCAGCGGCTGCTTCACGCCGCCGGCGGCCTCGAGCTTCTCCTTGAGGAAAAGCTGAATGCCGTCCTCGCCGCGCACCAGCTGGGCGTGCTTGAGCGTGCGGGTGAGAAAGAGATCGTAGGCGGAATTCTTGTTGACGCCGATGCGCACGCCGTCGCGATCGACATCGGCGACGGTCTTGAGCCTGGAGTCCTTGGGCACCATGTAGACGCCCTCGATAATGACGTAGGGCGCAGTGAAGGCGATCTCGGCAGCGCGTACCGGCTCGATGGCGAGAAACACCACGTCGACCTTGCCGCCCTTGAGGGCCTCGAACACCTTGCCGGCGGCGTCGAAGCAGATCAGCTCGTACGGCACACCCACGCGGCGCGAGAGCTCGCGCGCCAGGTCCGGCGTGATGCCGCGCGGCGCGTCGGGCGTGCCCTGCGCCAGCACCATATTGCCGAGATTGATGGCCACGCGCAGCTTGCCGGTGGGCGCAAGGCTTTTGACGACGTCAGACGAAACGTTGCTCACGGGATTGCCTTTCTGGAGATGGACGTTCTGGGAGCCTCTGCTCCGATCGCTAGCGCGATCTGCCCCTCGCCCGCAAGCCTGAATGCGGCGCCCCGCGACGCTCACGCGCCGCCGCTCCCTTCGAAAAGGGAATGGTCTAGGGCTTGAGTTCGCTGACGACGATGCGGTTCGGCGCATAGACGAGCAGGACCTTGTCGGCGAGCGGCACGAACTTGACGTCCTTCAGGTTCGGAATTTCCGACACGACCGATTGCGGCAACGCGTGCAGTTTGACCGTGCTCATCAGCTCTTGGGTAACCTTGGCGTCGAGGACGACGGGCGCCACCTTGGTGGCGCGGACGGCATCGAGAATCTTTCGCCGCTGGTCGGCGCTGAGCCCGAGCCCCATGGCCATGATCGGCGTCTTGTCGATCGCCTTATTGCGTTGTGAGAATTTCGCCGGGACTGTCTGGCCATCCGTCGGCGCACCCGGAACATTGAGGGTTCCGTTGACGAACACCGAATTATTGGCGTGGTCGGCCGGCATCGGCTCCTGCGTTCCGGCATGGCCGGAAGTCGAATTCAGATACTGGTCGATCTGCCGCCGATGCTCGGGCGAACCAGACAGCGGATTTTGCTTCTGCGGAGGCGAAGCCGCGTCGTCGGATTTGGTCTGAGCGACCGCGCAAACAAGCGTGGACAGGACAAGCAGCGTTGCTGGAACAGGGACAAAGCGCATCGTTACACTCCGCTTTGGCCCCCGATCAGGCAACGCACACGGCTTGAAGTGGTTGCGTCCACGCCCGAAATTGGGCCGACCCGAAGCCAAATCTGAGCGGGAGGATTGAGTCAGAGAGCGGTGGAACAGGCAACTGCATTACGTTAAATTTGTAGCGATTCACGTTGCGGCCGGCGGCAACGCGATCAACCCATCAGGAGAATTCATATGGCCAATAAGGATCAGCGATCGAACAAGGAAAAAAAGAAGCCAAAGGCCGAAAAAGACAAACCCAAGCAAATGTCGGCCTATAAGGCTGCCTTCAGCAGCTCGGCTCCAACGGTCAACCCGCTCAACAAGAAAGCCTAACGCAACAGGATACCGGCGAGCTGGGCGCGGATTTTGGCAGCGCGTTCAATTCTGCGTTAGCCGCGCCCGCTTCAGTTGTATTCGGCGAGCGAACCTCCTTAATGAGGGGCGTGGAGTCTGATCTCCAGTGGAGATGACATATGCGCCTTTGTCTCGCAGTTCTGACCGGCCTGTTCGTGAGTTCGGCATTCGATACAGTGCGCGCCGATCCGTATCGCTGGTGCGCCGACTTGTCGATCGGCGAAGGCGATTCAGCGACAAACTGCGGCTTTCAAACGTGGGAGCAATGCCGGGCTGCGGTATCGGGAATCGGCGGCGTGTGCCGGTTGAACAATTTTTACGACGGCCGCCCGTTCGATACGCCCACCGTTGCGCAGCAACGGACGAAAAACAAGGAACCGATCCGACGCGATTGAGGTTTGTCGGACTCAACTCATAGCCCAGATAGGAGGCAGTTAATGCGCTTGATTTTCTTGGTCCTGATCGGCGTCATTGCCGGCGCGTCCTTCAATACCGCGAAGGCAGACCCCTACCGTTGGTGCGCGCAATATGGCGGCGGGCGCGGCGGCGGCACCAATTGTGGCTTCGTCACTTGGGAGCAGTGTCAGGCGACAATTTCGGGGATCGGCGGATTCTGCTCGCCGAACCCATTCTACGATGGCCGGCCGGTCGGAAGCCCGCCGGTCGTGCGGCCGAAAAAGCCGACGTGAACGGTTCGCTTTACGGAGCCAGACGGCAGCCCGTTGTTTCGGCGTGAACCGCTTCACAGCATAGCGTAAGCGCTCGACACCATGCCGACCGGCCGCTTGTCCGACGCGCTGGCGAGCGTCACGCGGCCGAAGGTGGTTGTGCGACCCATGCGGACGATACGGGCCTCGGCCAAGAGATCGAAATTCACCGGCCGCAGGAAATGCATGGTCTGATCGATCGTGCTCATGGGCCGGTAGCCGTTCCAGGCAGCCGAACAGGCCACCACCATGGCGGTATCGGCCGCCGCCATCAGCGCCTGGCCGCAGACGACTCCGCCGTCGCGGCAGAGCTTGCTGGAAAACGGCAGGCGGATCACCGCGCCGGGCTGCCAGTCCGACGGTGCGCCGGCCGGCCGGTCGGACTCGACCCGCTCCACCAACAGCCCGAGATCCTGCACCCAGGGTGCAAATATTTCCGTCATCAGGCGGCCTGCCGCCTGAATCCCGAACACGGACTCGACAGGATCGAGCCGACGTGCCCCAACCGCCATTCTGATCGGCCTCCGGTGAAACGCGGAGCCCCCTCCGGCGAATCACGTGCGCGAGGTTAGTGCGAATTTCGATCTGAATGAATCGGTCGCAAGGATTTTTTTGCGGAGGAATGTCACGCAAGCCAGGCGCAACCGATTGCGGAGGACCTGCAAGGGGGTTCGCCGGTGATGTTTTTCCTCGTGATCAGGTGGCCGTCCCATGCTAGTGTTTCGGCCGCTATGCCATAGACGGCTTGGGTTCTGTGGTTTCGTGGGAGGAGTGACATGGGTGGTTTCGGCGTACCGCGTAGGACAATGGTCGCAGCCCTGCTGATCGGCGCCTTGATCACCCTCTGGACACCCCCGGCCCGCGCCGCCAACTGGTTCGAGATGAACACGGGGCTCGGCGGCCCGCGTTACGACGCGGTGGTGCCGCTGTGCGATGAGCCGTTCGCGCTGTGGAAGATCCAGCACCGATTTGCCACCAAGGAAAGCCGCTTTTGGGCTTCCTCGCTTGAGATCGTGCGCTTTGAAAACATTCAGGAAGTTGCATTCCGTCCGTGGACCGACAACAGCATTCCGCGGCGGTATTGCCGTGCGCGGGCCCTGACTTCGGATGGCGCTTGGCGCATGGTGCATTATTCCATCATCGAGGATGGCGGCATGATCGGCGCGAGCTGGGGGGTGGAATGGTGCGTGGTCGGCGTCGACCGCAACTGGGCCTACAATCCCGCATGCCGACAGGCGAAGCCGTAACGACCGTAACCGGCAGCCTAAAATCCGATCCTGATCCATTGCCATTTTGTTCTTGAATTGTTCTGGATTTCCTATACGCTCGTCCGAAAATTCTTCTGTGGGAGGGGCCATCATGATCAATCTCATCGTGCGTGCGGCGGCGTGCGCCGTCATCGTTCTTGCCTTTACGTTGCAATCCGCGCTGGCACAGGACCGGCGGCAAAATCAGCCTGGGCAATTCGATTTTTATGTCCTGTCGCTGTCATGGTCGCCGTCGTTCTGCGAGGCGACATCCGAGCGCGGACGCGATGGTGGCGCGCAATGCGGTTTGCGGCCCTATTCGTTCGTGGTGCATGGGCTGTGGCCGCAATACGAAAAAGGCTTTCCCGAATTCTGCCAGGTGCCGGCGCCGCGACTCGATCGCGGAATCGTATCGTCAATGCTCGAGCTGATGCCGAGCCCGAAGCTTGTGTTCAATGAATGGGACAAGCACGGCACCTGCTCGGGACTTTCACCGCGCGCCTATTTCGAGACCGTGCGCAAGGCGCGCGCGGTGGTGAAAATCCCGTCGGAATATCTCGAGGTGAAAACCCCCCTGAACGTGACGCCGAACGAAGTCGAGGCGGCATTCGTGAAAGCCAATCCCGGATTGAAGCCGGCGGGAATTTCCGTGACCTGTGACAGCCGGCGCTTGAGCGAGGTGCGTATCTGCCTGAGCAAGGATTTCGGCTTTCGCGACTGCGCCGAGATCGACCGCCGCGCCTGTCGGCGCGACCGGCTGGTGATGCCACCGGTGCGCGGGATCTGAAGCCTCTCACGGTAAGCAATAGCCCACGGGCGTGGATGGCTTTAAAAGCAATCCGCAATGAACTACCGCCACGCCTATCATGCCGGGAATTTTGCCGATGTGCTGAAACATGCGGTGCTCTGCCGCGTGCTTACGTATCTGCGGGAGAAACCGGCAGCCTTCCGTGTGATCGACACGCACGCAGGTGCCGGTCTTTACGATCTCGGCGCGGCCGAAGCGGGCAAGACCGGCGAATGGCGCGACGGCATCGGCCGACTGTTCAATGCGAAGCTCGAGCCCGGCATACGCGATCTGCTCGCGCCCTATCTCGACGCGGTCGCGGCTGCCAATCCGCCCGACCGCCTCATCAGCTATCCGGGCTCGCCTTTGCTCGCGCGCAGCCTCCTGCGCTGGCAAGACCGACTGATCGCTTGCGAGCTTGAGCCGGCAACGGGGCTTGCGCTTGCGCGCAGCCTGCGCGGGGACGCGCGCGCCAAGGCGCTGGCGATCGACGGCTGGACCGCGCTTTCGGCCTTCGTGCCCCCCACCGAGCGGCGCGGCCTGGTGCTGATCGATCCGCCATTCGAACAGCCGGACGATTTTACGAAACTGGTGCAGGGGCTGGAGGACGCGCACCGCAAATGGGCGACCGGCATCTATCTCTTGTGGTACCCGACCAAGGAGCCGGCCGAGGTCGCAGCCTTCAGCCGCCGCTTGGCGCGGTCGGGCATTGCGAAGATCCTGCAGGTGGAACTTGATGTCGCACCCACCGGCGACGCGACCAGGCTGCACGGCGCCGGCCTGATCGTGGTGAACCCGCCTTGGATGTTACATGACCAGCTTAAGCAGCTTTTACCGGCGCTTGCGAGTTTGCTCGGCCGCGACGGCATGGGCCAAACCAAACTCACCTGGCTCGCCGGAGAGACGGTCAAATAAATAGCTCCCCCTTTCCAGCGGGGCTGCATTGCGTCTACCCTATGGCGGGCTTTGACGTTCCGCCTCCGATGGGGGCCGGCGGAGTGACTGAGGCCGTAATGGGCTGACTGTTTTCCCCGACTGCGAATGTCCAGCCGAGCCGCCATGCCGTGTGGGCCGGCGGCGGAGCAACCACGGGGAAAGGGAGTTACCCGATGGCCATGACCGGTACGGTCAAATTCTTCAATGGCGAGCGCGGCTACGGCTTCATCAAGCCGGATGACGGCGGACGCGACGTGTTCGTGCACATCACCGCCGTCGAACAAGCCGGGCTCAAGTCGCTGGCGGAAGGTCAGCGGATCAGCTTCGAGGTCGAGCCCGATAAAAAGGGCAAGGGCCCCAAGGCGGTCAATCTCGTGATCACCGGCTGATCGAGCCAGCGGAAGAGTTGCAAACTCCTCCGTGATCGTCTTTGAGTGGGAGCGGCTGTGGCCGTCCGGCCACGGGATATCATTTCCGCAAAATGGTGCGCGCATGATGATCTTGCGTTCTTCTCCGCCCTCGCCGTTCGGCCGCAAAGTCAGTATCGCTGCGAGCGTGCTCAGGCTCTCGCCTGAAATCAAAATCGAAACGGCCGACACCAACAATGCCGCCGATGCGCTGCGTCAGCAGAACCCGATCGGCAAGATTCCAGTGCTGGTGCTGGAAGACGGCAGCACGCTGTTCGATTCGCGCGTGATCCTGGAATATCTCGATCACCGCGCCGGCGGTGGAAAGATCATTCCGCGCGAGACCAAGGCGCGCTTTGCCGCGCTGCGGCTGCAGGCACTGGCCGACGGCATGACGGATGCGCAGATTCTCGTGTTGTACGAGACGCGCTGGCGGCCGGCGGAACACCACGTGGTGAAATGGGTCGACTACCAGAACGACAAGATCAAGCGCGGGCTTGCGGCACTGGAGGCCGCGCCGCCGGCGCTCGATCAGATCCCGAATGTCGGACAGATCGCGCTTGCCTGCTTCCTGGGGCACCGCGATCTGCGGTTCCCGGGCACCTGGCGTAAGGATCATCCCAAACTTGCGGCCTGGCTCGACCGCTTCGCGGCGCAAGTGCCCGCGTTCGGTGAAACCAAGATCGCGGCCTAGTGCGACGCAATGGACGACTCGGAGCCGAGCGCGTCACTTCCCTCGTGAAAGGGGACGATGAATGGCGCGCATGGGCGATTGGCTCTCCGGCCCTTGGCGGGCGGTGCCCGTGCTCGGGGTCACGCAAATCATCGCCTGGGGGACCATCTACTATTCGCCGGTGCTGACCGTTCCGCTGATCGCGGCCGAGCACGGCTGGTCGCTGTCCTTCACCATGGCCGGGCTATCGGTCGGCCTGTTCGTCGCAGGTCTCGCGTCGCCTTTCGTCGGGCGGTGGATCGATCACTTCGGCGGACATGTGGTCATGTCCTTCGGGTCGCTGGTGGCGGCGGTCGGGTTGTATGGACTTGCGGAAGTCGAACAGCCGGCGGCCTACTTGACGGCGTGGGTGGTGCTCGGCCTGGGACTTTCCGCCTCACTCTATGACGCGGCGTTTGCCTCGCTCGGTCGGATTTTCGGAGCCGAAGGCCGCAGGCCGATCACCGTGCTCACGCTCGCCGGCGGCTTTGCCTCGACGGTCGGCTGGCCGACGACGCACTTCCTGCTCAACACGGTCGGCTGGCGTGGGACCTATCTCATCTATGCCGTGCTGCTCGCGCTCGTCTGTGCGCCACTGCATGCACTCGCCCTGCCGCGAAGCCGTGCGGCGGCCACCCGGCGCGCCGATGAGACAGCGCCGACGCCGATCAGGGTACTGCCGGCGGAAGGACTCGTGTTCTTCCTCGTCGCCGCCGCGTTCGCAGCCTACGCCTTTGTCCCTTCGGCACTGTCGGCGCATCTGCTGGCGATATTCGAGCGCGCAGGCCTGGGCGCCGCGACGGTGGTCGCGATCGGCGCATTGTTCGGGCCGGCGCAGGTCATGGCGCGCATCTGCGAACTGATGTTCGGGCGACACTTGCATCCCTTGATCATTGCGCGCGCGGCAGTCGGGCTGCTCATGATCGCGTTCGCCCTCCTGGCGTTTGGCGGTTTCTCGATAGCCATCGCGACGGTGTTCGCATTGATGTTCGGTGCGGCCAACGGGCTGATCACGATCACGCGCGGCGCGGTACCGCTCGCGCTGTTCGGGGCAGCCGGTTACGGGCGATTGCTCGGCCGGATTGCCGGGCCGTCGCTGGTGATGCAGGCGGCCGCGCCATTCGTGCTGGCCTATGTGGCCGAGCATGCATCGGACGGGATTGCGCTGGGTGTGGCCGCGATATTTGCAGCGATCGCGCTCGGCTGCTTTCTCGCGATCCGGCGGCCCGCTGGTTGAACGTCTAATCGTTCTTGAAAATTTCGTCGATCTCAGCCTGCGAGGAATGACCGGGGTCGCCGACGAGCTTCGGGCCATTGAGAAGACTGTCGCCGCTGCCTGCGGTCTTGATTTGCTCCGCTGTGCTGGGCGGCGCGTCATGCTCGATGCTGCTCCAGATATCGCGCATGCGAATGATATGGTCTTCGATGAATTTCAGCGTGGTCACGACCTTGCCGATGCGCTGACCGGTAAGATCCTGAAAATTGCAGGCTTCGAAGATCTTCACTACGTGGTCGCGCATGTCCTGCGTCAGACCTTGGGCATATTCGCCCTTGAGCAATGACGTCAGGGTGCTGGCGATCTGGTCAATGGCCTCAGCCTCTTTCAGAATATTCTGCGTGGCCCGCTCGGTGCCGTCGACCACAGCATCGAGTTCGCGGCCGACGCGCGCGATCTGCGGCCCGAAATAGCCGCTTTTCTCCAGCCCGCCCATTTCCAGCTTGGTCCGCCGGATGGCTTCGTGAATCAGGTCGAGCTCGGATTTGAATTCGTGGGCCTTGGTGATTTGGTCGCGGCCGCTTTCATTGAATGCGCCTTTCGGCGACGGCCGTGGCGCCAGCAGCGCGCGCAGCGCCATGATCTCGGTCATCAGCTCGTGATGGCGAAGCGCGGTTTCATCCTGCGGAACGGGAATGGATATCTCGCCGCCTGCGTGAGCGTGAACGCTCTCCTCGATACGAAAGACTTTTCGCTGCGCCGGCATCCCAGTCCCCACGTCAGCGTGGGTTGTAAAACGTGGCGCTTAATGGCCGGTTCACGGACGTTAGCGACATAAGCGTCGGTGCAAAGCAACCTTCCATTTACCATAACGCGATTTTGCCGATCGCCTCGTTCACCGAAAATAAACCGTAAATCGGCGAACTACGCGGAAGTTCCTCGTCCCTAAAATGCGAATGCCGGCTTTTACGAGTCGGCCCGACAGAGTCGGTTAGCATCGCAGGACGGGAGCGCAGTGCGAACGAGTCAGAACGAGTGTGAGTATGTCAACACAGCGTCTCGTCTTCTTCGTCTTCATCGCGAGCCTCCTCGGCGCCGGTCCTGCATTTGCCCAGAGTTCGCCGCTCAATCTCGATCAGACGACGTTCACCCAGCCGCGAAACGCAACAGCGCCGCAGCCGGTGTCGGTCAACCCGACCGAGTCGTATGAGCCGACCAATTCGGGCCCACAAAATCTGTTCGAATTCCTGTTCGGCGGGTTACGACCGCCAGTGCCGCCGCTGTTCCAGAATCCTGCGGAAGGCGACGCGGCAATCACCCCGGATGCGGACCCGGATGGAGATGACCAACACCGCCCGCTTGATTCGAAATTCCTTCCGCAGCCCGTCGACTACAACGGGCCGGAAAAGGCCGGAACCATCATCATCGATACGCGCCATAGATTTCTCTATTTGGTGCAAGGGGGTGGCCATGCCATGCGCTACGGCATCGGCGTCGGGCGGCCGGGCTTCACCTGGGCCGGCGTGAAGCAGGTCTCTGGCAAGCGCGAATGGCCGGACTGGATTCCGCCCGAGGAGATGCTGCAGCGGCGACCGGACCTGCCGCACTTCATGGCGGGCGGTCCGGAAAATCCGCTCGGCGCGCGCGCGATCTATCTCGGCTCGACGCTCTACCGCATTCATGGCTCCAACGAGCCGTGGACGATCGGGCAGGCCGTGTCGTCCGGCTGCATCCGCATGCGCAACGAAGACGTGATAGATCTTTACGAGCGCGTGAAGCTCGGCACCAAGGTGGTGGTGATCTGAAGCCGCCGCGCAACGGATGAAAAAAGGCCGCCGCATCGGCGGCCTTTTCATTGGGCGAGCGTCATGCCGCGGGCTGCCAGCACCGCCGGAAAACCATCGTCGGCGAAATAGGCATATTCCCGCTCGCGCTCTGTGGTCAGCGGATCGAGGCGCCTGAGTTCATCGTCGACATGTCCGGGATGACACATGACGAGGCCATTGTCGGGCAAGCCGTCGAGGAAGGCGGGAAATATTTCAGCGAAGTTCGCGTTGCCGGCAAAATCGTAGGTGCCGGCAAACGCCGGATTGGTGCGCACGCCGAGTTGCCGGGCACGGGACAGGAAACCACGGCTCAAGACGTCAAGCAGCAGTCCCTTGGGATCAGAGAAGCGTTTCGAGAGCGGCAATATCCGTCCGCATTGCCGAACCCAGGCGAGCGGCGCCTTGGACTTGGCAACCGTGAGCAGCGCGTCCCGCACTTGCGGGAAAAGCTGCACGTGCTGGTGGCCGTCGATGAAATCCGGCGCGCGGCCAAAGGCTGCGATGAAAGCGTCGACCTGGGCGGTGATCTCGGCGACCAATTGCTCGAGGCGAAATTTGCGCAAATATGAACCCACCAACACCACCAGCAGCGTCGGGAAGGCGCCCTCCGATAGCAGTTCGAAATTTTTGCTGAGCGGCTTGAACGGCGCGGTCAGCGTCACGTGCAAGCCGATTGCCGCACGGGTTGTTGCCTTCAATGCCGCTAGCGATTTCGCTTCCGAGTCATTGAAACTCGGCGCGACCACCATCACCGACGTGGCATTGATGCGCCGGCGCGCGATCAGATCGCGGATCGCAATGTTGACCGAGGTGGAGATGCCGTAATCGTCGGCGCACAGCCAGATGCGCGCGCCGCTCATTCCGCCGCCGTTCGCGAGGGCGCGGCATCGGCGCGGTCCTGCGCGCTCTTGATGCTGTGTTCGGCGACGAAATAAACCGGGCGCGCTTTCAGCTCGGAGAGAATCTTGCCGATGTATTCGCCCAAGACTCCGATCATGATCAGCTGCACGCCGCCAATCACCATCACGCCCACCACTACCGACGGGTAGCCGGGCACCGACACGCCGTAGAAGAAGGCTTCGAGCAGCATGGACACGCCGAATATCAATGCGCTCGCCGCAAGCAGCAGACCAAGCAGGCTTGCGAGCCGCAGCGGCGCGATCGAGAAGGACGTCAGCCCCTCGATCGAGAGCCCGATCAATCCGCTGACATTCCAGCTTGTGCTGCCGTGCGCACGTTCGGCCGGCTCATAATCGACGCGGATTTGGCGGAAACCGATCCAGCTCGCGAGGCCCTTGAAGAAGCGGTTACGCTCGGGGAGCTGACGCAAGGCATCGGCGGCACGCGGCGAAAGCAGGCGGAAATCGCCGGCATCCTCGGGAATTTTCTGCCGGGCACCCCAATTGATGACCGCATAGAAGACCTTGACGGCAAAACGGCGGAGGGCGGTCTCATTTTCGCGGTGGGCCTTGGCGGTGTAGACCACGTCGTAGCCGCCATCGAGCCAATGACCGACCAGCGTCTCGATCAGGCTTGGCGGATGCTGGCCATCGCCGTCCATGAACAGCACGCCACCCAGCCGGGCATGGTCAAGACCCGCCATCAGCGCCGCTTCCTTGCCGAAATTACGCGACAGCGAGAGCACCTGAACGTCAATTGCGTCAGCCGGCAGCGCGCGCGCAATGGCAAAGGTTTCATCACGGCTGCCGTCATCGACGTAGACGACTTCGCAGTGGAGTCCGCGCGTTTGCCGCAAAGTGCGCGCCACCTCGATCAAACGATCATGAAAGCGCACAAGACCAGCGGCCTCATTGAGCAGGGGCACGACAATCGACAGCCCGGCTCCGGAGCGCGCCGGTGCGCCGTCAGCACTGCGGTCTCGGCCGGTTGTTATACCCGTCATCGTCAAAGCGCTCTCTCAGAGTTGATCTATAGCGCAACAGCATGGCGATGTCGCGGCCTCCCGACCGGGCGAATGCCAAATTCTTTCAACATTTTAGCTGACTCTCGCTTCTCTGCTTTGCGGGCGCAGGGAAAAAGGGTAAGCGGGACCGGGCATGATTCTCCTGCGCAACATTGCGGACAAGATCGTCACCGCATGGCATGAGCGCACAGTCGTGCTCAAGGCCGTCAGTTTCGCATTCGTCGGAGTGATCAACGCGACGGTCGATTTCGGCGTGTTCTTCCTGGCGCGCTCGCTCCTGCTTGCGTCGACCGGTGCGCTGGCGCTGGCCGAGACGGTCACCGCGACGTGCAAATGCTTGGATGCGGGAACCTGGATTCTGGTGCCGGCCAATTTGATTGCCTGGTTCGTGGCGGTGTCCGGTTCCTACGTGATGAACTCGTTCACCACCTTCGCGGTGGAATCCGGGCGGCAATTGCGGTGGCGCGACTATGGAACGTTCGTGGCTTCCGGGGTCGCGGGCGTCGTCGCCAATACGACGGCCGTGGTTATCGCAGTGCAATTCGTGCCGGTGTGGGCGGCAAAATTGATCGCGATTTTGGTGGGTTTTGTGGTCAACTTTTCTTTGTCACATTTCGTGGTGTTCCGGCCCGGAGCGCGAAAAGGTTAGATTGCGGTACCGCGGACCGGACAAACCGCAGGGGTCAACTGCGGCAATTTTGTCTCAGGCCGGTGAAACATCCGTTTCATCATTGACGCCTAGACCCAACTCACGCAAATTTCGTGTCGAGGGGGCGTTCGAGGGACCTGGCGTGGTTTCCCTAGCATGCGCGTGTAGCACCGTTACGATTATAACGGTGACGCGCCAAATATTGGTATTGCATCCCTCATCCAGCGCGCTTGTTGGGTCGTGATGGCGCACGCATATCAATTCAAAGAGCGACAATTCAGGGACGCAACGGCAAAACACCGTTACGCCATTACCGTCGATTTCGATGTTACGGCGGTCGACCCGCAATGGCGCGAGCTCGAGACAAACGGCGGGCTGACGTTCTTTCAGTCGCAGTCGTGGCTACTGCCATGGTATCGCATCATCGCGCCTGCACTCGGGATCTCGCCCCTGTTCGTGACGGTGCGCGAAGAGAATTCCGGCCGTCCTATGATGCTGCTGCCGCTTTGTTCACGGCGCGAGCGTGGGATCACCACCATCAGATTTCCTGACTGCCACGTCTGCGATTACAACGCCCCCCTGCTCGCCGCGCAGTTTAATCCTGGTGAAGCGGAGTTCGCGGCACTCTGGGACGAAATCGTCCGGGCCTTGCCTCGGGCGGATGTCATCAGTTTGGAAAAGATGCCCGAGAAGATTGGAGATCGACCGAATCCCATGATGCGGCTGGCCGGATCAAGGCGCATGAACACGCGCACGTGGGGATTTGAACTGCCAAAGACTCGGAGCGCGTATGAGAAGTTGCTCACTTCCGGAATGCGCAAGCGGTTCCGCCAGGCGCGCCGCTACCTCGAGAGGGAAGGCCGGGTGCGGTATGTGCGCGCCAATACGGAGGCGCAAGGGCGTGAAATTTTCGACGTGTTGCGACGGCAGCGATGGATACGGTGGCGGCACCAGGATAACTTGAGCGATCCTGCGTTTTTGCGTTTCCACGAGACCGTGATCTTCGGTAACTGGAGCAAGCGACTGTGCACCCTGTCAGCGCTCAAAATCGGCGACGAGATTGCCGCGTCCATCTTTGGGGTGAATTTTCGTGGGCGCTTTTACCTGCTGAAGCACGGGTTCGAAGTCGGCCGTTGGCGCGCGAGATCGCCCGGCACGGTAGCAATCGATTACGCCATCACCGATCAGATCGAATACGGCAGCGATTATTTCGACTTCACTATCGGAAACGATATCTACAAACGCAGGTTCGGCAGCACCGAGAGTTATCTTTACCTGCTGGTCCAGGGGTTAAGCCCGATCGGCAAGGTTTTCGCGATGCTGCGCCGCGCCAAACGTATGATCGGACAGGAGCTTCGCCGGCTGCCGGCGAAACTTCGGCCGCGTGGAATGCAGTGAGCAGGATCATGCGTCCGCGCCCTGCTCCGCCAGCGCGGCTTCGAGCTTGGCGTAGAGCGGATTTACCGGCGAAAATACATAATCGATTTGAGCCACGGTGACGCCGTCAGCGCCCTTCGATTGCAGGAAACGCGTGAGTCCATAAACCTCGCCCGGCGGGCAATGCAGCGTAAGCATGCCTGAGGACGTCGGCCCGCCGAATGGCGCCACCACGGCAAAATCGCTCCGGGCCTGAGAAAGAACGCTGTCATCGCAGCCAGGGAAACGCGCGCGCACCTCGCGGTACGAATGCGCCCGCGCCTGCGCCACCATGCGGTCGAGAATGGCGCGCGCAATGGCGCGCGCACTGCGATCCCAGACCGCCGTGCGCGCGGCAACGAGATTGGCCTGCGAGCGTAAGATCACCCCGTCGTCGATCACCTTGAGACCGTTGGCGGCGAGCGTCGCGCCGGAGGTCGTGATGTCAACAATCAACTCGGCGGTATTGGCGGCGGGCGCGCCTTCGGTCGCGCCGGCGCTCTCGACAATGCGGTAATCGACGATGCCGTGATGCGTGAAAAAATCGCGTGTGAGATTCACGTATTTGGTCGCCACGCGCATCTTGCGGCCGTGCCGCAGCCGGAACGCGGTCGCGACATCGTCGAGATCGGCCATGATCGATACGTCGATCCAGGACTGCGGCACCGCCACCACGACGTTGGCATGGCCGAAGCCGAGCGGCTCGAGCAAGACCACACGCGCCTCGGCGCGCGGAATCAGCTCGCGCACCAGATCTTCGCCGGTGACACCCAGATGCGCCATGCCCTGGGCGAGCTGGCTCGCGATTTCGGTTGACGAAAGATAGCTCACTTCCACGCCGGGCAATTCGGCGATGGTGCCGCGATATTCGCGCGCGCCGCGCGGCTTGACGAGCGGGAGACCGGCGCGCGCGAAAAAGTCCTCGCAATTCTCCTGCAGGCGGCCTTTCGAGGGAACGGCAATGACGAACGGCGTGCTCATGCCACTTCCCCGCAGGCTGCGATGCGCTCAATCCAGGCCGCAAATCCGACAGCCGGGATCGGGGCCGTCGCGCCGAGCCGCATCAGCAGGCCGTCGTAGCGTCCGCCGGCAACCAGTTGGCCGACAACGCGGGTGGCCGGATCGTGCAATTCGAAGACGACGCCAGTGTAGTAATCGATGCCGCGGCCGAAGCCGGTGGAAAATTGCACGCCCGAGACATCGATGCCGCGGGCGGCGAGAAAACCGGTGCGCGTCTCCAGCAGATCGAGCGCGGGCCCCAGCGCAAGATCGGCGTCGGCGGCAAGCGCGCGAAGGGCGCCGGCCGCTTCGTCCGGATTGCCGGAGATCGCAAGGAAACGCTCGATCAGCGCGCGTTTTTCCTGCGGCAATGCGGTTCCGGCGCCGAGCGCCGCCTGTTCGAGGAAACGTTCGGCTATTTCGTCAACGGTGCGGCCGCCGACGGTCGTGATGCCGGCAATCGAGATCAGATCGCTGACCAGCGCCTTCGCGGCTTTCGGGTCGGAGCCCGCGAGCGCGGCCAGCACGCCTTCGTATTCGGCGCGCTTGTTGTGGGCGGCGAGCGTCAGCCGCTCGAGATCGTGCGCCAGATTGGACTTGCGGTTGAAATCCTTGATCAGGCGACGCTTCCAGCCAGGCGCAAGATCGAGCGCGGCAATCAGCGCGGAGAACAGCGCGACGTCGCCCATGCGGATTTCCGGCGCGGTGAGACCGTAGTGGCTCGTGGCTTCGAGGCCGAGCGCCACCATCTCGGCGTCGGCGGCGGCGGTGTCGGTGCGGCCGAAGGATTCGATGCCGGCCTGAACGAATTCCGCCGACGCTGGGCCGCGATCGCGGAACACGGGGCCGAGGTAACAGAAGCCGCGCGGCTTGCCGGCTTCCGAAGACGCCAGGTAGTCGCAGGAGACCGGAATCGTCAGATCGGGCCGCAGGCAGAGTTCGTTGCCGTCGGCGTCGGTGGTCAGATACATGCGCCGGCGGATGTCCTCGCCGGAAAGATCAAGGAACGGCTCAGCCGGCTGCAGGATGGCGGGCGCCGTGCGCCGATAGCCGGCGCGCTCGTAGGCAGCCACGAGCGCCTCGGCCCGTGTATCGGGCTGCAATGTGTTCGTCGCGGAGGTCATGTGTTACGCCGTCCCACCGCGCCTTTTGCGCGTTTTGCGGCGATTTAGCACGGTATTCTTAAGCATTCGACGACAGCGGGACCAGGGGCGGCGTTTGCTGCGCTCTTTGGTCACCCGCGGGTTAATATCACATTTCGGCATGCCGATTTCTCAGGAAATCGGCCTCGACCGGGCCACCGGAAGGCTTCAGTCCCACTTCACGCCGTGGCGGGCGAGCACGGCGCGGACGGCGGCGACGAGGTCGGCCTCCGGCACCTCACGCTGGGCCTCGGCTTGCTTCTTCAGATGTTCCTCGCGGCCCTTTTCGAGCTTGGCAAGCTCGGCGCCGAGGATGAGGTCCTTTACCTGCACGACGCCTTTGGTCTTTTCGTCGCCGCCCTGGATGATGGCGCAAGGCGCGCCGCGGCGGTCGGCGTATTTCAATTGCTGGCCGACGCTGTGCTTGGGATTGCCGAGGTAGAGCTCGGCGCGGATGTCGGCGTTGCGAAGGGACGCGACGAATTTCTGGTAGTCGGCGACACGCTCGCGGTCGAACACCGTGACGACGACGGGGCCGGGCGCGGGTTTGGTGCCGATCTTGCCAAGGTGCTCGAGTGCGGCGAGCAAGCGCGAGACGCCGATGGAAAAGCCGGTCGCCGGCACCGGCTCGCCGCGGAAGCGAGACACCAATCCATCGTAGCGCCCGCCGCCGCCGACCGAGCCGAAACGGACGGGCCGGCCTTTCTCATCCTTGGTATCGAGCAGGAGTTCCACTTCGTAGACCGGGCCGGTGTAGTACTCGAGGCCGCGGACGACGGAGGGATTGATCAAAATTCGATCTGGCTTGTATCCAGCACCTTCCGCGACTTCTGCGATCTGTTTGAGCTCATCAAGGCCCGAAACGAATTGCTTATTAATTCGAAATTTCGAGTTGTTCTCTAAATGCTCAATCATGGATTGGTTGGTTTCATCCACCAGTGACAAAATTGGGGATTGGACCAAGGAGCTAAGTGCTTCAATTGCTTCATTTGTTAAGTTGGCGCCTTTCGTAAAATCGCCGCTTTCATCGACTCGACCTGATCCAAGTAAGGACTCTACGGCTTCGAGGCCAAGTCGATCTAATTTGTCGATGGCTCGAAGGACTGCGAGCCGCTTCTCTGGTGCTACACCGACAGTGTCCATGACGCCGTCGAGGACTTTCCTGTTGTTTACTCTCACCACATAGCTGCCGCGCGGAATGCCCAGCGCCTCCATGGTGTCGGCGGCGAGCATGCACATCTCGGCATCGGCGGCCATCGAGGCGGCGCCGACCGTGTCGGCATCGAACTGCATGAACTGCCGGTAGCGGCCGGGGCCGGGTTTCTCGTTGCGGAACACCCAGCCATAGCGATAGGAACGGTAGGGCAGTGCAAGGTTCTGATAATTTTCCGCCACATAGCGCGCGAGCGGCGCGGTCAAGTCGTAGCGCAGGCTCAACCATTGCTCGTCGTCGTCCTGGAAGGAGAACACGCCCTCGTTCGGCCGATCCTGATCGGGCAGGAATTTGCCGAGCGCGTCGGTGTATTCGATCGCCGGCGTCTCGACCGGGTCGAAGCCGTAGCGCTCGTAGACCTGGCGGATCTGCTCGATCATGCGGCGCGTGGCGGCGATCTCGGCCGGGCCGCGGTCGGACAAGCCGCGCGGCAGGCGCGCTTTCAGCTTGTTCGATTTGCCGCCTTTGTCCGACATTTGCGCAGCGTCCTACAGTGGAACGCGCGATGCGGCAAGGCATTCGTCATGGCCCGGCGTGCCGTGGTAGAAGGTCGCCAAGGAGCACACCGATGGCCTTAACGAAAAACGCCACCCAACCGGCGCCCAACGACCTGGAATCCTATTGGCTGCCGTTCACGCCGAACCGGGCGTTCAAGAAGGCGCCGCGCATCGTCGCGCGCGCGAAGGACATGCATTACTACACGACCGACGGGCGCGCGCTGCTCGACGGCACCGCGGGCTTGTGGTGCACCAATGCCGGCCACAACCGCGATCCGATCGTCGCGGCGATCCAGCGTCAGGCGGCGGAGCTCGACTACGCGCCGGCGTTTTCGTTCGCGCATCCGAAGGCATTCGAACTGGCCAGTCGCGTTGCGGCGCTCGCGCCGGGCGATCTCGACCACGTGTTCTTCTGCAATTCCGGTTCGGAGGCGGTGGATACGGCGCTGAAAATCGCACTCGCCTATCACAATGTGCGCGGCCAGGGCGGCCGCACCCGGCTGATCGGCCGCGAGCGCGGCTATCACGGGGTGGGCTTCGGCGGCATCTCGGTCGGCGGCATCGTCAACAATCGGAAATTTTTCGGCACGCTGCTCGCCGGCGTCGACCATCTGCCGACGACCTACAGCCGCGAACATCAGGCGTTCAGCAAAGGCGAGCCGGAATGGGGCGCGCATCTGGCCGACGAGCTCGAGCGGATCGTGGCGCTGCACGACGCGTCGACCATCGCGGCGGTGATCGTCGAGCCGATGGCGGGCTCGGCCGGCGTGCTGCCGGCACCGAAGGGCTATCTGCCGCGGCTGCGCGCGATCTGCGACAAATACGGGCTGCTGCTGATCTTCGACGAAGTCATCACCGGCTTCGGGCGGCTCGGACATGCGTTCGCGGCCGAACGCTATAACGTGATCCCGGACATGATCACGTTCGCCAAGGGCGTCACCTCAGGCTCCGCGCCCATGGGCGGCGTGATCGTGCGCAAGGGCATCTACGAGGCCTTCATGCGCGGACCGGAACACGTGACCGAGCTGTTCCACGGCTACACATACTCGGCGCATCCACTCGCTTGCGCGGCCGGACTGGCGACGCTCGATCTCTATCGCGACGAGGATCTGTTCGCGCGGGCAAGGAAGCTCGAACCGAAATGGGCGGATGCCGCCATGAGCCTGAAAGGCCTGCCGAACGTGCTCGATGTGCGCACGGTCGGGCTGACCGCCGGCATCGATCTCGCCTCGCGTCCCGACGCGGTCGGAAAACGCGGCTACGACGTGCTGGAGCGCGGCTTCCACGAGGAAAACGTGATGATCCGCGCGGTCGGTGATACGCTCGCGCTCACGCCGCCGCTGATCGTGAGCGAAGCGCAGATCGACGAAATCTTCGGCAAGGTGGCAAAGCTCATCCGCGCGGTGAATTGAGCATTGCGACCGGCGGGCGCGGGCGCAACACCGCCCAGCCCACCAGCACCTGCCCCTTGAACCAGCGATAGGGCAGCAAGAACGGCTCCTGGATTTCCGCGTCCGAGGCGAGATTGCGGTAGGCCACCGGCAACACGCGCGGATCGCCGTCGGTCCACACCACGATCGCGCCGCGCGCGCGCAAATCGCCGAGATCGATCCAGGGCGCGCGACGCGGGCTGCCGTCGATCACCACGCGCGGATGTTCGGGCGCGTAATGCGCGACATTGCCGCCGGTCCACATGGTGGCGATCACGTAGGCGAGCGGCTTTCCGGTCATGGTGCGGAACCGGTTGGACAGCTCGACGGCGAGCCGGTCGCCCGGGAAAAACACCGCGCGGTAACGGCCATCGAAACGCGGCATCACGGCGTAGCTCGCCACGAATATCGCGGCGAAAGCGAAGAAGACGATCGCCCACGTTGCGACCACGCGCGCGAGCGGCTGGCGCGCGAGCACCGGCGCGTTGAGCACGATCCAGAGACCGAGGAAGAGCCAGAGCGGGTAGCCCCACATGGCGATGGTGCCGCGGCCGGTGACGAGGGAAAGCGCAGCGACGGTCGCCGCCGGGCCAAAGACCAGCAGCGTGATGATGCGGCGATCGAAGGCATCGGCGGCCGGCGGCTTGCGATCGGCGCGCGGGAGAAACAGCGGCAAGGCGATGGCAAGTGCCGGCAGCAAGAAAAACAACTGCCCGATGACGAATTGCAGCGGATGCCAGATGTGATCGAACAATCCACGCGAGGGCGCGGCGCGGACATCGGCGTAGCGGAAGGGCAGGAAGTCGTTCTGCACCAGCCAAATCAGATGCGGGGACGCGATCACGAACGCGACCAGGATCGCGAGATAGGGACCGGGTGTTGCGAAATGCCGCCGGGCCTGCGGGTCGATCAGCGCGAACAGCACAAGCGGCACGATCAACATGGCGACGAAATATTTCGCCCAGAGCGCCATCCCGATCGCCAGGCCGAGCAAAGCCCAATGCAACAGCCGTCCTCGGCGCAAGGCGGCGTGAAACGAATATCCGGCGAGCGCCCAGAACGGCAATTGGATCACGTCGTGATTGAATTTCGCCGCGGTGAAGTGGAGGTAATGCAGACCGTCGACGATCAGCAACGAGACCAGCGCGCCGACCGGACCGACCAGCGGCCGTGCCGTTTTCCAGACCAGCGCGAAGGCGGCGACCACGACGGATTGCGCGAGCACGTAATAGAACAGATCGGGACCGAACACGCGGTAGGTGATCTCGACCAGCCACCACGGCAATGGCGGCAGCTTGTCGTAGCCGAGCTGCCATTCGCGGCCGTAGGTCAGCGCCTCGATCAGATCGAGCGGGAGATTGGGATAGAGCGCGGCGGGCAGCGCCGTCCACACCACGAAATGCAGCGCGAGGAACACGGCGAAGGCGGCGCCGGGGCGTTGCTCGATCGCGGTGAGGAGCGCGTTCACGTGAGCGGTTTGCGCGAGGAGATCTTGCGCAGCCCTCGCGCGACACGGCGCGCATTCAATTCGGCCATGCTCTGCTTGATCATCTGACGCAGCTTTTCGCGCCGATGGCCGGGCGGCATTTCACCGCGCTCGATCGACGCCATCATGCGCCTGAGCAAATCGAGATCATGCTCGTCGCGGTAGGGTTTGGTGTCGAGATCGGCCGGCACTTTGGCCAGGCGCTCATCGCCGATGGCCTTGACGTATTTCTGCATGAAGCGGTCGTAGTCGCGCCAAGTGATGCCGGCGGCACGCACGGCGGCCTGTTCGGCGCGCGTCGCGATCTGATGAGCGTGCAGGTAATGCAGCCCGAGCTGGTCGATCAGCGTCTTTTCGACCTCCTCGTGCAGTATCAGAAACGCATCGGTCTTGATGGTGCGGCCGCGACAGCGGAACGATGGCGGCATGTGGCGGTCGATGTAGATGGTCTTGCCGTCCTGGCTGTAGCCCGCGAGATAGGGAATGTCGTGGCTGCGGTCCAGTTTCCCGACGCGCCGCAGAATGGCGTCGAGCGCCCGATCCATCATCAGGGTCGAAACGTACCATTCGGGCAGCCTTAGACGGCGATGGGGGGCTGTCGGATGGCAGTACCGAAGTGGCATGGAGCCGATATGCCGCCTGGGCTTTGGGCAGGTCAAGGCATTGCCGGAGCCGCGAAATTCCGCACAAAAGTTAAGGCGCGGCGCCGGCGCCGGGGCGGGCGCGCGGGAGAATGCTTGCGCGTGAGTCCCGGTCATGATTCTTCTTGGGGGTGATTCGGCGAATCACCCGCCGGACCCGGGGGCCAGGGCCATTCATGGTGCGACTGAGCGCCATCTTCGTCAGCTTCTGCATGGTGCTGATCGCGATTTCGATCGGGGCTGTGGTGTTCCTGGGGTTTGGCCTGAGCGGACCGGAGTGCATCATCATCGCAATCGCCGCGCTGACGGCGCTTGCGCTCTACGATGCGGTGGCAAAACAGATGCGCAGCCGCTCCATCGTCGCCGAACA
Source organism: Xanthobacteraceae bacterium (assembly GCA_035501735.1). Lineage (GTDB taxonomy): Bacteria > Pseudomonadota > Alphaproteobacteria > Rhizobiales > Xanthobacteraceae > PNAI01. The sequence goes on along the minus strand of DATJVR010000086.1, from coordinate 205,840 downwards.
AATCGCCAATCTTTCGCGCGGGACCGCCGATCTGGCCTGGCAGGTCGGAGACCTGACGCGTCAAGTGGCCGAGTGCAGCCGGCGCATGGCGGTGCTCGAACGCAAGGTCGAACAGCCGCCTCCGTCCGACCGCAACCGCGCCGTGCTCACGTCGCACGACAGCGAAATCGGCGAGCTTGGCGCGATCGTCAAACAGCTTGCGGAAGCCGTTGCGGCGCATGAGACGGCGCTCGCCGAGCGCCCGCTCGCGGCCGAGCTTGCGCCGTTTCCGCAGGACATGGAGCCGGTGAACTTAACCGCGACGGCTGCGCCCGTTGAACACGCCGCATTGGAGGAGGTCGACACAGAAGCGCAAGTGGAAACGGACACCGAGGCCGACATCTACCGCTCGACCGACGCGGTCAACAATGACGCGATCCTCACCATGATCCGCGGAATCATCGATGCCAATCGCGTCGACCTTTATCTGCAGCCGATCGTGACCTTGCCGCAGCGCAAAATCCGCTATTACGAAGCGCTGACCCGCCTGCGCAGCGAAAACGGCAGCCTGCTGCTGCCGGTCGATTTCATCGAGGCGGCGGAAAGCGGCGGTCTGATGCCGCGGATCGACCTGCTCATCCTGACGCGTGCCGCGCAGGTGGTCCGGCGGTTGCTGCAAAAAAATCGCGACATCGGCCTGATCTGCAACGTCTCAGCCTATACGCTGGTCGACCACAGCGCCTGCCAGCAGATGCGGCATTTCATGGAAGCCAACCAGGAGCTTGCCTCGTCGCTGCTGCTGGAATTCCCGCAGAGCGTCTGGCGCGCCATGGGCGCAAAGGAACAGGACAGCATTGCGGCGCTGGTCGAGCTCGGCGTGCGCTTCTCCATAGATCGCGTTAGCGATCTGCGGATCGAGCCACAGGATCTTGCCAATCGGGGTATCCGGCTGGTCAAGGTTCCGGCCAGGCTCCTGCTTGAAACCAACGAAAAACCGGAACTCGACATTCATCCCGCCGACCTTGCGAACCTCCTGGCGCGCTACGGCATTGGTCTGATCGCCGAAAAGATCGAGAGCGAATCCATGGTGGTCGATCTGTTCGATTACGACGTGCGGTTCGGGCAAGGTTTCCTATTTTCGGCACCGCGGCCGGTGCGGGCCGACGTGCTGCAAGGGACAACGGCGGCGGAGGGCGGCAAGGAGCGCGAGACTGCGGCCAAAGTCCGCGAACCAGGTTCGGCTCGTCGGGCCATCGCCAATGCGGTTGAGGACCTGCGTAACACCGCTATCCTGGGCAAACCCGCCACCGGTGGCAGCAGCGCCTGAAGTGAAATCGCCGCCGGACCGCGGTTTCGGCGCTCCTCACCCATGACCGCACCCGACTTCATCGAAGGCTTCTCCGCGCTGGCGCCCGATTACGACGCCGTGCTGTGCGATGTATGGGGCGTCGTTCACAATGGCCTCGCCGCATTCCCGGAGGCGTGCGATGCGTTGACGCGCTATCGCGCGCAGGGCGGCACCGTGATGCTGATCACCAACGCGCCGCGGCCGGGCCGTGTGGTCATGCGGTTGCTCGACAAGCTCGGCGTGCCGCGCTCCGCCTATGACGACATCGTCAGTTCCGGCGACGTGACGCGGGCTGCCGTCTTGGCGCGGCCGGGAAAAAACCTGTTCCTCATCGGCCCGGAACGCGACCTGCCCATCTTCGACGGTTTGGACCGGAACTTCGTTGCGCTTGAGGCCGCGGATTACGTGGTCTGCACGGGCCTCAACAACGATGAGGTCGAGGGGCCGGAAGATTATCGCGCGCTGCTTGGTCAATTGCGCGCGCGCAAACTGTTCATGCTGTGCGCAAACCCGGACGTGGTGGTCGAGCGCGGCGAGAAGCTCGTCTATTGCGCGGGCGCGATCGCCGATCTTTATGGTGCGCTTGGCGGCGAGGTGCTTTATGCCGGCAAGCCGCACCGTCCCATCTATGTTGCGGCGCTGGAGCGTATTGTCGCGGCGCGCGGCGGAGCGGTGCCGCTCTCCCAAGTGCTTGCGATCGGCGACTCGGTGCGGACCGACCTGAAGGGCGCCCATGCGTTCGGGTTGGACTGCCTGTTCGTGACCGCAGGCATCCATGCCGAGGAGCTGGGCGGACGCCATACGCCGGATGCGGCGGCGCTCAGTCAGATTTTCACGAGCGCCGGCGTCATGCCAAAGGCCGTCACACGCCGGCTCAAATGGTAGATGGATGCGTTACCGAACTGATGGCGTTACGCGGCGAAGACCGCTTCGATCTTGGTCTTGAGCGTATCGGCGTTGAACGGCTTGACGATGTAATTATTGACGCCGGCCTGCTTCGCCGCGATCACATTCTCGGTCTTGGATTCGGCGGTGACCATGATGAAGGGCGTGGCGTTCAGCTTCGGGTCGGCACGCATCTGCTTGAGCAGCTCGTAGCCGGTCATTGGCTCCATGTTCCAATCAGAAATCACCAGTCCGTATTTCCGGTCGCGCATCTTGGCGAGCGCGACCGAGCCGTCGGGAGCCGCATCGATGTCCTGAAAGCCGAGCTGGCGCAGAAGATTGCGGATGATGCGAACCATCGTGTTGTAGTCATCGACCACGAGGATCGGCATGGAAAGATCGACGGCCATAACTCAAGCTCCCCATCGCAAGCGTGCACGCCTCTGCCAACCGCGCTGAACGATTTGCACAAAGGTGCATGCAAATTCGGACCGTACCTGCGGAGTTAGTCATTTTCCGCTGAAAATCCGGTTAACTATGGAGTCGCGGGGTAAATTGACGGCACCATGCGTCGGCGAAATGGTTAACAGAATTTTCCACAAGTCCCGTCTTCGGCAAAAACCAAGGCTTGGGCGACGCTGCCAAATCCCCGGCCTGCCCTGTTGACTTAACGCGCGTGAAACCGACACGGTGCGGCGGAAACCACGCATCCTGCCCGCCATGACCGATCCCGGAAAACTGACGTTTGTGGTTGTGCGCGACGATGGGCCGATGCCCGAAGGCATGCGCAAGGCGGTGGTCGCGATCGGCAATTTCGACGGCGTCCATCTCGGCCATCGCGCGGTGATCGCGAGAGCGATCGCGGGCGCCCGCGCGAAGGGTCGTCCGGCGGCCGTGCTGACGTTTGAGCCGCACCCGCGCAGCTTTTTTCATCCGCACGAGCCTTCGTTCCGGTTGAGCTCGGAGAGCAACAAGCTGCGACTGCTGGCGGCGTGCGGACTTGATGGCGCAATCGTGCTGACTTTCGACGCCGCGCTCGCGCGGCTCACGGCGGAGGAATTCATCAGCCGCATTCTGGTCGAGCGTCTGGCGATCGCCGGCGCGGTGACCGGTTTCAATTTTCAATTCGGCAAAGAGCGGAAGGGGACGGCCGAGTATTTGATCGCGCAGGGCGAGCGCCACGGATTTATGGTGGACGTGGTGCCGCCGTTCGAGCAAGCCGGACAGCAGATTTCCTCCGGCGCAATTCGTGCTTCGCTTGAAGGCGGACGCGTAGCGGAGGCGGCTGACCTGCTCGGCTACCCCTGGTTCGTCACCGGCGAGGTTGTGCGCGGAGACCAGCGCGGACGCGAGCTCGGCTATCCCACCGCCAATCTCCGGCTTGCCCCGGAATGCGGGCTGCAGCACGGAATCTATGCGGTGCGGGTCGGGATCGGCGATAAACGCTACGATGGCGTCGCGAGCTTCGGCCGACGGCCGATGTTCGACTCCGGCGTGGTGCTGCTCGAGGTCTATCTGTTCGACTTTTCCGGCGACCTCTACGGCGCGGTGCTTGACGTCGCCTTCATCGCCTGGATCCGACCCGAGATGACGTTCGATACGATCGATGAACTGATCCACCGCATGGACGAGGACTCTCGCCATGCGCGCGTGGCGCTCGGGCGGGCGCCGGACGCGTTTCCGGCGCTCGGCCGCGTGGCGTAAAGAGCCGCATTGTGAGGCGCTGAAGGTCTGAGGATCGAATCCTCCCTGGATTTCCAAATAAAACAATAAGTTAACAGAGAAATTTTATCGTCGTTGCTTCCCAGACAAACGCGTTGGGAAGCGCATGGGAATCAAACAAAAATATTTTTTTGTTCCACAAACATCCTAGATTTGTCCGGCTGCACGCAGGCAACAAATCAATGCCCCGCGACGGTGCCATCATCTTCGGCGATTTAGCTTGCCTGCTGCTATTCATCAAAGTGGCATGCAGCAAATGCCCCTGCGCTGGTCGCTATCGTGTCGGCAATCTAACTGAGCAGTATGGCCGCAATGGCAAGATTGTCGATTGGCTGAATGAGCTAGCCAAGGATTGCCCGAAGCGGCAATCAGGCAGTATGTCCGACGTGTGCGGCGCGTACTGCCCGGGTCTGCCGAAGGTACTGTAGGCTTACGCAGCCCGACTTCCGTTCTTCACCCAAAAGCCGACATGCGTTGGCAACAGCCGAAGCGACGCGATGTGCCAATCGCGTCACTTTGGGTTGCAACAGGATCGCGACGCGGGTGGTCTAACCAAATGCTGCGGACTCTGAGCCTTGCACCTGGACAAGACATTGCATCGGCAGGATCGAACGTGGTTTCGATTTCCTCGGCCTACAATTCTATCACGCACGACCAAGGATGACGTTACTGGAGGCTTTGCTCTAACGTTTCCTCGGTGCAGTTACGACAACAATGGACGTTAGAAGTACAATTAGTGCCGGGGGTTGATGCACGCTTACAATTCGATATAGCCCTCGCTCGCGCTTCTGCCTGAGTGTTGGCAGTTGCAGAGTTTATGTCACCGATGAGACAGGCGCAATTATCGGGGGCACCAGCGAGACATCGCCAAAATTGGTTTTGGGCGACGTGTCGTGGTGCCCGAGCCTCTAACGCCTTATCGAGGGAATTACTTGACCCTACGGTGGTGGGGTTTGAATTAGGCTGTTGGGTTAGCAGCGCGAATGCGGGGGCGGCGAGAGCGAAGAGACTAGCCGCAATAATGAGACGTCTGAGCATCACTCTCTCCTTGCGGTGAACTAGAAGGGAAACTGAGGCGAACTCCCGAAGTGGTCCCACAGCACGCCGATCTGCCGCATCGATCCGGCTACCGGGCGCGCTGCGAGCGGTATGATCTGAAGTACCAGTTTCCTTGAATGAAATTGCGTCGTCTGATCTTCATGGCGCAACACCACGTCCACAGTCGACCTGCCAGCCGGCATCAACCAGAAGCGAGGTGATCCGGCGATAGCCATAGCGTCCATATTGCGAGGTCAGAGCGACAATCGCGCTCGTCAACGCATCCTCATCAGCCCGGACAATGGCCGTGTATCGCTGCGTCCCGCGGGGTTGGCCGACGATCCGGCAGGCACGGCGTTCCGACAGCTCATACTTATCTCGAATGCCCTCGACCGCCCGCCGGCGTCGTTCGGGGCTTACAAGTTTCCCGCCGCAACATCCTTCAAAATCTGCTTCTCAAGTGACAGGTCGGCAACCAGCCGCTTGAGACGCGTATTCTCTCGCTCCAGCTCTTTCATCCGCTTCGCTTGATCGACCTCAAGCCCGCCGTATTCCTTCCGCCAGCGGTAATAACTCTGCTGCGATATCCCGGCTTCCCGGCACGCTACCGGTGCCGACACGCCTTGTGACATCAACACTTCAATCTGACGCAGCACGACAACAATCTGCTCCGGGCTGAACCGTTTCTTCGGCATCTCAAAGCTCCTTTGCCAGGCCAATTCTCTCATATCGCCTGGTACAAAAAAGCTCGGTCAGGTCAGAATCAAGATCTTGCATATGAATTCCCTGGTCAACCTAACAGGGAATTTTTTTGGACTTATCAGGGATTGATTGTGCAGTTCTCCGTGACAATCAGGGAATTTTTAGAGCCCTGATAAGCTTGGCGAGTTCACCCCGTCTTCCCCATCGACCCAGCCAAACGCTATCTGACGCGACTTCCTGTCTAATCATTCACTTTCTGAAAAGTTTCATCGTTCGCGCCCCCTCACTGTTATGTGATGCGGAACCGGCTGCATCAGCGCATCGTTTGAATAACGCCATTGTGTCGAGAGTGACCAAGTGAGTTCGCGCGGAATGAATTGAGAATTATGGAGGCTGACATGCGCGTGTTGCTTCGATCAGGTTTGTTCATCCTGTACCTTTGCTTTCACTCTGGAGCAATCGCGCAACACACGAAGCAGGTTGAGCTCGGAGTCGGAGTTATCTGTGACACCGCCGAGCAAATGCAACGGTACTTGACCCTTTTCAAGGACGATACCTCACCTCAAGTTGCCATACAGACCATCAATTCGGAAACGCCTGGTCAGGGCGCCTGCGGAATGGCCGCAGTGGCATTTTTTGCGGGCAATCATATCGGCGCCATCGAAGTCTCGGGAGGCATTATGCGAATTATGCAAATAACGGTAGTCGCAATGAAAACGCCAAGTGGATGGCTCTCCGTGACACCAACTCAGCAATATACCGCATTTTTTGAAAAAGCCGAGGAAGCATGAAAGGTCCGATCGTCACTCGACCGAAGGAGGCAATCATGACTCATATATATTTCCATTGCGCAAACTCGGAGCGAGTTGTGGTGGATCCTTGCGGTATCGAGGTCGAAGATCTCATCGAAGCGCATCAGCGTGCTGCTGGGGTCATACAGCAGTTTGTGAACAGTGCTGGTCCGGTCGACTGGCGCGCCTGGACCTTGCATGTGAGCGACGAGGAAGGCGACGAGATATTCGTTATGCCGTTCTCGTACGTGCTCGGTAGGCCTCATTGAAGCGGCATCTGGCCGCCAACTAAATACGCCAGAGGTTTGCTATGCCATTCTTATTCTAGTTGCCATACATACCGACAATACGTGAATCGTTCGCGACCTTGGTATGGGGATGTCGCAATTTCAACCCCAACGCAGAACCGGCAATTATTTCATCGCGGCGTGCAGCGAATTCATCTTCTCTGCGTTATAAATATTCACAACGTTTGATACCTTGTCCGAACTGACGAAAATGCGCTGCAATGTTTGGCGGTTGATCGGCTTCTGCAGCACAGGAACATTGGCGTAGCGGCTTCCGAGAACGGCTGCGCCGTATCCGGTGACGAACACGAACGGCACGCCGGTGCCGAGCAGCACATCCGCGAGCGGATAGACCATTTCACCGCCCAGGTTGATGTCGAGTACGGCGGCATTCACATCGCTGTTCTTGAGGGCGGCCATTGCCAGGTCGAGGCGGCTGAACGGCCCGACGACGGTAAATCCCATCTCGGTCAGATATTCGCTGACCACCATGGCCACCAAGGCCTCGTCCTCAACGACCATGACACGCTTGCCCGTGACCATGAATTCCGTTTCGGCCGCGGCGTCGTCCTTTTCCATATTCTGGTGTCGGTCACGACCGCGGCTGAGTGGATCGATGCCCTCGTTACGAGGAACGGATAGAACGCATTGCAAACCTTCCGCACGCCAGTCGAAATGAACCTTCCCACCGAGTTGCTTCTCTATGCTGGCGGTGATGATGCGGGTTCCGAATCCGGGCGACGATGGCGGCTCTATCGTCGGACCACCGACTTCGGTCCAATGCAGCAAAAGCGCACCGGGCTTTAAATCCCAGTTCAGGGTGACGCGACCGGAGATCGACGACAGGGCGCCGTATTTTACCGCGTTGGTCACGAGCTCGTGCAGCGCAAGCGCCAGCGTCTGCGCCGCCGCCGGCTCCAGCAGGATTCTTGCTCCGCTCGCAACGATCTTGTCGGGGTCCTGGGTCCGGTAAGGCTCAATTTCCTCCTCGATCAGTCCGCGCAAATCCACATTTTGCCAGCGCGATTGGGACAGAACGGTGTGAACGCGAGAGAGCGCATTGATCCTTCCCTCGACGGAGGCGACATAGGCGGCGACGTTGTTCGCGCGCGTCAGCCGGACGATGGATTGAACGAGCGCCAGCGCATTCTTGGCGCGATGGTCGATTTCGCGAGCGAGCAGGGTCTGCCGCTCCTCGTCTTCCTTGCGCTCGGTAATATCGACGGTTACACCACTGATGCGAACGATGCGGCCCGACCCGTCGGTGCTCGGTGCGGCTGTGCCCAGACACCAGCGTTCCTCGTTATTGGGGCGGCGCACGCGAAATTCCAATTGGCAGGACTGCTGGCCGCCGACGAGGCGCTCCATGATGTGCTGCAAAGCCTCACGATCATCGGGATGGATGAGCGAACGAATGCTGTCTGCCGTTATGACAAAGTTTTCGCGGTCAACGCCGAAAATCCGATACTGGCCATCGTCCCAGAAACAATTACCGTTGGCGTAATCCCAGTCCCAAGACCCCATGTTGCCAGCGATCAATGCCAAGCTGCGGCGCTGTTCGCTTTGCTGCAGTCGTGCGGTTGAGGCCTCCAGCTCAGCGGTTCGCAATACGACGCGAGCTTCGAGTTCTTCATTGAGCCGTTCGAGTTGCTGTGTCTTGCGATAGAGTTCGGCAAATACCCTGACTTTCGCGCGCAGCACTTCTGGAATAACCGGCACTGGCACGTAGTCCACAGCCCCCATTTTGTATCCGCGCAGGCGGTCGAGATCGGAGAGGTGGATGGCCGAGACGAAAATCATCGCGGTCTTCTGGAAACGCGGATGCTCGCGGATCATCGCCGCGAGCTGGAAGCCGTCCAGATCCGGCATGCAGACGTCGACCAGTACGACTGCGACATTCGATTTCAGCAAGTGTTCGAGCGCTTCCCGTCCCGAGGAAGCTTTGATCAAGTTTTCGCCGAGGTCGCTCAATATGGCTTCATAGCTCAGCAACTTCGCGGGCTGGTCGTCAACCAGGAGAATATTGACCTTTTCGTGTTCCAGCATGATTTTTAAGTCCGAGCTTAGCGGTGGAGCCACATGCGCAACGCGGACAGGAGCTGTTCGGTGTTAACCGGCTTGGCCAGATAATCCGAGGCGCCGGCCTCCAAGCATTTCTCGCGATCGCCCTTCATGGCCTTGGCGGTGAGCGCGATGATCGGGAGACGGCGGAATTCGGGCTTCTGCCGAATGACCTGCATGGTCTGGAAGCCGTCCATCTCGGGCATCATGATATCCATCAGCACGATGGCAAGGTTGGGCGTCGATTCGACCATAGCGATGGCTTCGCGTCCCGTAGTAGCGGTGAGCACGCGCATCCCGCGGCGCTCCAACACGCTCGAGAGCGCGAAGATGTTGCGCGCGTCGTCGTCGACCAGCAGCGCAGTTTCGCCGACAAGATCTTCGTCGGAGCTGTTGAGTCGCTCAAGCATGCGCTGCTTCGACTCGGGCAGATTGGTGATGACGCGATGTAGGAACAGGGCGGTCTCGTCGAGTAGACGCTCGGGAGATTCGACGCCCTTGACGACGATGCTGCGTGCCATGGTGTGCAACTGGGCGTCTTCCTCGGCAGACAATTCGCGGCCGGTGAACACAACGATGGGCAGCTCCGACAGAGTCTTGTCCTGGCGTATCTCCTCAAGTACCTCGATGCCTGACATGTCCGGCAACCGGAGATCGAGCACCACGCAGTCACAAGGTTGTTCGCGAAGCAAGGTAAGGCCCTCGTAGCCAGTACCGGCCGTGATGATCTCGATATCATCGGAACCGAGTAGCTCCTTGATGCTCAGTTGCTCGCTTTCGTTGTCTTCAACGACGAGCAGGCGTTTGCGGCGCGGCGCGGCGTAATCCTTGATGCGCGCCAACGCAGCCTGAACGTCTTCTGTGCTCGTTGGCTTGGTGACAAAAGAGAAGGCCCCGCGTGCCAACGCATGCTGACGATCTTCATCGAGAGTGACGATCTGCACGGGGATATGCCGTGTCAGCGGGTTCTGCTTGAGCTGGCTGAGCACGGTCCAGCCGAGCATGTCAGGCAGGAACACATCGAGCGACACGGCCGTCGGCTGGAACTGCTTGGCGAGCTCGAGCGCGTCGGCGCCTCGCATCGCCAATAGCACCTTGAAACCCTTGTTGCGGGCGAGGTCCAAAAGCACGCGCGCGTAATGCGGATCATCCTCGACGATCAGCAAGATGCTGTCGCCGGGATTGATATCCTGGCGATCATCGGGAATCTGCTCGACCGGGCGCTCGGTTAAGGTCGTAGCAAGAGCCGTGGAAGATGACGGCCGGCTCTTCATTGGATCGTTTGGAGCGCGGATGGCCGACGACGGGCCGATGTACTTGATCGGCAAGTAAAATGTGAACGTGCTGCCCTTTCCGGGCGTACTGTGCAGCACAATTTCACCGCCGAGAAGGTTTGACAGTTCGCGGCTGATGGCAAGGCCCAATCCGGTGCCGCCATACTTGCGGCTGGTGCTCGCGTCGGCCTGCTGGAAAGCCTCGAAGATGATCTTCTGCTTTTCAGGCGAAATTCCGATGCCGGAGTCCGACACCTCGAACGCAATTACTTCGGTTGATTGGCCGAGGATCGGGTGTTCGGTGGTCCAGCCGCCGACAGCGGCGAAAACACTCAGGCGCACGCCGCCATGCTCGGTAAACTTGAATGCGTTGGATAAAAGATTTTTGAGCACCTGCTGCAGCCGCTTGGAGTCCGTCGTAATGCTGCGGCCGAGGTGCTGATCGATTTCGACGTTAAAGGAGAGCTTGCGGTTTTCCGCCTCATGCCGGAACGGCCGGGCAATCGTGTCGCAAAGGTTGCCGAGGAACACTTCGTCAATATCGACCGTGACGGTGCCGGATTCGATCTTCGACAGGTCGAGAATATCGCTAATAAGGTTGAGGAGGTCCGTGCCGGCGGCGTGAATTGTGCGCGCGCATTCGACTTGCTTGCCTGACAGATTGCCTTCCGGGTTGTCGCCGAGCTGTTGACCAAGTATCAGGATACTGTTGAGCGGCGTGCGCAGCTCGTGCGACATGTTGGCGAGGAATTCCGACTTGTAACGTGAGTTGAGCGCAAGCTCGGACGCTTTTTCTTCAAGTGCACGGCGGGCCTGCTCTATTTCCTGGTTCTTGCGCTCCACTTCCACGTTGCGCTCGGCAAGCTGCTGGGCCTTTTGCGCGAGCTGCTCGTTGGTCTGTTGCAATTCTTTTTGCTGCGTCTGCAACTCGCCGGCGAGCTGCTGTGACTGTTTCAACAGACCTTCCGTCTGCATCGTTGCTTCGATCGAGTTGAGCACGATACCGATGCTGTCGGTCAGCTGTTCGAGGAACATCATCTGCAAAGCGGTGAACGAGGTCATGGATGCAAGCTCGATCACCGCCTTGACGCGATTCTCGAACAGCACCGGGAGGACCATAATGTTGCGCGGAGCAACTTTGAACAATGCCGAGCCGATCGGCACAACATTGTCAGGCAATTCGGTCAGCAACATACGTCGCTTGTCAGCCGCGCATTGTCCAACTAGGCCGGCTCCGATTTTCAGTTGCTGCGGATGGCCATTCGCCACATCATCGCCATAGGCAGCAAGGAGTCGCATGTTCTGCGTCTCCTCGCTCTCAACCTGATAGATGACGCCTAGCTGGGCGTTGACCAGCGGGGTAAGTTCACTCAGCAGCAGACGGCCGACCGTGGAGAGGTCACGCTGGCCTTGCAACATGCTGGTGAATTTCGCGAGGTTCGTTTTCAGCCAGTCCTGCTCGGTGTTGCGGTCGGTGGTCAGACGCAAGTTACCGATCATGGTGTTGATGTTGTCTTTCAGCTCGGCCACTTCGCCGCGTGCATTGACCTGAATCGAACGCGTTAGGTCGCCCTTGGTCACGGCGGTTGCTACTTCGGCGATGGCGCGCACTTGCGTGGTCAGATTTGCGGCGAGCAGGTTCACGTTGCCGGTAAGGTCCTTCCATGTACCGGCGGCACCGGGCACTTCGGCCTGGCCGCCGAGGCGACCTTCGACGCCGACTTCGCGTGCGACCGTGGTCACCTGGTCGGCGAAAATCGCGAGCGTGTCGGTCATGTTGTTGATAGTTTCGGCGAGGGCGGCCACCTCGCCTTTCGACTTTACCGTCAGATTTTGCTTGAGGTCACCGTTGGCCACGGCGGTCACCACCTTCACAATGCCACGCACCTGTTCGGTGAGGTTGGCGGCCATGACGTTCACGGTATCGGTCAAATCCTTCCAAGTTCCGGCAGCACCGGGCACTTCCGCCTGACCGCCGAGCTTGCCTTCGGTGCCGACTTCGCGCGCGACGCGCGTCACTTCCGAGGCGAAGGCGTTGAGCTGGTCCACCATCGTATTGATGGTGCTCTTCAGTTCGAGGATTTCGCCCTTCACGTCCACGGTGATTTTGCGCGAGAGATCGCCGCGCGCCACGGCGGTGGTCACTTCGGCGATATTGCGCACCTGGGTGGTGAGGTTCGCTGCCAGCAGATTGACGTTGTCGGTCAGGTCCTTCCAGGTGCCGGCAACACCAGGCACATTGGCCTGACCGCCGAGCCGACCTTCGGTGCCGACCTCGCGCGCGACGCGGGTCACCTCGCCCGCGAAAGAACGCAGCTGATCGGTCGTTGTATTGAGAGTCTCTTTGAGCTGGAGCAGCTCGCCGCGCACATCAACGGTAATCTTCTTCGACAGGTCGCCATTGGCGACCGCGGTCGCCACCTCGGCGATGTTACGGACCTGGGCGGTCAGGTTCGACGCCATGAAGTTGACGTTGTCGGTCAGATCCTTCCAGGTGCCCGCCACTTCCGGCACCTGCGCCTGGCCGCCAAGTTTTCCCTCGGTGCCCACTTCGCGTGCGACGCGCGTGACTTCCGAAGCAAAGGCGTTGAGCTGATCCACCATGGTGTTGATGGTGTTCTTTAGCTCGAGAATCTCGCCCTTCACGTCCACTGTGATCTTGCGCGATAGATCGCCGCGCGCCACGGCGGTGGTCACTTCGGCGATGTTACGGACCTGGCCAGTCAAGTTACCGGCCATCGAGTTCACACTGTCGGTGAGGTCCTTCCAGGTGCCGGCAACGCCCGGCACATTGGCCTGACCGCCGAGCCGGCCTTCTGTGCCGACCTCACGCGCTACGCGTGTCACCTCGCCGGCAAAGCGGTTGAGCTGGTCCACCATGGTGTTGAGCGTTTCCTTCAGCTGAAGGATTTCGCCGCGCACGTCGACGGTGATCTTGCGCGAAAGGTCGCCATTAGCGATGGCGGTCGCCACTTCCGCGATGTTGCGCACTTGGCCGGTTAGGTTCCCGGCCATCGAGTTCACACTGTCGGTGAGGTCCTTCCAGGTGCCGGCGACGCCCGGCACCTCGGCTTGGCCGCCGAGCTTGCCTTCGGTGCCGACCTCGCGCGCGACACGCGTCACTTCCGCAGCGAATGCGCGGAGCTGGTCCACCATGGTGTTGAGCGTTTCCTTCAATTGCAGAATTTCGCCCGACACGTTCACGGTGATCTTTTTCGACAGGTCGCCCTGCGCCACGGCGGTTGCCACTTCGGCGATGTTGCGCACCTGGCCGGTGAGGTTGGACGCCATGGAGTTGACGCTGTCGGTCAGGTCCTTCCAGGTGCCGGCAACGCCGCGCACCAGCGCCTGACCGCCGAGCTTGCCTTCGGTGCCGACTTCGCGCGCAACGCGCGTCACTTCGCCGGCGAAGGCGTTGAGTTGGTCCACCATGGTGTTGATGGTGTCTTTCAGCTCTAGGATTTCGCCGCGCACGTCCACGGTGATCTTCTTGGAGAGGTCGCCGCTTGCGATCGCGGTGGACACTTCGGCGATGTTGCGGACCTGAGCGGTCAGGTTCGATGCCATCGAGTTCACCGAGTCGGTCAAGTCTTTCCAGGTGCCGGCAACGCCGAGCACGTTAGCCTGCCCGCCGAGACGACCTTCGGTGCCGACTTCACGCGCGACGCGCGTCACTTCGCCGGCGAAGGCGTTGAGTTGGTCCACCATCGTATTAATGGTTTCCTTAAGCTGGAGAATTTCTCCACTCACCGTCACCGTGATCTTCTTCGACAAGTCGCCGCCCGCGATGGCAGTTGCGACGTCGGCAATGTTGCGCACCTGCGCGGTCAGGTTGCCGGCCATAAAGTTCACGCTGTCGGTCAAATCCTTCCAGGTGCCGGCGACGCCGGGCACCATGGCCTGACCGCCAAGCTTTCCTTCTGTACCGACCTCGCGCGCGACGCGCGTCACTTCCGAAGCGAAGCCGTTGAGCTGGTCCACCATCGTGTTGATGGTGTCTTTGAGTTCAAGGATTTCACCGCGCACGTCCACCGTGATCTTGCGCGAGAGATCGCCACGAGCGACGGCGGTGGTTACGTTGGCGATATTGCGAACCTGCGCGGTGAGATTTCCGCACATAGCGTTGACCGAGTCGGTCAAATCCTTCCAGGTGCCGGCGACGCCGGGCACGATGGCCTGGCCGCCAAGCTTGCCGTCGGTGCCCACTTCGCGGGCGACGCGCGTTACTTCAGATGCGAACGAGCGCAACTGATCCACCATCGTGTTGATGGCTTCCTTGAGCTGCAGAATTTCGCCGCGCACGTCGACAGTGATCTTTTTGGACAGGTCGCCGTTGGCGACCGCGATGGTCACGTCCGCGATGTTGCGCACCTGTGCGGTCAGGTTCGACGCCATTGAGTTCACGCTTTCGGTGAGGTCTTTCCACACGCCAGTCACCTCGTCGACCTGCGCTTGACCGCCGAGCTTGCCTTCGGTGCCGACCTCGCGTGCGACGCGCGTCACCTCGGAGGTAAACACCCCGAGCTGCTTGATCATGGTGTTCACGATGGTCGCGGACTGTAGGAACTCGCCCTTCAGCAAACGGCCGTCGACGTTCAGACGCACGCGTTCAAGCAGGTCGCCTTGCGCCACCGCGCTGATCACGCGTGTCATTTCGTTAGTCGGCCAGACCAAGTCGTCGATCAGCGTGTTAACGGAATTCTCCATCTCGCCCCAGGAACCACTCAAGGCGCCAAAACTAACGCGCTGCCTGGTTTTTCCTTCCTTGCCGACGCGTTGGCCGACGCGTTCGAGCTGCTGCGCCATGCGCTGATTTATGGCGACGATTTCGTTGAATGTGTCGGCAAGCTTGCCTTCGATGCCAAGTTTGTCGCCTGCCATTCTCACGGTGAAATCGCCGACCCGCATGGCCTGAAGGGCATGGAGCAGATCGTGCAACCCGCTGTCTGAGCCATTCGCATTCTCGCGCGAACCATTGACGGCAGCCTCGCCGTTGAGCGCCGGTGGAATCTCGGGACGATCGGAGGCGCTATCGCCTCTGGTTTCTTTGGTCGGCAGCATCAAACGTCTCCCGGATCGGCCATTGGCCAGCGGATGTTGTTGTGATTACTTTGGAATTGCCAAGAACGCCGGTGTCCGCGCGGGACTCGGCTGCCGAGGCAATGAAAAGCGGGGAGCCACTGCGCAATCGACAGAATGGCCGGTTTTTGGCGTTCGCCGACGCAAATCCCTGGTTCATCTCAAACCCCCGGTGAGTCTGGTAGCTGCCGCTCTTTGGCGCGTTATGAATCGCAACCACAATCAGACGCAACGGATTTCCAACGCGTTGACCCAGGGGCGGTTCCGGCCGCAAACGAAATATTTTTTGTGGTCCGGAAAATTAGCGATGCCGGTTCTGGCGGGATATCCGTCAAATGGGAGCTGCTCTCAACCTACTGATTTGTTGATAGAAAATTGTTTTGCTTTGTGACTTGGCAAGACGACGTAAACATAACGACGCGGGGGCGCGTCTTAAGTCTTGCGATTTTTGGCGTCCCAGTTGCGCTCGATGTTGGCGATTAGAGCTGTTTGGCACTCAAAGCACTGCAAGCGCATCGATTACGGTTCGAATTTGCGCGGAGTCGTAAGGCTTGTTGAGAATGACGATGCGGCGATCATGGCGAAATCGGTCGTATATTGCCTTACCCGTGTAGCCGGTCGCGATTATGATTGGCAGGTCGTATGACAGCGCTCGTACCTCGACAACGAGCTCGTCACCCTGCCGATCCGGAAGCCCAATATCGACCAGCGCCACATCGAAGGTGTTGCGTCGCAGTTCGTCGAGGGCGGCCTTCGCTGAGCCGACCTCGACCGTCTCGAAGCCGAGTTCTTGTAGCGCCTCAGCTGCGATCATTGAAATCAACGTCTCGTCTTCGACAATTAATGCCCAAGATTTTCTACCGGTATTGGTCATTTGCACTCGCAATTGCAGATTGTCACCATTCAATAACAGATTATCAAATGTCGAAAGTGTCGTCAGGCGGATCTTCCTGCACATATCTCTTGCGTTGGTCCCACCACGCATGACGATGTAAAGCTGAGATTGATGACTGCGCGTACCTGTTCGCGTTCGGCAGCATGAGCAATCGCGCAGAATCAATGCGCCATGGCTGAGAGGGTTCCATTCCTATCGGCGGATGATTGCAACGCCCGCAAGGTGCAATCACGAGAAAATGTAATCCGGTCGGGGAACTCAACCTATTATTGCAGGTTGTTTAGTGCAGGTTGTTTAGGTCGCTCGGACTTCCTTCAGAGGTGTCGGCAAGATGCCGATGTCTCTGCGTACGAAGCCGTGCAGAGGTGGACGGACCAGACTCATCGAATTTCAAACACTTTCTATCTCGTCGCCCCATGGAGAGTGACGAGGGAGATGCGCACGCCAACATGAGGAGGAAATGCTATGACTAAAATCGCCACGGGTTTTGCGCTGACGCTCATCATCACTGCAGCGGCGTTGCAATCGATCGCCAGTGCCGAGGAGAAAAAGAATGTCCCCGCCGTAAAACCTGCACCTGCGGCGCGGCCGGCACCGGTTGCTCGGCCCGCAGCACCTGTTTCGCGACCGGCTGCGACCCTCCGGCAACAGCGAGCTCCCACCGCGCGACAAGCTCCGGTGATTCAGCGTGCGCCAGCGACCGTGGCAACTCCCAGCACTCCGGCACGTGTTGTCGGGCCGAGGAACGCCAATCCGACGGTCGCGCCGAGTGCAACCGCTCCGAACACCAGGGCAACAACCGGTATTGGTGTGATGGCTGGTCCAGCGCGCGCTGCGTCCATTCGGGGTGCCGGCAGAGCAACCATAGCAGGACAGAACTTTACAATCTGGCGCGGCAGTCACCGTGCGTATCACGACGGTCGTTGGCGTACGTTCGTGGGGCTAAGCACGCTCGGGGCAATATTGGTCGGCTCGGCATATTACTACCCCTATGCATACATCGATGCCCCATATGATTACTGCCAAGGCTGGACTGAAGACGGCTGCGAACTGCGATGGGAGGCGGTGTCAACCGTCGACGGCTCGACCGATTTCCAATGCGTCGCCTATTGTCCATGGCAGTAATGCTTCCATGGCCGTTGGCTCTCGCCGTTCAGTTTAACCAAAATTGCTTGCCAGTTCGCTGCAACCTTTTCCCTAAATTCCTATTGTATTGATTGGGAAATGGTCGACTTCCAGGAGGAGCATCATGATTGGCAAGATCGCAATAGTAGGCTTGCTCACGGCTACCATGGTCATGCCGTTGAGCGCGACCAAAGCTCAGGATCCAGCGCTTGGCGGCGCAATTATCGGTGGCGCGATTGGCGCTGGAATCGGGGGCGCCGCAACCGGGCGGGCGGGCGGCGCCATTGCGGGCGGCGTCATTGGCGCAGTTCTTGGCGCCTCCATTGCAAATCAGATGGAGCCACGCCAGGGTGGCTACTATTATTATCAGGACAATTGCTGGCGCCGACGTGCCGATGGTAGCTACGTGAGGACTTATCGCCGTTATTGCGGTTGAGCGGCAACAATCTGTTCAAGGCTGGGTGCCGGCATCCTCATCAGGGTTACCGGCGACGCTTTTGATGTTGGCAGCATGATCACGCTTGAGAGCAAGCCATGGCGCCGGTTGGGAGTCAGTCAGTATTTTCTCCGTGAATAGCCGGTCGCCTTCCTCAAATTTTTCGTTCATCGACCTTTGAGCCTTTTCCTACGCGCGCTATCAGCTCGCCAATTTGTTCACGAAACTCTGGGTTATGTACCGGATAATCAGCAACGTAGTCGTCGGTATAACCAAATATCGACGCCATTCTCCGTAGATTGGCGTTCTTGAACGGCCTCGGCCACTCCACAACGTGCTGTCTTCGGACCATGTGCGCGCACCGGCATAGCTCCCACCAATTGGCAACGTGCCACGTTATTTCGGGTTCCCCAACGATGAGCAGTGAGTTGGGATTGAAGTCCGTCCTGCCGGTTTCTCAGAGTTGATCCGCCACAAGGCGCTGTCATCGCGCGAGGTTCGCTATCTGATGGATGCAGATGACTTATTCGCGCTCGGAGCCGATTGATTCAGGATCGAGTCCCTGCCCGATGCAATTATTTGGACGGAAATTTCAAATTGGAGTGGCTTAATTTGAGTAGCGCACCGGCAGCCAATTGCCGTTGATCACGCTCACCGTGTTCGGCTGCATCAATGATATGCTTGGCTAATATCTCGCGGGCCTGAGTGGCAAATCTCTCTGCAGAATACTCGGAACCACTGGCTTGAACGGACTTCCAGGCGGTATCAAAAGCACCAACCAAAATAGTGACGTCCTCCGGGTCAAAAACCGTGTCCTTGCCTAACTTTTTAATGAACGTGCGCATCGCTCCAACGTGCCCGGCGCTCCCCAACTCAGTATGGCAGGAAACTAAACCGGAGAACAATCCACCAATCTGCACAAAACCAGACGCACCTCATGCGCTTGGCATAACGTGTTAGGTGGCGATCGACCTGAAGGAAGCTTCTGGGCCTTAGGCTCGCCTTTTTATGCGCCAAGTAACGGCCTAACAGTGCTGCGAACGTTTCAGAGGCTTGCGCCCGTGCTGCGAGCTTTTGCCCGGCCGGGTCGTGGCCAAGTTTTACGAGCGCGTGCAACTTGGCGGCCTGCTCACGGGCGACCTGCGCGTTGATCGCGGTGGCGGAACCGAGCGACATCCGACGCTGCTTGCCGCCTTGCCTATACTGAAATATCCAAGTGCGCGATCCGCCGGCGCGAACGCGAAAGCCGAAAAGTGGAATGTCATCGTCGAACACGATGATTTCGCTTTTCCCCGGCGGCACAGTCACCTGAAGAGCTGTGGTTTTATTAAGCTTTATGCGATTTCGTTCCCGATCAAAACTGGGAAGCGCATGGGAAATGACGCGCCGCCAACACCCGCAGTCTCATGCTGCCATCAGGATTCGGGTCTATGCACGAATCCTAATGTTTGCAAGAGTCCAGCACCCCCCGCTGTTTGGTGCAAAGCTACTGCCGCGAGGTGAGGCTTTGCGGCGCCAAGATCGCCTGCTAGACCACGGCCATGAACGAGAACAGGCCAGACGCCAAGACCGGCGAGCGCGACTACAGCGAAACGCTGTTCCTGCCGCAAACCGAATTTCCAATGCGTGCCGGCCTGCCGCAGCGCGAGCCGGAAATCCTGGCGCGCTGGCAGAAACTCGGCCTGTACGAGCGGCTGCGCGCGGCCGGGAAAGGCCGGCCGCGCTTCGTTCTGCACGACGGGCCGCCCTACGCCAACGGCAACATCCATATCGGCACCGCGCTCAATAAGATTCTGAAAGACGTGGTGGTGCGCTCGCATCAGATGATGGGCTGGGATTCGAATTACGTGCCGGGCTGGGACTGCCACGGCCTGCCGATTGAATGGGAGATCGAAAAGGAATACCGCGCCAAGGGCAAAGACAAGGACAAGGTGCCGACGGTCGAATTCCTGCGTGAGTGCCGCGCCTTCGCCGAGCGATGGATCAACACGCAGCGCGAGGATTTCAAGCGCCTCGGCGTGGTCGGCGACTGGGAGCATTACTACAGCACGATGGCGCCTGCATCCGAAGCGCAGATCGCGCGCGAATTGATGAAATTCGGCGCCAACGGCCTGCTCTACCGCGGCTCGAAGCCGGTGATGTGGTCGGTGGTCGAGAAGACGGCGCTGGCGGAAGCCGAGGTGGAATACGAGGACTACACCAGCGATCAGATCTGGGTGAAATTTCCGATTGCGGAACTGAAAGACGTTCCCAGCGAACGAGCGAAAGAATTGCGGGATGCTTCGATCGTCATCTGGACCACGACGCCATGGACCATCCCGGGCAACCGGGCGGTCTGCTTCTCATCCAAGATTTCATATGGACTCTACGAAGTCACCGATGCCCCAACAGGAAATTGGGCGAAGGTCGGCGATAAATTCATCATCGCCGAAAATCTGGTCGTTGAGACGTTGCGGCAGGCGCGGGTCACCGCCTTCAAGCAGCGCGCGACGCTCTCGCCCTTGTGGTTGCTCGGGACCATTTGCCGGCACCCGCTCAAAGGCCTCGCCGGCGATTATGAATTCAAGGTGCCGGTGCTCGAAGGCGACCATGTCAGCGACGACACCGGAACCGGTTTCGTGCACACCGCGCCGGGACACGGCCGCGAAGACTTCGATGTCTGGACCTCGTCGACCCGCAAGCTGGAGGCCGAAGGCATCAGCCCGGTTATCCCGTTCACGGTCGATGCGGACGGCGTGTTCACCGACCAGGCGCCGGGCTTTGCCGGCAAGCGGGTGTTGACCGAGAAGGGCGACAAGGGCGACGGCAACGACGCCGTGATCAAGGCGCTCACCGACGCCGGCATGCTGATCGCGCGCGGGCGATTGAAACATCAATATCCGCATTCCTGGCGCTCGAAAAAGCCAGTCATCTTCCGCAACACGCCGCAATGGTTCGTGGCGATGGACAAGCCCATCCTGGGCCCCGACGGAAGGGCAAAGGCGGGCGATACGCTGCGCGCACGCGCGCTGGCCGCAATCAAAGCGACACGCTGGGTGCCGCCCGCGGGCGAGAACCGCATCACCGGAATGGTCGAAAACAAGCCGGATTGGGTGCTCTCGCGGCAGCGCGTGTGGGGCGTGCCAATTCCGTTTTTTGCGCGCGAGAAGAGCGACGGATCGGTCGACATCCTCACAGACGAACGCGTCAACAAACGCATCATCGAGGCGTTCGAGCAAGAGGGCGCGGCCGCCTGGTTTGCGCCCGATGCCGCGAAACGATTCCTCGGCAGCGACTTCGATCCGGCGGAATGGCAGAAGGTCAACGACATCTGCGACGTGTGGTTCGATTCCGCCTCGACGCATGCGTTCACGCTGGAAGTGCGCGACGACCTGAAAGTCCGCCGCAAGAAGGACGGCGGCAGCGACGTGGTGATGTACCTCGAAGGCTCCGACCAGCATCGCGGCTGGTTTCAATCCTCGCTGATGGAAAGCTGCGCGACGCGCGGCGTGGCGCCGTTCGACGTGGTGCTCACGCACGGATTCACGCTCGCGGAGGACGGCCGCAAGATGTCGAAGTCGCTCGGCAATACGGTTGCGCCGCAGGACGTCATCAAACAGTCGGGCGCCGATATTCTGCGGATGTGGGCCTGCGCATCGGATTATGCGGACGACGTGCGCATCGGCAACGAGATTCTCAAGACCACGGTCGACACGTACCGCAAGCTGCGCAATACGATCCGCTGGATGCTCGGCAATCTCGCGCATTTCCACGAGCAGGACCGCATCGCGCACGACAAGATGCCGGAGCTGGAGCGTTTGATGCTGCACCGGCTGGTCGAGCTCGACGCGCTGGTGCGGCAGGCCTATGCGGATTTCGACTACAAGCGCATTTTTGCGACGCTCAATGCGTTCATGACCAGCGATCTGTCGGCATTCTATTTCGACATTCGCAAGGATGCGCTTTATTGCGAGCCGATTTCGTCGGTGACGCGCAAAGCCTGCCTTACCGTGCTCGATCAGCTATTCCGATGCACCGTGATCTGGCTTTCGCCGATGCTGTGCTTCACCACCGAGGAGGCGTGGACCGATCGCATGCGCAATGAGGAGAGATCGGTGCATCTCGAACAGTTTCCCGCGGTTCCTCCCGCATGGCGCGACGATGCACTTGCGGAGAAATGGCGCAAGGTGCGCACGGTGCGGCGCGTCGTGACAGGCGCGCTCGAAATCGAGCGCGCTAACAAGAAAATCGGTTCCTCGCTCGAAGCAGCGCCGCTGGTGTACGTCGCCGACAAAGAACTGTTTGCCGCGCTCGTCGATATCGATCTCGCGGAAGTATGCATCACATCCGCCGCAACGCTGGTGGAAGGCGATGGGCCGGCCGATGCCTTCCGTCTGCCTGATGTCGCGGGCGTCGCGGTTGCGCCGCAGCGTGCGCAAGGCAGGAAGTGCGCGCGCTCGTGGAAAATCTCGCCCTCGGTCGGCAGCGATCCGCAATATCCCGACGTGACGCCACGCGATGCGCGCGCGCTGCGTGAGTGGGATGCCATGCGCAAGGCGGCACCGTGAAGCCGTTGCGGCTGGTCGGACCCCGTACGCTGCTCGGACTGGCCACGGCGGCCATCGCCTGCGCGCTCGACCAAGCGGTGAAGCTCTGGCTGATTTACGATTTCGAGCTCGGCAAGAAGGGCATGGTCGCGATTGCGCCTTTCGTCGATCTCGTGCTCACCTGGAATCCCGGCATCAGCTACGGCTTGTTCAGGCAGGAAGGTCCGCTCGGGCAATGGGCGCTGCTGGCGTTCAAGATCATCGCGGTTGCCTTGCTCTGGATCTGGCTTGCCCGCACCAGCTCCAGGCTGTCAGCGGTGGCGCTCGGGCTGATCATCGGCGGGGCCGTGGGGAACGCCATTGACCGGGTCGCCCACGGCGCGGTGGCCGACTTCGTGCTGCTGCACATTGCCACGCCCCAATGGCGTTTCGACTGGTATGTCTTTAACCTCGCCGACGCCGCCATCGTTGCCGGGGTGGTCGGAATCCTGTATGAATCTGTGGTCGGGGAAGGCGCCGTAAAAGCGCCCTGATCATGGCACAATGCAAGGAATTATTGAGCATTCGCCATTAATTAATCATTCGGGGCGCGACAGAAAGAAGACATGATGCAACCTGTTGCGAGCAGAAAACGCCTCATCCGCGCCGCGCTGGGCGCGATGCTCGGCGCTGCTGTGCTGGTCGGCGGCATGAGTCAAAGGGCGGTGGCCGCCGATGACGAAGACGACGCCTGGGACGTTCAGATGCTTCGCGGCTTTCTGAAGAACCTCGGGCTGCGAAGGGACGAGGCCGGGATCGACTATCGCGAGCGCTCGCCGCTGGTCGTTCCGCCGAACCGCAATCTGGTACCGCCGGTCTCCAGCCAAACGGCCGAAAAGAATCCAGCCTGGCCGAAGGACCCGGACGTCAAGCGGCAAAGGCAAGCCAAGGTCAATCGTGGCGTGTCCGGCAGAACCGGTGAGCCGATCTACGAAGAAGGTCGCCCGCTCCGTCCCGACGAATTGCGCAATCCTGGCCCAGCCGCGAAAAGCAACAGTCAAATCGACGTCATGAAGACGGACCCCTTGGGTCCGATGAAGCCACAGGAAACCGATACAAAAGGGTTTTTTGGCTCGATCTTCAATCCGAACAAAGAGGAATACCAAACGTTCACCGGCGAGACTCCGCGCACGAGCCTGATCGAGCCCCCACCCGGCTACCGCACGCCTTCACCATACCAGCCCTATGGTGTCGGCAAAGAGAAAGCCGTTACGAAGGCTCTCGATCCGCTGGACATGACAGTACCGCGCTGATCCTTCGCGACGCTTGCTCGAAGAAATATTTCAATTTTCCTTGGCTGTATGCCGGCGCAGGCCGATCGACAATGATCCCATGAATTTTGGCGAGTGACGCGCAACTGCCAATGAACGCACAAAACCAGACTAACGTGGAGTATGCCTTCGTGTTTGACCGACTGACGAGGCTCCTCGCCACCATCCTTGCCGCTGCTTTTCTGTTCGCAAACCAAGTCGCCGCCTCCCCCGGTCCGAATATCAGCTATTTCAAGCTCGCCAACGGATTGGAGGTCGTCGTCATTCCCGACCACCGCAGCCCGGTGATCACCCACATGGTCTGGTACAAGGTCGGCTCCGCCGACGAGCCGGCGGGGAAATCCGGCATCGCGCATTTTCTCGAACATCTCATGTTCAAGGGCACGGCAAAGAATCCGGCCGGAAAATTCTCCAAGGCCGTTGCCGCGATCGGCGGTCAGGAAAACGCCTTCACCACGTCGGATTACACCGGATATTTCCAGCGCACGGCGCGCGAGCATCTCAAGATGCTGATGGAATTCGAGGCGGACCGCATGACCGGCCTCGTGCTCACGGACAAGGTCGTCAAGCCCGAGCTCAAAGTGGTGCTTGAGGAGCAGAACATGCGCGTGGCCAACAACCCGAGCGCCCGGCTTTCCGAGCAGCTCGAGGCAGCGCTCTACCTCAATCACCCCTATGGCAAGCCCGTGATCGGCTGGCGGCACGAGATCGAGAAACTCAATCGCGAAGAGGCGCTCGCGTTCTACCGGCAATTCTACACGCCCAACAACGTGATCGTGGTGGTCGCCGGCGACGTGACGGCGGAAGAAGTCAAGAAGCTGGCGATCGCGACCTACGGGAAGGTGAAACCGCGCGCCAAAATCACACCGCGCATGCGGCCGCAGGAGCCTGAGCAACAAGCGGCGCGGCATGTCGAACTCGCCGATGCGCGCGTCGCGCAGCCGAGCCTCATGCGGTACTATCTCGTACCGTCAGGCGCGACGGCCAAGCCCGGCGAGTCGGAAGCGCTCGACGTGCTCTCCCATATCCTCGGCGGCGGCACGACCGGCCGGCTCTACGACAAGCTCGTGGTCGAACGCGGAATCGCGGTGAACGTCAGCAGCTGGTATCAAGACGCCGCGCTCGACGCGACCCATTTTGGCATTTCCGGCACGCCAAAACCGGGGGTGACATTGCCGCAGTTCGAAGAAGCGATCGATGGCGTGATCGCGGATGTCATCGCAAGGGGCGTCACGGCGGACGAACTGGCGCGCGCCAAGAATAGGCTGATCGCAGACTCGATTTTCGCGCAAGACAGTCAGGCCACAATGGCACGCTGGTATGGCGTCTCGCTGAGTACCGGCTCTACGGTCGAGCGCGTGCTCGGCTGGCCGGACCGCATTCGCGCCGTGACCGCGGAAGCCGTCCAGCAGGCCGCACGCGATTGGCTCGATAAGCGGCGTTCGGCCACCGGCTATCTGATCAAGGACGAGAGCAAACCCCAGGAAAAGCACACGTGACCAACCATCCCTTCCGTCCATCCCGCATTCTGGGCGCCGCTGCCCTCGTTTTGGCCTTGCTGGGCGCGCAGCCGGCGGCTAACGCGACCACCATCGAACGCGTGGTGTCGCCCGGCGGCATCGAGGCCTGGCTGGTCCACGATTCAGCCGTGCCGCTGATCGCCATGGATTTTGCGTTCCAAGGCGGCGGCGATCAGGATCCGGACAGCAAGCCGGGCGTCGGCTATATGACGACGGCGCTGCTCGATGACGGCGCCGGCGAACTCGATGCCAAAGCGTTCCAGCAAAAACTCGAGGAATATGCCATCGAAATGCGGTTCTCGACCGGCCGCAGCCATGTGCTCGGTTCGGTGCGGATGCTCAAGGAGTGGCAGGCGCAAGGCTTCGATCTGCTCCGACTCGCCGTGACCGCGCCGCGATTCGATGCCGATGCGGTCGAGCGCGCGCGCGCACAAGTGCTCGCCGGGCTTCGGCGCGAGACCACGAGCCCCAACGATATCGCCACGCGCATGTGGTGGAAGACCGCGTTTCCCAATCACCCTTACGGCCGGCCGACGAACGGCACGCTCGAATCGGTGCCACAGATCACGGCGGAGGATCTCAAGACCTATGCGCGGCGCGTATTCGCGCGCAATACGCTGAAAGTGGCGGTGGTCGGCGATATCGATGCCGCCACTCTCGGCAAGGTGCTGGATCAGGTTTTCGGTGGACTGCCGGAGAAAGCGGAGCTCAATCCGGTTTCGGCGGTGAAAATGCAGGCTGCCGGCCGCCGTATCGTGGTCGACCTCGATGTACCGCAAGCGGTGCTCACGTTCGGCGGCGCCGGGCTTGCCCGCAAGGATCCCGACTTCATGGCCGCGTACGTCGTCAACCATATCCTCGGCGGCGGCTCGTTCACCTCGCGGCTCTACGAAGAGGTGCGCGAGAAGCGCGGGCTCGCCTATGGGGTCTATTCCTACCTCCTGCCGCTCGACCACACCGCCCTGGTGATGGCCGGCACGGCGACCAGCGGGGACCAGGCAGGCGAAACGTTGAGTATCATCGAAAAGGAAACCCGCAGGCTGGCGGAAGAAGGGCCGACCGCGGCGGAGCTTGCCAAGGCCAAGGCGTACCTGAAAGGCTCGTACGCGCTGCGCTTCGACACATCGAGCAAGATCGCCGGGCAATTGCTGCAAATCCAGCTCGACGACCTGGGCATCGACTACATCAATCAGCGCAACAAGCAGATCGATGCAGTCACGCTCGCAGATGCGAAACGCGTAGCCAAACGTCTGTTCGAAGGCGAGTTCCTGGTCACCGTGGTCGGACGGCCGAAGGGCCTCAGCTCGAAGGAAGCCGGAACCCACTAGCTATCTCTTCATCTCTTCGCCGGACTGCGCCCTAGCAACTTCCGTCCGATCATGACAATTTGCCGCTCACCTCGGTGAAACGAGGATGATGCGGAGAGCGGAATGGCGCTCAAGCAATCGATCGAGAACGCGAAAGCGGACCGTATCGGCGCCGAAGGCGTTTCTGCGCCTGCCCTCACGGAAATGCTCGGGCGCACGCAAGCGGCGCTCGATACGCTGCGCGCACGCCATGCGGATGGCACGCTGCCGCTGCTGAAGCTGCCGGAAAAGCGCGATGACCTCGCTGAAATCAAAGCTGTCGCCGCGCGGCTGTGCAGCGTGGGGACGACCGACGTGGTGTTCCTCGGCACCGGGGGATCGAGCCTCGGCGGTCAGACCCTGGCGCAGCTCAGGAGCGTCGGCGTGCCGACGATCGCTCCGTTGCGTTTGGAGCCTCGCATCCATTTCCTGGACAATCTTGACCCCGACACATTGGGCGGGCTGCTGCGCATGTTCCCGCTCCAAACCACCCGTTTCGTCGCGATTTCGAAATCCGGAGGGACTGCGGAAACGTTGATGCAGACGATCGCAGTTCTCTCCGTTCTGAAGAAGTCTAATCGTGAGCAAATGATCCCGGAGCTTGTATTCGGTCTCACAGAAGCTGGCAGGCCGGGCAAACGGAACGGCCTGCGCGACCTGCTGGCGGCACATCAGGTCACCATGCTCGAGCACGATCCGGGCATCGGCGGACGCTATTCGGCTTTCACGAATGTCGGGCTTTTGCCGGCTGCGGTGGTTGCCTTGAATATCGAACAGATCCGTGTCGGTGCTGCGGCGGCGCTTGCCCCCGTGCTCGACGGCCGACCCGCGCGAGAGGTGCCGTCGGCCGTCGGTGCGGCGCTTGCCGCGACACTCGCGCAGCATAATAAAAAAACGATCTCTGTGATGTGGCCTTATGCGGACCAGTTGGAGCGGTTTGCGCGCTGGTACGTGCAGCTCTGGGCCGAGAGCCTCGGCAAAAACGGCAAGGGGACAACGCCGATCGCGGCGCTTGGGCCGGTCGATCAGCACAGTCAGTTGCAGCTGTTCATCGGCGGACCGCGCGACAAGCTATTCACCTTGGTTTCAGCGGGCGAAGGAAAAGGAGGACCGCGCATGGTCGCGGACCTCTCGGTCCTTGCCGGCGAGCCGGAATTCGGCGGCAAAACCGTTGGAGAGTTGATTGCTGCGCAGGCGCGGGCGACTGCCGAAACCCTCGCGAAGAACGGCTGCCCGGTGCGGACCATTCATCTCGACCGGCTCGACGAAGCGAACCTCGGCGAATTGCTCATGCATTTCATGCTGGAAACGATCATCGCCGCACATCTGATCGGCGTCGACCCGTTCGACCAGCCAGCGGTGGAAGAAGGCAAGGTGCTGGCGAAGCGTTATCTCACGGGTGCGTGAGCATGATCCGCGTCACCGATACGATCAGCATCGACGAGTCGGAGCTCATCGAGAGCTTCGTGCGTTCCTCGGGCCCTGGCGGTCAGAACGTCAACAAGCTTTCGACCGCCGTGCAGCTGCGCTTCGACGTGCGGCACTCGCCGTCGCTGCCGAATGACGTTGCGCTGCGGCTGATCCGAATCGCCGGTTCACGGATGACGAAAGACGGGGTGCTGGTCATCAACGCGCAGCGCCATCGCACGCAGGAGCGAAACCGCGAAGATGCGCGCGAACGCCTGGTGGCGATGATCCGCGAAGCTGCCGTGCGGCCGGTGCCGCGGCGAGCCACAAAGCCGACGGCGGCGTCCCGGCGGGAGCGGCTTGAGTCGAAGAAGCGGCGCTCCGGCATCAAGCGCCTGCGGCAGGCGAAGCCGTCGTTCGAATAACGGGGGCATTTTTCGCACCCACCCTCGTGATCGCCACATTGGCCCGGTAGATTTCGCCTTGAAACCGAATCAGGCCGAGCCATGCCCGTTCGCCAGCTGCCCGAAACCATCATCAATCGCATCGCCGCCGGCGAGGTGGTCGAGCGGCCGGCGAGCGTGGTCAAGGAGCTGATCGAGAACGCGCTCGACGCGGGGGCAAGCCGCATCGAGATCGCGACGGACGGCGGCGGGCGGCGGTTGATCCGCGTCACCGACGACGGCGAGGGCATGACGGCGGCCGATCTCGCGCTGGCGGTCGAGCGGCATGCCACGTCGAAGCTCGCCGACGACGATCTTTTGCAGATCCGCACCTTGGGATTTCGCGGCGAAGCGCTGCCGTCGATCGGCGCGGTGGCGCGGCTCGCCATCACGACACGGCACGCGCGCGAGCCGCATGCGTGGACGATCGCGGTCGAAGGCGGCGTGAAATCGCCGGTCAAGCCCGCAGCGCTCGGCCAGGGCACGCGCGTCGAGGTGAAGGACTTGTTTTTTGCCACCCCGGCGCGGCTGAAATTCCTCAAGAGCGACCGTAGCGAGGCGGAAGCGGTGCGCGAAGTGGTGCGCCGGCTGGCGATGAGCCGGCCCGACGTTTCGTTCACGCTTACGGGCGAGGAGCGTGATGTGACTTGGGCGGCGGCGCTGCCGGGCGCACCCGGCCGGCTGGCGCGGCTTGCCGACATTTTGGGGGCGGAATTCCGCGCCAACGCGGTCGAAGTTCGGGGCGAGCGCGATGGCGTCACGGTCGAGGGCTTTGCCGGATTGCCGACGCTCTCGCGCGCCAATGCCCTCGGGCAATATCTGTTCGTGAACGGGCGGCCGGTGCGCGACAAGCTGCTGATCGGCGTGGTGCGGGCGGCCTATGCGGATTATCTGCCGCGCGATCGGCATCCGATCGTCGCCTTGTTCGTGACGCTGCCGGCCCGCGAGGTCGACGTGAACGTGCATCCGGCCAAAACCGAGGTGCGGTTCCGCGACAACGGTCTCCTGCGCTCGCTGCTGCTGCATGCGCTGAAGGAGGCTTTGACACGGGATGCCCAGCGCGCGGCGACCACGGGAGGTACGGCGACGATCGCGGCGTTTCGGCCGGCGGCGCTACCGCGCCGCGGCTGGGATTGGCGGCGCTCGCCGGCACGGCCGGTCGCGCCCTATGGCGGAACGTTCGCGGCACGCGGCACACCGACAACCGGACTGGCCGAGAACGAGCAGGCCGAGTTCCACGTCGGTGGCGCGGCTGCGACCGCGCGCGTGGAGATCGCGGAACCCGCGGCCGATCTCGTCGAGAAGCCGCTCGGCGCCGCGCGCGCGCAGGTGCACGAAACCTACATCGTTTCGCAGACGCGGGACGGACTTGTCATCATCGACCAGCATGCCGCGCACGAGCGACTCGTTTACGAGCGCATGAAGGCCGCGATCGATCAGCGCGGCATCGCGCGTCAAATCCTGCTGATCCCGGAAATCGTCGAGCTCGACGCTGCCGACGTTGACCGCCTGCTGGGGCGGGCCGAGGAACTGTCGCGTTACGGGCTCCTGATCGAGCCGTTCGGGCCGGGAGCGGTCGCGGTGCGCGAGACGCCGTCTATGCTCGGCGCGATCGATGCGCGCGCGCTGGTGCGCGACCTCGCCGAACACATGGCGGAGTGGGACGAAGCGCTCCCGCTCGAACGTCGGCTGCTGCACGTGTCCTCAACCATGGCGTGTCACGGTTCGGTGCGCGCGGGACGGCGGTTGAAGGCGGAGGAGATGAACGCGTTGTTGCGCGAAATGGAAGACACGCCCAACTCCGGCCAGTGCAACCACGGCCGCCCGACCTATGTGGAGCTCAAGCTCAGCGACATCGAACGCCTGTTCGGGCGGCGCTGACGCGGCTTTCGGACGCAAACTCGCAGCAAAAATGTGGCTTGATCCGGCGCGAAAGGGGCGCGACTGTGGGGCCGTCAGGGAGATCATCATGCGTAAAATCTTGATCGTTGTGTCGGCCGGGCTCGTGGCGAGCTTGGCTTGCGGGACGCCTGCAACCGCGCAGGATTGGCCCAGCCATCCGATGACCCTCATCGTGCCGTTCGCGGCCGGCGGCGGCGTCGATGTCAGCGCCCGCATCCAGGCACAGCGCATGAGCGAGCTGCTCGGGCAGACGATCGTGATCGAAAATGTCGGCGCGGCTGCGGGCCAGGCCGGAACCGCGCGCGTGGCCAAATCGCCGCCCGACGGTTACACTTTCCTGATCGGCAATTCGGGTACGCATGCGTTCAGCCAGGCTCTTTACAAGAAGCCGATGTACAACGCAGCCACCGATTTCCAGCCGGTCGGCCTGGTGACGGAATCGCCGCGCATCCTGATCGCGCGCAAGGATTTGCCGGTAAACAATCTCAAGGAATTCATCGCGTATGTGAAGGAGCACCAGGCCAAGATGCAGTTCGGCTCGGCCGGCGTCGGATCGGGCACGCATCTGCCCTGCGTGCTGCTGAACATGGCGATGGGCGTCAATGTCACGCATGTTCCTTATCGCGGAGAAAATCCGGCGATGCAGGACGTGATCGGCGGGCGCATCGACTACATGTGCGCGACCATCCAGACCGGCGCGGCGCAGGCGAAGCAGAACACCGTCAAAGGCATCGCCGTGATGGCGGACGCGCGCGTGTCGATCATTCCCGATCTGGCCACCAGCGGCGAGCAGGGTCTCCCCGGCGTGGCAGCGACCGTGTGGAATGCGTTTTTCCTGCCGCCCGGAACGCCTGCGCCGATCGTTGCAAAGCTCAACAAGGCGATGAGCGACACGGTTGATGATCCCGCCATCCACAAGCGGCTGCAGGAACTCGGCCTCGAAATCGTGCCGCCGGAGCGCCGAACGCCGGCCTATCTGGAAAAATTCGTCCCGGCGGAGATCGAGCGCTGGACCAAAGTGGTCAAAACGGCCGGCATCGAGCAGCAGTAAGTCACGGCGGCGGCGGGCGCAGGACAATCAGCTCGGTGTCGTCGTAGGGGCGCCGTTCGATTTCCGTGAATCCGGCAGGCGCCTTGAAGGCGCCCGTTGCCTCCTCGACAACGATCAGTGCGTCGGGTGAGAGCCAACCGCCTTCGCGCGCCGACGCAATGGCTTTCTCGGCGAGGCCTTGGCCGTAAGGCGGATCGAGGAACACGAGCCCGAACGGTTCCATTGGGTGCGCGGCGCCAAGATGCGTGCTGTCGCGGCGAAAGATACGCGATACCCCGCCCAGGCCGAGCGCTTCAACATTGGCACGGATCAGGGCGCGGGCTTCGGCGCCATTGTCGACGAACAGCGCGAAGCTCGCGCCACGCGACAGCGCTTCGAGCCCAAGCGCGCCAGTCCCGGCGAAGAGATCTAGCACGCGCGCGCCGCTGACGGGATCGCCATAGCCGTGCGCCAAAATGTTGAACAGCGACTCGCGCAGGCGATCGGCGGTCGGCCTGATGGCTTGCGACTGTGGCGGCTTGAGCATGCGCCCGCGCAATCGCCCGCCAACGATGCGCATCAGCGCTCTCGCTTGCGCTTTTGCGCGCGTCCGTCGTGATCGCGGCGCGGACCCCCCTCCCCCCGCGTGCGCAGCGCGTGGCGGGAAGGGGTCGGGGGTGGGGGAAACCCACCCCGGTTTCCATCGCTCCGCGTCGCCAGCCGACCTTCCCCACCTTCGCGCAGCGGGAGGGTCAGATCGTCGCGCTTCATCACCGGCGCGGAGAAATTCGCGCCCGAGAGCGCGATCAGGCGTTCACCGAGCTGATCGCGCAAAGTCCGCGTTTTCACCTCGATCACCGCGCCGGGCGGCAAATCGCCAAGCTGGAACGGGCCGAACGACGTGCGGATCAGCCGGTTCACCTGCAGACCAAGCGCGCCCAAAACATTCTTCACCTCGCGGTTCTTGCCCTCGCGCATGGAAAAGTTAAGCCATACATTCGAGCCGGAGGCGTGTTCCAGCGTCGCCTCGATCGCTCCATATTGGATTCCGTCGACCGTGATACCCCGCCGCAGGATGTCGAGCTGCGCCTGCGTCACTTGGCCGTGGGCGCGTACGCGATAGCGCCGCAGCCAGCCGGTCGATGGCAGTTCGAGGGCGCGGGCAAGCCCGCCGTCATTGGTCAGCAGCAACAGGCCTTCGGTGTTGAGATCGAGGCGGCCGACACTGATGAGGCGCGGCAGGTCCTTCGAGAGCGCGCCGAAGATCGTGGGCCGCCCTTGCGGATCGGCGCTGGTGGTAAGCAATCCGCGCGGCTTGTGGAACAGGAACAGGCGGGTTCGCTCGCGTGTGGGCAGGGGCCTGCCGTCCACGCTGATGCGGTCCTGCGGCGTCACATTGAGAGCGGGCGAGGCAATCACCGCGTCGTTGACCGCGACGCGGCCGGCCGCAATCCAGGCTTCCGCCTCGCGGCGCGAGCAAAGACCGGCGCGCGCGATCGCCTTGGCGATGCGTTCGGAGGCCTTCGGCGGCGAAGCTATCTGCACTAGTTCGGGCCGGGGCAGCGTCGTTTTCAGCCGCTTGCCGCGAAATTTGCGGCCGCGGTGCTGCATGCCGCCTTTGAGGCCGGTGTTTTGCTCGGTCATGTCGTTTCCCCGCCCGGCTTTATGCCGGGCATTCGCGCCTTTATACACAGAACATGGCAAAGTCGTTCATGGAAGTTGCGCTGGACGAGGGACGCGCGGCGCGCGAGGCCGGCGAGGTGCCGGTCGGCTGCGCGATCGTGCGCGACGGTCGCGTCATCGCGAAGGCCGGCAACCGCACGCTGCGCGACAAGGATCCGACGGCTCATGCCGAGCTGCTGGCGATCCGTCTCGCGGCGCAGGCGATCGGCTCGGAGCGGCTCACCGACTGCGACCTCTACGTCACGCTCGAGCCTTGCGCCATGTGCGCTGCGGCGATCTCGTTCGCGCGCATCAGAAGGCTATATTTCGGAGCGGAAGATCCCAAGGGCGGCGCGGTGGAACACGGCGTGCGCTTCTTCGCGGCGCCGACCTGTCATCATCGGCCGGAAATTTACGGTGGAATAGACGGGCAGGAAGCAGCGATCTTGCTGCGCGGCTTTTTTGCCGCGCGGCGGGAGTAGACTTCAAGGCGGCAACAAGTCGCGTCGCGCTGATGTCAATCAGACAAGCTTGTCGACGATCATGCCGGTGCCGGCGGGGGGCGACGCGTTGACGCGCGTCGTGCTCGGTGGAGCGTCGGCGCGACTGCTGCTGTCGTTCCGGTCGGGCGCTGGATTGGAATCCTGCGCCGGCGTGCCGGTCGTCGGCGTTATGGTTTGCACGCCAATGGTGGAGTTGTTCATTACGCCTGCCTTCTGTCGTTTTGCAGGCGCGACTCTACGATGCTGACGCCAAATTAATTCCAGTCTTATTCACTGCAATTTTAATCGATATCGGATCGTGGTTTAATCATGGCGGAAATGACGGACTTACCATGTCCGGCTCGAGCGCTGATTCTTATGCCTAAAGCAGCTCACCGAGCCGGCGTTTGAGCTCATCCTTGATCGGCTCCGCCACGCGCAGGATTGCGCTTGCTGAGAAAAAATCGAGTGCGCGAAACGAACCGACGTTCGGCTGCAGCAGCAAATCGGGCGCACCATGCTTTAGCTTCTCGCTGATGATCGAGTGGGTCATCACCATCACGGTCTGGTAGAGGCATTCGACGGCGTTGGGAACATCGCGCTTGTCGGCGGACGGCGGCCCGGAAATCTCGACCGCCACGATCAGATCGGCTCGGCCGCGAAGAAGATCGAACGGCAGCGGGTTGGTGGCGCCGCCGTCTATCAAGATCCGACCTTCGATGTTGACCGGGCGGATGATGGTCGGCAGCGCGATGGACGCGCCGAGGGCGCGCTTGAGCGACCCCGAGGAGAGGACGACTTCGCGCCGGCTGTAGAGATCGGAAGCCACCACGATCAACGGAATGGCGAGCGCGTCGAAATCGTCGGGAAATCCGTCGGGCAGGAATTGCTCGCAGAGCTTTTCGCCGTCGAGGCGGGTGGCGTCGCCAAAGCCGCCGCCGAAAATGGCGCGCAGCCGGCCGGCGCGCGAGCGATACATCTTGCGCATGACCCGTGCGCGATTATGCGCAAGCCCGATCGCGTAGCGGCGGATGTCCTTGCCGCTCATGCCGGTCGCGTAACCCGCGCCGATCAGGGCGCCGATCGAAGTGCCGGCGATGATGGCCGGTTTTATTCCCAGCTCGTCGAGCGCCTCGAGCACGGCAATATGGGCGTAGCCGCGTGCACCGCCACCGCCGAGCGCGAGTGCAATGGTTTTCATCGCGCATTCGCCTCCCGGGCAAAAGCCCATGCGGTTTCAGCAAGCGGTCGGACCAACAGCGCCTTGGCGTGCGCGTGTTCGCTGGTCGCGGTGCCGTCGCGGACGCGGCCGGCGATGCCCTGCAGAATAGCGGCGATACGGAAGAAATTATAGGCGAGGTAGACCGGCAGATGCGGCCGCGGATCGAGACCCGTGCGCCGGGCGTAAGCGTCGATATAGGCGTCACGCGTCGGAAGGCCGAGACCGGCGAGATCGCAGCCGACGAGCGAGCCGGTGTCGGCGTCGGAGCGCGGCATGTGCCATTGCATCAGATGATAAGTGAAATCGGCGAGCGGGTCGCCGAGCGTGGACAGTTCCCAGTCGAGCACAGCACAAATTTTAGGCATGTCGGGCGAGATGATCAGGTTGTCGAGCCGGTAGTCGCCATGCACGAGCCGCACCGATGCGGGGGGCGGAAGATGCGCCGGCAGCCAAGCGATCAGGTTTTCCATGGCATCGATTTTTTGCGTTTCGGACGCGCGGTACTGTTTCGACCAACGCTCGACCTGGCGGCCGACGTAATTCTCCCCGCGCCCGAAATCCGCCAGACCGATCGCGGCCGGATCGAAGCCATGCAGGCGCGCCAGCGTGGCATTCATGGCGTCGTAGACGGCCGCGCGCTCCGCGGGATTCGATCCGGGCATGTCAGGATTCCAGAACACGCGGCCTTCGACGAAGCTCATGATGTAGAACGGCGTGCCGGCGATGCTCTCGTCAGTGCAGTAGTGCACCGGGGCAGCGACCGGAAAATTCTGTGCATGCAGCGCGCTGATGACGCGGAACTCGCGGTCGACCGCGTGGGCCGACGGCAACAACCTGCCGGGCGGCTTGCGGCGGAGCACGTAACGCCGCGTCGGGGTCGTCAAAAGGTAGGTCGGGTTCGACTGCCCGCCCTTGAATTGGCTTACGCCGAGGGGGCCGCACAATCCAGCAATATGATTTTGCAAATAGGATTGCAGCCGCGTCACATCGAAACGCAACGGCTCGGCCACTTCCTTGGTGCCAGCAAATGCGGATTGGCGGTCAAACCCGGTCATCGTCTGATTTTGCTCGCGCTGGTCATTGCGCATACCATATGGCAGGCCAAAACGCAGTCCTTGCGGTATGGTCGCTGCACTCGGCTCTGCAATCTTGCGTTGGAGACAATCTTGGCAGTCATGTCCGGAAAACGCGCCTTCCTCGAACTGCTCAAGCAGGAAGGCGTCGAGATCGTATTTGGCAATCCCGGCACCACCGAATTGCCGCTAATGGACGCGTTCGCGGTGGAAAACGATTTGCGCTACGTGCTCGGCCTGCAGGAAGCCGCGCTGATGGCGATGGCGGACGGCTATGCACAGGCGAAAGGCGCGCTCGCAGTCCTCAATCTGCACGTCGCGCCCGGTCTCGGAAACGCCATGGGAATGCTTTATGACGCGCAGAAGGCAGGCGCGCCGGTATTGGTGACGGCAGGTCAGCAGGACACGGACTATCTCGTCACCGAGCCCATTCTTTCGGCCGATCTGGCGACGCTTGCGCGACCGTTTGTGAAATGGTCGGCGCAGGTTGACCGAATCGCGGATCTTCCCCGCATGGTGCATCGCGCGGCCAAGACCGCGCTCGCGCCGCCAACCGGGCCCGTGTTCCTCGCCCTTCCAGGCGACATCCTCAAGAACGAAGCCGAGCTCGCGCTGCTCGAGCCGACGCGCGTCGCGCCGCGCTTGCGCGGGGACGTTGAGGCGATCGCCGCGGCGGCGGAGCTGTTGGCGCAGGCCGCGCGGCCCGTCATCATCGCCGGCGATGCCGTGGCGCAAAGCCGTGCCCACGCGGAAATTGTCGTGCTTGCGGAGCTATTGGGCGCGCCGGTATGGACCGAGTTCGTGCCGAGTACGGCATCGTTCCCAACATCGCACCCTTTGTTTCGTGGCGCGATGGTGCGGACCGCTCCGGAAGTGCGCAAGGCGCTCGAGCAGCATGACCTTTTGTTTTCTGTCGGCGGCGATCTGTTCACTCTATCGCTTCCATCCGCTGTCGATCCCATGCCACCCGGACTCTCCCTAATCCATCTCGATACCGACCCGTGGGAGATCGGAAAGAATTATCCGGCAAAGGCGGCGATCCTCGGCGATCCCAAGGCGACGCTCCCGGAGATAACTGCCGCAGTCCACGCGCGCATGACAGCCGAAGCGCGAACGGCCGCTGCGGCGCGGCTGAAATCGGCGAGCGAAACGATCCGCGTTGAGCGCGCGGCGCTCAAGGAAAAGGCGCGTTCACTCGCGGGCAGAACACCGGTGCAACCGCTCGCTCTGCTTGCAGCAATCGGGGAAATCTTGCCCGCTGACGCCGTCGTGATCGAGGAGGCCTTATCGTCGGCGCCCGGAATCCGCCAGCTCATCCGCAGCGACGACCCGCAGAGTTATTTCGGCTTGCGCGGCGGCGGCATCGGTTGGGGCTTGCCGGCGGCGATCGGAGCAAAGCTCGCGCTGCCCGATCGGCCCGTGCTTGCGCTCGTCGGCGACGGCAGCGCGCTCTACACCGCGCAGGGCCTTTGGACCGCCGCACGCTACAAAGTGCCGGTCGTGTGGGTGATCCTCAACAACACAAGCTATCGGATTCTGAAGCAGCGCATCGTGGCGCTGCGCGGACTTGCCGAGCAGGCCGACACCTATGTCGGGATGGAGCTGAACGATCCGGCGGTGGATTTCGTTTCGCTGGCGAGGTCGTTCGGGATCGAAGCGGTGCGCGCCAAGACGGTGAAAGATGCAACCGATCTGATCGCGAAGGGTCTGAAAGACGGCGCTTCAATCTTGATCGACGTGGACATGGACCGCAGTTTCAAACCGCTTTAGCGGGCGGATTTCATCGTGCCCCCGGCCGAGCGATCGGCGCATCAACGTATATCTTGTATTGCTGGGCGCGCGGTTTGCTCTTGTCTTCCTCGTTGACGAGCTGGAGCGAGCTCTTGCCGATGAGTGAGCGCGGCAAAATCATGACGCGAATGAAGCGGCTCGGCCGATCGGCAGCAGCTTGCGCGAACACCGGATCGGGGCCGGATTCATACCAGGCAGCGCCAGGGCCGTGACATGTCGAGCGGCCATGGGCGTCGATGCGGATGCCGCCTTCGATCAGGCAGCGGATACCGGGGCCCTGGTGGGTGTGGAGATAGGCGCAGCCGCCGGGCGGGAATGCCACGCTGTCGCCGCGCATCAGAAGCTCGCCCTTCGGGATGGTCTCGAGCAGCGCCGAAAGCTTCTCGCGCGACAGAATTCCCGGGCCGACCGGAACGACGCCGGCCGCATCGCCAAGAGAAAGCTCCCATCGCCAGCAGGTCACGCCGGTCTTTCCGGGGATCAACGTTACGGTAGATTCGCTATGCCAGGCTTCCCCGTCCGTATAGGCGCGGCCAGCGATCGAAATCGAACCGTGCACGACGAAGATCATGCGCGGCAGCGCCGGCAAGCGAACTTCGCCGGCCGTATTGTTGAACGTATCTTCGTAGAGCCGCAGCACTGGATGCATCAACGCCCCCGGCCTCAGCGCGCTTTTTCCCGCTTGATGGCCTGCCAGCCAATATCCCGCCTACAGAAGCCTTCTGGCCAGCGTATCTTATCCACCGCGGTGTAGGCGCGCGCCGCCGCCTCACCGACGGTGCGGCCAAGGGCGCTGACATTGAGCACACGGCCGCCGTTGGCGACAATGCGGCCGGCTTCCGCCTTGGTGCCGGCGTGGAAGATTTCCACCCCTTCGATCGCGGCCGCGGCATCGAGGCCCTCGATAACTGAGCCGTTGGCATAACTGCCCGGATATCCCTTGGTCGCCAGCACGACGGTAAGGGCCGCGTCGGAATACCAGCGCAGATCGAAATTCTTCAGAACGCCGTCGCGGCTCGCGAGCAGCGCCGGCACGAGGTCCGACATCAGGCGCAGCATGAGCACCTGGCATTCCGGATCGCCGAAGCGGACGTTGTATTCGATCAGCTTCGGTCCGTCGGCGGCGATCATCAGTCCGGCGAACAGCACGCCCTTGTAGGGCGTGCCCATGGCCTTCATCGCGCGCATGGTCGGGTGGACGATCTCCTCCATGGCGCGCTGGGCCATTTCCGCGGTCATCACCGGCGCCGGCGAATAGGCCCCCATGCCGCCGGTGTTGGGGCCTTTGTCGCCGTCGAAGGCGCGCTTGTGATCCTGCGCGGCGATGAGCGGGATCGCGGTTTCGCCATCGCAGAGCGCAAAGAAGGAAGCTTCCTCGCCGCTGAGAAATTCTTCGAGCACGATCGACGCGCCGGCCTCGCCCAGGCCGCCGCCGAGCATCATGTCGATTGCCGCGTCGGCCTCTTCGATCGTTTGCGCAACAACGACGCCTTTGCCGGCTGCAAGTCCGTCGGCTTTCACCACGATCGGGGCCCCGCGCGCGCGCGCATAATTCTTGGCAGGTGCCGAGGCGCTGAAACGTTCGTAGGCCGCGGTCGGAATGTTGTTGGCCCTGCACAAATCCTTGGCGAAACCTTTGGAGCCTTCGAGCTGCGCCGCCGCTTTCGTTGGACCGAAGGTTTTTATCCCGGCGGCTTCGAGATGGTCGACGATGCCAGCGCAGAGCGGCGCTTCCGGGCCGACGACCACGAGATCGATGCGCCGCGATTGGCAGAACGCGGTCAGCGTCGGATGGTCGCGAGGGTCAAGCGCAATGCATTCGGCTTCGCGCGCAATTCCGGCGTTGCCGGGCGCGCAATAGAGCCGATCGCAAAGCGGACTCGCGGCAATCTTCCAGGCGAGCGCGTGCTCCCGCCCGCCGGAGCCAAGGAGCAGTATGTTCATATCGGAGCACTAGCATGACGCAGCGCAACGAGGCAGGCTCGCGACACCTACGTCCACAGAAACGGCCTCGACGCCGCGCCGCTAACGTGGTTTGCTAACGCTGGTTGTGTCTGTCAGCGATTGCACATGAAATTCCACATCGCCCCTATGCTGATTGCGAGCGCCGCGCTGGGGCTCGTGGCGTGCAGCGAGTACAAGCTGGAGAACCGGCCGCAGGTTGTTTTTTCCGGGCGGGGCGGCGACCGGGTGCACGTCAGCCCCTATCCGATGTCGAGCCGCTCGGCAGCGATCTGGAATGCGAACGCCTGTTGGAAGATCTGCGGGGCGAAATGCGGTGCGCGGTTCAATGCCTGCGCCGACAGCAACGGGGCCGAGGCATGCCGGTCGGCGCTCGATCGATGCGACCGCGCCTGCGTGTGGGAATGCCGCGGCGACGGCGGACCCCTGCTCTACAGCCCCGAATAGGGCAAACAGTCAGTCTTGGCCGGTAATCACCCGCACTTGCGGGCATCCGCTATAATGGCGTTTGCGAGATTCGCATGTCCGAGGCCGTACAAATAAACGTCGCTGAATTCACCGTGTCCGAGCTCTCGGCCGCGCTCAAACGCACGGTCGAGGAGGACTTCAGCTACGTGCGCGTGCGCGGCGAACTGGGCAACGTGAAGTATCACACCAGCGGCCACGTCTATCTCGATCTCAAGGACGACAAAGCCTGCCTCGCCGGCGTGATCTGGCGCAACGTCTCGTCGCGAATCAAGGTGAAGCTCGAGGCCGGCCTCGAAGTCGTGGTGACCGGTCGCATCACCACCTATCCGGCACAGTCGAAGTACCAGATCGTCATCGAGACGCTCGAGCCGGCCGGACTTGGCGCGCTGATGGCGCTGCTCGACGAGCGCAAGCGAAAGCTCGCCGCCGAAGGCTTGTTCGACGAGGCCCGCAAGCAGCTCTTGCCGTTTCTGCCGACGATCATCGGTGTGGTGACTTCGCCAACCGGCGCGGTGATCCGCGATATTCTCCATCGGTTGAACGACCGGTTCCCGCGCCGGGTTTTGGTTTGGCCGGTGCGGGTGCAGGGCGAGACATCCGCCGAGCAAGTGGCGGCGGCGATCCGCGGGTTCAACGCGCTGCCGGCGAAACATCCGGTAGCGAAACCGGACGTCATCATCGTTGCGCGCGGCGGCGGCTCGCTCGAAGATCTCTGGTCGTTCAACGAGGAAATCGTGGTGCGGGCGGCGGCTGAGAGCATGATCCCGATCATCTCCGCGGTCGGGCACGAGACCGACGTAACGCTGATCGATTTTGCCGCTGACCGGCGCGCGCCGACGCCGACGGCAGCCGCCGAAATGGCGGTGCCGGTGCGTTCGGAACTGATCGCGGAAGTCGACGATCTCGGGCGGCGCCGGGTGGGCGCCTGGATACGCTGCATGGACGACCGGCGCAGTGCATTGCGCTCGGCCGCGCGCGCGCTGCCGCAGCTTGAGGATCTGCTCTCGATCCCGCGTCAGCGGTTCGACAACGCGTCCGACCGGCTGCCGCTTGCGCTGCGGACCAATGCGCATATTCATCACGTGCAGTTTTCGCGTGTCGCGGCGCGGCTCGTGCCGCGGCTGGTGCGCGGCTATGTCGAGCGCCGGCTGGAACGATTGAACGCCATCACGCTGCGGCTCGGAAATGCACTCAAGGCCTATGGCGATGCAAATCGCGCCCGTATCGAGCGTCAGCGCGAACGGGTGACGGCCTTCGGCGGACGCGCCACGCGCGCCATTCAAATCCTCATCGGCAACCGTACGGCGCGCATGGTCCACGCCGACCAATTGCTTTCCGCGTATTCATACCGTGGCGTGCTCAATCGCGGCTTTGCACTGGTGCGCGACATGACCGGGAAGCCGGTGCGGCTGGCGGCGGCCGTCAATGCCGGCATGCGGCTCGATATCGAGTTCACCGATGGACGCGTGAGCGCGATTGCCGAGCGCGACGAGGCCGCAAGCAAGCCGCGACTTCGCCGCGGCGGCGGCGGCGGACAGGACGGGGGACAGACCGGCGGCCAGGGCAGCCTGTTCGGATCGTGAGCACCGTCGCTACCCCCGTCTCGCGCGATTTGTTCGGCCATCCGCGCGGGCTTTCCTATCTGTTCGCGACCGAGATGTGGGAGCGCTTCTCCTATTACGGGATGCGGGCGCTGCTCGTGCTCTATATGGTGAAATACCTGTTCGAGCCGGCGCGCGCCGCAAACGTGATCGGTTTTGCCACTCTGCGCGGCGCGCTGGAGTTCATCTTCGGACCGCTCGACGTTCAGCCGCTCGCCTCGCAGATTTACGGCTTCTACACAGGGCTTGTGTATCTGACGCCGATTGTCGGCGGTCTGCTCGCCGACCGCGTGCTCGGCCAGCGCCGAACGGTGATCGTCGGCGCGATCCTGATGGCGATCGGCCATTTCATGATGGCATTCGAGTCGCTGTTGTTCTTCGCGCTGACTTTCCTCATCCTCGGCAATGGCGCATTCAAGCCTAATATCTCGACGCAAGTGGGCGCGCTCTACCCGGCCGGCGATTCGCGGCGCGACCGCGCGTTTTCCATCTTCTATGTCGGGATCAATCTCGGAGCGTTCCTGGCGCCGCTGGTGTGCGGAACGCTGGGCGAGGAGATCGGCTGGCACTACGGATTTGCCGCAGCGGGCGTGGGCATGACGCTGGGGCTTGCGGTCTATCTCTATGCGGCGCCGATGCTGCCGCCCGACGAATTGACCCGCCGCAGAGCCGCCAACGAAACCCACACGTTCGGACGCGAGGAATGGCGCGCCATCTGGGCACTCGTGATCCTTTCGCTGCCGGTGACTTTCTTCTGGGCCACCTATGAGCAGATGGGCAACACGATCGTGCTGTGGGCCGACGGCTATACCGACCGCACCATCAATCTCGGATTCTGGCGTGCCGAAATTCCAACGACCTGGTTCCAGTCGTTCAATCCGTTCATGATCTTCCTGTTCACGCCGTTCATCATTGCGCTGTGGACTTGGCAGGCGCGATACGCAGGCGAACCCAGCACGGTGAGCAAAATGGCGATCGGCTGCTTCCTCAACGCGGCGTCGGGTTTGATTCTTTTCGCCGCTGCGATCTCGGCCGGCGGCGGCAAGGCGAGCTGGCTTTGGCTCACCGGCTACTTTGTCGTTATCACCGTGGGCGAGCTCTATCTTTCGCCGACCGCATTGTCGCTGGTGTCGAAAGTCGCGCCGGCGCATTGCCTGTCGATGATGATGGGCGTGTGGCTGGCGACCAGTTTCTACGGCAGCTTTCTCGCAGGCTATCTCGGCAGCTTCTGGAGCAGCATGCCGAAGAGCGATTTTTTCCTGATGATTTCCGTGATCGCCGCACTCGCCGGGGTGGCCGTGATGCTGTTCAACCGGCCGCTCCAGGCGATGCTCAAGGAATGAAATCCGGGCGGCAAGCTAGGCTAGCGCGTCAGCCAGTCCTGCACGCGTTTGATCGCGTCTGCGCGCGCCGCCGCATTGGTGCCGGTGTGAACCTTGCCGCTGCCGTCGGCCGAAAACGCAACCCCGCTGCGCTGCTGCAGCGGGCGGCTGGGATGATCGAAATCGTGATAGGCGCCGGGATAGATCACGAGCGCTATGCGCGCGCTGCGGCCGCGCGCGCCGGCAACCATTTGCTGGCAAGCCGCGGGTGGCGTCCAATCGTCGGCGCCGCCGATCAGAATGAGGGTCGGCACGCGGGCAGTCCAGGCGGTCTCGTTGAGGCGCCGGCAGCCGGGATAGAACGCGACGGCGGTGCGGAAATCGGGCCCGACATTGGCGGCAGAAAAATGCGGGCGCACGGCCCATAGGGTCGTAATCGCTCCGTTCGACCAGCCCAGCAATGAGATCCGATCGGGGGTGACCCAGGCTTGATTTTGCAGCCATCCGCGGGCGGCTTCCGCATCGGCGACACGCTCATGGTCGACGCGCACGGTACGGCTGCGGGTATTGCATAGGGAGCCCAGTCCACGGGAGCTGTAGCTGTCCGGGAAGAGAACCGCAAAACCGGCGGCCGCAAGGCGCTGGCCCCAATCGCGGAATCGTATGGTGGGACCGCCGGCAGAGCCGGTCACCCCGCCACAACCATGCAGGCCGATCACGGCCGGAAATGGTCCCTCGCCTGCGGGCCTGTAGAGCAAACTCCGCAATTTCACTTCCGGAGCCGCAATTTCGACTTGCTCAGGCGTTATCGCAGCCGCGAAGCACGGTGCGAGCATGACACTGGCGGTCAAGACAATCAGCGCTATGAACAGTCGCATAATGTGGTAGCCGCAAAATGGTTGGCGGCAGGCTACCATGAACAGGGCAGGATCATGCAGTCGGAAAACACCAGGACGGGTTTCATATCCTCCCGCAAATGACTATGTTTGTCGGAGTCGCGCGTCCGCTCACGGAGCTTTGATGTGTTGAACCGTTTTGATCGCCCATCGCCGATGGCGGGGGAAGCTGAAGTCAAATATCTCGATGGCGATTTTCGCATCGTGCGGCCGGGCGCGTTCGTGCGCTGCGCTGTCACCGGCGTTCCGATTCCGCTCGAAGAGTTGAAATATTGGAGTGTCGATCTGCAGGAAGCGTATGCGACACCGGAGGCGGTGCTGCGGCGGCTCAATCCGCAACGGGCCAAACCCTCACTTCCCAGCAACAACTCCGAGAATTAAATCTCGAAACGCCTGTTCCTGCTCGACGGCAAGCGTCACCGGCAGGGCACGCACCACATTCAGCAGCGCCGAGACGTCCGGCTCGCTAGCGATTCGCACAAAGTCCTTTTCGGTGGTGAGCAGCATCAGATCGTCGCGCTCGGCGCGGGCGAGCAATGCCATCGCCTCCAGGCGGTGATAGTGATGATGGTCCGGATAGGCCAGTTGGACGCGAACGTCGATGCCGGCCTCATCGAGAGTGGCAAAGAATTTTTCAGGATGGCCGATGCCGGCGAAAGCGAGAACCTTTCGAGTGGCATGGGCGGCGAGCGTTTCCCGGTCCGGCACCAAGCGGCCCTGAAACACCGGCAGCTTGCGCGATTTTGCCGC
Organism: Xanthobacteraceae bacterium; assembly: GCA_035501735.1. Classification (GTDB taxonomy): domain Bacteria; phylum Pseudomonadota; class Alphaproteobacteria; order Rhizobiales; family Xanthobacteraceae; genus PNAI01. The sequence continues at coordinate 161,505 of DATJVR010000086.1, read as the reverse complement.
TGAAATAACCGTTTGCGCGCCCGAGGGCTGGCCAACCACAAGCAGCGCCTGGGCGCGATCGAGCTGGGCATCAAGCGGTGCCCGCAACGGGCCGGCCGGCAAAATCTTGCCGTTGCCGATGCCGCTGCGGCCGTCGATCACCAGGATACTCAAATCCTTTTTCAGCGAAGGATTCTGAAAGCCGTCGTCCATCACGATGACATCGGCACCGGCGAAGCGGGCGGCCTCGGCGCCGGCAACGCGATCGCGCGACACGATCGTAGGAGCAACGCGAGCGAGCAAGATCGGTTCATCGCCAACGTCGAGCGTGCGATGCACGCCCGGGTCAACCCGAACCGGGCCCGCGATTTCCCCGCCGTATCCGCGACTCAAAAAAAACGGGCGCCGTCCGGCGGCAATCAGCAGGCGCGCGACAGCCATCGCGGTCGGCGTCTTGCCCGAGCCGCCGACGGTCGGGTTGCCGATGCAGATGACGGGAATGGCAACAGAGCGTCCGGTAGTGCCCAGACGCCAGCGCGCGACCGCGCCATAGCACATGGCAAACGGGGCGAGCGCAGTTGCGGCAGGCCCCGCCGGACGCCACCAGAACGAGGGGTCACGCATAGTCCGAGCGCCGGTCGAGGCGCAGATGCATGAAATAGGGGTCGAGCGCCGAGATCGTGCGCTCCAGCGCGCCTGCGAGCGTCTCCATGGATTTGAGTGCGGTTTCGGCGGTCTTCTGACGCGCGTTGGCATCCTTCAGCCAGGTATCGATAGCGTCAGCGAGCTTGGTGCCATCGCTCACCTGCTCGGCGCCCCCGGCGGCGTCGAGCGCGGCGTAGATTTCGGCGAAATTCCACACATAGGGACCATGTAGAATAGCGGCGCCGAGCCGTGCGGCCTCGACCGGATTCTGCCCGCCGTGGCTGACCAGCGAGCCGCCAATCAGAACAATCGGAGCCAGGCGATAGATCAAGCCAAGCTCTCCCAGCGTGTCTGCGATGTAGATATCGACGGAGGGCCTGGGCAGCTCGCCGCGCGAGCGAATGGCTGCGGTGAGGCCTGCGGCCTTCACGAGGTCGCCAATGTCGGCCCCGCGTTCCGGATGGCGCGGTGCAATCAAGGTCAGGAGGCCCGGATACTTGGTCTTGAGACGGCGATGGGCGTTGATCATCGCGGTTTCCTCACCGGAATGGGTCGAGGTTGCGGCGATCACGGTGCGGCCACCGATGGCGGTCTTCAGGGCTGCAAGCTTCTCGCTGTCGGCCGGCGGTGCGGGCACATCGAGCTTGAGGTTGCCGGTCGTGGTGATGCGCGGCGCGCCCAAAGCGGAATAGCGCGTAGCGTTCTCGGTCGACTGGGCAAGGCAAAGGTCGAACCGGCTGAGCAAGGCTGAGATCGTGGCGGGCGCAAGCCGCCAGCGTCGAAACGAGCGATCGGAGAGACGGGCATTGAGCAAGATCAGGGGGATGGAGCGCTTCTTGCTCGCGATGATCAGGTTGGGCCACAGATCGGATTCCACGAACAAAGCAAGGTCGGGCTGCCAGCGATCGAGAAAGCGCTCGACGATCGGGGGCGCATCGAGCGGAACGAATTGGTGGATGACATCGGGCGGCAGCCGGCGCTCGGCGAGTTCGGCTGAAGTGACCGTGCCCGTAGTGACCAGCACGTTGAACTTGCGTTCGCGAATGCGCTCGATCAGCGGCAGGACGGTGTTGAGTTCGCCGACGCTGGCGCCGTGGGTCCAGATCAGCGGTCCCGCCGGACGCGAAAGCGCGCTCTGACCAAGCCGCTCCGGCAGCCGCTCGGCATGTTCCTTGCCGCGCTTGAGGCGGTAGTTGAGCAGGAGCGGCGCGAACGGCACCATCGCCATGGTCAGCAGGCGATAGATGCGGAGCGTCCAAGGCAGTCGATCGTCAGCCACGCGCGCCTCCGGAATTGCCGTCCGCGATGTCATAGGCCCGCTTGGTGGCAGCATTGAGCGCCGCCTCTACCTCGCGGCGCGAAACCTCCAACCTTGCATCGTCGGCATTGCTCGGCACGCGGATCGGCGTTCCGACGATGCGCGCGCCGCGCCCGAACGGCAGATTGATGGCGGAGCGGTCCCAGTTGCCGAGCTCTATTCGCCAATGGGTGGCAATCGCGACCGGCAGAATCAAGCGGCCGGATACGCTCGCAAGCTTGACGATACCCAGCCCGCAGACGCGCGAAATCTTAGGAATGTCGGCGGTGAGCGCGACGTTGTAGCCCGCTTTCAACGCGGCCAGCATTTCCTTGAACGCGCTCACACCGCCCTTGCGGTTGAATTCGGTGCCGTGGTCGCCGGACCCGCGGATGGTGCCCACGCCCAGGCGCTCGGCGGCAATCGCGTTGATCTCGCCGTCGCGGTGACGCGAAACCAACACCTTGGCGCGGTAGTCGTCGGTTTCACCCCTGATGAAAGGCGTGAGAAAATGTTGTCCGTGCCAGAACGCGACGATGACGGGCAATTCACTCGGTATGGTCTCGTAGATGTCGCGCGGCTCAAGCGTAAAACGCGTCGTGTACCAGACAAAGCGCAGATATTCTGCGGCCGCGACTCCGATCGTCTTCTGAACCCAGGGCGCGTTCGCAAGCCGCTTCGACGAAAACAACTGCACGACCATACCCTCGGTCACTTTGTAACCGGCCGGGCAACCGTGTCGGGATCGAGCAGCCGGTGCAAGTGGACGATGAAGTATCGCATCTGCGCGTTGTCGACCGTTTGCTGCGCTTTTGCCTTCCAGGCGGCATAGGCGGCGGCATAATTCGGATAGATCCCGACGATGTCGAGCTTGTCGAGATCTTTGAACTCGATGGTTTGCAGGCCCGCGAGTTCCCCGCCGAACACCAGATGGAGCAGTTGTTTCTGCGCTGATTTCCCGGACATCGCCTATCCTTCGACCTGAACGCGGCTCGTCGTTTTACGAAAAATCTCTCTGGTGCGCGCGCACAAGCTCGAGCAGCGTCGGATGCCGCTCGCGTCCGGCCGCAACCAATACCCCATGGACCGGATTCGGTTGATTATAGGTCAATGGCTTGCCGTCGAGCGAGGTCAGCATGCCGCCGGCTTCGTGCACCAAAAGATCGGCAGCCGCAAGGTCCCAATCATGACCGTTGGGGCCGGCCATGGCGGCCTCCAGCTCCCCCTGCGCCACGCGAACCAGACGGAGCGCAAGCGAGAATATTTTCGGGACCGGAACAATCCGCGGGTGGCGGGCGGCGATTGCGTCGAGCCTGCGTTTTGGTCCGGCGATCCTTGCGCCCTCCAAGCCCGCGTCCGCGTTCACCGCGATCGGGGCGTCGTTACGGGTGGCGCCGACCCCCGCCACCGCAATGAAGAGCTCGTCGGTCGCCGGCGCGAATACGGCTGCAACCGTTGGCCGGCCGTCTTCAACCAAAGCAGCGGAGATCGACCAGTCGGGGCGCCCGGCAATAAAGCCGCGGGTGCCGTCGATCGGATCGACGATCCATACGCGCCGCTTGGTGAGGCGCGCGGGATCGTTTTCGCTTTCCTCCGACAGCCAGCCATCGTCCGTGGTCTGATCGACGAGACGCTTACGCAGAAGCTGATCGAGCGCAATGTCGACCTCGCTCACGGGCGAGTCGCCGTGCTTGGTCCAGCTCTTGAATTGTCCGCCGAAGGATTGCAGCGCGAGTGCACCGGCCTCGCGCACGGCATCGACAAGGCGCTTGCAATCGTGCAAGCGGGCGCTGGCAGGGCTACCGACCTGCAATGGTCAGACCCTCCAGCCGAAGCGTCGGCGCGTTGACGCCGTAGCGAAATTCGAGATCGTTCGCGGGCGCGAGATTTTTGAAAATATCCAGGAGATTGCCGGCGATCGTCACTTCGCTCACCGGGTAGGTCCGTTCGCCGTTCTCGATCCAAAAACCCGAGGCGCCACGGCTGTAATCGCCGGTCACGGAGTTGACCCCCATGCCGATCAGGTCGGTGACGTAAAAGCCTTCGCTGATGTCGCGTATCATCTTGTCGGGGCTGTCGCTGCCCGGCTCAAGATGGATATTGCTCGGCCCAGGCGACGGGGTCGAAGACACGCCACGACTGGCATGACCGGTCGTGGTCATGTTCAATTCACGCGCGGTCGCGCAGTCGAGCAGCCAGGTTTTCAGCACGCCGTTCTCGACCAGTGCCATGCGGCGGCCGGCGATGCCCTCGGCGTCGAATGGGCGCGAGCGCAGGCCGCGCCGGCGCAGCGGGTCGTCGATGATATTGATGTTCGAAGCAAACAGGCGCTCGCCGAGCTTGTCCTTGAGAAAACTGGTCTTGCGAGCTATGGCGCTGCCGTTGATGGCGCCTGCGAGATGACCAATAATCGAACCGGACACGCGCGGGTCAAACACCACCGGCACTTTCTTGGTCGTGACCTTGCGCGGATTTAGCCGCTTCACCGCGCGTTCGCCGGCGGTGCGGCCGATTTTCTCCGGCGCTTCGAGATCGGCCGCGTGGAGCGTGGACGAATAGTCATAGTCGCCCTCCATCGCGGTCCCCTCCCCCGCGATCGCACTCATCGACACGCTGTGATTGGAGCTGACGTAGGCTCCAGTGAAACCATGGCTCGTCACCAGCACCATGCCGCCGATCCCGGCGGAAGCGCTGGCGCCGTCGGACTTGGTGACACCCTTGACATCGAGCGCGGCTTTCTCGGCGCGCTGCGCCAAGACTTCGAGCGCTTCAACGCGGGGCATCGCGTTATCGACCAGGTCGAGATCGGGAATGGTGCGCGCGAGCTTGTCGGCCTCGGCAAGACCGGCGTATCGATCCTCGGGGGTCGCCCGCGCCATGGCGACCGCACGCTCGGCCAGTGCTGCCGCGCCGTCGCGGGCGATATCGTTGGTGGAAACGACAGCCTGGCGGCGCCCCACCAGGACGCGCAGACCCATGTCGTTGCCCTCCGAGCGCTGGGATTCCTCCACACCGCCGTCACGCACCTGGACTGAGAGCGCCACCGAACGCACGGCTATGGCGTCGGCGGCATCGGCACCGGCTTTTTTGGCGGCCTGCACCAGCCGATCGGCAAGCGCGGTCAGGACAGATTGGTCAAAAAGGGAATCCATTGCGCTTTCCAAGGCCGGTTTAGGTGGGGTTCGGACGGCTGACAAGGCTTCAAATATGGCCGCGCACGCCGAGTTTCGAGAGCCGAAGGCGTTGCGATCGCTAAAAATTTCAAGACCGCCGCAACGCATTGTCAATCATGCAGCGCAATGCCCTACCCGATAACGGCGATTAACCAGCGCCTTTAAGGCGAAACCGACGCATACGGCAGCATAGTGGCGGAAATGACCGGACAAAAAGTCCGGCTGGGAGCGTGATTTCGAGGCGTCAAAATGGGTGCAGGCGGACCTGAGGGGTCGAGCCGCGCGTTGCGGCTCGACCCTTTCGCCCTGCCGGTGCAGTTCTCGGCACAGGACGGGGGCGCGGACGGACACACGCGACAGGTGGAACTCGGCCGCGAGCGCGTCGTGGTGCGGCGCGCGGTGCGCGGCATTCCCATGAAAGTCGGCGTGCCGGTTGCGGACTTCCGCGGGGTCACCTTGCGGCTTGCACTTTCGGAAGCTGGATCGGCGGCTGGCATAAGCGTAACGCTCGATCACAAGGACAGCGCGCTGTCGGTGCCGCTGTTCATCGCGAATGATGCCGACGACGGGGTCGCACTCTGGAAATCGTGGGGACGCGTACTCGGCTTGCCGCTGCTCGTGATCGAAGGCGATGGCACGGTGCGGGAGCCGTTTCCGCGCCTCGGCACGGTCGAAATCGGTACCCCTTCGTTGCGCCGGCGACGACGCGCTGCAATCAAATGGCGGCGGCCGTCAATTTTGCTGCGGCGAAAACCCGGCGTGCGGCAGATGGAAGTCATCGTGCACCGCGGCGAGCGCGAGATCGTCGCGCGCGATTAGTACAACGCGCGGCGCACGAACGCATCCAAGGTTAAAGCGGCAAACAAAATCAGCCCGGCATCGCGGTTCGATTTGAACAAGCGCAGGCAGAGTTTTGGATCGCCGATGTCCAACCGCGCGATCTGCCAGGCCAAATGCGCGGCAAATGCAGCAAGGCCGACTGCGAAAATCACGCCGCCGCCCACGAAAAATCCGGCCGCTCCGATCAACAGCACGGCCACGGACGAAAACGTGACCAATGCCGGCTTGGTGCGATCGCGGAACAAAATCGCCGTGGATTTCAGCCCGATCAGCAGATCATCCTCGCGATCCTGGTGGGCGTAGATCGTGTCGTAATGGATGACCCAGGCGATCGCGCCGAAATAGAGCAGCAAGGCGGGCGGCTCGAGGCTGCCGATGGCGGCGGCCCAGCCCATCAATGCACCCCAGGAAAAGGCGAGACCGAGAAAAATCTGCGGCCAATAGGTCATCCGCTTCATGAACGGATAGATCGCGACCACCACAAGCGAAGCTATGCCGGTCCATATCGCGAACCGGTTGAATTGCAGCAGCACGAGCAGACCAATCAACGCCTGCAGCGCGAGAAACCCGAATGCTGCCGTAATACTGACCTGGCCGGAAGGAATCGGGCGTGAGCGGGTGCGCTCGACCCGGGCATCGATGTCACGATCGACAAGGTCGTTCCAGGTGCAGCCGGCACCGCGCATGACGACGGCACCGATGAGGAAGAGCAGCACGTGCCAGGGGTTGGGTCCCCATCCGTTGGCCGGTATCGCGGCAAGCGCCGCGGACCACCAGCAGGGCAGCAGCAGCAGCCACCAGCCGATCGGCCGGTCGAGCCGGGCGAGCCGCAAATACGGCCGGGCCCACGCGGGCGCGAGACCGTCGACCCAGTTTCCGGTCGCATCGGCGACGCGTCCGAACGTCTCGCTCATCGCGTCAGCGGATTGCCCGTCAACGTGTTGAAGATGCCGTCCTGCTTGTTCGACGTCGAGTCCGGCAGAAGCGGTGCGCCAAGCACGTCGCTCAGGCTCGGTCCGGCCGGTGCTGCATTTTGAGCGCAAGCCTGCTTGCGAAAGCCCATGATTTTGACGTAGTCGGCGCGCGCGTGCTGGATCGCTTCGTCGGGAACGCGGCAGACGCTCTTATTCTGCTCCATGAATTTCGACATTTTGCTGGTGGCGACCGAGAGCCTGGTGAAAATCTGACAGAATTCTTCGCGCGGCGCCTTGCGCTGGTTGGCGGCTTGCAGCGCTGCCATGCCCTGCTCGGCTTCTTTGCGAATTGAAACAAAGCTGTCGCAAACACTCGGTTGCCTGGGAGGGAAACCGGCGAATTGCGCGGCGGCCTCGGAAGCGATCGCCACCACAAGCAAAGCCGCAAGCGCAACCGCGCAAGGACCGGTCATTCGTGCAGTTCTTGGATTCATTTTGCCATCGTAGACTAATCTGCCGCGATCGAATATCCACTGAATCCGGCAATATGGCGGCAGTTGCCAAATCGCGGAATAGACTGCTGTTCCAGCTCGCCGCGGCGATACCCCGCGTCTTTTCCGAATTTGCGCAACGCAACATAGCGACCTATGGCCCGCTACGATTTTCGCACTCCACGTCTAAATGTCGCAGCGACGCTTGTGCCGGGCGCGAAGCTCAGTCTCGACAGGCCGCAGGCGCATTATCTTCGCAATGTGCTGCGACTCAAGAGCGGCGGTCAGGTTCTCGTCTTTAATGGCAAAGATGGTGAATGGCGCGCGACGGTGTCCGACGCCGACCGGCGGGGGACGACGCTCGTCGTGCAGGAACAAACGCGGGCTCAGACTGCGGCCCGCGATCTGCATTATCTGTTCGCGCCGCTCAAACACGAACGACTCGATTACATGGTGCAGAAGGCGGTCGAGCTCGGCGTCTCACGACTGGTTCCAATCATCACCCAGCATGTGCAGGTGACGCGCGTCAATCTCGAGCGCATGCGCGGGAATGCCATCGAGGCCGCCGAACAATGCGGCATCCTGAACTTGGCGGACATCGCCGAACCGCTGACGTTCAAGCAGATGATAGCGAGCCGCGATGCGCAGCGTCTCCTGGTATTCTGTGATGAAGACGCCGATGTCCGGGACCCGGTCGCGGCACTCCTCGCGCATCGCGCCAGCACAGAGCAGCCGGTCGCGGTGCTGGTCGGCCCGGAGGGAGGTTTTGCGGAGGAGGAGCGCAGCACTCTGCTCAAATTGCCGAATGTCTTACGGCTCGCGCTCGGTCCGCGCATCCTGCGCGCCGACACGGCGGCGGTCGCGGCGCTCACACTGGTGCAGACCGTATTGGGCGATTGGCGCTGATTTTACGCACGCACCGGTTCGAGCGCCGGCTTCAAGAGCATCGCGAGCGGCAAAGTGAGCAAACAAAGGCCGGCAACGATGCCGAGCATGGTCGTCAAACCGATGTCATCGCCAATCCAGCCATAGATCGCCGGCGACACCGCGCCCGAACCGATCGTGCCGGTGTAAAAAACACTGAAGGCGCGTCTGCGTTTTTCTGGCGCCACCAGTTCGGGAACCGAGCCGTAAACGACCGAGGATGTGCCGTTGAGCGCGACGCCGATAATCGGCAGCAAAACGAGCACCACTTCGAGCGGGAGCGGCAGAATTGCAATGATTCCGGCGGTAGTGAGACCTTCGGTCAAATAGACGGTGGGAATCACGCCGATGCGTGCGCCGATGAAGGTACAGACAAACTTGCCGACCGCGCCGCCGGCAAAGACCAGTGTGAGGGCCATGCCGATCAGCTGCAGGCTCGCCCCTTTCGAAACCAGCACGAAGGGCAGAAACGTCAGAAACGCCATTCGTGTCGCGCTATCGATCACGCCGATCGACAACAGCAGCGGGAAGCCGAACCTGCCACCGCGCGCGGATGCCGCAGAGGCTTTGTTTTCGCCGCTCGCATGGACGGGCTCGTCGGGAAGACGCGGCGTCAAATGATAAATGCCGACCGCGGCAATGAAGCCAAGCAGGCCGAGCATTGCGAGCACCGGCTGCCACGGCATCAATGCGAGCAACAGGGCCGCTGCCGCCGGCATGGTCATCTTGCCGATATCGCCAGCGAAATTATAGGTACCGAGCGCCTTCAGCGATCGCGGGCCGGAGAAGGCGCGTGCGACGAGTGCCGAGGCAAGCGGATGCTGCGTGCTTGCACCTGTACCCCCCAGCAGCAGCGCGACCACGAGCATGACGAAGCCCGTGCTCATGCCGGCGACGCAATACCCAACACCAACGAGTGCAGTACCAATGGCAAGCACCAGCGCGATGCCGAAGCGCTCCGAAAGCAAGCCCGAGGGAATTTGCAGGGCGGCCATGGTGCCGCTGAAACAGGTCCGCAGGAGACCGATCGCAGCGTAGCTGATCGCGAATTCCTTCTGCCATATCGGCAGCATGACGTAGACAAGGTCGGTGTAGCCGTCGTGCAGCGCGTGCGCACCGCAGGCCACGCCAAAGGCGCGGCGTTCATCGAGCTTGGTGACTTGCGCGGGTGGCGCAGCGCTGCTGGGAGCGGCAACGGTCATGGAGCGGGATTGCGTCGTTGGATGAAGGAGGTGCTGACGAAAGAGATCACCGGCTCACCTCGCTGATTGGTCCCGGTATTGCGGATTGCCATTAAACCCCAGTCCGGCCGGCTTTTGGAAGCGCGCAATTCGACGATCTCGCTTGCATAAGTCACGGTGTCGCCGACATAGACCGGCTTGAGCCATTTGAGCTCGCGGAAACCCGGCGACGGTCCGAAGATGGCCGACGGCTCGCCGCGTGCGCGGCGCTTGGCATCTTCGCTGCGGTCGTGCTCGATCATCAGCCGCATCCAGATCGAGGCCGTATGCCAGCCGGACGCGCAAAGCGCGCCGAAATGCGAGCGCTGCGCGGCTTCCTCATCGACATGAAAAAGCTGCGGATCAAAACGCCTGGCGTAGCTCTTGATGTCGTCGGCGGTAAACGTGTGGCGGCCGATTTCGAAACGATCGCTAATTTTCAGATCTTCGAAGAATTTCATGCCGCGGTCTCACCCGGCGTGCGGCGGCCGAACATCAAGGGCGCCTTGAGCGACATCACGCGCTCGCGGCGGCCATTGAAAAGTTCGAGCTGGACATGGACGAAACCCATGTCCGGCCGACTGTTGGACGGACGCTTCGACAGCACGGTCGCGCGCAGCGTCAGGTCGTCGCCGGGCCTGATCGGCTTGAGCCATTGCACCTCGTCGATGCCGGGCGCGCCCATGGAACTGGAATTGAGCACGAAACTGTCTGCCGACATGCGCATCAGAATGGAGCAGGAGTGCCAACCCGAAGCGCATAATTCGCCGAGCATCGTGGCGCGGGCGGCGTCCTCGCTGATATGGAAAGGCTGCGGATCGAATTCCTTTCCGAACGCCACGATCTCTTCGCGCGTGACGCGGCGCGGGCCGTATTCGATGACCTGGCCGGGCGTGAAATCTTCCCAGTAGCGTTTGGGTGCGGGCTGCGAGGTTTTCGACATTGCGATTCCCGATCGCCGAGCCCATTACGTCGCAAAGCGGAAGTGCATGACGTCGCCGTCGGCGACCACGTAGTCCTTGCCTTCAAGCCGCATCTTGCCGGCGTCGCGGGCGCCCGATTCGCCGTTGAACTTTACGTAATCATCATAGGCGATGGTTTCGGCACGGATGAAGCCACGTTCGAAATCGCTATGGATCACGGCCGCGGCCTGCGGCGCCTTGGTGCCGCGCGTGATGGTCCAGGCAGCGGCTTCTTTCGGCCCGGCCGTGAAATAGGTGATCAGACCAAGCAGTGAATAGCCGGCGCGGATCAGCCGGTCGAGGCCGGCTTCCGCCAATCCGAGGGCTTCGAGGTAATGCTTGCGCTCCTCCGGCGGCAGCGAGGCAATTTCGGATTCGATCTTGGCCGAAATGACGACGCAGGCGGCGTTCTCCGCCTTGGCGCGCGCTTCCACCTGCTTCGCGTAGCGGTTACCGGTCGCGGCCGAGGCTTCGTCGACGTTGCACGCATAAACGACCGGCAAAGCGGTGAGCAGACCGAGCATATGAAAAGCCTTTTCCTCCTCGGGCTTGCGCATGACAAAGCGCGCAGGCTTGCCTTCGCGAAGCAGAGCAAGCGCACGATTGATCAGATCGAGGGATTCCTTTGCTTCTTTGGCTTCCTTGTCGCCACCCTTGGCTTTTTTTTCGAGCGCAGCCACCCGCTTTTCCAAGCTTTCAAGATCGGCGAGCATCAGTTCGGTCTCGATCGTCTCGATATCGGCGACGGGATCGATGCGTCCTTCGACGTGGGTGACATCATCGTCCTCGAAGCAGCGAACGACGTGGACGATGGCATCGACTTCGCGAATATTGGCGAGGAACTGATTGCCCAGCCCCTCGCCTTTCGAAGCCCCACGAACCAGGCCGGCAATATCAACAAACGCAATGCGAGTCGGAACGATTGCGGCGGATCCCGCCAGACGCGCGAGTACACCAAGGCGCTCGTCGGGTACCGCGATTTCCCCGACGTTCGGCTCGATCGTGCAGAACGGATAGTTGGCCGCCTGTGCGGCGGCCGTCTGCGTCAGCGCATTGAAGAGTGTCGACTTGCCGACATTGGGCATGCCGACGATGCCGCATTTGAAACCCATGAGTGGCTCTTATTCTTGTTCCGGCGAATCCAGCTCCTTTGGCTCGCCAAAACCCTTGGCGGCCATGGCCAGATGCACCTTGTTCTGAAAGCTCGCGTCCTGCCCGCGCGCAAGCAGTTCGGCGTTGTCGGCGATGATTCCGCATAACGCCTCGACCCAGGGGCGATCGGTCTTGGCGAAATCGCTGAGCACGTAAGGCTGAACCAAATGCTTGTCGCCGGGATGGCCAATGCCGATGCGCACGCGTTTGTATTCGTTGCCGATATGGGCGGATACCGAGCGCAGGCCGTTGTGGCCGGCGACTCCCCCTCCGACTTTCACGCGCACCTTGGCCGGCGGCAAATCGAGTTCGTCGTGGAACACGACAATTTCTGAGATGCCGAGTTTATAGAAATGCGCGGCCTCCGCCACGGCGCGACCGGAATCGTTCATGAATGTTCCAGGCAAAAGCAGTTGCACGCGCTCGCTGCCGATCGGGCCTTCGGCGGCCACGCCCTGGAAGCGCCGGCGCCACGGTGTAATCCCGTGGCGCTTGGCGATAGCGTCGACCACCATGAAACCGATGTTGTGGCGGTTGCCGGCGTAGCGGGCACCGGGATTGCCGAGCCCGACGAAAAGCAGCATGGCTCGCCGCCTGTTGTTGGCCTCACTTCTTCGGCGGCGGCGCAGCCGCGGGTTTCGCGGCAGCCGCGCCAGCGGCAGGTGCCGCGGCACCCGGTGCAGGCGCTGCACCCGGGGCTGGAGCGGCTCCAGGCGCGCCAGGCGCCGCACCCGGCACCGCACCTTCGGCGCCCGGGACGAGACCAGCTTCGGCGGCCGCAGCGGCCGCTGCCGCTGCGGCTGCCGCGGCTTCGGCGGCGGCTTTCATTTCTTCCGCATAGCCCGACGGCGGGACGACGGTGACCAGGGTCAGATCGATGCGCGCGAGCGATTTGATGCCCTCGGGGAGTTTGATGTCGCTCAGGTGCTTCGAATAATTGATTTCGAGATCCGACACATCGACCTCGATCGCGGGCGGAATGGCATCGGCACGGCACCGCACTTCGAGCGTATGGGTCACGATGTTCACAGTGCCGCCGCGTTTGACGCCAGGCGACTGGTCGGCATTCTTGACATGGACCGGAATCGCCACGCGGATGGTCGCGCCTTCGCCGATGCGCATGAAATCCACATGGATCGGATTGTCGAGAACCGGATCGAGCTGGAACTCGCGCGGGATCACGCGGTGCTTCACGCCATCCAGATCGAGGTCGTAGATCGTGGTGAGGAATTTGCCGGCATAGATCCTCTGCCGCAGCTCGGCGTAATCAAGCGAGATGTTGACCGGCGGCTTGCCGTCGCCATAGAGCACGCCCGGCACGCGGCCGCCGCGGCGGGTGGCCCGCGCCGGACCTCCGCCGCTCTTGGCTCGGGCGGTTGCCTTGATCTCCTGCACGGTCGCCATGATCACTATCCTTGCTTCTCGAAACCTTGCTTCTCGAAACTTCCTTGGAATTCAGTGGGTTGTGGCTGGTCCGTCCCCCCGAGGGGATCCCGGACGCCGAGCCACAGGGAATTTACCCGCATTGGCGCGGGCTTATAGCCGCGCGGCACCGCAAAGACAAGAAATCTGCGCCGATTTACGCGGTTTCGCCGCCTTTGCTGCTTTTGGCGGATTTGCCGATTTTGGCTTCGAGCGCGTCGAGGCGGGCCTTCAGCGCTTCGTTTTCCTCGCGCGCAAGGCTTGCCATTTCCTTGATCGCCTCGAATTCCTCGCGCTTGACCACGTCGAGGTCCCGCAGGATGCGCTCGGCCTGGCTGCGAAACAGCGTGTCAAACTCGCGCCGTACGCCCTGGGCAACGCCGGCGGCGTCGTTCATCAGCCGCGCAATCTCGTCGAAAAAGCGGCTGGTGGTTTGGGTCATGGCACTTCTCCCGACATGGCTGTCGGCAAAACAATGGCAATCCCACACCGCTCTCGCAAGAGCCACAATTGGTGTTTTAACTGCATGGCAGGTGCCGTTCAGCATTGCTAACATTCACTGATGTGCGCGTGGTGATCACGTCCCGACATCCTGGAATTCCTCTCCATGTCGACCATCGTCCGCATTGATAAAATCGGAGGCATCGGCGCAGGCTGGACCGCTCTAGCGCTTGCGGGCGCGCTCGCATTCGCCGCGCCGGCGGCTGGCGACACGATCACGGTTGCCAGCATGCTGCGCGGGATTACCTCGACGCCGGCGCAATGCGCAGAGATTGCGCAGGCGGTGTGGGTCACGGTCAAAGGCCGTGGCTTCTGCATGCGCTTTTACTTCGCGGGCAGCGACGGTGAGGCACGCAAGCCGGTGGTCTTTTTGCAAGGCGATCGGCTGGGTGTTCTCTATCTCAACACGGGGGCCTTTGCGGTTCCCGAGGGCGAGAAAGACATCAATACCGATGACCTGATGCGGACCGCGGTTTCGCTGTCCAAACAAGCCAAGATTCCCGCGATCTATCTCGGCCGTGTGGGCGTGGAAGGCTCTTCCGGCGACCACCGGTTCCGGCACAGCATCCTCGAACTGCAGGTCACCAATGCGGCCCTCGACGCGATCAAGCAGAAATATCATTTCGAGGGTTTCCATCTCATGGGCCAATCCGGCGGCGCGCATCTGGTTGCCGGATTGCTCGCGCTGCGACAGGACGTGGGCTGTGCGGTGATCGGTTCCGGTCCGCTCACGCCGGTCAAGCGCTCGCGGCCGCCGGACGATCAGCTCCTGGAACATTTCAACCCGGCCGATCAGGTGGCGACGATCGCTCGCAACCATGCGGATCGCATCATGGTCATCACTGATTTGGCGGATAAGAAAGTCAGCGCACAATCGCAAACAAATTTCGTACGGAAGCTGGAACAGACAGGCCTTGCAGTCGAACAATTCATCGTGCAGGCTCCCGATGACAACAGACACGGCGTCTTGGTCTATTCGCGGCTCGCGCTGACCGGCTGCCTGCGCCGCGCCAGCACGGAAGAGATCGCGCAGGAAGTCAACAAGATTTCCGAGCGAATCGCAGCGAGCAGGCCAAAGGAAAACGAGCGCGGCGAAGCAAGCAAGAGCGGCGCCGGGGCCATGAGGTCGGGATCGCGGACGAATACCGTCCGGTCGACACCTGAGCCGACGATCACGCGCTAGAACAGTGGCCCGCCAGTCCGCGCGAGATTTTGCGTCTTGACTTGGCGGTGACCGGCGTCCCATCACCGGCGTAAATTGATCATGCACGATTGGCTGACCGCGCGATGCCTGTCCTGACTATCGCATTCCCCGCCTTCGACCCTGTGCTGGTGCAAATCGGACCGTTCGCGATCCGCTGGTATGCCCTCGCCTATATTTTCGGAATCCTGTTCGGTTGGCTGTACGCGCGCTCCCTGCTGCACCGCGATACCCTTTGGGGCGGACCAGCGCCGATGACCACGCTCGATTTCGATGATTTCGTGCTGTGGGTGACACTCGGAATTATCCTCGGAGGCCGCATCGGCTACGTGCTGTTTTACAACCTGCCGCATTTCGCCGCGCATCCGGCCGAAATCGTGGCGCTGTGGAAGGGCGGCATGTCGTTCCACGGCGGTTTTACCGGATGCGTGCTGGCGGTGATCCTGTTCGCGCGGCGGCGCGGCATTCCGATGCTTTCGCTCGGAGACGTGACCTGCGCGGTCGGGCCAATCGGCCTGTTTCTCGGCCGCATCGCCAATTTCATCAACAGCGAACTGTGGGGGCGGCCGACGGACGTGCCCTGGGCGATGATCTTTCCCAATGGCGGGCTGCTTGCCCGTCATCCCAGCCAGCTCTACGAGGCAACCCTCGAAGGGGTGGTGCTGTTCGCGGTGCTGGCGGCGGCCATGCGCAGGGGCGCGCTCCAGCGGCCGGGGCTCGTCATCGGCCTATTCGCGGTTGGTTATTCGATCGCCCGCATCATCTGCGAATTCTTCCGTGAACCCGATCCACAGCTCGGATTCCTGTGGGGCGGTCTCACCATGGGCATGCTACTGTCGGTGCCGCTGATGATCGCCGGTTTCGGATTTATCCTGTTCGCGTTGCGGCGCGCGCCAGTGCGGGTTTAAACAATGACCTCTCCAGCGCTCGAAGCCGAAATTCGCCGCCGCATCGAAATCGCCGGGCCGATGCCGGTCAGCCAATACATGGCGCTCTGCCTCGCGCATCCCGAGCACGGCTACTACACCACGCGCGATCCGCTCGGCTGGCCGGGCGACTTCACCACCGCGCCCGAGATCAGCCAAATTTTCGGCGAACTGATCGGTCTGTGGGCAGCGGCGACATGGCAGTCCATGGGGGCGCCGGCGAGCATTGCGCTCGTCGAGCTCGGGCCTGGACGCGGCACGTTGATGCGCGACGCGCTGAGGGCCGCGCATGTGGTCCCCGATTTTCGTGCCACGCTCACCGTGCATATGGTCGAAGTCAGTCCGGTGCTGATGGGCCGGCAGCGCGAGACGCTGAGCGGGCTTGGCGTGCCGATCGAATGGCATCAATCATTCGACGACGTTCCCGCTGGCCGCAGCATCGTCATCGCCAACGAGTTTTTCGATGCGCTGCCGATCCATCAAGCGGTGAAGCTCAGCAACGGCTGGCATCAGCGTGTGGTGGAAATCGACAAGGTGGGAAATCTCGCGTTCGGAATCGCGCCCGATCTGCTTCCACACTTCGACTTGCTGTTGCCGAACGAGGTGCGCGACGCGCCGATCGGCGCACTCTACGAATGGCGCAACGACCGGCTCGCACTCGAACTCGGGCGCCGCCTCGCGCGCGACGACGGCGCGGCGCTGGTGATCGACTATGGGCATGCGCAAAGTGCCGCTGGCGAAACCTTCCAGGGCGTCGGCAAGCACACCTACGCCAATCCGCTGGTGGCTCCGGGCGTGGTCGATCTCACCGCGCATGTCGACTTCCCGGCACTCGCGCATGCGGCCGAGAGCATGGGGGCGCGCGCGCATGGCCCGCTCACGCAGGCCGAATTCCTGAATCGGCTCGGCATCGAGGCGCGCGCAAGCACGCTTATGGCGGGCGCGACGCCCGAGCAGGCGAACGAGATTGAACATGCGGTTGCGCGCCTGACCGATCCCGGACGGACGGGCATGGGGTCCCTGTTCAAGGTCATCGGGCTTGCCAATGCGAGGCTGACATCGCTGCCGGGGTTCGAGCTTGAGAGTTAAGAAGATCGGATGCTGAAAGCGCGTTCGCTGTCCGTATTGCCGGGAATCCATCACGCTTTCTTCACGCGCGAGGGCGGCGTATCGAGCGGTCTCTACGCGAGCCTCAACGGGGTCGGCTCGGACGATCGGCCGGAGTCCGTCGCCGAAAATCGCGCCCGCATGGCGGCGGCACTGGCGGTCAAGCCGGATCATTTGATCACCGCCTATCAGATCCATTCGCCCGACGTGGTCGTGGCGGAGCGGCCTTGGGTCGAGAGCGATCGGCCGCGCGCCGACGGCATCGTGACGCGCGTGCCGGGACTTGCGATCGGCATTTCGACCGCCGATTGCGGGCCGGTGCTGCTCGCGGACAGCGAGGCACGCATCATCGGCGCGGCCCATGCCGGATGGCGCGGCGCGTTGACCGGCGTACTGGAGACGGCGGTGGCGGCAATGGAAAAACTCGGCGCCAGGCGTGCGCGCATCGTCACCGCATTGGGGCCGACCATCCGTCAGGCGAACTACGAAGTGGGGCAGGATTTGGTGGATCGATTTCTTGCCGCCGACAAATCCAACGAACGGTTTTTCCTGCCGGCCGCGCGGGCGGGCCACGCACAATTTGACCTGCCCGGATACATTGCCGCACGTCTCGCGCGCGCCGGGGTGAATTCATTCGAGGATCTTCGTCAATGCACCTATGGCGATCCGGCGCGGTTTTTCTCGTATCGCCGGGCGACGCATCGCGCCGAGTCTGATTACGGGCGGCATATCAATGCCATTGCCCTGGTGCAGATGTAATGCGATTTGCACAAATTACGATTTGCACAAATTTTGATTTGCACAAATCACGCCTAGCACAAGTGTGCGCTGTACATATATTCCGGAAAGGCTTGATTCGATTAGTGAGCTAATCGCTGCAACACTGTGCGGCTTGCAGCGAGGAGATTGTGATTTTTCTGGCAATTAACCCGCATTGTCACTACCATTTTACAGGCTGGATGCCGGTGCTGCGTGAGGGATCAAGAGGGCGTCGATGTTGAGTAGAGTATGGCGATGCGCCGCGCGCGTATCGCAGGGTTGGAAGCGGGGACGCGCGAGCGTACCTGCCCTAGCGATCGCCGGACTGGCGGTTGCAGGCTGCGACATCAACGGCCAGCCGATGGGACCGCTTGCGGCCGGAAGAACCGCAACGATTGCCATTGAATCGATCGAAGGCCCGCCGCAGGCCATAACGCGCCGATTGGCAATGGACCTGGGCGAAGAAGCCGAGACGCGGAAGCTCGTGATCGTCTCCGGCGACGAGGCCGCGCAGTACCGCCTGCGCGGCTATCTCAGCACCCATGTCGAGCACGGCAAGAGTTCGATCGTCTGGGTCTGGGACATGTACGGCAACGACAAGCATCGCGCGCTACGCATCACCGGCGAAGAGCAGAGCGCAAACGACAGCCATGATGCATGGGCGGCCGTAAGCGAAGGCGTGCTGCGAAAGATCGCCCGCAGCGGCATGGATCGCATCCTCGTCTATCTGAATTCGACCGATGCCACGGACTTTTCGGCGGAGACGACGGGTTCAACCGGCGATCCGGAACCGAACCCGCCAATCATGCACGCGAGCCTGCCGCCAAAGCCTTGAATTTGTCCGAATTTCGTTCGGGACAATGAATTTCCGCATATTGCCTTGCTTCTGAGCGCCCTGTATCAGGTCGCCATCTGCCGCTAATCGGTCTGGTTGGGCCGCAGGCGGCCGGTGGGAGGCGTCGATGGCGGCCAAGAACGGAGCAATCAAGCTCGTCGCCGGCAACTCGAATCCGCGCTTGGCCGAGGCTATCGCCGCGGTGCTCGAGACCCCGCTCACGCAGGCCGACGTTCGGCGCTTCGCCGACATGGAAGTATTCGTCGAAATCCGCGAGAACGTGCGCGGCGCCGACGTGTTCGTCATCCAGTCGACGTCCTATCCGGCCAACGACCATCTGATGGAGCTGCTCATCATCATCGATGCGCTGCGCCGCGCCTCGGCGCGGCGCATCACCGCGGTGATCCCCTATTTCGGCTATGCCCGGCAGGATCGCAAAGTCGGTCCGCGCACGCCGATCTCCGCCAAGCTCGTCGCCAATCTGATCACGCATGCCGGCGCCGACCGGGTAATGACGCTCGACCTCCATGCCGGCCAGATCCAGGGCTTCTTCGATATTCCGACCGACAATCTTTATGCCTCGCCAGTCATGGTGCGCGACATCCGCGAGCGCTTCGATCTCGCCCAGGTGATGGTGGTCTCGCCCGACGTTGGTGGCGTGGTGCGGGCGCGCGGGCTTGCCAAGCGCATCAACGCGCCGCTCGCCATCATCGACAAGCGGCGCGAGCGGGCGGGCGAATCCGAGGTGATGAACGTCATCGGCGAGGTCGACAAGCGCACCTGCATCCTGGTCGACGACATCGTGGACTCCGGCGGAACGCTGGTGAACGCCGCCGAGGCGCTGCTCGAACAGGGTGCGTCCGAGGTCTATGCCTACATCAGCCATGGCGTGCTTTCGGGCGGCGCGGTGGCGCGCCTCGCAGCGTCCAAGCTGAAGGAACTCGTGATTACGGACTCCATTCAACCGACCGAAGCCGTGCGCGTGTCGCGCAATATCCGCGTGCTCTCGATTTCGACGCTGATCGGCCAAGCCATCGGCCGCACCGCCTCAGAAGAGTCAGTCTCGAGTCTGTTCGACTGATCTCCCGCCTGTCACAGTGGTTAACAATTGGTTAACACTCAATGCAGCAACGCGCGCACCTGCGCACGCCGCAAAAACCGGCGTGGGTTCTGAATTTTCGGGCTGCCGAGTCAACATGTCGCACGATGGATTGTGGACGGTGAAGCTCGCGCTCGTTGTGTGAATCCACAGAATCTTCATTCGCTTCCAAATCAGCGGGCTTTGGCGAGTGGAATCAAGCTGGCTATAGTCAGCGTGCGGGTGATTCGTTTCTCTGACGGTCAAGATGATCGGAGGCGCTGCGTCAATGTGCTGCGGCCTCGACAAGAGGCCAATTCCAGTGAGTTGCGTACGAGGTGCTGTGTGCGCGTGCGTCGGCGTGCGCACCCACTTCCGAGCAGCCAAGCGGAGACGGCATGTCCCTGACCAGCTTCATCGAGGAGTCCAGATACGATCCGCTCGACGTCGTCGAGCGAGTGGCGGCAGCTCATCACTGGTCGTTCGAGCGCACGGGTGATGACGAGATCACCATCGTGGTCGGCGGTCGCTGGACCGATTATCACATCTCGTTCACATGGATGCACGGCATCGAAGCGTTGCATCTGGCCTGCGCGTTCGATTTTCGCGTGCCGGAGCGCCGCAGGGCCGAAATCCAACAACTGATCTCTTTCATCAACGAGCAACTTTGGGTCGGGCATTTCGACCTGTGGGTCGCCGACGGGATGGTGATGTACCGACACGCGCTGGTGCTGGCCGGCGGGATGGAAGTCTCGAGCTTGCAATGCGAAGCGCTGCTCACGGCGGCGCTGGAAGCATGCGAGCGGTATTTTCCGGGTTTTCAATTTGTTGTCTGGGCGGGCAAGTCGGCGCGCGAGGCGCTCGATGCCACGATGTTCGAGACCTCAGGCCAAGCGTGAAACACGGATATTGCGCCTCCGGTTCGTGAGGCGCTCGCGCCATTGCCAATAGTCGAGGACGCGAGCCGCCATGACCCAATCCGTAGCGACGAAGCGCACGATCGGTTCGATCGCCGGAACCGTGGTGCTGGTCGGTGCCGGCAAGATGGGCGGCGCGCTGCTCGAAGGCTGGTTTCGGCTCGGACTCAATCCGCGAAAAACCGTGGTGCTCGAGCCGCAACCGACGAAGGGAATTGTGGCACTCAAACGGCGCGGCTTGCGGCTCAATCCGGCCAGCAAGACGGTCGGGCATGCGGCCGTGATCGTGCTTGCGATCAAGCCGCAATCCGCACCCGAAGTCTTGCCGTCACTCCTCCCTCTGCTTGGGGTGAAGACTGTTGTGGTTTCGATCATGGCTGGAAGGCCAATCCGTTTTTTGGAACGCGCATTGCCCAGAGCCGCCATCGTGCGCGCGATGCCGAATTCGCCGGCGGCGATCGGGCGCGGGATCACGGTCGCCTGTCCGAACGCGCGCGTCAGCGCCAACCAGCGCGCGCTCGCACACAAGTTGCTTGCCGCCACGGGTGCGGTCGAATGGGTCAACGACGAGGCTCTGATGGACGCGGTCACCGCGGTGTCAGGCTCGGGGCCGGCCTATGTGTTCCTGTTGGCGGAGGCGCTGGCGCAGGCGGGTAAGGCAGCCGGACTGCCCGGCACCCTCGCCGACAAGCTCGCGCGGGCAACGGTTGCGGGCGCAGGTGAGCTGCTCCATCGCTCCGAACTCGATGCCGCCACGCTTCGAAGCAATGTGACGTCGCCCGGCGGCACGACCGCCGCGGCGCTTGAAATCTTAATGGGGGAAGGCGGGCTCGAGCCGTTGCTGACCAAGGCGGTTATGGCGGCAACCAAGCGAGGGCGCGAACTCGCAGGCTAAATTCCGCTTCCGGCGCCTTGGAACGGCCAGTTTGTGGGCCTAAATTTAGCGGACGTCGCAAGCGTCAGGAGTGCCCCATGGCCCGCAAGCGTAAATTCCGTCCCGCCACCGGCCGCGCCGCGTCCCGCACGGGATCGCCGCGAGAGAAAATCATCGATGCCTTCCTCGGGCTGCTGGCGGAGAAATCGTTCGAGCGGATCGATCTTGCGGAAATCGCCGGCCGCGCCGGCGTTTCACTCGCGGAATTGCGCGGCGAGTTCGGATCGACCTTCGCGATCCTCGCCGCCCACATCAAGGACATCGACCGCGCCGTGCTCGAAGGGATCGATGCCGGCATGGCAGAAGAGCCGCCGCGCGAACAGCTGTTCGACGTGCTGATGCGGCGGCTTGAGCTGCTCGCGCCGCACAAGGAGGCGGTACGCTCGCTGATGCGTTCGACAGCGCGCAACCCGGGACTTGCGCTCGCTCTCAACGGCTTGGCCGTGCGCTCGCAGCAGTGGATGCTGACAGCCGCGAACATCAGCGCTGCCGGACCGCTTGGGCATATCCGTGCGCAAGGGCTCGCGCTCTTGTTCGCCAATGTGCTCCGCACTTGGATCGACGATGATGAGCCGGGACTCGCACGCACGCTTGCTGCGCTCGACCGCGCGCTCGACAGCGGCCAGCGCTGGTCGGGATTTCTTGATGATTTGTGCAGTCTTCCCAGCCGAATTTGTCAGCGGGCGAAAAGTCCGCGCGGCCGCGCGCGGCGATCGCGCCGTTCCGGGGGCGAGCCGATGGCGGCTTGATGTCGACGGCGTAATGCGCGCTATTTCGATTTGTGGAGTTCGATCAGGGCCAGACTGATCGTCCGCCTGAGATCATCATCGGGATTGAGGGTGAGCGCCTTGCGGTAGTCCACGACCGCCTCCTCACGCCGATTCATTTTTGCGTAGACAAACGCTCGGTTGGCCAGCGTGTAGGGATCGCCCGGCGCCAACCGCAGCGACTCGTTGCAATCGGAAATGGCCTCTTGCAACTGATTGATCATCGCGCGATTGCGGCAGCGAAGCGACCACGGCGTCGGATCGGCGGGATCAAGCCGAATGGCCTGGTCAAAGTCCTGAATCGCGCGCGGAATGTCGCCCTTGTCGGAATAAACAGTGCCACGATTGTAGTAGACGCTGGCGTAGTTCGGATTGAGCTTGAGCGCCGTGTTGAAATCCTGAATGGCGTTGTCGGACTCGCCCTTCATGGCGGCGTAGGCAAGGCCGCGGCCTCTGAAGGTTGACGGGTCCTTGCCGCCGAGACGGATCGCCTCGGTGTAATTGGCGACGGCGTTTGGATAGTCGCCTTTCAGCCTGAAGGCTTCGCCGAGGCCGTGGAACGCCACGAGATCCAGCGGGTCTGCCTTGCTCGCGGCACTGTAGTCGGCGATGGCACGGTCATAATCGCTCTTCTGATTGTAGGCATAGGCGCGGGAATTCAGCAGCGTGACGCGCACATTCAGCGGCAGCTGGTCGGGATTTTTGAGCGCGCGGTCGCAAAAGCCAAGAGCAAAGTCCGGGTTGCGGTTGTTGCTTTCATCGACGCAGCGCTGCGCGTCCGAAGGAACCGCCGCTGCTTGCGATAGCGCCGGTGCATTTTTCCCAAGCGTAGAGATTGCTGCAGCGAACAGAAAAATGAATTGCCGTCGCATCTCGGCGTTCGCCTTCCCTGCCCGACATCAGCGAAATTGCAGCCGAACCTTGCGATATTTGGCATTCCGGTGCAACCGGCGGGGACGGCGCGTCGCCTCAATGCTGCGACATCGACAGATTACCGGCCCTGGCCGGTGGTGGAATTCTTCTCGTCATTGTGCAGATTTTTTACTTCGCGTGCCATTTCGAGGCAAACGAGCAGCTCGACATAGCTCGGCGACCCACCGATGCGCGTCAATTCCGTGCAACGCTTCTTGTCGGATTGCGGGAACTGCGCCCATTGGCCGCCGAGCTGATTGCGCGCGTCCTGCTCGTCGTTCTTGCACATCGCGACGGTTCGGCCGCTCTTGATGTCGGTATTTTCCATGGCGCGGCAACTCGGTTCAACGTCGAATTGCGGGATGCCGTCCGCTGCGGCGAGGAGGAGGTTCGAACCGAGGACAATTGTGGCGAGATGTAGGATCATGATGCGGCTCCCGCGATCGCGCCCGCCAGTCCATGATAAAACGCTTTGGCAAGCTCCGCGTTGCAGGGTGAGCAATCCGTATGTGGCGATCGGCGACGCGGTTGGCAATCCCGCTAGACCGGCACTTTCACGGTTGCGCGCAGGCCGCCAAGCGGGCTGTCGCCCAGAACGATGTCGCCGCCGTGCGAACGGGCAATGTCGCGGGCGATCGCGAGGCCAAGCCCGGTGCCGCCTTCGTCCTGATTGCGCGCATCATCGAGGCGGAGGAACGGCTTGAACACCTCCTCGCGCATGGCGGGCGGAATGCCGGGGCCGTCATCGTCGACGGTCACGGTGAGCCAGCGGTGATCGCGGTGGCCGGTGATCGCGATCGAGGGAGCAAAACGCGCCGCATTGGAGACGAGATTGGCAAGGCAGCGCTTGAAGGCCGCGGGCCGCACCGTCACCACGGGCTGGCCGTGGAACACCACGGTCGCCTTGTGACCGTGGCGCTCGGCATCGTCCTTGAGCTCATCGAGGAACGCCGCCATATCGGTCGGCGCGGATTGCTCGCCGGAATCACCGCGCGCGAACGCGAGATAGGCTTCCAGCATACGGGCCATTTCATCGACGTCCTTCTTCATGGCCTCGACCTCGGCACTGTCGTCGATGAGCGCGAGTTCGAGCTTGAAGCGGGTCAGGATCGTGCGCAGGTCGTGGGAGACGCCCGCCAGCATGGCGGTACGCTGCTCCATGGTCCGCTCGATGCGGCTCTTCATTTCCAGAAAGGCCTGGGCGGCGCGGCGGACCTCGCGGGCGCCGCTCGGCCGGAAGTTCGGCGCTTCGCGACCCTTGCCGAAATTCTCCGAGGCATCGGCGAGTGCAAGGATCGGCCGGATCTGGTTGCGCAGGAACAGGATGGCAATGAGGATCAGCACGAGCGACGTGCCGACCATCCACATCAGGAATATCTCGGAGTTCGAGGCATAGGCCGCGCTGCGCCTCGCGATCACACGCATGATCGTGTTGTCGAGCTGAATTCTGATTTCCACCAGGTTCGAACGGCCGACGGTATCGATCCAGAACGGACGACCGATCTGCTTGCGCAATTCGACCGAGAGCGCCTGATCAAGCAGCGAGAAAAACGGTTTTGGTCCGGGCGGCGGCATTTCCGAAACCGGAAGGAAGTCGACGACGAGTCCAAGGCGGTCCTGCGCGATGCGCCGCACCAGCGCCTGTTCGGCATCCTGCGGATTGCTTTTGTAGACATCGATCAGCGCCGCGATATCCTGCACCACGGCGGCCGAGAGATTTTGCGTGACCAGACTCCAATGGCGCTCCATGAACACCCAGGCCACCACCGACTGCAGGATGACCATCGGTGCGATGATGATGAGCAGAGAACGGGCATAGAGGCCCTTCGGGATGATGCGCTTGAACCAGCGGGTCAAGCGATCCCAGGTCTCCCAGACCCGCGTTGCCGCCGAGCGCAAACGGGCAATGTTGAGGTCGATGCTGCTCATGGCGACACCATGAGGCGATAACCGATGCCGCGGACGGTCTGTATATACTGCGGATTGGCAGGGTCGCGTTCGATCTTGCGCCGCAAACGATTCACCTGGACGTCGACGGCACGCTCGTTGACGGCGCTGCCGGCCGGGGCAAGCGCTTGGCGGGGCACGGTCTCGCCCGGACCGGCGGTGAGCACTTTCAGCATCTCGCGCTCGCGATCGGTGAGACGGATGATTTCA
The DNA here is from genome assembly GCA_035501735.1 of Xanthobacteraceae bacterium. Taxonomy (GTDB): domain Bacteria; phylum Pseudomonadota; class Alphaproteobacteria; order Rhizobiales; family Xanthobacteraceae; genus PNAI01. The sequence goes on along the minus strand of DATJVR010000086.1, from coordinate 136,392 downwards.
TCGCCGCGGCGCAGCTCGGCGCGCGCCATGTGAAATACAAATGGGCCAAAGCGCAGCGATTCGGGCGGCGGGGTGGAAGGCGGCTTGGCGCGTTTGAGAATGTTGGCAATGCGGAGGGACAGCTCGCGCGGCTCAAATGGCTTGCCGACATAATCATCGGCGCCGAGTTCGAGACCCTCGATGCGACTGGCCTTTTCATCGCGCGCGGTCAACATGAGAATGGGCACGTTGGACGATTTCCGGATCGATTGTGCCAATTGAAAGCCGGTTTCTTCCGGCATCATCACATCAAGAATCAGGAGATCGAAACTCAGGCCCGCGAGCATGGAACGCGCCTCGGCGGCGGTTTTCGCGGTCGAGATCCGGTAACCTTCCCCGGTCAAAAAGCGCGACAAGAGACTGCGGATGCGCCGATCGTCGTCGACGACCAGGAGGTGCGGCGCATCGTCGGCAGGGGCGGCGGATTGGGCTTTCATGACCCTATCCCGCTACGGTCAAGGTCGCGGCCGGCGCGCACGGTCGGCATGAGCTATGAGACGCAAGACGCTGTCGCGATCATCGGCGTCGATCATGGCAATCAGAAACCGTCGCGCCGCCTCGTGGGCGCCGGGGCCGAGCTCGGCGAAGGCGCGTGAAATACGCGCAGTCTGCATGCCGGCAAGCCGCAGAGCGAGCGCCTTGCCCTTGGGCGTGACATACAGCAGGCGCTGGCGGCGATCGTTCTCGCCTTCCTTTTGCACCACGTAGCTCTGGTCAACCAGTTGCTTGAGCACACGGCCGAGCGACTGCTTGGTGATTTTCAGCACGTCGAGAAGCTCGGCAACCTTCATTCCCGGATTGCGGTTGACGAAGTGCAATACGCGGTGATGGGCGCGGCCAAAGCCAATATTGTGCAACACCTCGTCCGGATCGGACACGAAGTCGCGGTAGGCAAAAAACAACAGTTCGATGATATCCCAGATCGGCTCTGCGGAGGCCGCCGCCCGATCGCCCTCAGGATTGGAGTTACCTGGAATCGCAGTAAAATTTATGTCAGCCATATTGACATATTTAGGTTCGAGGGTTATCCAATTCAACGACTTCGCGCTTAGATCATGGCAGCCGGGCAATTCCTGGGCAGGGTCATTGCACCAGCCAAGGAAGCAGGCTCTCATAGATTGTTTCTGGCTCGTTTGCCGGACCCGAAGAACATACCGGGACTTGAGTTCCGACGCAAAAGCGGAAAAAGCCGCACGAAAAAGCAGCGGCGCCGTGCGTCGGCCTATGCGGCTTGAGGAGTGAACGCCATGGCTGTGCCCTTTGATCAACGACCGGACGCCCTCTGGTTCGATGGCAAGCTTGTCCCCACCTCGGAGGCCAAAATCAGCCTGCTCACCCACGGCCTGCATTATGCGAGCTGCGTATTTGAAGGCGAGCGCGCCTATGGCGGGGTGATTTACAAGAGTATGGAACATTCCGAACGGCTCAAGCGCTCGGCGAACATTCTGGACTTCGAGATCCCCTATTCGGTTGCCGAAATCGATGCGGCCAAACGGCTGGTGCTGGAAAAGAACAACCAGAAAAACGCCTATGTGCGCCCGATCGCCTGGCGCGGGTCTGAGCAGCTTGGGGTGTCGGCACAGCACAACAGGATTCATCTGGCCGTGGCCACATGGGAATGGCCGAGCTATTTCGACCCGGCGCAGCGGCTGAAAGGCATCAAGCTCGACCTCGCCGAATATCGCCGGCCCGATCCGGCCACGTCGCCGTGCCTCGCCAAGGCCGCCGGCCTCTACATGATCTGCACGATCTCGAAGCACCGCGCGGAGCGGCGCGGCTTTGCCGACGCCATGATGCTCGACTGGCAAGGGCGCGTCGCCGAATGCACGGGCGCCAATATCTTCTTCATCAAGGACGGCAAGATTCACACACCGATCGCCGATTGCTTCCTGGCCGGCATCACGCGCGCCACGGCCATTACGCTTGCGAAGAAACGCGGCATCGAGGTGATCGAGCGCCGCATCATGCCCGAGGAACTCTCGGGATTTTCCGAATGCTTCATTACCGGTACTGCGGCCGAGGTCACCGCGGTGTCGCAGATCGCCCAATGGAATTTCAATCCGGGCGGCATCACCAAGCAGCTCATGGACGATTACACCGCCGAGGTGCAGCCCAAGGGCAAGGCTGTGGCGGCGTGAGACTGGCTCGGCTTGCGGCAGCCACACTCCTCATCGCGATCTGTCAGGTCAAAACGGCACCGGCGTTCACCGAAGGCGAAACGCTGGCCGCTCTGGTCGCCGCCTATCCGGATGCGTTGTTGAAATTCGAAGGCCGCACGCTCTATTGGCGCGACGGAACCATCACCGAAATCCCGAACGACGAGCCAAAGCCATTCGAGACGACGCTGCGCGGCGCCTCGCTGCTCGACCAGTTGCGGCTGCCCTATCCGCGCGGCGCGCTCAAAGATCCACTGATGGTCAATGACGACCCTGGACGTTTCCGCAACGTCGCATTCTTCCGCAAAATGTACGGCAATTGCTGGCAGGGCGAAGTCGCCAAGCAACTGGTGACGATCGCTTGGCTGCCGAAGACCTACAACTACGTGATCCGCGCAACGTCGGTGAACGGCGTGGCGCAAAAGCTCACCGCCATTTCCGACGAAATCGAGCAATTGCCCGACAAGATCAAGCGCGCTGCCTATCCGCTCGCGGGCGGATACGCCTGCCGCGGCATCATCGATACCGGCCAGCCGAGCATGCATTCCTACGGCGCCGCGATCGACCTCAATATTTCGATGGGGGACTATTGGTATTGGCAACGCTCAGCGAACGGCACCATCAGCTATCGTAACCGCATGCCGCAGGAACTCGTCGATATTTTCGAACGCCACGGCTTCATCTGGGGCGGCAAATGGTACCACTACGACACCATGCATTTCGAATACCGCCCGGAGCTGCTCGAACTTGCGCGCCGCCAATGACAATATGAAGTCGTGTTGAACGCGCAGCTCTCAAGCGGGCAGCGGCCCGCCGTGCGTCATTTGGGCTTGGACGACATCTTGGACACGGCCGGCTGCCACATCGCTTGCTGCCTCTGAACGAACTCCGTCGCCTCGGCAGGTGTCATCGCCCGCGCATAACTGCCACGGGTGCCGATCTGCTTCTGAAGTTCCGGATCGGTGACCACTTTGCGCAGGTCCGCGCTGACCTTGTTGATGATGCCCTGAGGCGTCCCGAGCGGCGCGACAACGACCTGCCAGCCGGTCGCCTCGAAATCGGGAATTGTCTCGGAGACCGCCGGTAGATTGGGGAACTGCGGCAGACGCTTGGCGGAGGCGACGGCAATAGCCTTCACTGCGCCAGATTCGACAGCGCCGGCAATGCCGGAATAGCCTTCTATGATGAATCCGACGCGGCCGCTGATGACATCGCTGATCGCATGGGCCGGGCCGCCGGTGTAGGGAACCATCAACAGTTTGATGTCAGCCCGGGCCTGCAGCAACTCGCCGGCCAAGTGCGTCAGCCGGCCAACGCCGGTGACGGCATAGGACAATTCGCCCGGGTGCTGTTTGGCTCGCGCGATGAGCTCGGGCAATGTCTTGATGCCAAGCGCGGGGGCGGCCGCGATGAACATGGGATTCTCAGCCGTGAATCCGATTGCGGTGAAATCGCGCGGCAGCTTGACCGGCAGATTTGCCGGCGCCCCCGGCAGCGATACGAACGACGACAGGACCGGCCCGTAAAGCGTGTATCCATCCGGGGCGGACTCGGTAGCGTTGCGCGCCGCGATACTGCCGCCGGCGCCAGGATAATTGACGACCACAACCTGCTGACCCCAAATCTGGCCCAACCGATCGGCGATGAGCCGCAAGACAACGTCGGGCGTGCTGCCGGCAGCTGAATCCGTGATGATCTTGACTGCCTTGTTCGGGTATTGATCGGCCTGGGCTTGCGCTTCGATCGGTGCCAATGCGGCGAGCAGACCTACCGATAGGATCCCCAGTGTCAGTCGGTATCCGTGCAAATTCATCGTTTCCTCCGTCGGCGCGCTTTAGCGGCGGTCATTGCAGCATTTGTCTCCCACGCGACTCAAGCGTGCGTCACGTTTTTTTGCGGCGTGCAATGGTCTCAATCTGTTTTGCGGTGGAATGGCGCCAAAAAAGACGGCGCTCGCGCACAGGAACTGCCTGCCGACGGCATGCGGCTGCCCGCTCTATTGCGAGGATTTCGGCACGTCCCGCTCGAAGAGCAGCTTTCAAAGCACTAGACGACCCATGGGGGCTTCGAAAGTGACTTGTTGTCGCGTCAAAATACGCTTGGAATGTTTGTTTAATCGCGGACGACAACCAGCCGGTCGGTCCCTGACTCGCCGCCCCAAATTTCACCCGGCCGGCCGAGCAGCTGGCGGACGTTGGCGCGCGGCTTGTCGCTCGGGAAGGTATCGAATTTTTCGGTCTTGGTATCGAAACGTTGAATCGCGTTGGCCTGCCAATCGGTCGCCCAGACGCGGTCCTTGTCGTCGACGTAGACGGCGTAAGTGCCGGTCCGGCTGACCGGCATGGGATAGACCGACCAGGACTTGGCCGCAGGATCGTAGCGGCCAAGCCCGCCTGCGTTCCACAAACTGACCCAGAGGATGCCTTTCGAATCCGACCAGATGCGGCGCGGGCCGGCGCCGCGCTTGGGCGGCTCGACCACGGCTGAAGCGCCGGTCGCAGGATCGATCTGCGCGATGAAATCGCTCGCGAGCGACGCGTACCAGATCTGTCCCGCAGGTGTGACCGTGATGCCGTACGGGCCATAACCTTTCGGCGCCTGCCACGCTTCGACCTTGCCGATCATGGGATTGACGCGGCCATAGACGCCGCCCTGGCCGGTGAACCAGAGGATGCCGCGCTTGTCGAACACCGCGGTGTTGAGGTTGGCGCCGGGAAACTCCTTGGGCAGCGGAAACAATCTCACCACATAGGTTTTCGGATCGACGCGCACGATCGCATTGTGGCCGCCATCGGTCAGCCAAGGCGCGCCATCCGGGCCAACGATCACGCCATGCGGGGCGGAGTTCGGACCGAGCGGAATGTGTTCGGCCTTGCCGGTTTTGGGATCAAAGCGGCCAAGCACGCCAAGGCGCTGGCCGGAGTACCACACGGCGCCGTCGGCGGCCGGCGCCACATCATGCGGATAGGCGTTGGACGGGAGTTGGTAGAAGTTCACTGACGCGGCGCCGGCAACAGACAAGGACATTGCCGAAGCCGCGATTGCAAGGATTGCGGAGCGGATCATGACGACACTCCTCGATTTGACCCGGCGCGAAACAGCGGCGTTATTCTGCGGCGTCCCGATCCGGACTGCGCCATCGCCTGGCGGCTTTCTCGTCGGTATCCTTGGCGTCGACCCACACGGTGCCCGACGGGCGCTCGATCTGCTTCCAAAATGGCGCGCGCGTTTTCAAATAGTCCATCAGGAACTCGGCTGCCGCAAACGCCGCCTCACGATGCGCCGATGCGGTGACCACGAGCACGATGTTGTCGCCGGGAACAAGACGGCCGTAGCGGTGAATCACCGTGACACCGAGCAGCGGCCAGCGCGTCTGCGCTTCCTCCACGTGGCGCGCGATCTCGGCTTCGGCCATGTCGGGATAATGTTCGAGGGTTAGTGCTGCGATCGGCTCGCCCGCTTCATTGCCGCGGCAGACGCCGCTGAAGGTCACAACCGCGCCGACGTCGGCGCGGCCTTGCGTCAGCCGTGCGGCCTCAGCCGCCGCGTCAAAATCCTCGCGCTGCAGGCGGACCGTTGCGATCATTCATCCCCCCGTCATCGGCGGGAAAAAAGCAATTTCACGAGCGCCGGCGATTGCGGCATCGGGCCGAACGTGGGCGCGATCGATAGCGGCGCGGATCACCTTCGGGTTCTCGAAGGCATGGGCGTATTCCTCACCGCGGTCGCTCAGCCATTTGATCAGCTCGGCAATGGTCGCGACGGAACGCGGCGGCGCCAATTCTTCCTCGGCCTTGCCGACTCGTTCGCGCACCCAGGCAAAATAGACAATCTTCAACGGTCCTCCTCGATCAAATGGGTCACGCCGGCACGCATGTAATCCCAACCGGTATATAGGGTCACCAGCGCCGAGAGCCAAAGCAAGGCAAGTCCGATGTCGGTGACGACCGGCATCTCGGTTTTGAAAAGCGACCTGATCACTTGATCGCCCGCCTCGCCGGCAATCAGAAAACCAACAGCAACAAGCTGCCAGGTGGTCTTCCATTTGGCGAGCCGCGTCACCGGCACGCTGACGCGCAATTCGGCGAGGAATTCCCGCAAACCGGAGACCAGGATTTCACGGCAAAGGATCACCACTGCAGCAAGGAGCGCCCAGCCGTGAATGGTGTCCTCGGCCGCAAGCATCAGAAGGCAGGAGGACACCAAAAGCTTGTCGGCAATCGGGTCGAGCATGCGGCCGAGCAGCGATTGCTGATCCCAGCTACGGGCAAAATAGCCGTCGAGCACGTCGGTGATGCCGGCCGTGATGAAAATCGCAAGCGCGACCCAGCGCAGCCAGAGACCGCCCTGCATGATGCTCTGGGAAAACATCAGCGCGACCACTACCGGCACGGCGGCGATGCGGCCATAGGTCAACAGGTTGGGCAGCGCAAGCAATCGCGTCGGCCTAGGCGTATTGATGGCAGCTTTCATTTGTTTGTCAGAATACCTGCTCCGACACACGCTCAACAAGGCTCGCGACAGCATACTTAAGCGTAGTTCGAGGCCTTATCTGTTAATTCTACGGCAGTAGTCGAAATTTAATCTGGCTTGGCCCTTGGATGAAATCATGACGAACGCCTGCCGGCCAAGCGCATGTCGTCGGTGCGCCGGCAGGTGGCCACAGATATCATCGTGGATCATAACGATCCCCGCCTCGGCCTTGGTCGCCGCGCTTGGCTATTTCGTTGTGGGATTACTTGGCTGACGGACACACCTTCACCCTCCCCCTTGTTACAGGGGGGAGTGAAGATGCGGAGGTTCAGGCCGGAAGATTTCTAGAAGCGATAATTGGCGCCGAAGCGCAGAATATTCGATTCAAGCCCGTTGTTGGCGCCGGTGAGCGCATACCCGCGGCTTGCGAGATCGACGTAGAGATATTCGGCTTTCACCGACCATTGCGGTGCAAGTCCCATCTCCAAGCCGACGCCGGCGGTCCAGCCGCCTAGCGTGTTCGATTCCGTGCCGCCTCCAGTGCTCTCGGCGCGCAGGCTGCCATAGGCGAGACCGACCGTGCCGTAGATCAGGACGTTGTTGAGGGCAAAGCCGCCACGACCGCGCAAGGTTCCGAACCACGGATTGGAAAATTTTATTCCGCTTACCGTGTTGTCGGCACCGGAAAGCTGAATGTCGGTCTCAAGGCCGTATACGAGCTGGCCATTCTGCCAATTGTAGCCAAGCCCCAATCCGCCCATGAATCCCTCGGGGTTGACCGCGCTGTTGGTCACCTTGCCCCATTGATAGCCGAGGTTTCCGCCGAGGTATAAGCCCTGCCAATTGTAGGTGGTGGCGGCGCGTACCGGCGCGCGGTCATAGCCAAGATCGGCGGCGGTCGCCGCGCTCGAAACGAGAGCGACCGTGAGCACCGCCGTCCCAATAAGTGCTTTCATCGAGGACCTCCGTATTTTCATTGGCCGCCGCGCCTGAAGCGGCTTGCCGTATGGCAAATAAATTCGCAGCGTCGCTGCGAAGAACTGTCGCAAATTTCACCTTAAGCGTTTCTGAATCAGTAAGTATGACGACTGCTTAAGCCTAAAAATCGGTATATTTGCGCGGCTCGCATCAGGAACTATTTACCATGTGCGCGCGCTCAATTAAGTGCTCGGACTGATTTGGTCGCGCTCACGGCAAGGATTTAACGTTGGCAGCATGATTGGACGCGAGCCGCAAGATATCGATCCGACAACCGCGCTGGCGGATGAGGACGAAGAGCCGACTCTGCCCGAACGCGAAGCCGCTTCCGAATTGGCGGAAGGCGACGGCTTGCGCGCGAGCGGCCGCGATGCGCTTCTTCGCTTCAGCAAGCTCGCGCCGTCTTCGCCCGGCGTCTATCGCATGATCGATGCGGCCGGCAAGGTTCTCTACGTCGGCAAAGCGAAAAATATCCGCAAACGCATCCTCAGCTATGCGCGGCCGACCGGTCATGACACCCGCATCGAGCGCGTGATCGCCGCCACCAGCACGGTCGAGTTCGTCACCACAAAGACCGAAACCGAAGCGCTGCTGCTGGAGGCCAATCTGATCAAGCGGCTGCGGCCGCGATTCAATGTCCTGTTGCGCGACGACAAGTCGTTTCCCTACATTTTGATCACTTCGGATCATTGGGCGCCACAAATCCTCAAACATCGCGGCGCGCGCGCGCGGCCAGGCAATTATTACGGCCCGTTCGCCAATGCCGGCGCGGTCAATCGGACAATCACGGCGCTCGAACGCGCGTTTCTTTTGCGGTCGTGTTCGGACGGATTTTTCGAAAGTCGCACGCGGCCGTGCCTGCTCTACCAGATCAAACGCTGCTCGGCGCCCTGCACGAACGAGATCGAGTTCGCGGGCTATGCGGAGTTCGTGCGCGAGGCCAATGCGTTCCTCTCCGGCAAAAGCCGCGTGGTCCAGGACCAGCTCGCAACCGAAATGGAGAAGGCGTCCACCGCGCTCGACTACGAACGGGCGGCGATTTATCGCGATCGGCTTGCGGCGCTCTCGGCGGTGCAGGCGCAGCAGGGCATCAATCCGAGGAGCGTCGAAGAAGCGGACGTTTTCGCCATTCACCAGCAGGGCGATTACAATTGCATCGAGGTGTTTTTCTTCCGCACTTCGCAAAACTGGGGCAACCGCGCGTATTTTCCGCGAGCCGATCGCACGCTCAGCGCCGGCGAAGTGCTGGGGGCGTTTCTGGCGCAGTTCTACGACGACAAGCCCTGCCCGCGTTGCATCCTCTTGTCCGATCAGATCCCGGAACACGATTTGCTGGTCGCGGCGTTGAGCGCCAAGAGCGGGCGGAAAATCGATGTCGTGGTGCCGCAACGCGGCGAACGGCGCGCGCTGGTCGAGCACGCGCTGGTCAACGCACGCGAAGCGCTCGGCCGCAAGCTGGCCGAATCCTCGTCCCAGCAAAAGTTGCTGCACGCACTCGCCGACACGTTTGGCTTAAAGAGCGCGCCGCGCCGTATCGAGGTGTACGACAACAGCCATATCCAGGGCACCAATGCGGTCGGCGCCATGATCGTCGCTGGCCCGGAAGGGTTCGTGAAGAACCAGTACCGCAAATTCAATATTCGCACCGAACTTGCGCCGGGCGACGATTACGGGATGATGCGCGAAATGCTGGAACGCCGTTTCAAGCGGTTGATCGCCGAGATGCCGCGCGGAGCGGGAGAGGCACTGCCGACGGCGATGCCGGCTGTGCCGGGGGGGCAGACCGAACTATCAAATGCCGACGAAGCCGTGGATTCGCCCTGGCCGGACCTCGTGCTGATCGACGGCGGCGCTGGTCAGCTCAGTGCCGCGCGCGAAACGTTGCAGTCGCTTGGCCTTGCCGATCTGCCGGTCGTCGCGGTCGCCAAGGGTCCCGACCGCGATGCCGGGAACGAGACATTCCATCTGGCAGGCCGGACGCCGCTCAAGCTGCCGCCACGCGATCCTGTGCTCTATTTCGTGCAGCGGCTGCGTGACGAAGCGCATCGCTTTGCCATCGGCTCACATCGCGTGCGCCGCAAGAAGGATATCCGCGAGGCGGGCTTGCAGGAAATTCCGGGCATCGGCCCGACGCGCAAGCGCGCGCTGCTACGTCACTTCGGCACGCTGAAGGAGATCGAACGCGCTTCGACCGCCGATCTGGCGCGGGTGCCCGGCATTAATGCGGAGACGGCGCGAAAAATCTTCGATTTCTTCCACGAAGCGGGCCGCTGAAAGGAACCAGCCGGCTGCGCATTGCGGACTATTGCGAGGAGAGTTTTTGTGCAGGCTTGCTCTGGCCAAGCTTGGGCGAGAGTTTCGTTTGATCACCAACAGGCGACGGCTTGGTGTGGCTCGTGGCCGATGCAGGCTTCGTCTGTCCACTGGTCGCCGCAGGCTTTGTCTGGTTCACCGCCAATTTTTTCGTCTGGGATGTGGTTGGCGACGGCTTCGTGTGACTTATCGCAGGCACGAGCTTTGCCTGGACGCTCGCCGGCACGGGTTTCGACGATGCGCTCGCCGGCGCGGGTTTCGCCTGGAGATTCGTTGACGAAGGTTTTGCAGGAACCGTTGCGGTAACGAGCTTCGCCTGTGTGGTCGGCGCCGTCGGGTGTGGCGCATTGCTCGCGGACTGTGCCTTCGGCTCAGCTGCCGGCGGCTGCGGCTTGACTTGAGCCTCGACGCTTCCAGGGACCGGAGGTTTCACCCAGCCGGATTCGTTCTCGCCGTCGCCCCAGCGTTCCGGCCGGTAGAAAGTGTGTACGCCGTAGCGGAACATTCGTTTCATCTCGGCCACCCAGCTCGGGTGGACCCAGTAAGCGTGGTAGTGGGTCGACTTGGCGACAGCCGCAACCCAGACCTTGCCGTCGAGCGTCAGTTTGGCAACGCGCATGGCACGCGCCCAGGCACCGCGCTCGTTGATGGCCTTACTCCTGCCATCGCACGCAAAGGTGAACTGGCAGGCCAGATGATGGTCGGCATTCTGGTAGACGACCGAGCAGACATCCTTCGGATAATACGGGGAAAAAACCCGGTTCATGACCACCTGGGCGACAGCGACCTGGCCGCGCAGCAGCTCGCCGCGCGCCTCGAAATAGACCGCATTGGCGAGGCATTTTTCGGCCCGCGCGCGTTCCTTACCGGTGAGGTGGAGGAGTTGCGCGGGGGTCGGCGGCGGTGGCGGAGGCGGTTTGACTTCGGCGACCGCGGGCGGTTGCGGCTGCGGCTCCGGTGGCGGCACCGGTGAGGGCGTCGACGCTTCGAGCGGTTTGGACGGAATTTCCAACGGAGCGGGGACCGGCGCTTCCGCTGCGGTCGGCGGCGTGATCGAATTCGTGGTCGGCGGAGAAGTTTCGCTTATCGCGTGTTGCGCGCCGATCGTTTCCGGCTGTCCGACGATCGGATCCGAAGATGTCGGCACGACGGACGATCCGACTTGCGGGTCGTTCGGTTGCGGGACGATGACGGGCGCGGTTGATGTCGGGGCGGTCTCGTCGGCATAGGCCGTGAGCGTGCCGAGTGCGACCATGAAGGCCACGACGCACGCCCCGTTCGCGAACACGCTTTGGATGATTGGTCGTCCAACCGGACGAGGGAAATCACCCCGCCTCACTCCACTGACTCGCACGCCATACCCCGTACCCTGCCCTAAAGTTTTCTGTTTTCGGGCAAGACAATCTTAACCTAAGGGGCAAGGGCACTTCAACGAGGCACGGAGAGATTCTGTGCCGAGGGAAAACGCACAGGCTTAACGGGTTTAAGCCCTTGTGATCGATTGACATTCGTGGCTATGGGCGCGACAGCCCGCAGTCGATGATGCCGCCGATCAGCGTCTAGGTCGAGATATTGAGATTGCTGCCGATACCGGCCGCCACATTGGCGAGGCTGTCGAAATTGGTCTTGGCGGCGTCGAGCAACTGCGTGATCGATGCACCCTGATCGGCATTCATCTTTGCGAGCTTGGCCGCGACGGCGAGCTGAAGCTGGCCGGTCTGGGCAGAGATCAAAGCTGTTGCAATGGCAACCGGGTCCATGGGCGTTCTGCCGGCAATCGCGGGGGCTGGAGCCTGCCGTCCTTCCAGCGTGCCTGGCACCTATTAATTTTCAGGTAATTGCGATCGGCCGTTAGCGCGTGGGGATCGGCCGCTCGCCTCGGTAATCGTAAAAACCGCGCTTGGTCTTGCGGCCGAGCCAGCCGGCTTCGACGTATTTCACCAGCAGCGGGCATGGGCGGTATTTCGAATCCGCGAGACCCTCGTGCAGCACCTGCATCACCGAGAGACAGGTGTCGAGGCCGATGAAATCGGCCAGTTCGAGGGGGCCCATGGGATGATGCGCGCCAAGCCGCATTGCGGTATCGATCGCTTCAACGTTCCCAACCCCTTCATAAAGCGCGTAAATCGCCTCGTTGATCATGGGCATAAGGATGCGGTTAACGATGAAGGCGGGAAAATCCTCCGCCACCGCAATGGTCTTGTGCAGCTTGGCAACAAAGGCCTTGGCGGCCTCGAAGGTCGCATCGGCGGTGGCGATGCCGCGAATGAGCTCGACCAGTTCCATCAGCGGCACCGGATTCATGAAGTGAATGCCGATGAACTTTTCCGGCCGGTCGGTCGAGGCGGCTAGACGGGTGATCGAGATCGACGAGGTGTTGGTCGCTACGATCGCCTCGGGTTTCAGCGACGGGCAGAGCTCGGCGAAAATCTTGCGCTTGACGTCTTCCTTTTCTGTCGCGGCTTCGATCACGAGATCGCAATCGGCTAGCGCATCGAAATTTTCAGCCGTCGCAATGAGCTTCAAGGCCGCTTGCCGCTCCTCCTCGCTGATTTTCTTGCGGCTGACCTGGCGCGCCATATTGCCGTTGATGGTGGCGATCGCCTCCTTCATGCGCGCGGGTGCGACATCGTTGATGAGCACCGGAATGCCCGCCAGCGCGCAGACGTGGGCAATGCCGTTGCCCATCTGCCCGGCGCCAATTACGCCTATCTTCTTGATGCTATTCGCCATAATCTTTGAGTCCCAAATCAACGATAGCTGCTGTCAGCGCTTGATCTTGGCCAATTCCGCGTCGAGCTCCGGCAAGGCCTGATAGAGATCGGCGACCAAGCCAAAGTCTGCGACCTGAAAAATGGGTGCCTCCTCGTCCTTGTTGATGGCGACGATCACCTTGGAATCCTTCATGCCGGCAAGATGCTGGATCGCGCCTGAGATGCCGACCGCGATGTAGAGTTCAGGCGCGACCACCTTGCCGGTCTGGCCGACCTGCCAGTCGTTCGGTGCGTAGCCGGCATCGACCGCCGCGCGCGAGGCGCCCACGCCCGCACCAAGCTTGTCGGCGACCGGCTCGATATATTTGGTGAAGTTCTCGCGACTTTGCATCGCCCGGCCGCCGGAAATGATGATCTTGGCTGAAGTCAATTCCGGACGGTCGGATTTCGAGAGCTCCTCGCCGACGAAAGACGAAACGTCGGGATCGGCGGCCGCGGCGACCGTTTCCACCGGGGCGGAATTGCCCGCGCCGATGGGCTGGAACGAGGCGGTGCGCACCGTGATGATCTTCTTGGAATCCTTGGATTTTACGGTCTGGATCGCGTTCCCGGCATAGATCGGCCGCTCGAACGTGTCGGGCGAAACCACCTTGATGATGTCGGACACCTGCATCACGTCGAGCATCGCTGCCACCCGCGGCATGACGTTTTTACCGTTTGTGGTGGACGGCGCCATGATGACTTCGTAGGGGCCGGCAAGCGACACGATGAGAGCGGCGAGCGGTTCGGCCAGTCCGTGCTCATAGGGTGGAGCATCGGCCAGCAAGACCTTCTGTACGCCGTCGAGCTTGGCGGCGGCGTCCGCGACCGCCTTGCAATCCTTGCCGGCGACGAGAATGTGCACCGGCTGGCCCAGCGCCTTTGCGGCGGTCAGCGCCTTGTTGGTCGAATCCTTCAGGACCTTGTTGTCGTGCTCGGCCACAAGCAGCGTCGGCATCAAAGCACTCCTGCGTCTTTGAGCTTGCCGACAAGCTCGGCGGCAGTTTTCACTTTCACGCCGGCCTTGCGGCCGGGCGGCTCGACGGTTTTCAGCACTTCGAGGCGCGGCTTGATGTCGACGCCGAAAGCTTCAGGCGACTTCTCATCGATCGGTTTCTTTTTCGCCTTCATGATATTCGGCAGGCTTGCGTAGCGCGGCTCGTTCAACCGCAGATCGGTCGTGACGATCGCAGGACCTTTGAGTTTTATGGTTTGCAATCCGCCGTCGACCTCGCGCGTCACCGAAATATCGCCGCCTTCGACTCCCAGCTTCGACGCGAACGTGCCCTGCGGCCATTGCGTCAACGCGGCCAGCATCTGGCCGGTCTGATTGCAATCGTCATCGATCGCCTGCTTGCCCATGATGACCAGACCGGGTTTCTCGGCATCGATCACGGCCTTCAGGATTTTGGCCACGGACAGCGGCTCGACGTAGGCATCGGACTTCACCAGGATGCCGCGGTCGGCGCCCATGGCAAGCGCGGTGCGAATGGTTTCCGCTGCCTGTTGCGGTCCGATCGAAACGGCGATGATTTCGGTGGCCTTGCCGGCTTCCTTCAGCCGTATCGCTTCCTCGACGGCGATTTCGTCGAAAGGATTCATCGACATTTTCACGTTGGCGAGCTCGACGCCCGAGCCGTCCGCCTTGACGCGAATTTTGATGTCCTTGTCGACCACCCGCTTCACGGGTACGAGGATTTTCATTGGCCCCCTCAACAAAGCGCCGCAACGTACGCCACGCCAAGCCAATGTCAACGGATCGTGGGCTCGCGCGGCGCGGCGCCCGGCAAGCGCGATGGATCCGGCACCGGACCGAGCCGCAATTCCTTGTGCTCGGCGCATTCGAACAGTTCGACGCCCGGCAAGCGCATCAGCGGAAACAAAGCCGCACCCGTCACAAAGCCGCCGATGTGGCACCAATAGGCCACATCGTCGTCGGCTCTGGACGCAAGTTGATAGATCTGTATGAGCGCCCAGCTGCCGAGCACCCAGAACGCATCAAGCTTGGTCACAAAGAAAAACAGCAGAACCCTGATCTTGGCGCATGGTCGCAGCATCAGATAAGCCGCGATCACGCCGGAGCAGGCGCCCGATGCGCCGATCAAGGGTATCGACGATTGCGGGGTGCTCGCAAGGTAGAACAGCGCGCCGACAATCCCGCAGGCCAGGTAAAAGACGACGAAGCGCAACGAGCCCATCGCCTCCTCGATATCGTCGCCGAACACGAACAGAAAAATCATGTTTCCGAAGAGATGAAGGATGTCGGCGTGAAGAAACATATAGGTGACGAGCGTCACGTCGACCGGGATCAGCGAGAACAACGTGCCCGGCTGAGTGAGGGTTGCCGGCGTGAGCCCGTAGTTTATGACGATGACGGGGTTGCCGGAGTCATTCAGAGTTGCTCCCTCCAAGAAGAAAACGATGATGTTGAGGAGGATGATGCCCCATGTCGCCCACGGCTTGGTTGGTTTGGTGAAGGGATTGTCATCCCAGAGCGGCATCGCCATTCGGCAATTCCTTGATCGCGGTCAGCGGTTCTGGCCGGGTTGCCAGAGCACGTCGCGCTTGCCTTTGTCGTTGGCGTAGCGGCTGGCGACGAAGAAATAATCGGACAGGCGGTTGACGTATTTGAGTGAGGCGGCGGTGACCTCTTCGCCCGGCTTGTCCTTCAACTCCACCATGATGCGTTCGGCGCGGCGGCAGACCGTTCGCGCGAGATGCAGGTAGGCCGCCGCTGGGCTCCCGCCGGGCAGGACAAAGGAGCGAAGGGGGCTGAGTTCGGCGTTGAGCCGGTCGATCTCGGTCTCAATCCAGGTGACCTGCGTCTCGGTGACTGTCAGATGGGCGCCGCCGGGGCCTTTCTCCGACAGGCAAAGGTCGGCCTCCACATCGAACAGGTCGTTCTGCACACGGGCGAGGCTTGCGTCGAGCAAAGCATTGTCGGCGGTATGCAGCCGCGCGATCCCGATCACCGCATTGACTTCGTCGAGGGTGCCGTAGGCCGAAACGCGCAGGTCGTATTTCTTGCGCCGCGCGCCCGAGCCGAGCGCGGTCGTGCCATCGTCGCCGGTGCGGGTATAGATGCGATTCAGTACGACCATGGCGTCCCAGGAGGCAGGCAGCCCAGCATGCAATCACACAAGCTCGGTGTTGAAGGTAATTTGTGTAGCCCGACTCATCAATGGGACTTCGCCCAAATGATCACCATGATGACGATGATTGCCACGAATTGCAGCAGCACGCGCAGCCGCATCAGCTTCTGGGAGGTGTTGGGAGAGCCGCCGCGCATCATATTGATCAGGCCAAGCACCAACACCACCGCTACCGCGCCAATGGCGATGGTGACAAATAGATCGGAAACGGAATCGAACATGACGAACGTCTTAGCACCGGCCGCAGCGCCATGCCACGATGAGATGGTGAGGTCCCGATGAATGGCCGAATTCTGGTGCTGGGTGCTGCCGGCCGGCTTGGCGCCGTGGCGGCCGAGACATTCCGCGACGCGGGCTGGAGCGCGCGCGGCCTGGTGCGGCCGGGACGCACCAGCGCGGTTCCGCGCGGCGTCGAGCCGGTCGAAGCCGTGACGCGCGATGACGCGGTCGCGGCCGGCCGCGGCTGCGACGTGGTGCTCAACGCGTTCAATCCGATCATCACCGAATGGCAGAAGAACGCCATGTCGCTCGCCTATGGCGCCATCGCGGCAGCGGAGGAGAACGGCGCGACGCTGTTGTTTCCGGGCAGCGTGTGGAATTTCGGCTCCGACATGCCGGCCGTGATCGACGAGAGTACGCCGATGACGACGACCACGCGCAAAGGCCGTCTGCGCGTCGAGATGGAGCGGCGCATCCGCGAGGCGTGCGATCGCGGCATGCGGGCGATCATCGTGCGGGCAGGCGACTATTTCGGCGGCGGGCGCGGATCCTGGCTCGACCTCGTCATCCTGAAAAATATCGCGCAGGGGCGCCTCGTCTATCCCGGGCCGCTCGCGATCGTGCATGCTTGGGCGTATCTGCCGGATTTTGCGCAAACCATGGTCCGGCTGGCGGAGCGGCGCGCATCCTTCGGGCCATGCGAAACATTCGGATTTTCCGGGCATGCGGTGACCGGCAACGCGTTCGTCGCCGCGATCGAGGCTGCGACCAACCGCAAACTCGTCGTCAGGCCGATGGGCTGGTGGATGATCAAGACCTTCGGGCAGCTGCTCCCCATTGGCCGGGAGCTTGCGGAACTCGAATATCTCTGGCGGGTGCCGCACCGCATTTCCGGCGACAAGCTCAAAGCTGCGATCGGCGAGGAGCCGCACACGCCGCTCGCCGAGGCCGTGGCCGCGACGCTGAAGCAACTCGGCATCGGCTAGTCAGTTCGTGCCGTCCAGCAGACGGCGCGCGATAACCTGCGCCTGGATTTCGGCGGCGCCCTCGAAAATTGAAAGAATGCGGGCGTCGCAGAGAATGCGCGAGATCGGAAACTCAAGCGCAAAACCATTGCCGCCGTGAATCTGCACCGCGTTATCGGCGGCGGCCCAGGCCACGCGCGCGGCGAGCAGCTTCGCCATGCCGGCCTCAAGATCGCAACGGCGTCCGGAATCCTTCTCGCGCGCCGCGAAATAGGTGAGCTGGCGTGCAATCGCGATCTCGACGACCATCATGGCGATCTTATCGGCAACACGCGGGAAGCTGATGATCGGCGCATCGAATTGCTTGCGCTGCTGCGCATAGGTGAGCGCCTGCTCCAGCGCCGCATGGGCGACGCCGACGGCGCGCGCCGCGGTCTGGATGCGGGCAGACTCGAAGGTCTGCATCAGCTGCTTGAAGCCGAGACCCTCGACCCCGCCAAGCAGATTTTCGGCGGCGACTTCAAAACCGTCGAAGGCGATCTCGAATTCCTTCATGCCGCGATAGCCGATGACCTCGATCTCGGTGCCAGACATGCCGCGCACGGGGAAAGGATTGCCGTCATTGCCGCGCGGCTTTTCGGCGAGCAGCATGGAAAGCCCACGATGGCCCGGCTCCTGCGGATTGGTGCGCACCAGCAGCGTCATCAGATCGGCGCGCGCGGCATGGGTGATCCAGGTCTTGTTACCGTAGACCTTGTAAAAATTGCCCTGCCGGGCCGCACGGGTACGCACCGCGGCCAAGTCGGAGCCGACGTTCGGCTCGGTGAAGACCGCCGTCGGGATGATTTCGCCGGAGGCGATTTTGGGCAGCCAGCGGCGTTTCTGCGTTTCCGTACCGTTGGCGAGGATCAGCTCGGCGGCAATTTCCGAGCGGGTACCGAGCGAGCCGACCCCGATATAACCGCGCGAGAGTTCCTCCGACACGACGCACATGGCTTCCTTGCCGAGCCCCATGCCGCTGAATTCGGCCGGAACGGTCAGGCGGAACACGCCGAGGTCGGCCATCTGCGCAATGACGGCGAGCGGGATGTAGGCGTTCGCGCGGTGCCAGTGCTGTGCTTGCGGAACGACTTTGCTGACGGTGAATTTGCGGATCTCGGTGCGGATGGCTTCGAGCGCATCGTCGAGGCCGCTCGTGCCGATGGCTGCATCGGGCTGCTTACCCATCAGCTCGACCAGGCGGGCGCGATGAGCTGCGCTGTTGCCGGTGGCGATCAGGGCTTCGACGCGCGGGGAGAGGCGTGCGGCGATCGCCACCGGATCAAGACCGAGATCGGCGGGCCGGACGATCTCGCCCTGGCTCATCGCAATGCCGCCCACGATCTGGGAGAGATATTCGCCAAGGCCGACGCGAACGATGAGTTCCTCAAGTTCGGTAAACTGTCCGGCCGCATCCAGGCGCTCGGCGTATGCTGCCAGCTGGCGCACCGACTCGACATAGGTCGCGAGCCACGCAAGCCCATGGGTCGCGCGCTGCTCCTTGTCGAAGAGCCGGCTGTCGATGTGGTCGTCGCGGATCACCCGCGGCCGCACGTTGGCGATCGCAAACGCCAGAATGGCCTCGGACGACGCGGTGGCCTCACGCGCCATCTCGACCGAGGGAATCGGGGCGGGATTATCTCGCCCAGCAAGGGACATTCCGAGGCTCCGGGCATGAGGATGGAACTGATATCGTGTGCACTGCACAAAGGCCATTGGGCGGGATCGCGGCGGGGCCTATTGCCGGAATGCCGAATTCACCGATTGGATTGCGTGTATTCATAATATTCTACAGCGTTCAGCTGTGCTGATTTGCTGAATTGTTAACCATTTTAAGCTTTGTTTCTGCAATGCAAATTGTTGATTTCCGCATGGCGCAGCGAATGACACTGCCGGGCATCCGAACGTCTGTGGGGCCGTAAGGTATGTCTTTATTTCGGCTGGTCACCCGTTTCTCCGTCCGCTTTCGCATCATCGCGCTGGCTATCATTCCTGTCATTGGATTTGTCGCCAACGGCATCGTCTTCACCATCGGCGAAACCGAAGTGGCCGACGCATTCCACAGCGTGAAGCAAGCCTCGTCACTCGCCGACGCCGGACAAGAATTCAAGGACGCGGTTACCGCCATGCGTATCGGCGCGCGGGACTTCGCCACATCGCCGAACGCGGACCGTATCCAGGCTTTCGACGACAGCTACAAGCGGGCGAACATGACGCTGGTGTCGATCGAGCGCGCATTGCCAGCGGCGGAACAGAACAAGATATCGGGGCTGCGCACGCGCGTAGAAACAGTGAAGAAAAATTTTGAAATCTTGACCCAGGCGCAGGAAGAACTCGGCTTCACAGACGATGAAGGCATTCGCCGCTCGATGCGCGATTCCGCGCTGGCGGTCGAACGGATCATCCATGAAGACATGTCGTGGCTGAAGGAATCCGACTCTCAGAAACTCATGATTTCGCTTGTAACCATGCGCCGTTACGAGAGCGAATTTAGGGTCAATCGCACGGATTTCGGGGAACAATTGTTCCTCGCCGAGTACGGTAATTTCAAGCGCGTGTTGGATGAGATTGTCGGCGCATCGATCTTGAAGGAGCAGATCGGTGACATGGTGACGACATACGCCCAGACTTTCACCAAATGGGCGCAAAGTATGAATAACATCAGCCCCTACATCGCTGTCATCGATTCCGACACGCAGAATATCATGCCGGCGGCGAACGCCATCATCGCCTCAACGCGTGATGGGGAACTTGCCGCAAGCGCCGCGCTCGCGCATTCGCGGACGCGCACCAAACTGATCATCACGCTGGTCGGATTCGCGGCCGTCGGCATCGGGCTTGGGTTCAGCTGGCTGATTGGCCGCAGCATCACCAAGCCGGTCGATGGACTCGCGCGCGTGATGAAACGGCTGGCCGACGGCGACACTTCGGCAAAAATTCCGGCCACGGGCGGTACTGACGAGATCGCCGCCATGGCGCGCTCGGTGATCGTGTTCCGAGACAGCATCATCGAGCGTGCGCATTTGGCGGCGACGCAAGATGAAACCAACAGCGCGCGTGAACGGCGCAGCGAATCGATCGCTTCGATGATCGCGCGGTTTGAGCAATCGGTCGATCAAACGCTGGCCAAGGTACGCGAGGCGGCGCATCGCCTGGAAACCACTTCGACCAAGCTCAACAGCGCGGCCGATGCCGTATCGGCGGAAGCCACGACCGCCGAGAATCGGGTCGGTGCAGCTTCGCAGAACGTCACAGCAGCCGCAGGCTCGGTCGAAGAGCTGGCATCCTCGATCGGGGAAATCGCGAGCCAGGCCTCGAAATCGACCGATGTGGCCAACCGAGCGGTGTCCGAGGCGCGGCGGACCACTGATACGATGACGGAGCTCAGTGAGGCGGCAAGCCGCATCGGCGAGGTCATAGGCCTGATCCAGGCGATTGCCGAGCAGACCAACCTGCTGGCGCTCAACGCAACGATCGAGGCCGCCCGCGCCGGCGAGGCGGGACGCGGCTTCGCCGTGGTCGCGGCGGAGGTGAAATCACTCGCCGGGCAAACCGGCAAGGCCACCGAGGAAATTGCCCAGCAGATCGGCGCCATACAGTCGGCTGCAGCCGATGCCACGCAGGCGATCGAGCAGGTCAACGGCATCATCAAGGATATGTCGATGATCGCCGCGGCGGTCGCGGTGACGGTGGAAGAGCAGAACAAGGCGGTGTCGACGATCGCGGACGGCGTCAACCGCGCCTCGCTTGAAGCGCAGAACGGTGCGCAGTCGATGAGCAGGGTCGCGGGCGCATCCGCGGACGCGCGATTGACGGCGGCCGACGTCAAGGCGCTGGCGGATACCCTCGCGGTGGAAGCGGAAAATCTTGACGTAGAGGTGCGCCACTTCCTTGCCGAGGTGCAGGCGGCTTAAGTTAGGCGCAAATCGTCCTAGCCGCCGAAGGACGTCGTCAGCATGTTTGTTCAATCTTACCTGCTCGCGCGCGACGCCTATCGCCGCTTCAATGCCAACTACGGCTGGGCGATCGCGAGCCACATCGCGCTGTCGACGCTGATGTCTTTATTCCCGTTCTTGATCCTGGTGACCGCCATCGCCGGCTTTATCGGATCAAAGAACCTCGCCGATGAGGTCGCGCGCATCCTGATCGAAGCTTGGCCGGCGGAAGTGGCGCAGCCAATCGCAACGCAAATGCATGACGTCCTGACGACGGCGCGCGGCGATTTGCTCACGATCGGCGTGGTGCTGGCGGTCTACTTCTCGTCGAGCGGCATTGAGAGCGTGCGGATCGGGCTGAACCGCGCCTATAACGGCACGGAACCGCGCAGCTGGTGGAAGCTGCAACTCGAATCCATCTCTTACGTGATCTTGGGCGCTGTCGCCTTGCTGGCGATGGCGTTCCTGGTCGTGCTCGGCCCGCTCATCTTTGCAACCGCCGTGCGATACGTCGCATGGCTGGCGCCGTTTTCACCCCTGGTCAGTTTTCTGCGCATCGCCGTTGCGTCGATCGTGCTGATTTTCGCGCTCATTTTCGTGCATAAATTCTTGCCGGCCGGACACCGCACCATGATCGATATCCTGCCGGGCGTTCTTTTCACACTGATCGGCTGGATGGTGGCCGGCGAGGTTTTCGGGCGTTACCTGGCGGCATTCGCCTCGAGTTATGTCACCTATTACGCCGGCCTTGCCTCGGCGATGATCGCGCTCGTGTTCCTTTACCTCACGGCATCGATCTTCATCTTTGGCGGCGAACTCAACGCCGCAATCCGAGAGGCGCGCAAGCCGTCCGCATGAGCGGGCAATCGGCTACAGACCAACCATCCGGCGGATCTCGGCCGGCGAGACTCCGCGCGCGCGCAGTTCGCGCAAGGCCGTTGCGCTTGTCGACTTCGAAAGCTTCTTGCCGTCGTGATCGAGTATCAAGCGGTGATGGTGATAGGTCGGCGCGGGCAGGCCAAGCAGCGCCTGCAAAAGGCGATGCACGCTGGTCGACCAAAACAGATCATTCCCCCTCACCACGTGTGTGATGCCCTGCAGTGCGTCATCGACCACCACCGAGAGATGGTAGCTCGTCGGCATCTCCTTGCGCGCCAGCACCACATCACCCCAGGCCTCGGGTTCGGCCGCGATCTCGCCGTGCTCGCCCGCTGGACCGGCGCCGGTGTCGGACCAACGCAGCGGTCCTGCCCAATCGCTCGCGCGCGCCATATCGAGACGGATGGCATAGGGCTCACGAGCCGCGAAGCGCGCGGCGCGTTCGTCGGGAGTCATTTGGTGAGCGGAGCCAGGATAAAGCGGCGTTCCGTCCGGATCGCGCGGCCAGCGCGCATGCGATTCGCGATCGGCAATCAGGCGCGCGATCTCGGCCCGGCTCTCGAAGCTCGGAAAGGCAAACCCCCGCGCGTCGAGTTTCGCGAGTGCGGCTTGGTATGCATCGAGATGCTCCGACTGCCGCCGCACCGGCTGCTCCCAGGCGAGCCCCAGCCATGCAAGGTCCTCATAGATCGCGGCTTCGAATTCCGGCCGGCAACGGGTGGCGTCAATGTCCTCGATGCGCAACAGCAGCCGGCCGCCAGCTGACCTCGCCATGTCGGCATTGAGGAGCGCCGAGAACGCATGGCCGAGGTGCAAATAGCCGTTCGGGCTGGGCGCGAAGCGGAATACGGGACTGATCATTGCACGGGCGACGACAGTTGCGCTTTCCGGTTCATGCTGGAGTCCTTCGTAAAATGCCGATACACAGGGAATGCTACGATAAGCAATTGAAATGTCCGCAGTACCGATCAAGGCCCGTATTGTAATTCTGGTCGCATGACCTCATTCATCCACACCGACGCGGATCTCGACGCCGGCATGACCGCGCTGGTGGCGCGCGATCCGCGGCTCGCGGACATGCTCGCCAAAGCGGGCATGCCGAAGCTGCGCCGCCGGCCGGCCGGATTTCCCGGCCTCGCCGCGATCATCTGCTCGCAACAGCTCTCCACGGCCAGTGCAGCCGCGATCTGGGGGCGGCTCTCGGGCGCGTTCGATCCTTTTCACCATGATGCCGTCCGGCTGGCCCGCGCGAGCAAACTCGCGCGGATCGGTCTGTCGAAGCCGAAGATCAAAACGCTGAAGGCAATCGGCACGGCCATCGCCAAAGGCGAGATTGATTTCGATGCGGTCGCCGGTCTTCCCGCCGACGATGCGCATGCCGCGTTGATCAAACTGCACGGCATCGGGCCGTGGACGGCCGACATTTATCTCTTGTTCTGCCTTGGCCATGCGGACGCGTGGCCGGCCAGCGATCTCGCCTTGCAGGAGGCCATGCGAATCGCGTTTGGATTGCAGCGGCGACCGGACGCGAAGCAGATGACGAAACTCGCGGAAGCCTGGCGGCCGTGGCGCGGGGTCGCGGCGCATCTGCTGTGGAACTATTACCGGGCCATCAAGCAGCGCGAAGGCGCGCCGATGCAATCCAAAGTGCAATCCAAAGTGCCATCCAAAACGCGACCGAAAGCGATGAAGCGCAAGGCCAACGGAGGCGGGCGTGGCCGCTGAGATCGACGGCCCGCGCCTGGCGCCACGCAGCGGCGTGGCGCGACGGCTCGTCGTGTTCCTCCACGGCTACGGGGCCGACGGCAACGACCTGATCGAGATCGGCCGCGCCTGGCAGGAGATGTTGCCGGAGACGGCCTTCGTGTCGCCGCATGCGCCCGAACCTTGCGGGCAAGCGCCCATGGGCCGGCAATGGTTCGAGCTGACCTTTCGTAATCCGGAAGAGCGCTGGACCGGCGTCAACAAGGCGGCGCCCACGCTCAATCGCTTCCTCGACGCGGAACTGGCGCGGCACAAGCTTCCGCCTTCGGCGCTCGCACTGGTCGGCTTCAGCCAGGGCACCATGATGGCCTTGCATGTCGGTTTGCGCCGTGCCGACGCGCCCGCGGCGATCGTCGGCTATTCGGGCCTGTTCGCGCTGCCGAACAATGGGGCGGCCGAATCAGTCGCCAAAGACATCCGATCGCGGCCGCCGGTGCTGCTGGTGCATGGCGACAGCGACGATCTCATACCGCCGCAGGCGCTGTTTCACGCCACCGAGACGCTGGCCGCGCTGGAAGTGCCGGTGGAATGGCACCTGTCGGCGGGAATCGGACACGGAATCGATGCCGAGGGACTGCGGCACGGCGGGGAATTTCTCATGCGCAGGTTTGGGATTCGGACCTAATTTACCCTGCGAATAGGCCTTGCCACGCGCTTCATATTCCGGTCATCCTTCTCCATAGACTCATGCTGAAGGGGTGATCGGAGGACCTCGCTGTGAACGTGCATGTATCTCCTGGCGGCTGGCCGGCCCTGGTGCTCAACGCGGATTTCCGCCCGCTGAGCTACTACCCGCTGTCGCTGTGGTCGTGGCAGGACGCGATCAAGGCGGTGTTTCTCGAGCGGGTGAACATCGTCGAGGAATACGACAAGGCCGTGCACAGCCCGAGCCTGGAAATGAAACTGCCGAGCGTGGTGTCGCTCAAGACCTTCGTTCGGCCTTCGACGCATCCGGCGTTCACGCGGTTCAATGTATTCCTGCGCGACAAATTCTGCTGCCAGTTTTGCGGGTCCCGGGATGATTTGACGTTCGATCATCTGCTGCCGCGCTCGCGCGGCGGTCACACCACATGGGTCAACGTGGTGGCGGCGTGCTCGATCTGCAATCTGAAGAAGGGCAGCAAGACGCCGTCAGAGGCGGGCATGTGGCCTTCGCAGATGCCGTTCCAGCCGAGCGTGTCGCACCTGCACCGCAACGGCCGGCTGTTCCCGCCGAATTATCTGCACGAGAGCTGGCTCGATTATCTCTACTGGGACACCGAACTCGATCCTTGAGAGTTCGGCCGCTTGGCCAGCGCGCCCCACATCGCCACCACGGCAAGCCCGAACGAAATCAGGGCGTTGTAACCGGCCAGCGACAGGCCGAGGAAACGCCATTGCGCCTCGTCGCAACGCAGGATGCTGGTATTGCGGAGGCGGTTTTGCAGATCCTGGATGCTGCCGAATGTGCCGGTGCCCGAGCATTCCGGCGGCCCGACCCACAATTTCCACTCGATGCCGGAATGATAGACGCCGAGGCCGGCGTTCCACAGCATGCCGACGGCGATCGCGAACAAAGCCAGAGTGAGAACTTTAGGCGTCGCACCGTAGGAGACGCCCAGCATGACCATCGTGGCGAGCGGTATCGCGAAGTAATAGACCACGCGCTGCTCCAGGCAGAGCGGACAGGGCCAAAGGCCGACGGCATATTGAAAGAACCAGGCGCCGAGCAGCGTGGCGGCGCCTCCAATTGCGATGATCACCGCCGCCGTCATGGTGGGTTCACGCGGGTCAATCATGCGGCGATCCGCAAACATGGCTTGCTCTTGTTCCCTTCCTGCCTCGGCATAGCGCCGCGTGCGAAGGCTGTCGATAGCCTATGACCTTGCAAATTCGGCAGCATGCGGGCGTTGACCGAATCCGGTCGGTACGCCAGATTAGAGCTATGCCCCTGTGGCGGAATTGGTAGACGCGCCAGACTCAAAATCTGGTGGTGGCAACATCGTGCCTGTTCGACTCAGGCCAGGGGCACCATATTTTCAATGATTTCGGTGCAGGTAGATTCTTTGATTTTTTGAGCACTGCGCCGTGTCCGCACTGTGTCCGCACGAGGGGCGTCGCCATGACCGATGATGAAATCACCGCTCGGATGCTCGAAATACTCTACGAGCATCGTCACGACAGCGTGGCCGACCTTGATAAGGTGCTGAAGCCGCAGTTTCCAGATGTTGCAGAGAACGTGCTCCAAAGTTTGCTAAGTCGAATGGAGCAACGCCGCATGGTGGATCGCACAGCGACGATTGGCGGCCTGGGTTACGGCACAATTTCAAATCACGGGATCGACATTGTAACGGGCAAAGTAAATGCGCAACTTCCAATTAAGATCAACGTCGCCGGAAGTTCAAGAAGCGGCGACTTTGACTACGAAGAAATCGTGACACTGCAAGCGCCGCCTGATGTTGGCGGTGCTTCGACGCTGGCACCGGCGCAATGGCAAAATATAAGTTGTGGCAGGCAGTGCGCATCGTCGCGGAGCGGTTCGGACACATACAACGAATGGCCGCGATGATTCATCGCGACACCGGACCGCCTCTAGAGCGGACCCAAATTCTCGCGATCCATCAGAGTCGAGATTTCAAGCCATACTTGCTGCTCGCAATGCCGGAAAATCCCTCTGGTGGTCCTGCTACACAGCGCACGACAAATGACGGCGGAGCCATTGGAGGCAGTCCCATCGGAAGCGGCCCCATCGCTGGTGGTCCGACGCCGCAGCGCAGACCTTGGAGCTCGGCGTGGGGCGACTCATGGGGTGGAGGAACGAAGCCTGCCACAGTCGCGCCTACCACTGTAATCAACACGCCGGTTCTCGCCGATAGCTTCGAGGAAACGGACGCCGTTTTTTTTGAGCCTACGCCTGAGGCTGCGAGGACGAGCACGGTTGAGACGGCTAGTCCAGTCACAGCTTCGATGTCGGCAACGGAAGCAGCGGACACTCTTTCTGCCGAGGCAACGGTATCGAGGCCCGTCCGATTGGTTCTCGTAGACAGAATTTCGGAGGAACCAGCCGCGCTCCGTGACGCAGCAGCCGCGCTGCTTGCAGCTGTCAACGCTGAGATCGAGCAGCAAAAAGACCGTGGGTCGAACGACTCTGAGTATCTCGATTTCTTGGAAAGCCTCGCGGATGGCCTCACCAAGCTGATAGACGCATTGAATCGTCTCGCTGCGACCAGTGACCGTGAGCAGCAAAGAATTCTTGCTGGCTCGGCGGCGAAAATCGCCGATGCCATCAAGGCAAAAATCGTGGAATGGTTTGATTTGAAGAGCGTTGAGGTAATTGATCGCACGTACAACGCGACCCTCTTTTGCGGTGCGGTTTCTTTCCTGCATTTTTGCGGAGTGCCCCTTACTGACATCGTGAAATATTTTGCTGGCGTGCTGACAGGTCGTGCGATCAAGTGAGTAGTCGATAATGAGCAATTGGAGCGCCCCACAGCATAGCTACGAAGAAATTCGCGAGACTATGATTGAAGTCTTTCGCACTAGCTCACCGAACGACGTAAATCAATTTTCCCTCGTGGTCGAGCAGACAGCGCGTGCGCTCACAAGGCGATATCGTCCTCCGGCCTTACCCGGTGGAGTGATGTACCCAGGAGCGCAGAGCCAACTGCATCCGAATGACCGTATGCTCATTCTTGAGATTGTGTGGGACTTATTCAGGCAAGGCATCATCACGCTCGGGATCAACGATAACAATCCGGGCTGGCCCTGGATGCGGCTCAGCCGGTTTGGAAAAGAGGTGCTGAATACATCGAGTCCTTATCGCTTTCACGATACGACTTCGTTTTTGAAGTTGGTGAAGGCCGAGGTTCCCGACATCTCGCAAGAGGCCTTGCTGTATCTCGACGAAGCGGTCGCAGCCTTTTATGCCGACTGTCTGCTTTCTTCATGCGTGATGTTAGGCGTGGCGGCCGAAGCTGAATTCTTGCGGCTTATTGATGTTGCCTGCGCGAATTCGACGCATGGGGTGCGGTTTGCACCCGTTCAAAAGCTCAAATTCATCCGCGAGAAGATCACCAAATTTCACGACCTGTTAAAGCCAATCGTGGCGTCATTGCCAAAGGCCGCCACCGAAGACCTGGATACGAACTTGAGCGCGATCCAATCTGTGTTGCGTATCGCTCGAAACGATGCGGGCAATCCAACGGGTGCCAAGCCGCCGACACGCGACCAAGCTTTCATATCGCTTCAACTTTTTGTGCCGTTCGCTCGACAGGTCATGAGATTGCGGGACGCTCTGAAATAATCCGGCCTTCGGACTACAATTACATTACCGATCATGAAGCCGTTGAGTACCCGGTACTGCTTGCCGGTGCGTGCGTGACGGCGGCAGTGCCGGATGATAAGGCAGAGCGGCCATCACGCTCACGTGAGGGCGACCGCGACATTCTGCCGGCCGAAGGCAGCCTCCATCTCGCGACGCACTGTGACGGCGCTGTCGTTCGGATCGTAGGCGACATCGGACCATTTCAGGCATTCGCCGCTCTTGATGTCGCGTTTGAGCTTGACGTTCTGGGCAAGCCCGAGCGGCAGATAGCCTGCATCGAGCGATACTTGCGCCGGCGTCTGCTTGCCCCAGACGCAGAAGCCGCCTTCGCCGTCGAGCATCTCGCCGGCTTTGAGATTCTTCTTGGCGGTGGCGACGACGTCGGAGCGGAAACCCGAGGGCGCGCCGGTCGGCTCCTTGCGCAGCGCGGCGCTCGCGACCGAAATGCCGAGCTCGAGCCCGATCATGTGGATCGGCCGGTAGAGCGCGGCATAGCGCCCGCTCTTGTCCGGCAGCATGGCGTATTCCTTGAAGCAGCGGCGGGCGTATTCGGTCTCGCCCTCGAACACCACATAGGTGCCGAGCGCGAGATGATGCGGCACGTCGCGGCCGTCGCGGTAGACGGAGGATGTGACTTCCGTGACGCCCTCCTTTTCCAGCACGCCGCCGGCGTTTTTCGGCTTGCACACATCGGCAAGCTCAAAGCGGGTCGCGGGCGGGAAGCTCAGGCCCTCGCTTTGCGGCACCAACCCGGTGGCGTTGCATACCGCCGTCATCTCGATGCCGGACTTGGTGCCGTCGACAAAACTGTTGAACATTTTCGGATTGATCGATTGGCGGTCGGTGATGTTCAGGTACTTGTCGAGAATATCCCAGACGTTGTCGGGATTGGATTGGTGGTAGTGCGGCTCGTAGCGCGTGCCCTTGCCGGCGGCGATCACCTTGAAGCCGGCCGCGCGCGCCCAGTCGACGTGCTCGCAGATCAGCGCCGGCTGGTCGCCCCAGGCGAGGCTGTAGACCACGCCCGCCGCTTTGGCCTTGCGCGCAAGCAAGGGGCCGGCGAGCGCATCCGCCTCGACATTGACCATGACGATATGCTTGCCGTGCGCGATGGTCTTGAGCGCGTGCCTGATGCCGGCCTCCGGGATGCCGGTCGCCTCGACGATGACCTCGATGTCCGGAAACGCGATCAGCGCTTCGGCGTCGGGCGTCACATGCGTGGTGCGTCGCGTCAGCGCGTCGCCGAACGACGACGCAACATATTGCGCGGCCGGCCAACCGGCGCTCTGCAACTGGCTCCGCGCGCGCGCGACATTGAGATCGGCGACGGCGACCACATGCAGGCCGCGCGTCAGGCGCGCCTGGGCGAGGAACATGGTGCCGAATTTTCCCGCGCCGATCAGGCCGACGGTGACCGGTTTGCCGGCAGCTTCGCGTTCGAGCAAGAGGGAGGAGAGGTTCATGGTGTGATCTTATGCAAAGACCCACCGGATTGTCATGGCCGGGCTTGTCCCGGCCATCTCGCTTAGGCGAGCACGATGCCAACCTCATCGGGATCACCGGGACTCACGCCTTCGGCGCGGCCCGGTGATGACCGCTGCGCGGTCACTTTGCCGGCACCACCAGCGAATAGCGCTCGTCGGCTGCGGGGATGCGGGCTTCAGGCACGCCGAGCTCTTTCCGCACGATGTTGGTGCCGAGCGTGATCGCCACGGCCTTATAGAAAGCGTGGCGGCGGCTCATGCCTTCGCGGCCCATGCCGCAGTCGGTGGAGATCACCAGGCGCTCGGCCGGAATGTGCTTGAGCGCGGCACGGATGGAAGCCGCGACGTCCTCCGCCCGCTCGACCTGCAGCGTGTGATGGTCGATCACGCCGATGCAGATTTTCTTGTTGGTGATGGTCTTGCCGATGGCTTCGAGATCGATGCCGCCGGAGGCCGACGACTCGAACGTGATCACGTCGGCATCGACCGTGTTGTAGGCCTCGAGCGCGGGCTTGTAGGTCTGCACGGTGCCGAACATGCGTTGCGCCGACGGATTGCCCCAGCAGGAGTGCGCCCAGATTTCCGTCTTGGCGCGCAGGCCTTTGACGGTGCGGTTGAACACTTCGACCATCAGCTTGGGATTGATGACGGCATCAACAATGTTGCGCACCGCGAGCAGATGGATCTGCGGCTCTTCGATTTGAATGACGGGACAGCCGGCGTTGGCGAGTTCGTGATATTCCTCGTTGAAGGCGTCGGCGATGGCGAACATGCGGTCGGGCACGCTCTTGTAGTGGCGGTCCTGCAAGGCGAAGGCGACGATTTCCGCCGAGACCGAACCCCATTTCACCGGCTTCTCGGTGATGCGCTGCGCCGCCTTCCACATCGCGGTGTATTGCAGGTTGCCGCGGCCGATCGGGCCGGTGACCACCGGCATCACGCGCGATTCCAGATAGTCATGCAGAATATGCCCGCGCGGAAACCACAGGCCGCCGCGGCCGGCCGGCGTCGGCACCGGATGGCCGACGGTGAGGCCGGTCATGTGGTTCGGCGGATAGGCGGTCCAGCTTTGCCCGCCGACATCGTCGTCGAAATGGGCATCGCCGTCGGTGACGATATCGAGGCCGGCCAGCTCCTGATCGCGGATGAAGCACGTGATGGCGTCTTCGTACTGTTCGCGGAAGCGTCGGCTGACCATCGCTTCGAGGAAATGGCGCGTGCCGAGATTTTCCGTGTACCAGCTCGGGCGCGGCAGCGAGCCGGTGATGGTCGTCGGCAAAATGATGTCTTTGGTCGCACGATACATTTGAGTCCTCCCCGTTTTGCCGATGTTCTTAACGTCGCAGGCGGGTGCGCGGCAACATGAATCAAATCCGCGCCAGCCTTCTGCCCGCATGGCAGGTTTGTCTTGTGGGGCGAAGGCGGATCACTCTATTCTGCCCATTCTTGCCCACCGCAAGGATCGAGATGTCCGACGTTGTCGCAAACCCGGGCGCGCTCGCCGCCTCATCGCCGACCGCACCGGAAAATGCGCGCTGGCGGATCGTGCTGCGCAACCTCGTTCCGTTCGTCGTGGTGTTCGGGCTGTGGGAGATCACGGCGCGCGCCGGCGTGTTTCCGCCTCGGCTGTTTCCAACGCTGGAAGACGTGGCCGCGACTTTCGTGCGACTTACCATTGCCGGCATTCTGCCGCACCACGCGCTCGACACCATCATCCGCTTGCTGTTCGGGTTTGCCCTCGCCGCGATCGTCGGGGTGGTGCTGGGCATCGCCATGGGACGCTGGCGGCGCGCCGAGGACATCATCCTGCCGCTGGTGAGCATCGGCGCGCCGATCCCCGGTCTCGCCTATGCGCCGCTGTTCCTTCTGTGGTTCGGGCTCGGTAACAAATCCGCGGTGCTGCTGGTCGGATTCGTCTCGGCTTTCCCGGTCATCTTCAACACCTGGACCGGCGTGAAGGCGGTGAAGGAGATCTGGGTGCGATCGGCCCAGGCCATGGGCGCAGACGACCGGCGGCTGTTCGTCAAGGTGATCCTGCCTGGCGCCCTGCCCTATATCCTGACCGGGCTTCGACTTGGGCTCGCGCAAGCGTGGCGCATTCTGGTCGGCATCGAAATGCTCGCAGCGGTGCCGTGGGGGCTCGGCTGGATGATTTTCGGCGCGCGCGAATTTCTCAATACCGACGTGATGCTGGCCGGCGTCGTAGTCATCGGAGTGCTCGGGCTTAGCTTGGAGAAATTGGTGTTCCAGCGGCTGGAAAAATTCACGGTCGTGCGCTGGGGGATGATCGCGTCATGACGGCAATCGACCTGCCCGGCACGAAAGGGACGCGCGACCGCACGCGATCGGCCGTGCGCGCGACCATCACACTCGTGTGCGCAGCGTTGCTGTATGAGGTGATTGCACGCACGGGCTACTTCCCGCCAGTGCTGATGCCGACGCTGCCCAAGGTCGGGCGCACGCTGATCGACGCGCTGGTCGATGGCACCATGCTCTGGCACGCGGCCGCCACGCTCTATCGCGTGCTGGTGGGAATGGCGCTCGCTGTGGTGGTCGGATTGCCGCTCGGGATTTTGATGGGGCGCTTCAAGCTGGTGGAGAATTTCGTGCTGCCGCTGGCAAGCGCGCTGATGCCGATCCCGTCGCTCGCCTGGGTGCCGGTGTTCATCCTGTGGTTCGGGCTCGGCAATACAGTGGCGATCCTGGTCGTGTTCTATGCGGCGCTGTTTCCGATGCTGCTCAATACCTGGTCGGGCGTGCGCGCGGTCAACCCGCTGTGGCTGCGCGCGGCCGGCGCGATGGGCGCCGATGAGCATGCGCTGTTCTGGAAAGTGATCGTGCCGGGCGCTTCGCCCTTCATCATCACCGGCGTACGGCAGGCGTTTTTGCGCGCTTGGATTGCCGTGATCGGGGCGGAATTCCTCGCTGCGTCGGACTGGGGATTGGGCTGGGTGATCTTCGACGCCAAGGAATTTTTGAACGCGGATCTGATGCTCGCCTCGCTTGCGGTGATCGGGGGAATCGGATTCGTGTTCGAACGGCTGGTGTTCGGCTCGATCGAAAAGGCAACCGTGCAACGCTGGGGCATGGTGCGGTCGGCGAAGAGTTGAACAGGTTTGTCATCGGCGCTGGCTGCGAAACTGTGACGCATCGCCATTGCGACAGTGGTCGCGGAAGCTTATTCTCGCTGTTGTCACAGGCGCCAATGCCAATGCGATGTCGAAAAATTTCGGTGGGGCGATGAAAAAATTCACGGCACATTCTGCACTGTCACGACGCAACATCATCAAGGGCGCCGGCGCGATCGCGGCCGGCGCAGCGGCGCCGGCCTTCCTGAGCATTCGCTCGGCCTATGCCGCCTATCCGGACCGGCCGGTGAAGGTCGTGGTGGCCAATACGCCGGGCGGCCCGTCAGACATCGTCGGCCGCATGATCACAGCGGCGCTTCAGCAATCGACCGGAAAAACTTTCATCATTGAGAATATCGGCGGGGCGGGCGGCAATATCGGAATGGGAAATGTCGCGCAATCGGCCGGCGACGGCTACACGATCCTGCTCGCGACCAACGCCTATTCGGTCAATGCCACCCTTTACAACAAGATCCCCTATGATCCGCTGAAGGACTTCGTTGGCGTCAGCGAGCTGGCGACCTCTCCCAACACTTTTGTGGTCAAGTCCGATCTGCCGGCGAAGACGATGAAGGAATTCGTCGCGCTCGCCAGGGCCAATCCGGACAAGTTCAACTGCGCGACGCCGCCGATCGGCACCACACCGCAGCTTCAGCTCGAGGTTCTCAAACTGCGCGAAAAACTCCCCAAGCTCGAGGACGTCGTGTTCAAGGGCGGCGGCGACGCGATTCAAGCGCTGCTCAGCGGCACTGCGCAATTGAGTTCCGGGTCGCTGCCGCCGGCGGCTCCGCACATCAAGGCCGGCATGCTGCGCTGCCTAGCGGTCACCGGCGAAACGCGCTGGCCCGACATGCCGGACGTTCCGACCATGGGGGAGGCCGGCTACAAGGACTTCGTGTTTGCCACCGACACCGTACTGCTCGCACCGGCGAAGACCCCGCCCGAGGCGGTGAACTATCTGGAGAAGGAAACGCTCAAGATCCTCGGCACGCCGGAGATGAAAGACAAGCTCTACAAGGCCGGATTCTTGGTGCGGCCGAAGGGCGCCAAAGACGCCTGGGCGCGCGTGACCAAGGAAATCGGCATGTTCAAAGGCATCATCGAACAGGCCGGCATCAAAAAACTCTGATGATCGCGCACTGCGGAGCGCCTGCCCTGGTGCGCGCGATGCCAACGGCTCCCGCATGTCATCCAGCGGTCGATGCGCAGCGCTGAGGCTCATGCCGGCGACGCGAAGTCGTGACGGCCATCTCGACAAGCGCCCCTCAGCAAGAGCAAACTCATTCACGCACTCAAGCGCACCATTGGGGGCGCACAAAGACGCCTGACCGATCAGGGAGACGACCATGCGTCTGTTCAAGCGCCGCAAGCGCGGCGACGACCTTTCTGCATTTCAACCTGTCGCCGGCAACGGCCTGCTCGACCGACGTGCGCTGCTTGGACGCGGCATTGCCCTTGCGGGCGCCATGGGGGCGGGCGGAGCGGCATCCTTGACCGGCGCCGCAGCCGAGCCGCTCAAGGAAGAGCCTTGGAGTCTGGAACCAGGCGATGTGCTCGCGCCCTACCAGCAACCTTCGAAATTCGAAAGGAAGGTCGTGCGGATCTTGAGCAATCCGAAGGGCGAACCGCGCACGCAGCATGCGCGCACGCCGCATCAGATGCTCAACGGCACGATCACGCCGAATGGCCTGCATTTCACCATCTCGCATCAGGGCAATCCGGAGATCGATCCCGACAAGCACAAGCTCGTGATCCACGGCATGGTGAAACAGCCGCTGATGTTCACGCTCGATACGCTCGCGCGCTATCCGATGGTGACGCGCACGGCCTTCGTGGAGTGCGGCGGAAACAGCGGGCTCTTGTTCTCGCCGGAGCCGGTGCAGACCGACGTGCAGAATCTCCACGGTCTCGTGTCTTGCGCGGAATGGACGGGCGTCAAGCTCTCGGTGCTGTTGGAAGAAGCCGGCAGCGACAAGACGGCGAAATGGATGATCGCCGAGGGCGCCGACGCGCCGGCCTTGAGCCGCAGCATTCCGGTGAAGAAGGCGCTCGATGACGCAATGATCGCGCTCTACCAGAACGGCGAGCGGTTGATGCCGGGCAACGGCTATCCGATGCGGCTCCTGCTGCCCGGATACGAAGGCAATACGCAGGTCAAATATCTGCGGCGGCTGAAAATCGTGAATCAGCCAGGCATGAGCTATTACGAGACCAGGACGTACTCGCCCATTCTGCCGAACGGCAAGGCGTATCGCTTCTTCTTCCTGCAGGAGATCAAATCGTTCATCACGCAACCCTCGCCGGGACTGACGCTGAAGGAACCGGGGCTCTATGAAATCTCCGGCATCGCCTATTCCGGCACCGGCAAGATCACCAAGGTCATGGTCTCGGCGGACGGGGGAAGGAGCTGGGGACATGCTGCGCTGCAGGCGCCGGTCCTGAGCAAGGCGTTCACGCGGTTCCGCATGGCGTGGCGTTGGAACGGCGGACCCGCCATCCTGCAAAGCCGCGCCTGGGACGACGCCGGCAATGTACAGCCGACGCGGGCCGAGATCGTCGCCACGCGCGGGCAGACAAAGACCATCCCGCGCGTCGGCGGTTTCCCGAGCCAGCACTACAACGGCATCACAAGCTGGGGCATCGCCGGCAACGGGGAGGTCAAACATGTCTACGCTTAGGAAGACCGCGGCAGCCGCCCTGCTGCTTGCGCTGGGCGCGTGTTTTGCCCTTGCCGAAAGCCCGCGCCTGGGCAAGCCGATCACGGAGGCCGACGTCGCGGCGTGGGATTTGAGCATCCTCGGTGACGGCACCAATCTCCCGCCTGGCAACGGCACGGCCGCGGAAGGCGCCGTCATCTACGCGCAAAAATGCGTGGCCTGCCACGGCGAGAACGCCAAGGGCGGCAACAACGGCTCGCTGGTCGGCGGGCCGCCGCTCGACCGTATCGAAGCCACGAAGACCATTGCAAATTTCTGGGGCTATCCCACGACGGTGTTCGATTTCATCCGCCGCGCGATGCCGTGGCCGCAGCCGCGCACGCTTGCCAACAACGAAGTCTATGCCCTCACCGCCTACATCTTCGCGCTCAACAAACTGATCGACGAGAAGGACGTGATGAACGCACAGACATTGCCGAAGGTGAAAATGCCCAACCGCGACAATTTCATCATTCGGTTCCCGAAGGAAATCTGAACACGATCGGCTTCGCCGACGTCATTGTCAGAGGTGCTACCATGCGTCGACATACATTTCATCTGCTCGCCGTCAGCGTCGAAATAAACCCCAAGAAGCCCCGTGACGCGCGCGTCGATTTCGTCTGTCAGGAGGACGGCTTCCACTTCCTGATGTCGCGGGCGACGCTCGAAACGCTTCAGCAGCACATATCCGACACGCTGGCAAAAGCGCCGCTGCAAGCGACGCGGCGCACAGCGGCATCCTCGGCGAGGCCCGCGCTGTGATAAAAGCGCAGGCGGTGCGCGCTAATCGACCACCACGCCGATCTGCTTGATCACGGCGCCCCAGCGACGGGACTCATCCTTGATGTAGGCGTCCAGCTGCGCCGGAGTCATCGGCAGCGGCTCGACGGACAAGTTGCGCAACCTGGCCTGCACGTCCGGCATTTTGAGCACGTCCACGGTCGCCTTGGAAATTTCATTCTGGAGCGGCGCGGGAAGCTTCGGCGGGCCGACCATGGCGAACCAGCCCGCCGAAATCAATCCGGGCATGCCGGCTTCCGCCGTGGTCGGCACGTCGGGCATGGCCGGGCTGCGCGCGGCGTCGGTGACCGCAAGCACCTTGATCTTGCCGTCGCGATAGAGCGCGAGTGCCGCGGAAACGTTGCCGAAGAACAGGTCAACGTGGCCGCCAAGCATGTCTTGCAGCACCAGCGTCTCGCCGCGATACGGCACGTGCACCATCTGCGTGCCGGTCATGGTCATGAACATGTTGGCGGTGAGGTACGGAGTGGCGCCGTTGCCCTGGCTGCCGTACACCACCTTGCCGGGATTCTGCTTGATGTAGGCGATGAGTTCCTTCACCGAATTCACCGGCAATTCCTTGCGCGCGATGAACAGGTTCGGAACCTTGCCGATACCGCTGATCGGCACAAACTCTTCCGGCTTGTAGGAGAGCTGCTTGTAGAGCGTCTGATTGACGGCAAGAGGGCCGGGCGGCGCAACCAACAACGTGTAGCCATCGGGTTCGGCTTTGGCGGCAATCTCGGCGCCGATGTTGCCGCCGGCGCCGGTCTTGTTTTCGATCACGACCGGCTGGCCCCATTTTGCCTGCAATTTGTCGGCGACGATGCGTGCCAGCACGTCGTTGATGCCGCCGGGCGGAAACGGCACCAGGAATTTCACCGTGCGCGTCGGAAAATTTTGCGCATGCGCCAAAGTCGAGAGCGCAAAGAGGCTCACAGCAAATAAGGATGTGGCAAACCGTCGATCCATGGCCATCCGCCTATTCGGGTTTCAGGTTGGCGTCCTTGATGATCTTCTGGTAATTCGCCGCTTCCGATTTCATGAAAGCATAGAATTGATCGACCGACAGCGCGGTCACATCGGCGCCGTTGTCGTGCAGGATCTTGTTCGTCTCCGGTTCCATGATGATCTTGTTGATCTCGCTGTGGAGACGCGAAACGACTTCCGGCGGCGTGCCTTTCGGCGCGAAGAAGCCGACCCACAGAATGAAATTGAAATTCGGGATATTGGCGGATTCGGCGACGGTCGGTATGTCGGGTGCGGCGATCGTGCGCTTTGCGGATGACACCGCAAGCAATTTGACCGAGCCGGATTTCATGAGCGGCATAGCGGCCGGAAAACCGGGGAAATAAAAATCGACATGGCCGCCGACGAGATCGTTCAGCGCGGGCGCCGCACCCTTGTAGGGCACGTGGACGAGGTTGCCTTTGGTCTTGAGCTTGAGCAGCTCGCCGGCGAAATGCCCGGGCGTGCCGGTGCCCGCGGATGCGAACGGCACGCTGCGCCCCGACTTCCAATCCTTGATCATGTCGGGAACGGTCGAATAGGGCGCCTTGGCCGGCACCACGAGCGCAAGCGGCACGGCGGCGGCGAGCGCGATCGGCTGCATGTCCTTGAGCGGATCGTAGGCGACGTTCTTGAGAAAATAAGGATTGATCGCGATCTCGGGCGTCTGCGCGGCCATCAACGTGTAGCCGTCGGGCGCGGCATTGACGAGGGCCTGAGCTGCAATCGTGCCGCTCGCGCCCGCGCGGTTCTCGACCACAACGGTTTGACCGAGCACGGCGGACAGGCGGTTGCCGACCAGGCGTCCGACGATGTCGCCTGTTCCGCCGGGAGCATAGCCCACGAGCAAAGTGATGTGCTTACTCGGATAATTTTCCGCATGCACCGGCGCCGTGCCGAGACAAGCCAAGAGTGCGACCGCAAGGATTTTTCGTAGCTGCGAAATCATGCTCATGGGATACTCGCGATCTGGTGCGCGGCGCGCGGCGGGATTTGTCCGCTGCCTGCTGGATCATCGACGATATAGCGTCTATGAGTGCGCGACTAGAAGGATCAAGGAAGCGATGCCCCACATCGAAGTGCAGGACGTCACACTGGTCTACGACACGCCCGCAGGCCAGGTGCCGGGCGTGCAAGGGGTCAGCTTCAACATCGAGGCCTCGGAATTTCTCTGCATCGTCGGTCCGTCCGGCTGCGGCAAGTCGACGCTGCTCAATATCATCGCCGGATTTCTGACACCGACCGGCGGCCAAATCCGCATCGGCGGACAGGCCGTGAAGGGGCGCGGCATGGATCGCGGCGTTGTTTTTCAGGATTTCGCCCAGCTATTTCCGTGGCGAACCGCGCTCGGGAATGTCGCCTTCGGCTTGGAGATGAAGGGAATGCCCAGGGAGGAGCGCGAGGAAATCGCGCGCAGGCAGCTCAAGCTGGTCAAGCTCGACAAATTCGTGCAATCCTATCCGCACCATCTCTCGGGCGGAATGCAGCAACGGGTCGCCATTGCGCGGGCGCTTGCGTACAATCCGTCCGTGCTGTTGATGGACGAGCCGTTCGCTGCGCTCGATGCGCTCACGCGCGACGACATGCAGCGACTCTTGGCGGATGTGTGGCGGGAGACGCGCAAGACCGTGATCTACGTGACGCATAACGTGGCGGAGGCGGTCTACCTTGCCGACCGCGTGATCGTGATGACACCGCATCCCGGCCGGGTGAAGACCGAAATGTCGATCAAGCTCAATCGGCCGCGCGATCCGCTGAGCGTGGAGTTTCTCGACTATCAGAAGCAGCTCCTGGGCCACCTTGGCCAGGAGAAAGCCATTTCGTGATCAGCCAGTTCATGGCGGGGTATCGAGCCGCAACAAGGAGAAGAGTGATGACGGGAACACGACACAAAATTACTCGCCGCGACTATCTCGCCGCCACGGGCGCAACCGTGCTGGTGATGGGCGCCGGATCGGCACGGCCGGCGTTTGCGTTGGATACGATCCGCCAGGGCTACCAGACCAACATCTGGGGCATGCCGACCTATTATCTCATGAAGTCGGGCGCGCTGGAGAAGCAAGGCATCAAGTTCGAGGAATTCGCCGTCGTCTCCGGCAATCTCACCATGCAGCAGATGGTGGCGCGGCAAGTCGACCTTGGCACCTATGCCGGCCCGTCATTCCTTATCGGCCATGACAAGGGCGGGCTGGTCGCTATTGCCGTGATCGAAAGCGTCGGGCGCACGGCATCGGTCGTCGCACGCAAGGATTTGAACATCACCAAGCTCGAGCAACTTAAAGGACTCAAAATCGCCAATCAGGTCGGCTCCTCGATCGGCAATATTTTCGTCGATCAGATCGGACCGGCCCATGGTCTGAAAAAAGGCGACTACCAGGAAGTCCGCATGGATGTGAACAACATGATTGCGGCGATGTCGGCGAAGACCGTGGATGCCATGGTCAACGTGGAGCCCTACAACGCCATCGCCGAAGCCGACGGCATCGGAAATATCCTCATGGACCTTTCGAGCGTGGACAAGGTGCCGGTGTTCATGGCCGCCACGCCCGACTTCGTGCAAAAAAGCCCCGAAACCGTGGTCGCCTACCTCAAGGCGTGGCTCGCAGTGGAAAAGGACTTCAAGCAGAACCCAAAGAAGGTGTCCGACGTGATCTACTCGTTCTTCACGTCAAAGGGTTACCAAATGTCGCCGGATACGTTTGCCAAGGCGCTCGGCCGCGTCGACGTGGATGTCGGATTCCCGAAGGATCTCAATCCCTATCTGCAACACCACGCCGAGGTGCTGCTGAAGGAAAAGAAGATCGCGGCGCTTCCGGATTGGTCCAAGGCGCTGCGGCCGGATTTCATGGAAAAGGCGCGGACCGGGGCCTGACGGCCGACTGCAATCGAACGAACCTGAAAGGCCGGTGTGTCAGCACCGGCCTTTTGCATTGCAGTCCCCTCGCCTCGCCCAAAAAAACAGGTTAAACCATTTGCGCATGATCTTTCCCGAAAACCGGTTCCCACTTTTCGGGATCATGCACGATCCGCGGGACTGACAATCAAATCAAATGGAGCAAGTTATGAAAGGCGCAAAGAAGAAGGCTGCAAAAAAAACCTCAGCAAACAAGAAAACGCCGAAGAAATCGCCAGTGCGGTCGGCGTCGAACAAGCCTGCCACGCGGAGCGCACCGCGCGGCGGCGGCAATGGCGTCGTCACCTGGAATTTCAAGCTGCTGTCGCACCACTATCTCGACGGTTTCGGCGGAATGGGCGAAGGCATGTCGATCCAGATCGCGCCCGACGGCCGCCGCATCCTCTGGCTCGCGCACGAGAGCGCGCCGAAGAATTTCACTGCGGTCGACGTGTCAGACCCGCGCAAGCCGAAGGTCGTGTGCCAGACCAATCTCACCCACAATGACATGCGTTCGAATTCGCTGGAAACCTGCGGCAATCTGATGGCAGTCGCCTATCAGACCAAGCGAAAGAACATGCAGCCCGCGGGCTTCGAGCTGTTCGACATTTCCAAGCCGGAAAATCCGAAATCGATCTCGTTCTTCGACTGCTCGGGACCGCATTCGCGCGGCGTGCATCAGCTCTGGTTCTGCGACGGCGAGTTCGTGCACACGGCGTCGAGCGCGCCCGATTTCGTGCCGACGCATCCGCAGGACGATCAGTTCTACCGCTGCATCGACGTGCGCAACCCGTCGAAGCCGCGCGAGATCGGGCGCTGGCACATGCCCGGCACCAAGCAGGGCGATAACGTCATGCCGCCGCCGCGCCACCCGCTCGACAAGGGTTATCGCGCGCACAATTGCAACGTCTATCCGCAGCGGCCGGACCGCTGCTACCTCGCCTATATCGACGGCGGGATGTTCGTCCTCGACATTTCCGACAAGGCGAACCCCAAGCGCATTTCGCAATGGACCAACTCGCCGCCCTATACCGGTTTCATGCATACGGTGGTGCCGCTGTTCGATCGCGGGCTGATGCTGGTGACCGACGAATCCACCGAGGACAACGCCAAGGACTGGCCGAAGCTCGTGTGGATCCTCGATGCGCGCGAGGAGACCAATCTCGTTCCGATCGCGACCTGCCCGCTGCCCGATCACAAGGCCTACGCGGCGCGTGGGCGGTTCGGCGCGCACAACATCCACGAGAACGTGCCGTTGCCGACCGCCTGGCAGTCCGATCAGATCGTGCTCGGCACATTCTTCAACGGGGGCTTACGCGCCTACGATATTTCGAATCCTTATCAGCCCCAGGCTGTCGCCACCTTCGTGCCGCCGGCGCCGACCGGGGCGCCGACCGGCACGATCCAGCTCAATGACGTGTTCGTCGACGAGCGCGAGATCGTGTACACGGTCGACCGCCACATCGGCGGGCTCTACTGCCTGGAGATGGATTTCTGATCTTCTCCCTCTCCCGCTTGCGGCGCTAGGATATAAATTTGGCGGCGTCGCATAGAGTTCCTTCACCAGCTCCTCGATCTCACTGCCCATGGGGTTTTATCCGACATTCAGACAGTACTTTCAGGCAGCCGGGAATCCAATCTTCACCATCTGTTGCGTTAGGTCGGTGGCAATAGCCGGGCGCTGCTGCGCTGTGCGCAGCCCGGTCGCACTGCAAGCCTTGCAAGCGTGGGCACGCATCCGAGCGGTTTGTAAGCTGCAACAAGACGACGATGGGCCGCGAGATGATGCGGCGCTAGCTGAAATCGACTTGAGGCTTACGGCGCGGTGTTACAGCCCGGCGCACGGCCCACGTGACACGCCCAACGTGCTCTGGGTAGCGCGCTAGAATACCGCTGACTATTTGATCGAAAGGGCTGCCTACGGTTTGGCTCCCCGCAAGGGAGATGGGCTAACTAGGTCGGCTGAGTGACGCCCGCCGATTATTCGTGGCTGCGGTTATGTCGGTGCGTTGTCTGGGTCGAACGTCTTGAGCAATTCCGCGACGAGATCGGGCTGCCTGATTTTGTTGAGCGTTCCCCGATACGCTCGGTCCTTCAGCACGGCTTCGCCGCGGTCGAGCGGGTTGGCCCACTTGACCTTGACGCATAGAAACACTTTCTCGGGGTCGGTTGTCCGCTCCTCTTCGCAATTTTCTGTGAGCGGCAGGTTCGGCAACGTTTTGGTTTCCCCGTCTGGAACGAATTCGTTGAACGGCTTGGCTTCGGCGGTGACTTCGCCGAGGCCGACATAACCGTGCCTACTCAAGTAGGCGAACAGCTTGTCGCCGACCTTGAGCTGCTTCATAGGTTCGCTCCACTTCCTCCCACCGCCCGCAGCCATAAAACCGTACTTGCGGCAGGCCTCCCACGAGCGGGCTGTGGGGTTACCGCTGTCGCCAGTGTTCATGAACCAGTAGCCGGTATCCTCGCCGCCTCTCGCGGCAACACGGACCGTGGCGGCTTTCTCACGGAAGCGAACCATGTATCCTTCGGCCTCGGGGAGCGGCAATATCTGTTGGACATCGACGAGTGTCTGATCGCTGTAGGCATACGGCTTCATGCGCACGCAGCGGATATCGAGGTCGCGCTCGTTCAACCATAGAACAGCGGTCGTCAGTTCCTTACCGAAATCGGCCGCGACCAGGACGATGCGGATATCCCGCGCAAAGTCGTCCTCGCGCGGCTCATCCCATCCCAGAAAATCGAGGAGTTGTCCCTGCGCATCTTGCCCAGCGGTTTGCTTGTCGAGGTATTTCTGGAACACAACGACGGCTTGGGCGAAGGTCATGCCGCTAACCATTGCGGCATAGCGGATCGCTTGCAACTCCATGTGCGCGCCTTCGTCGTCACGCTTCAACTCGATGACGACGAGGTTGCCATTCTTGTCTACACCGAGCAGGTCGATACGCCGCCTGGATTCATCCCAATCGCCGAACTCCTCGGATATGACCAGCACGTCTGGTGCCACCACGCTGATATTCGCTCGCAGAAGCCGCTGAAGATCGCCGCGCTCCGTGATTCCGCGCGCCGGAAAAGAGGTCTCCGGGAGCTGTTCAATTTTGTCGGAGCAGATGAGGTAGACGGCCATAACTGAAATCGTATCGGTCGTCAGGGTCTTCTTCAACCGGGGAACTAATGTGCTTGCTTTACCTTTACCCTTTACCTCTCCCCGCTGCGCGGGGAGAGGTTATGATGGGCTCATGATGACCGACAGCGTCCTCGATCTCTTTCCTTCCAAGTCGGTCGGGCGGTTCGGCCGCCGGCAGAAGCGCGAGCGCGGCAGCCGGCTGCCGGTCACGATCGTCTCCGGCTTCCTCGGCGCAGGCAAAACCACGCTGGTGCGGAAATTCCTGCAAACCCCGGAGGGGCGCGGCACGGCGCTGGTGGTCAACGAGTTCGGCTCGGTCGGAATCGACGACGCGCTGCTGCGATCGAGCACGGACGAGGTGACGCTGCTCGGCAACGGCTGTCTGTGTTGCAACACGCGATCCGACCTGCAGATCGCGCTGCGCAAGCTCGTCGCCGACCGTGATCGCGGAACAATCCCGCATTTCGGCCGCGTACTGATCGAAACGAGCGGGCTCGCCGACCTGAGCCCGATCCTGCAGACGTTCTCGACCGACCGCGCGCTCGGCGCGGAATTCGCCATCGAGGTGGTGCTGACGCTGGTCGATGCGGTGAACGGATCGCGCAATTTGGATCAGGCGCCGGAAGCACGCAAGCAGGCGATCCTCGCCGACCGCCTGGTGATCACCAAGATCGATCTCGCCGACAGCCGCAGCAAGAAAGCGCTTGCCGCGAAGCTGAGGGCGCTCAACCCGCGCGCCGAAATCGACATGGCGCTCGACGGTGAAATTGATCCGAAGCATCTGATCGACTCGGGCCAGGACGCAACGGCGCCGCGGCGTTCCGGCTTTATAGCGGAGGCCGCGCACAGCGACGGCATCGCAAGCTTCGTCCTGCGCGAGAAGAAGCCGCTCGACTGGCCGGTGTTCCAGCGCACGATGGAAACGCTGATCGCGCTGCGCGGTCCGGACATCCTGCGCGTGAAGGGATTCCTGAACCTCGCTGGCAGCAAGGGGCCCGTGGTGTATCAGGCGGTGCAGCACCTGATCCATCCGCCGGTCGAGCTTGCCGCGTGGCCGGATGCCGACCATTCGACGCGGCTCGTGTTCATCACGCGGGGTGTCAGTGAGACGCAGGTGCGCGCCCTGTTCACCGCGGTGCGCGCGGTGGGCACATCCAACGAACAATAATCTCTTCCCGCTGGCAGGGAGAAGAAAGAAACTACATCCCCGCAGCGGCGAGCGCCTTGGCGCGGATGCTGCCGTCGGCGAACTTCGACAAGTCCGCGGGCGCGCTTATCGAACCGGATTTCACCATCACCTGTTGCATGGCGTTGAGCTTGTCGAGCGGGATCGGCAGGTCAGGCGCGATCGATTTTGTACGCACGGCCTCGTCAAACACGAAGGCTGGACGCGGATCGTCGGGCTTGGCGCCGGTCATCTCGAAGGTGAGCTTGATGGTGGCGTCGCGATTGGCGAGCGCGTATTTCAAACCTTGCATTTCCGCGGTCAGGAACTTCACTGCGTCGGCGCCGCGTTCCGAGAGCACCTTGGAGGTCGAGTAGATGCAGACGCGCACGAAATTCGGCACGGCTTCGCGGCCCGGCACCAGCTGCTTGATGCCGTCCTTCTGCATGATCGGAACGTATTCGTCGGACACCACCGCGCCGTCGACGACGCCGGCGGCGAGCGCCTTGTAGCGATCGCCGTCGCCGCCCATGGCGGCAAACTTCACGTCGTCATAGGAGACGCCCGCTTTCTCGAAGGCCGCCTTGGCGACGATTTCCGGAAACGACCCAGGCGTCGATACCGCAACCGTCTTGCCCTTGAGA
The DNA here is from genome assembly GCA_035501735.1 of Xanthobacteraceae bacterium. GTDB lineage: Bacteria > Pseudomonadota > Alphaproteobacteria > Rhizobiales > Xanthobacteraceae > PNAI01. The sequence goes on along the minus strand of DATJVR010000086.1, from coordinate 91,499 downwards.
TCTTTGAGCGAGTTGATGTTGGCGCGCACGAACACGCCGTGCGGCACCACCACCCAATGGCAGCCGAGGACTTTCACGTCGGCGCCGCGCGCGGCGGCCGCCATCGCACCCTGGGCGCCGCCTTCAAAGCTTTCGAGCTCGCCCGCGATCAGCGCCTTCAATCCGACACTGTCGGTCTTGATCTGCATGAGCTCGACGTTCAGGCCGAGCTTCTGCGCAAAGCCGCCCTTGACCGGCATGAAAAATAATCCGGCGTCGCTTTTCGCGGCAATGATGGCATGCCGCCAGGGCTTACTTTGCGCCGCGGCGGGGCCTGCGAAGACAATGACTGCCGCAGCCATGAAGGCCGCTCCGAGGAATTTATATCCACTCGTATTCATTGCGAACTCCCTCTCGTTGGGCCGACACCGGCAGCGCGGTACCGCCACCCGATCATCTGGATTCGATCGAAGACCATATTCTCATCGCGCGTCGATTGCACTAGTCTGACCATTCTCAACAACGCCGAATGATGGCGACTAAACGATTCGAGGGAATCGCCTGCCATGACCCAGAAATTCACGATCAACGTCAACGGCAAGAACCATACGGTCGATGCCGATCCGGATATGCCGCTGCTCTATGCGTTGCGCAACGACATCGGGCTGAACAATCCTCACTTCGGTTGCGGACTTGCGCAATGCGGCGCGTGCACCGTGCACGTGGATGGTCAAGCCATCCGTTCCTGCATCACACCGATTTCTGCGGTCGGCAAGAGCAAAGTTGTCACACTCGCCGGCCTCGGCACACCGGAGAGGCCGCATCCGCTGCAGACCGCCTATATTGAGGAGCAGGTGCCGCAATGCGGCTACTGCATCAACGGCTGGATCATGACGGCCGCGGCGTTTCTCGCGAAAAAGAAGAAACCGACCGATGCCGAAATCAAGTCGGCGCTGGAGGGACTGAAGTGCCGCTGCGGCACGCACGTGAGCATCCTCAAGGCGGTCAAGCGCGCCGCCGCGATGATGGGTTAAGGGAGGCCGCCATGACGAAGATGGAAAAACCCACCGCTCTCTCACGCCGTTCGATATTGCTCGGAACAGGTGCCCTGGTCGTTTCGATCGGGGCGCCGATCACGCTTGACGCCGTGCTGTCGGTCCGGTCTGCGTTCGCGCAGGGCAGCAAACCGCCGCTGACGCCGGATCAGCTGTCCTCCTACATCGCGGTCAATGCCGACGGCACAGTCAGCGCCTACTTCGGCAAGATGGATATGGGCCACGGGCTGCACGTCGCGATCGCCCAGATCGTGGCGGAAGAGCTCGATGTGCCGTTCAAGGCCGTCACGGTCTACATGGGCGATACCGCCAACAGCGTGAACCAGGGCGGCGCGTCGGGCTCCACCGGTATCCAGCTCGGCGGCAAGCAGATGCGCATGGCGGCAGCGGAAGCGCGGCGCGTACTGGTCGAGATGGCGGCCAGCAAACTCGGCGTGCCGGCGGATCAGCTGATCGTCACCGATGGCTTGGTCAAAACCATCGCCCCCAGGGGGGCAATGCCGAAAAGCGTCACCTATGCCGATCTGATCGGCGGCAAATATTTCAATGTCCAGCTCGAATGGAACAAGCAGTACGGCAACGGGCTCTACGCGCCGGGCAAGGCCAAGCCGAAGGATCCGAAGGATCACAAGATCGTCGGCAAACCGATCAAGCGCGCGGACGTGGCACCGAAAGTATTCTGCAAGGAGGATTTCTGCACCGACATCAAGGTGCCGGGCATGGTGCACGGCCGCATGATCCGTCCCTCGGTAGCGGGCGCAGTGCCGACGAAGATCGACGAAAGCTCCATCAAGGATATCCCCGGCGCCAAAGTGGTGTGGCAGGACGGTTTCCTCGGCGTGGTCGCGGACAAGGAATGGGATGCGATCAAGGCGGCCGAGAAGCTCAAGGTCGAATGGTCGCAGGCCGCGCCACCGTTCCCCAGCCAGAACGCGCTCTACGATCACATTCGCAAGGCGCCGGTGCGCAAGAAGCAGGTCGAGAAGCAGAACGGGAACGTCGACGAGGCATTCAAGACCGCGGCGCGCGTGATCGAGGCCGAATACGAATGGCCGTTCCAATCGCATGCCTGCATGGGACCGGCTTGTGCGTTGGTCGAGATCAAGGACGGCAAGGTCACCTGCTGGAGCGGAACGCAGAAGTCGCACTTCGTGCAACAGGGCGTTGCGGCAATTCTCGAGGTTCCGGTCGAGAACGTACACGTGAAATGGATGACCGGCCCAGGCTCCTACGGCCGCAGCGACGCCGACGACGCCGCCATGGACGCCGCGGTGATGGCGAAGGCGGTCGGCAAGCCGGTGCGCGTGCAGTACATGCGCAACGAGGGCACCGGCTGGGATCCGAAAGGACCGGCTTCGATTCATCAGGCGCGGGCCGCGCTCGACGCCCAGGGCAACGTCATCGCGTACGAATTCAACAGCAAGGGGTTTTCCCGCGTCGACGTCAACACCAACGGCAGCAAGCCGTTCGACACCTTGGCCGGGCAGACGCGCGGGATCGCGCTGAAGTCCGGCGACGGCTTCGGTGTGCCGGCGGAATCCTACGAGTTCGCCAACAAGCGCTCCTCGTGGGAGACGATCGCCCCGCTGCTCGACCGCTCGTCACCGCTGCGCTCGTCGCATCTGCGCGATCCGGTCGGGCCGCAAATCCACTTCGCGAGCGAGTCGTTCATCGACGAGGTGGCGGCGGCGCTCGGCCAGGATCCGATCGAATTCCGGCTGAAGCACATCAAAGATCCACGCGATCAGGCGCTGATCAAGACGGCAGCGGCGAAATTCGGCTGGGACACGCGGCCTTCGCCGAAAAAAGGCCAGGCCGGCAACACTGTAACAGGCCGCGGCATTGCCTATGCGCAGCGCAACGGCACGCGTGTTGCGGTGATTGCGGAGGTGAACGTCGATCGTGCGTCGGGCAAGATTTTCGCCAAACGCTTCACCGTCGCGCACGATTGCGGGCAGATCATCAATCCCGACGGCCTGGAGAAGTGCATCGAGGGCAACATCGTGCAGGGCATCAGCCGCACGCTGTGGGAGGAGGTCAAGTTCAACAACAAGAACGTGACCAGCGTCGATTGGCTCAGTTATCCGATCCTCGACATCACCGAGACGCCGGAGAAAATCGATGTCGTGTTGATCAATCATCCGGAGATCGCGCCTTCGGGCGCCGGCGAGCCGTCGATCCGGCCGGTGGCGGCCGCGATCGCCAATGCGATTTACGACGCCACGGGCGTGCGCATCCGACGCGTGCCGTTCTCGCCGGATCGGGTGAAGCAGGCGTTTTCGTAAGCTGCGTGCCTTGATAAGGCCAAAGGCCCGGCGTGTTGCCGGGCCTTTCTTCTAAACCCGGCCCTTCATGCCGGCCGCGGCTTTGAGCACATCCGCGATGGCCGCCTCGTTGCCCGGCGCCATAAGGTGCGCGCCGGAAACACCCGGGATGTAGGCAAGTTCCTCCAGCAGTTCCAGGCAGATTCTCCGGCCTTCGACCGCCGGATCGGCGGCGCGGTCCATGCGATCGACAATCGCGTCCGAGATGATGGTGCCGTACAATTTTTCGCGCATCCAGCGCGCGGATTTGGACGAGCGCAGCGGTGAAATGCCGATCAGCATCGGAAGCTTCACGCCACGCTCGGCGAGCCGCGCGAGGTAGCGGTGCACGACCACGGCGTCCATGCAGAATTGTGTCTGCACGAATTGGGTGCCGGCGTCGATCTTCGACTTCAGGCTTTTCGGTTCCCAGCCCGGCGGGGGATCGATCGGAACATCGCCTGCGCCGATGAAAAATTTCATCTGACCCGATACTTTACGACCGTTGGGCAGTTCCCCCTTGTCGCGCATGGTGACCGCCGTCTGCGTGAGCGCCACGGTATCGAGATCAAAGACCGGCTTGGCGTCGGGCTGATCGCCGGCTTTCGGATCGTCGCCTTTGAGCATGAGCAGATTTTCAATGCCGAGGGCAGACGCGGCCATGAGGTCGCTCTGCAAGGCGATGCGGTTCTTGTCGCGGCAGGTGAATTGCAGGATCGGCTCGATGCCGTTCTGCAGCAGGATCGACGCCGCCGTCAGCGCGCCGAGATGGGCGCGCGCACCGGCGCCATCGGTGACATTGACCGCGTCGGCAAGGCCCTTCAGCGGCACGGCCTTGGCGAGGAGTTCGGCGGGGTCACTTGTCGCCGGCGGCGTAATCTCGGCCGTCAGGACGAAACGGCCGGACTTGAGCTTCTCTCTGAGTGTCGCCACGGCGCTGGTGCTCGGCATTGCAGGGTGAGCGTACCGACCAGAATTCCTGCCGCTTTTCAAGCGGTGGAACCGCAGAGCCGGTAGGCGCTGGACGCTTTCAGCCTACTTGGCGCACCGCGATCCCGCCCCTAGGATCGCGGACCATGCCGCGCATCACCACCACGCTTGAAGAATTGCTTGCGCCTATCGCCGATGGCTGCCAGCTGGCAATACCGCGGGAGAATTCGGGCGTGGCAATGGCGGCGACACGGGCGCTGATCCGGCGGGGCGTAAAACATCTTGCGCTGATCGCGCTGCCGACATCAAGCCTGCAGGCGGATCTCTTGATCGGCGCGGGCTGCGTGGCGTCGATCGAAACTTCCGCGGTGAGCCTGGGCGAATTCGGGTTGGCGCCGCGCTTCACCGCCGCAGTCACTGGCGGCAAGATCAAAATGAAGGATGCCACCTGCCCCGCGCTGCATGCGGCGTTCCAGGCGGCCGAAAAGGGCGTGCCGTTCTTCCCCTTACGCGGGTTGATCGGGTCCGACGTGCTCGCGCACCGTGCCGATTGGCGCACGATCGAAAATCCGTTCGGCGATGACGATCCGATCGTGCTCCTGCCGGCGATCAAACCGGATGTGGCACTGTTGCATTCGGCTTTCGGCGATCGCAGCGGCAATGTTTGGATCGGGCGGCAAAAGGAACTCGGCACCATGGCGCATGCGGCGGCGAAGACGATCGTCACGGTGGAGAAGATCGTCGAGGATGATCTGCTCGCGGATGCGACACTCTCGGCGGGCACCCTGCCCGGCTTTTACGTCGACGCCGTTGCGGTCGCGCCGCGCGGTGCCTGGCCGTTGCCGCTGCCCGATCACTATGCATGGGACGAGCAGCATCTTGGGGAGTACGCCCGACTCGCGGCCACCGAGGAAGGCTTTGCGAAATATCTCGAGCAGTATGTGTATGAGAAGAGAGCGGCTTGAAATTTCTTTGCAATGCTCGCGCCCTCTGTTCGCTCCCCCCTTGTGGGGGAGAGTCAGGGAGGGGGGTAAGCGGCACGCGCCGTCGGTGCGATTTACCCCCCTCCCGGTCCGCTTCGCTGACCGACCTCCCCCACAAGGGGGGAGGTAACAATGGCAGGCGAGCTGCAAGCGCATCATGAATTCCGCGACGAGGAATTGCTTGCGAGCGTGATCGCCGACCTGATCGGCGACGTGCGGCATGTGGCGGTCGGCAATGCATCGCCGATCCCGGCGACGGCGGCGTTGCTCGCACGCGAACGCGGCGGCGGGCGGCCTTACGTGTCGCTGCTGCAAAGCCGCAAGCATAATTTTTTCACCGATGGCGGACGCGAGCTGTTCGACTGCGCCGGCCAGGGGCGCATCGATGTGTTCTTCCTCTCCGGCGGCGAGATCGACGGCGAAGGCAACATCAATCTCGTCAGCATCGGCGACTATGAACATCCGAAAGTGCGCTTCCCCGGTTCGTTCGGAGCAGCCTACCTCTATTACGTCGTGCCGAAGGTCATCCTGTTCCGCACCGAGCATTCGCGGCGTACGCTGGTGCCGAAAGTCAGTTTCGTCAGCGCGCCGGGTTCGAGCCCCGCCAACGTCTATCGCGACGGCGGGCCGGTCGCGCTCGTCACCAACCGCTGCGTGTTCTCGTTCGATAAATCGCGGCGCCGCTTCCGACTGGAGAAAGTCCATCCGGGACATACGTTCGACGAGGTGGTCGAGAACACCGGCTTCGCATTCGACCGGCCGCCGTCGGTCGCGACCACGCCGGCCCCGTCGCCGGAAACCCTGCGGCTGATGCGCCAAGTGGTGGCGCCGGAGTTGGCCGAGGTCTATCCGCAGTTCGCGGCGCGTGTGTTCGGGGTGCGCGCGAACGCCTGAAAGACCATTTGCAGAGGGCGCGCGGGCATGGTTGTTATGCCGCGGTTTCGGTCAACCGGGGGACAGGCGTGAAACAAGTTGAAGCTGCGGTCATCGGCGTGGGATGGGTCGGCGGCACGCGCGCGGAAACGCTCGCGCGCACCGCGCTGGTGGACAAGCTGCACCTGTGCGAAATCCGCACCGATCGGCTGGCCGAAGTGAAGGCGCTCTATAAACCCGCCAGCGCGACGCTCGATTACCAGGACATCATCAAGAATCCGAACATTTCGGTGGTTTATGTTTCGACCACGCCGGAATCCAACCATTATCCGATCTGCCGTGACTGCCTGAAAGCCGGCAAAAACGTGATGCTGGAGAAGCCGATCGCGCTGGAACTCTGGGAAGCCGACGAGCTGATCATGCTCGCCAAGCGTAACAACCTGAAATTCACCATCGGATATTCGCAGCGTTTCAACCCGAAGATTGCCTACGCCAAGAAGAAAATCACCGACGGGACGTTGGGCAAGGTCGTGTCCGTGCTGGTGAGCCGGCATCTGTCTCGCAGCCTCGGCAAGAAGATCGCGAGCCGCGTGCGGCTTTCGCCGGTCGTGATGGAATCGACGCATGACCTCGATTTCGTGTTCTGGCTGCTCGAGCCGGCGAAACCGGTGCGGGTCTATTCGCAGGGCGCCTATGGCTACATGCAGCCGGTGAACGGCTCGCACGACATCATGTTCACGACGGTGACCATGGACAACGGGGTGGTGGTGATGATCGGCGGCGGCTGGAATTTGCCGCCGAGCTATCCGAATTATTGCGCGACCTGGATCGAAATCACCGGAACGGAAGGCGCGCTGATTCTCGACGACACGCAACGCGACAACTGGCTGAACACGGTCTCCAAAGGCCAGGAATTCGCCATGTCGACGATGCCGGGCGAATGGGTCGACAATGTCTTTGCCGGCGGCATGGGGCCGGAGACGATCCATTTCCTGGAGGCGTGCATCCGCGATACGCCGGTGATGGTGACGCCGGAGAGCGCACGGCGCGTGATGGAGACCTACACCGCGGCCGATCTCTCCGCGGACCGCAACGAGCCGGTCGATCTACCGCTGACCAACGAGACGATTTCGGCAGTGGCGGAGTTCAAGCAGAAAATCCGCGCGGGGCTGAATACGTGAGAACAGAGGCCGCGGACATCGGGCTGGCAATCATCGGCGGCGGCCGTGTCGGGCTGTTCCGCGGCGAGGTGGCGAACCGCCATCCGGCGGTGAAGTGGATCGGGCTCGCGGAGAAAAATCCGAACCGCGCCGGCGAAGTCGCGCCGAAGATCGGCGCGGATTTCGTCACGCAGAGCCACGTCGAGCTGCTGAAGCGGCCGGAGGTGACGGCCGCGATCATCGCCACCGACGAGCATCTGCACGTCGATCCGATCATGGCGGCGGTGGAACGCGGCATTCCGCTCTTGATTGAGAAGCCGTTGGCGACCGATCTGGCGCAATCGGCAAAGGTGCTGAAGGCGATCAAGAGTGCCAAGGTCGATGCGGTCGTCGGCTATACGCAGCGCTTCCGGCGCAAATGGCTCGTCGGCAAGGAGAAGGTGCGCACCGGCGCGCTCGGCGACGTGACGCTCGTCACCTCGCGCGCGTTCATGAACCGCCTGGTCGCGATCGACAACTACAAACGCACCGACGACCCGAAGACGATCTCGCCGATGGTGATTTCCGGCACGCATGCGCTCGACATGTGCATGTGGTACCTGGAAGCGAAGACGCCGGTCGAATGCTACGCCCGCTCGATCGACAAGGTGCTCGGTCCGCTCTACCAGGGCATCGACGCCACCGCCGGCATGATCATGATGAGCGACGGCTGCGTCTATCATCTCAACATTTCCTGGGCGCTGCCGGTGACCTGGCCGGGCGCGGTCTATTCGCTCGAAGTCGGCATCGTCGGCACCGAAGGCGTACTGACGATCGACGATACGCACCGCGACATGGTGATGGCGGTGAGCAAGCCGCAGGCTGAAGGCTATAACCCGGACACGAGTCGGCTCGTGGATTTCCTCGGCAGCTATCCGCCGGGCGACATGGCGCTTGGCGAATTGCGCGGACCGATGGCGGACGAGACCGTGTCGTGGCTCAACCGCGTGGCGCTCGGCCTGCCGACGCAGGCCGCCACAGTCGAAGAGGCGCACAACAGGCTGATGCTGACGAAGGCGCTCGACTTGTCGGCCAAGCGCAAGCAGCTTGTAAAGCTGCCGCTCGATCCGGACGAGGAGAAGCGGGCGGCGTAGAGATCTTTTGATTTCGTCGTCCCCCTGAGGTGCGAGGTCGCGAAGCGACCGAGCCTCGAAAGGTAGCTACGATGCACGGGTCGCTCACCCTTCGCAGGATGACGGATAGAACGATTAGGGCGCGGCGAGTTTCTTGACGCCCAACTCGCTTGCCAGCTTGTCGAGCTGCGCCAGCACCTCTTCGGCGATCGGGACGCCGTTGCGCTTGCGATCATCCTGGCGCCGGGCACGCTGCTCGCCCGGAAGGCGGATGGCATCGACGCCGGGCAGACGCTTTGAATTACGCAAGTCGCGCAATTGCTGGTCGATCTCCCGCTTGAAAACATCGATCGGGATAAAGCGCGCGACATCGAGCGCGATGAAAAAGTGACCGGTGTCGCAGGCGTCGGTATCGTTGTAATTGAAATCGATGACGTCGCGGCCGAAGGCGGCGCCGTTGAGCGTGCCGGCGAGCAGGCCCAACACGAGCGCGAGTCCCGTTCCTTTATATCCTCCGATCGGCAGCAGCAGGCCCTCCGCGCTGCGGGCGGAATCAGTGAGCGGCGCGCCGGTTTTCGGGTCGATCATCCAGCCTTCGGGCATGGACTTCTTCAAAAGGCGATAGGATTTCACCGTGCCGTAGGACACCACCGTCGTGGCGATGTCGAGCACGACCGGCGGCTCCTCGCCTGCCGGAATCGCGAAAGCGATCGGATTGGTGCCGAGCAGATTCTCCGCACCACCCCACATCGGCATGTGATTGGCGTTGGCGACGACCGCGTAGATGCCGACCATGTCGTGATCCAACGCCATCTCGGCGTAGACGCCGGCGGCGCCGGCGTGGTTGCTCCGGTGCGCGCCGACCCAGGCAACCCCGGTTTCCTTCGCAAGCGCGGTCGCAGTCTCGACGACGCGCGCCATCACCAGATGGCCCATGCCGTTGTCGCCGTCGACCATGGCGGTGGCGGGCGCGGTTTTCTGCACCGTGATGTTGGGCTTCGGATTGATGCCGCCGGCTTTGATGCGTTTGACATATTGCGGCAGGCGGAACACGCCGTGGGCGTCGGCGCCAGCAAGATCGGCGTAGTACATCAGCATCGCGACTTTCATCGCGTCTGCCCCCGACAGTCCGAGCGGCTTCAGGCAATCGAGGATGAACTGGACGATGCGGGCGCCGTAGATGCGGGTCGGCTCCGCCATCACTTCACTCCGGCGAGCAGTTTCTGCACGAGGCCGTTGAGGATCGTGACCTTGTCGATCTCGGGGATCGAGAGCGCCTTGACCTGGCGCGCACATTCGAAGGTGCCCATGTCGTAGGGATAATCGCTACCGAGCATCACGTGCGCCGCGCCGAATTCCTTGACCAGGAATTCGAGCTGCGGGCGGCCGTGCAGGATCGTGTCCCAATAGAAGGTGCGGATGGTGAGCGCCGGCGGCTCCTTCAGATGCTTCTGCGGCTCGGGACGCACGTGCCAGCCGTGCTGCCAACGGCCGGCCTGATAGGGCGTAAAGCCGCCGCCGTGCACCATGAAGAAGCGGATATTGGGGAAGCGTTCGATCACGCCGCCGAACACGAGGCACGCTGCCGCGATGGTGGTGTCGAGCGGATTACCGATCAGGTTGGCGAGATAATAATTCTTGAGCCGGTCGGCGCCGGCGATGTTGTTGGGATGAATCATGAGGAACGCCGCGTGCTGGTTGGCGACCTGCCAGACCGGCTCGAATTCGGGCTCGTCCAGATTCTTGCCCATGATGTTGGAGGCGATCTGCGCGCCCTTCAAGCCGAGCTTGGCGATGGAGCGCTCAAGCTCGTCGGCTGCCGCTTTCGGCGCCTGCATCGGCAGCGTGGCGAGGCCGTAGAAGCGCTTGGGATGCTCCCTCACGTGCTTGGCGATCTGGTCGTTCTGCACGATAGACGATGCGGTCGTGAGCCCTGCGTCCTGATTATAGAGAAATGTCTGCGGCGTGATCGACAGGACCTGCATGTCGACCTCGGAGGTCGCCATGTCTTTGAGCCGCTGCTCGATGTCGAAGCCGCCCTTCGGGAACGGCCGGTAGGGCACGCCGGCGATCGACAGTTCGAACAAGTCCTTGCCGAGCGGGTTGAGCTTTGGCGCGACCTTCGGCGTCTCCTTTTCAAGGAGCTTCATAGTCTCCTCGGTCAGGATATGGGCGTGGGCGTCGATCGCGAGCGGATTGGGCATTTTTCCTCCCTATGGACTTCGATCCGTCATCCTGAGGTGTGAGCGCAACGAGCCTCGAAGGGTGCCGGGCACTGTTCGGGCCGTTCATCCTTCGAGGGCCGCGCATGGCGTCCACCTCAGGAAGACGGGGAACGTGCAGGTGTGCGGAAACTAGAGCAAGAAACTCACGGAGCCCAGGGGACCAAGCTCCTCGGCATCCAGGATGGCGCGGCGCTCGGCGATTTTCAGGCCGGCATCGGTGCGCCGGAGCTTGTAGCGATAGCGGCCGACGAATTCGCGCGGCGGCTCGTTGCGGCGATAGCGGAAGACGGCGAAATTGGCGGCAACCGAAATCGTATCACCGTCGACGCCGATGATGCGCACGTTGGTGATCAGACGCCGCGTGTGCGAGGGCGGAAATTCAGCGTGGCAGTTCGGATCCTTCAGGCGGATGATGCGCTCGCGCAAGCGCACGATGTCGTCGGCGATGGTGAACAGCGTGTAGCGGTGATCGGCGTCGGGCTTGTCGTTCGGCGGCACGTAATAGGACGCGTCGCCGGTCAGCAGCGCCAGCCAGTCGTCGAGCCGCCAGGTGTCGAGCAGCTCGGCCTCGTGATAGAGCAAATCCTCGACCTCGGCGCGCGTCACGGTTGCCGCCGGGTCCACCGGTTTGTTCATGCGCGCGCCCCCATCATCTCGTTCCAGCGACGCCAGAACACGCGCAGGTGGCCTTCGTCGGTATGGAGCTGGGGCTCGTTGCCGCTTTTGCCCATGCCGCGCGAAAGATCGGACCATTGCACCTCGCGCCAGGCCGCGAAGCCCTGCTGTGCGAGCTCAAGCGCGGCCACGTCGTCAGGCGTGGCGAAGCCGCCGGGGCCGTAAAAGGTGAGGAACGCGTGGAGACGGCGAGCGCGCTGCGCCTCGGTTTCCTCTACCGGACCGAGCGCCCAGGCGGTGACGCGCATGGTCTCAGGGCCGGTCGGATAGAAATGCCGCACGGTCACCGAAGATCCGTCGTTGATCACGAGATTGGGAAACACGACCAGGTTGCGGTTGGTGTCGGCGACGCGGGCGGCGCGCGTTTCGCCCAGCCGCGCGATCAGTTCCCTGCGGATGGCATCGATGTCGGCCTTGGCCTCCTCGCCGTAGATCGAAATCCATTTCGCCACCGGCCGGCCGCGATAGTTCGGATTGTCGGTGGTCAGGTGTCCGTTGCCGAGATCGCGGCCGATGCCCTTGGTCGGCAGGAGCTGGCCCTTGGGGACGGAGACGTTGACGCCGGAATTGCGCATGTAGTTGAGCCAGGTCGAATGGGTGGTGACGAGGTGATAATCGTCGACGCTGTTCTCGACCAAGAGCTTCCAGTTCGCCTTGATGTCGTATTCTTGCGTTCCTGAGATGATCTCCATGCGCCCCGACGGCGACTGATCGACCACGAGGTCGAGATATTCCTTGGCGCCGGCGAGATATTTCGCAAGCTCGGGTGCAGCGGGATCGAAATTGAGGAAATAGAAATCGCGGTAGTGCTCGAGCCGCGGCACTTCGATCAAGCCGTGCGTCTCCTTCTTGAAGCCTTCGGAATAGGCGTCGTCGCCCGGGATGGATTTGATCTTGCCGTCGGTCTGATAGATCCAACCGTGATAGATGCAGTAGAACTGCCGCGCGTTGCCCTCGCGCTCGCGGCAGACGATGGCGCCGCGGTGGCGGCAGGAATTGATCAGCGCGCGCGGCGTGCCTTGGCGGTCGCGGCAGAAGATGATGGGGCGGCCCGCGACGGAGCGCGTCTTGAAGTCGCCCGGGTTGCGGATCTCGGAGGCGTGGCCGACATAGATCCAGCACTTGTCGAAGATCGCGCGGTTCTCCTGCTCGAACACGTCGGGCGAAACGAACACCTGCCGGTTGACCGAAAAGGTTTGCGCCTGGCGGTCCTCCACAACGAAGTGGCCATTGGCGCGGCCGTTCGAACCGTTGGGGCGATCGTTCATCGAAGACTCCACATCGGGTGGTCGTGCGAGGACATCTATATTACATCAATCACGGACGTCCACGGCGATTTCTTCCGGGACTTTCACCTGGTGATGCAGCGCGATTTCGCGCTGCTCGTCGGCGGATTGCCGGATGGCAAGCGCAACTTCCAATGTGGCCTTGCCCCAGCGACCGTCGTGCGCCGGCCGGCGGCCTTGACGCAGCGCGACGGCCATGTCGTCGAGCACTTCGCGCCGTCCGGGCATGCCCTCGCCGCGCTCGATCTTGATCTCGCTTGCGCCGGCAAGAGTGTATTTTGTCAGCCCGTTCGCCGACGTACGCAGCTCGCCGTCGGCGCAGGTCACGATTGTCAATCCGAAATGCGGCTGATAGGGCGGCCATTCGCCTGCCGGGGCGCCGTAGGCGTATTTTTCCGTGCGCAGTCGCGACTCGTCCTTGGCCTGCATGAGCGCGCGCCGGGCGGAACCGCGCGCAGGCGATTTCGGCGCGCCGCGCTCGGTGATCCAGTAGTGCCATTCGTCGGAGTCGAAATAATCGTAGCCGCTGTAGACCAATGAGGCCGCGGCGCCGCTTTCGAATTGCAGAAACGCGATGCAGCTCCCCTCGGTTGGCCGCTTCGGATCGAGCACAGTGGTCTGCGCGCGGACGCTGCGCACCAATCCGCCGCCGAGCAGGCGCGCGATGTCGATCTGATGCGGCATTTGATTGAACAGGATGCCGCCGCCTTTGGACGTATCGAGCTCCTCGGGTCGGCGCGGGCGATAAAGGAAGTCGGTGTAGTTGAAACAGTTGATCATGCCGAGCCTGCCAAGCGCGTTGTTCGAAACGAGCTGGTGCATCACGCGGATCGCCGGATCGAACGCATGGGTGTGGCCGACGATCAGTTGCACGTTGTTGCGCGCAGCGGCGGCGATGATGGCGTCGCAGTCGGCGAGCGTGAGCGCCATCGGTTTTTCAAGGATCACATGCTTGCCGTGTTCGGCCGCGAGAATGGCGTGGAGTGCATGAAAATGATGCGGGGTGGCCACATAAATGACCTCGACCCCCTTGTCCTCGCAAAGCTCGCGGATATCGGCATAGGCACCGGCATTGAAATCGCGCGCGAAAGCTTCACGGGGACCGGGCTGCGGATCGGCGGCTGCGCGTAGCACATAGCCGCGATGCGCGGCCGCTGCCTGCACCATGACCGCGCCCGCCATGCCGAGCCCGGCGATGCCGAGGCCGATGGGCGCGGGACTGCTGGTCTTTTCGCTGGTCATGCGGATTGCGCGAGGCGCTCGTGGTCGTTATCTGTTAGCCCTCACCTTACCTCGCTTTTTCCGGAAACCAACATGAACGCACACGGCACCTTACGCGTCGAAGACGATCAACTGCTACGCGGCGAGGGCCGCTACGCCGACGACGCCAAACCGGCGAATCCTGCCTTTGCCTTTTTCGTGCGCTCACCCTACGCCCATGCCCGCATCAAATCGGTCGACGCGGCGGAGGCGCGCAAGACGCCGAAGGTGCTGGCGGTGCTGACGGCACAGGACATGGCGGGCGTCGGCAGCGTTTCGCGTCATCCACCAATGACCGGGCGCGGCGGGTTCAAGCTGATCATGCCGAACCGGCCGGTGCTTGCCGGCGACAAGGTCACGCATGTCGGCCAGTCGGTGGCGATGGTGGTGGCCGAGACGCTGGTGGCCGCACAGGATGCAGCAGAACTCGTGACGGTTGACTACGAGGAATTGCCGGCGGTCACCGATGCCCGAGCTGCGCTCAAGCCGGACGCACCGCAGCTCTATCAGGATGCGCCCGGAAACCTCGCGTTCGATTTCCTGATGCCGAATGACGATGCAAATGCGCAGGAGGTCGAGCGTATCATTTCGAGCGCGCACAAGGTCGCGAAGGTCGAATATGTTCAGCAGCGCCTGATCATGGCCACGATGGAGCCGCGCGGCGGCACCGCGAGCTATGACGCCGCGAACGACAGCTACCACCTGCGCGTCTGTTCGCAGGGCGCCGGGCCGATGCAGGGTCTGCTCTCCCTCATCATGGGACTGCCGAAGGAAAAGCTGCGCGTGACCACCGAGGAGGTCGGCGGCGCATTCGGGATGAAGACCGCGCCCTATCCGGAATATCCGGCACTACTAGTAGCGGCCCGCATGACCAAGCGCCCGGTGCATTGGATGGCGACGCGCTCGGAAGCCTTCCTGAGCGACAACCAAGCGCGCGATTCGTCCGTGGTGGCCGAGCTTGCGCTCGACGAGAAGGGAAAATTCCAGGCGCTGCGCATTCGCCAGGTCGCCAATGTCGGCGCCTTCGTGACGCCGGCCAATCCCCATCTCATGACCAACAATTTCACCCGCTGCCTGCCCGGCATGTATCGCATCCCGCACATTTCGGTCGAGACGAAATGCCCCTTCACCAATACGGTGCCGATCGGGCCCTATCGCGGCGCCGGCCGGCCGGAAGCGAATTACGTGCTTGAGCGCCTGGTCGACGAGGCGGCGCGCGTCACCGGAATCGATCGCGTGAAGATCCGCCGTCGCAATCTCATTCCGCCCAAGGCCATTCCCTACAAGACGCCGGTCGGCACCACCTACGACAGCGGCGAATTCGAAGCGGTGTTCGATAAGGCGCTGGAGCTATCCAACTACTGGGATTTTGCCAAGCGGCGGCGGGAATCCAAGGCACGCAAGAAATTACGCGGCATCGGCATCTCGTGCTTTCTCGAACACGCGGGCGGAACACCAACCGAGAGCGCGTCGCTGATGTTTCCGGGCGGTGAAAGCATGATCGTGGGCTTGGGCGTGCAATCGACCGGCCAGGGCCATGCCACCGTGTACCCTAAGCTCGTCGCCGACCGGCTCGGCATCAAGCCCGAGCAGGTGAAGCACCGGCACGGCGACACCAACATGAACCTCGTGGGCGCTCCGTCGGTCGGATCGCGCTCGACCATGACGGCGGGAGCGGCGGTCGTGCGCGGCATCGAGCTCTTGCTGGAGAAGGGAAAGAAGATCGCTGCCATGCTGCTCGAAGCCTCCGAAGCCGATATCGAATACAAGGGCGGCACCTTCCGGGTGGTCGGCACCGATCGCAAACTGTCGCTGTTCGAGGTGGCGTCGCGCTCGGCCGATCTCGCCAAGCGCGGTCAGATCGCGGAAGGCCTCGACACCAAGGCTACCGTCGACACGCCGCAGACGTTTCCAAACGGCTGCCACATCGCGGAGGTGGAGATCGATCCGGATACCGGCGAAGTCGCGGTCGCGGCCTATACGGCGGTCGACGATGGCGGCAATATCATCGACCACACGCTGGTCGAAGGCCAGGTGATCGGCTCGCTGGCACAGGGCTTCGGCCAGGCGCTGTACGAAACGGCGAGCTATGATTCGAGCGGCCAGCTCACCACCGGGTCGTTCATGGACTACGCCATGCCGCGTGCGCAGCACATGCCGTCGCTCGAGGAGATCAAAACCGCCGACCACGTGGTGCCGGCGACGACCAATCCGCTCGGCGTGAAGGGCGTGGGCGAGGCTGGCACCACCGGCTCGATCGCCGCGATCATGAACGCAATTGCGGATGCGGTCCCGGCCGCTACCAAGCTCGACATGCCGGCGACGCCGGAGAAGGTATGGCGCGCCGTGCGCGAAGCCTCAGCCGGTTAATCCTTGGACGTTCTGCTGACATCGACCAGGACCTTCCCGTCCTGCACGACGACCTTGTAGGTGCGCAGCGCGATCGAGCACGGCGCCTGTACCGCCTCGCCGGTTCGCACGTTGAAAGCCCCGAAGTGCATGGTGCACTCGACGATGTCGTCTTCGAGAATGCCATCGGAGAGGCTGGCGGCGCCGTGCGTGCATTCATCGTCAGTTGCATAGAAAGCACCGCCGACGTTGTACACGGCGAGCACGTGATTGCCGACCTCGAAGCGCCTGATCGAATTCTCCGGGATGTCCGCAGCCGCGCAAAGGCTGATGAGGCTGTCCGCCATGATGATTGCTATGCTCCCTGAAAATGGAATGCGCCGGGGCCGGCGATGTTGAGGTCGCAGTCGTTTCCCGACAATATCTGCGGCGAGAGCGTCGAGAGGTCAAGCATGTCGCGGCCGGCGATCCGCATCGGCAAACTGGTGAAACAATTCGGCACGCTCATTGCGGTCGACGATGTTTCGCTCGACATCGCACCGGGGGAATTCTTCGTGATCGTCGGGCCATCGGGCTGCGGCAAGACCACGCTTCTTCGCATCCTCGCCGGGCTCGAAAACGCCACCTCGGGCACGATCGACATCGCGGCGGGAAATTCCGGCCGGCCGGTCAATTCCATGATTTTCCAGGGTGAATCGATCTTTCCCTGGATGACGGTATGGGACAATGCGGCTTATGGCCTGCGCATGCGCAACGTGCCGGCGGCAAGCATCCGCGAGACCGTCGGGCATTATCTCGACCGCACGGGCCTGACGCGGTTTGCCCATTATTATCCGCATCAGCTGTCCGGCGGCATGAAGCAGCGCGTGGCAATTGCGCGCGCGTTCGCCAACGATCCGGAAATCCTGCTGATGGACGAGCCGTTCTCCGCGCTCGACGCGCAGAACAAGCTCCTGCTGCAAGAGGAGTTGCTGCGCATCTGGGACGAGCACAAGAAGACGGTGGTGTTCATCACGCATTCGGTCGACGAGGCGGTGCTGCTTGGCGACCGCATTCTGGTCATGACCGCGCAGCCGGGCCGCGTGAAGCTGTTCGTGGACGTGCCGTTGCCGCGGCCGCGCAACATCGTCGAGCTGCAGGGCGCAGCGGAGTACGGCGAGATCGTGCAGCGAATCTGGCAGAGCCTGCGCGACGAGGTGCAACGCGCACGTGAACTAGAGGACAGGGGAGCAAGGACATGAGCATGAATTCAATCGCGGCGGCGCCGGAGAAGAGCGCGATGTCGCTGCGCACGCGCGACCGCATGCTCAGCATCGCGTCGCCGATCGGACTGCTGCTGATATGGGAAGTTGCGGCACGCGCGGGACTGATCGACACACGCTTCTTTCCGGCGCCGTCCGCCGTCTTCGCGGCGCTCGGCCAGATGCTGCACTCGGGCGAACTTCTCACGCACACCTGGATCAGCCTGAAGCGGCTGTTCTGGGGCACGGTGATCGGCGGCGTGCCGGCGCTCGTGCTCGGCATTGTCATGGGACTCAATCGGCCGGTCCGTGCGCTGATCGACCCGATCATCGCGGCGACCTATCCGATCCCGAAGAGCGCGATCCTTCCGCTCGCGCTGTTGATTTTCGGGCTGGGCGAAGGCTCAAAAATTTTCATGGTGGCGATCGGCGTGTTCTTTCCGGTGGCGATCAACGCCACCACGGGCGTGCTGGAGATCAACAAGATCTATCTCGACGTCGGCAAGAACTACAAGGCCAACCGCTGGAATACGTTCTGGACCATTGCGCTGCCGGGCGCGCTGCCGGTGATCATGACCGGATTCAAGCTCGGCATCGGCATCGGGCTGGTGCTGATCGCGGTGGCCGAGATGATCGGCGCGAAAAGCGGGCTCGGCTATCTGATCTGGAGCGCGTGGGAAACGTTCGCGGTCGAGCAGATGTACGTCGGGCTGTTCATGATCGCGCTGATCGGATTCCTGCTCACGCTCGCGCTCAACGAGCTGGAGCGGTTCATCATTCCGTGGAAGGCGAATTGAATCTTTCATCCTCCCCTGGAGAGGGAGGATGAAGCGAGTTGGCGTCGTCGATGTTGCGCGCCCTCACCCCTGCGAAATGAATTTGGTGACGAGATAGGCGCCGAGGCCCTCGATGCCGCCTTCGCTGCCATGGCCGCTTTCCTTGACGCCGCCGAACGGCGTTTCCGGCGTTGAAACTGCAATCGAGTTCACGCCGACCATGCCGGACTCGATGGCGTCACCGATGGCCGCGGCCGTCGTGTTCGAGGTGGTGAAGGCATAGGCCGCCAATCCAAACGGAAGCGAGTTGGCGCGCTGCACCACCTCGTCGAAGGTCTTGAAGGTGACGATCGGCGCGAGCGGCCCGAACGGCTCCTGAGTCATGATCTTAGAATCATCGGGCACGTCGGTGATCACGGTCGGCTCGTAGAAAAAGCCCTGGTTGCCGCGGCGCTTGCCGCCGCTGACGATCTTGCCGCCGCGGCTCTTGGCATCGGCGACGAAACTCTCCATGGCGTCGATGCGGCGCGCGTTCGCGAGCGGCCCGAGCGTGATGCCCTTTTCCAATCCATCGCCGAGCTTCAGCCCGTTGGCGTATTCGGTGAAGCGTTTGAGGAAACGGCCGTAGACGTCCTCCTGCACGTAGAAACGCGTGGGAGAAATGCAGACCTGGCCGGCGTTGCGATATTTGAATGCCGCGATCGTGTCGGCCGCCTTCTCCGGATCGGCATCGCCGAACACCACGACCGGCGAATGGCCGCCAAGCTCCATGGTGGTGCGTTTCATGCCCTTGGCCGCAAGCGCGGCGAGATGCTTGCCCACGGGAATAGAGCCGGTGAAGGAAATTTTGCGCACCGCGTCCTTGGCGAGCAGATGCTCTGAGACTTCCGCCGGTACGCCGAACACGAGATTGAGCACGCCGGCAGGCAGTCCGGCGTCGGCGAAGCAGCGCACCATCTCGACGCAGGCGCCGGGCGTCTCCTCGGAGGCCTTCAGGATGATCGAGCAGCCGGCCGCGAGCGCGCCGCCGATCTTGCGCGCGGGGGTCAGCACCGGAAAATTCCACGGCGTGAAGGCGGCGACCACGCCGATCGGTTCCTGCACCACCAGCTGGCGGATGCCCTTGCCGCGGCCGGGCACGATGCGGCCATAGGAACGGCGGCCTTCCTCGGCGTACCATTCGAGGATCTCGCACGAGGTGAGCACTTCCGCCCGCGCCTCGACGTAGACCTTGCCCTGCTCCTGCACCATGATTTTCGCGATCGCGTCGTAACGCTCGCGCATGAGTTCAGCGGCCTTGCGTATGATTTTGGCGCGGTCGAAGGCGGAGGTGGCGCGCCAAACTGCAAAACCTTTCTTCGCCGCCTCCAGCGCCTGGTCGAGATCGGCCTTGCTGGCGTGAGGAAGCTGCGCGAGCGGCTTCTCGGTCGCCGGATTGAGCACATCCTCGCCCTTGCGGCCCTGACCGTTGTGCCACTTGCCGTCGATGTAAAGCCCAAGCTCTGCGTACATGGTAATCCTCGTTTTCCTTATTGTTCCGCGTTGCGCAGGATTAGCATTTCCCGCCGTCCGCGGCGATAGCTAGCCAAAGTAGGTGCCGCCGTTGATGTTGATGGTCTGGCCGGTGAGGTAGCGCGCGCCGGGGCCAAGCAGGAAGCGCGCAGCCGGCGCAAAGTCGGTCGGCCAGGCGGCGCGGCCGAGCACGGGGCGGTAGATCGGATGGTCGGGCATTGCGTTCGGCTTGCCGGGCTTCGCCAGCTGGGCCGGAATGAGCGTATTGACGGTCACCTTGTGCGGCGCGAGTTCCCTGGCAAGAGCGCGGGTGAAGCCCACGATGCCGGCCTTTGCAGTGACAACATGAACGCGATCGGACGCACCCATTATGCCGCTCAGGCCGCCGACGTTGATGATGCTTCCGGCATCGCTCGCCTTGATCGGTTCGAGGCAAGCCTTCACGCAATGGAATGCGCCGTCGAGGGTGACGCCGATGACGGTGCGCCAATCTTCGAACGTCATGTCCTCGATGTGCTTCTCCTGACGAAGCGCGGCATTGTTGATCAGGTAATCGATGCGGCCGAAGTGCTTCACCACAGCGGCTGCCATTTTCTGAACAGCCGGCGCGTCGGTGACATCGGCGACAGCGACGAGCGCGCGGCCACCCCCTGCCTCGATTTCCTTCACCACCGCCTCGCCCTCGATGCGGTTCTGGCGCACATTGACCACCACCGCGGCGCCGGCGGAGGCGAGTTCGAGTGCCATGGCGCGGCCGATGCTACGACCGGCCCCCGTGATGACCGCGACGCGACCTTTCAATTCCTGATCCGGCATTGTCTTCTTATCCCTTATCCCCGTAGCGCGGACAGATCGATCCGGCTCTCGTAGAATTTTTCCATCAGCTTGAGCGCGGCTTTGGCGCGCGTGTCGTCCCAGCCGCCGTTGCGGGCGTTGAGCATGAACTTCTCTTCGACATCCTTCCGAGTCAGCGGCTCGTGCGCGCCGCCGCGCATGTGCGGCTGGCGTTCCTCCACGACCTTGCCGTCGCGCAAAGTAGCACGGATGTGGCCGGTATAATTGACGGGGTAGGGATTGTCCGGGTCGATCCGATAGCGCACCTTGGCGGCGACCGCGCGCACAGCCGGATCTTTCACGGCGGAATCGCTGAAATCGCTCAAGCCAACGTTGCCGCGCACGAAGCCGGCAGCAATGCAATAAGGCGTGGAGAATTTTCCGGCATAGCCGTTGAGCGGCGCTTGCTTGGCGGCGAGCGGCTCCCACAACCGATGCACGGTCCCCTCGCCCACTTCACAGACCATTTCGACGATGTCGTCGGCTTGCACGCGTTTGCCGAGGCGGCGCGCGCAATCGATGTAGGGATGCGTCATGGTTCCGCAGGGATAGGGCTTGAACGCCAGCGTCTCGGTCACCCAGCGCTTTCCGAAATCGCCGATCAGCGCGTCATAGTCGCCCTTGGTGGTGTGGGCGAAGGCGTGAAAAAGGCCGTGCACGCCTTCAAACACGGTGCGCGGACCGGAGAAGCCGGCGCGCGCCAGCAGCGCGGCGCGCAGGCCCGATTGCGCCGCCCAGCCGGCATGCATGCGTTTGGTCCAGGTGCCCTCGGCGAGATATTCAATGATGCCGGACGCCATACTGCCGACGATGCCGAGCGCGTCGACGATCTGGCGCTTGTCGAGTTTCAGCGCTGCACCGACGCCGGCCGCCGCGCCCAGGGCGCCGAAGACGGCAGTCGGGTGGAAACCGGCCTTGTGCACGAGCTTCGGCGTGACGAGGCTCAAGCGGCATAGCACTTCAACGCCAACGGCAATGCCGGCGAGCGCGGCTTTGCCATCCGGATTATGCCGCTCGCACGCAGCGAGCACCGCCGGCACGACGACCGCGCCAGCATGCACGGGACCGCCTTCGAAGGTATCGTCGAAATCCTCGCCATGCGCAGCCGTGCCGTTGACAAAGGCGGCGCCCGCAGCGCTCAGCGTTCGCTTGTGACCGATCGCGGTACAGGGGCCGTCGTCGTCCCAGCCGGCGAGCGCGCTTTTCACGTAGTCCTCGTTGCGCGCGGTCAGGCACAGGCCGATCACGTCGATCAGCAATTCGTCGCATTTGGCACGCACGGACGGCGGCAGCTTCGCCGCGGTGAGCTCGACGATGCGTCCGGCCAGATGCTCGGCGACCGCGACCTCAGGCAGATTTGCGTCCATGCCCGCCTCAGTAGTTCCGTATCCGCACCGGGCCGCCGCCGATGCGCAGGCGATTGGCAAGCGCGACGATGCCGAAGGTCACGATCAGCATGATGATGCCGAGCACCGAGATGGCGGCGAGATCGCCGCTTTCGTTCAAATCGAAGATCAGCACCGAGATCACCTTGGTCTGCGAGGTGAACAGCATGATCGCGGCCGATAGTTCACGGATGGTGCCGACGAAAACGAAGCACCAGGTCGCGATCACCGAGGTGCGCAGGAGCGGCGCGGTGATTTCGCGCAGTGCGCGCAGGCGGGTCGCGCCGAGAATGCGGCTGGCATCTTCCAGTTCCGGATGGATGGAACGGAAGGCAGATTGCAGCTGCTGGTAGGCGGCCGGCAGGCTGAGCGTGAGGAAGGCCAGCAGCAAAATCCACAGCGTGCCGTAGAGCAGAAGCGGCGGCCGGGTGTAGCTCAGGAACAGGCCGACGCCGAGCACGATGCCGGGGATCGCGACCGGCGCAGTGGCGAGAAATCCGAGTGCGCGATGACCGGCCACTGCCTGGCGCGTGGTCAAATACGAGATCACCAGCGCGAGAATCGTGCCGAGCGTTGCGGTCGAGAGCCCGAGCACGAAGGTGTTGTAAAACGCCAGCTTGGTCGCGGAAAGTTCGTAGAACACGAAATTCACGTTGCGGAAGGTGAAGTTGTTGAAGGAGATCACCTGCGAGGCGACGCGCGAGAACGCGGCGTTGAACAACGCGCCATAGGGCAGGAATACCGGGCAAAGCAGTACGAGGAAACACAAGCCCAGCGCGGGCCAGCGCCATGCGCCCAGCCGGATAAGGCGCGGATCGCTGTTCTTGCCGCCGAGCACCGCATAGCCGCGGCGGCCGAGGATCATGTGCTCGGCCCGCAGCAGGATCACCGTGAGCACGAGCAGCGGCAGCGAGGCGGCGGCGGCAAGCTCGGGCTTGGGCGGATATTGAAACAGGCTCCAGATTTTCGTGGTCATGGTGTGGAAGCCGGCGGGAATCGCAAGGATTGCCGGCGAACCGAACAGCGTCATGGCCTGAAGAAACGCGACCAACGCACCTGCCAGCACCGCCGGCAGCGCCAGCGGTATGGTCACGCGGCGCGCGGTATCCCAGGCGCTGCCGCCGAGGATCGCGGAAGCGTCTTCGAGGTCGCCCGGCATGCGGTCGAGCGCATTGGCGACCAGAACAAACACATAGGGAAACGTGTAGCAGGCGATGACGAAGGTCAGCCCGGGAAACGAATAGATGTTGAATAGGTGCTTGTCCGGCTCCGCGCCGGTCAGCGCGCGGAAAGCCTGGTTGAGCAGCCCGCTGTTGGGTGCGGCCAGCAGTTCCCAGGCGATGGCGCCGAGAAACGGAGGCGTCACGAAGGACGCGGTGACCAAGAGGCGGGTCAGGTGGCCGAGCGGCATGTCGGTCCGCGCCACCAGCCACCCCATGGGGGCGGCAACCAGGCAGCAGATCAGGCTGGTCGTGGTCGCCAGGGTGAAGGTGGTGAGCAGCGGCTCGAGGAAGGCGGATTCGGAAAACAGGCGGCCGAAGTTTCCGATCGTGAAGGCGCCGTTCTTGTCGACGAAGCTGTAATAAACCAGCCACGACATCGGCAGAACGATAAGCAGGACCAAGACCGCCGCAAACCCGTAGAGCACCAGACGGGTGTAATCGAACCCGTGACTCGTGCGCGGGACCTGTTCGGAGATGGCGATGGTCATCGGCTGCGGACGTTAAACCTTGAAGATTTCCGCGTAACGGCGCTTGATCTCGTCGCCCGTCTTCTCGACGCCTTCGGGGTCTTCCTTCATCAACTTGATGTCGGCGAGCTTGCGGACGCCGGGCTTTTCGACCGCCTGTAAGTGGGGGGAATACTGCCGCGCGTAGTCGATCAAAATCTGCTGCGCCTCACGCGAGTGCATCCAGTTCTGGAACAGTTTGGCGGCGTTGGGATTGGGTGCGGCCTTGAACAGGCAACTCGGGCTGGTGGCAAGCGGGGTGCCCTCGGCCGGGTAAATGACGTCGACCGGCTGGCCGGCCTCCTTGTTGCGGATGACGAGATAGCCGGCACCGTCGATCATGACCGCGCGCTCGCCGAGCGCGATCTTCTTCGGCGTGTCGGTCGCCGACTGGACTTGCAGGATGTTTTGCTTGGCGAGCTTCTCCAGGTAACCCCAGCCGAGATCGCGCGCGATCTGGAAGGTCGCGTTCATGATGGTGCCGCTGTAGGCCGGGTGGGCCTTGACCATCTTGCCCGACCATTTTGGATCGAGCAGGTCGGCGAAGCTCTTCGGCGCATCCTCCGGCTTGACCAGGTTCGTGTTGATGCCGAAGGGCGAGACCAGCACGCGAGTCACGATCTGAAGGCCTTCGGGGTCGTAGAATTTCTTGTCGTAATATTTGACCACTTCTTCGGGCAAATATTGCGCGATCCAGCCATTGCGCTTCCACAGGATGACATGCGCCTGGTCGGCGGTGTTCACGACGTCGACGGCGTGGACGTTGCTCTGGTATTCCTGCGCGATGCGGGTGAACACGCGCTCGGCGCCGTTGCGCTCCACGTGCGCTGAGATGCCGGGGAACCTCGCCTCAAACGAGCGGCCGAGTCGCTCGGCGAACGCCAGATCCATGGCGGTGTAGAAGACGACCTTGCCCTCCTTCTTCGCGGCATCGATCAGCGCGGGCGTGATCGCTTCGGCCGGCGGCGGCGCGGCACGGACGGGTTCGGCGAATACTGTCCCGATTGCGAGCGCGGTCGAGGCCTTAAGAACGTCGCGGCGGGAAAATTTGTTAGGCATGTGTTCGACCTCCCTGGCGGGCAGAGGCAACCGGATTAAACCTTAAACAGCTTGGTGTAGTGCGCCTTGATCTCTTCGGCGTTCTTTTCAACCCCGGCGGCATCCTCTTTCAACGTCTTGATCTCCTTGAACGGCTTGCGACCCGCCTTCTCCTTCACCAGCGGATGCAGCGAACGCTGACCGCCGACGTCGACGATGAGCTGCTGACACTCGGGCGAGAAGCAGAACTGCTGGAACAGCCGCGCCGCATTCGGATTGGGCGCGGCCTTGAAGATGCCGTTCGGGCCGACCACGAGCGGCGTACCTTCGGTGGCGTAGACCGGCTCGACCGGGCCGCCTTTCTCCTTGATCTGGAAAATATTGTATTCGTTGCCATCGGCCTGCACCGGGCGTTCGCCGAGCGCAAGTTTCTTGGGTGGATCGGCGGATGATTGCAGCTGCATGACGTTTTGCTGCGCAAGCTTCTCGAAATACTCCCAGCCGAGGTCGCGTGACAGCTGAAACGTCGCCGTCATGATGGTGCCGCTGTAACCGGGGTGCGCCTTGAGCAGTTTGCCTTTCCACTTCGGGTCGAGCAAATCCTTGTGACTCTTCGGCGCTTCGTCGGCCTTCACCATGTTCGTGTTGTAGGCGATCACGCTCAAGCCGACACGGAAGGACGCATACATGCCGTCGGCATCCTTATGCTCGACCGGATAATGCTTGGCCACGTCCTCGGACACATACGGCTGCAGAATCCCGTCGCGTTTCCATACGATGAAATGCGCGGCGTCGGAGGAATTGACCACATCGACCGCATGGATATTGCTGGAATATTCCTGACCGATACGCTGGAACACGCGTTCGGCGCCGGTGCGCTCGACCCGCACGGCGATGCCGGCATATTTCGCCTCGAAGGCTTTTGCGATCTTTTCGGCAAGCGGCAGATCGACGGAGGTGTAGTAGACGACCTTGCCTTCCTTCTTCGCCGCCTCGATCAACGCGGAGGTCACAGCCTCCGCGGCCGGCGCCGCCGCCAGGACCGACGTCGACGAGAGGCCGAGCGCAAGCGTACTGCCGCCTTTGAGGACATCGCGCCGGGACAACCTGTACTTCATCATGGGTGTTTCCTTTTTGGCATTCCGTTTCATACTTTGAAATATTGCGTGTAGCGCGCCTTGATCTCCTCGCTTTGCTTTTCGACTGCGGCGGCATCATCCTTCATGAGCTTGATCTGCGACAGCGGCTTGCGGCCGGCGTGCTCCTTGGTCAGCGCGTGCACGGAACGCAGGCCGCCGGTATCGATATTGAGCTGCTGGCATTCGGCGGACAGCATGTAGCTCTGCAGCAGGCGCGCGGCGTTCGGATTGGGTGCGGCCTTGAACAGCCCGTTCGGCCCGATGATGAGCGGCGTGCCTTCGCTCGGATAGATCGCCTCGACCGGCTGGCCGCGCTCCTTGAGCTGGAAAATGCCGTATTCGATGCCGTCAGCCATGATCGCACGTTCGCCGAGCGCAAGCTTTTTGGGCGGGTCGGACGCCGATTGCACCTGGAGAACTTTCTGCTGCGCGAGTTTCTCGAAATATTGCCAGCCGATGTCGCGCGCGGTCTGGAACGTCGCGGTCAGAATCGTGCCGCTGTAGCTCGGATGCGCCTTGACGATTTTTCCGGACCATTTCGGGTCGAGCAGGTCGGCGAAGCTTTTCGGCGCCTCTTCGGCTTTCACCAGATTGGTGTTGTAGCCCATGCAACAGAGATAAACGCGATAGCTCGCGAACTGGCCGTCCGGATCCTTGTGCTCGGCTGGATAATGCTTGGCCACGTCTTCCGTGACATAGGGCTGCAGCCAGCCGTTGCGCTTCCAGACGATGAAATGCGCGGCGTCGGAGGAATTCACGACGTCGACGGCGTGGATGTTGCTGCCGTATTCCTGCGCGATACGGGTGAACACCCGTTCGGCACCGGTGCGCTCGACCCGCACGGCGATACCCGGATATTTCGCCTCGAAGGATTTGGCGACCTTTTCGGCAAGCGGCAGATCGACCGAAGTGTAGTAGACCACCTTGCCTTCCTTCTTGGCGGCTTCGATCAGCGCAGGCGTCACGGCTTCGGCCGGCGGCGCCGCAGCGCGAAGCGGTTCGGCGAAAACAGCGGTGACGGCCGCCGCACTGGAAACCTTGAGAACATCGCGTCTGGAAATTTTCCGTGCCATGACTCCTCCCGAAAAATTCGTTGCTCGCTTCCGCTTATACCAGCGGATTAACCGACCAGAGCCCGGCAGTATTCCGCGGGCAGATGCAGCCAGACGGCGGACCCTCGAGGGACGTCTTCGTCCGCGGGGGTTACCACGCGGAGCTGGGTGCCACCTTCGACCTCAACCATATAATCCCGGCTCGATCCGAGGAAGACTTGTCGCACCACAGTGGCTGCGACAATGTTATCCTTGCTGTCGGGTTTTTTGGGTAAAAGGCGAATTTGATGCTGGCGGATGGATACGGCGGTTTGGCCGGCTTTGAGCGCTTCGCCGGTCACGCGTAATTGAACGCCAGCAAAGTCGATGTGGTTGCCATTGAGCGTCCTGCCGGTGACCACATTGCTCATGCCGATGAAGCGGGCAACGAATTCCGAGCGCGGCCGGTCGTAGATATCCTCGGGCGAACCGGCCTGCTCGATCTTGCCGGCGTTCATCACCGCGATCACGTCGGCGGTGGTCATGGCCTCGGATTGGTCGTGGGTCACGTACACGGTGGTGTAGCGATATTCGTCATGCAGGCGGCGCACTTCGAAACGCATCTCCTCGCGCAAGTTGGCATCGAGGTTGGAGAGAGGCTCATCGAGCAGCAGCGTCTCCGGCTCCACGATCAACGCGCGCGCCAGCGCCACGCGCTGCTGCTGACCGCCGGACAGCTCGCCGGGATAGCGGTCGGCAAGCGGCGCAAGGCGCGTGGTCGCGAGGATGGCATCGAGCTTCTTGCGGATCGTCTCGCTGTCCACTTTGCGCAGCTTCAGTCCGTAGGCGATGTTGCCGGCGACCGTCATGTGCGGCCACAACGCGTAGCTCTGGAAGATCATCGACATGTTGCGCCGCTCGGGCGGCAGTGTCTTCTGCGGGCTCGATACCACGCGGTCCCCGACGCGGATTGCGCCCGCGGTCGGCTCGATAAAGCCCGCGATCAGCCGCAGCGTCGTCGTTTTGCCGCAACCGGACGGACCCAGCAGGCAAACCAGGCTGCCGTGCTTGATTGTAAGCGATACGTCGTCAACAACCGCCACCGAGCCGTAGCGCTTGACCAGATTGCGCAACTCAACCGAGGCCACTTAGCGTCCCCCTCTAACCTTTTGGCTTGCGCATGATCTATTCCGAAAACCGGTTCCCCTTTCCGGGATCATGCGCTAGGTGCCAGTGAACACCGGTTTGCGCTTTTCCATGAAAGCCTTGCGGCCTTCCTCGTAATCGCGACTCTTGAAGCAGGCCTCGACCAGCGCGGCGGAGCGCTTGATGTCGCGCCTGGAGTCCTCTTTCATGACCTCCGCGACCGTAGCCTTGACGGCTTTGATGGTGAGCGGCGCGTTGCCGGCGATCGTGTCGGCATAGTCCTTGACGTATTTCTCCAGTTCTCCGTCGGGCACGACCCGGTTCACCAGCCCCATAGTGCGCGCTTCTTCTGCGGTGAATTGCCGCGCCGTGTAGAAAATCTCCATGGCAAACGACGGCCCGACGATGTCCACGAGCCGCTTAAGGCCGGGATAGCCGTAGCCGAGGCCGAGCTTGGCGGCCGGCACGGCGAACTTCGAGCCTTCGGAGCAGATGCGCAGATCGCAGCAGGTGGCCAGCCCCATGCCGCCGCCGATGCAATAGCCCTTGATCATCGCGATCGTCGGCTTGGGAAATTCGTAGAACGTGGCGTAGCTCTTCTCGACGGTGGCGTTGTAGCGCGCGACCGCCTCTTCGCCCGTGCGCTCCTTCTCGAAGCGCGAAATGTCGGCGCCGGAGACGAAGGCCTTGCTGCCGGCGCCGGTGACCACCACGACGCCGATGTTCGGATCCTCTTGGAAATCGTCGAGAATGCGCACGGCCGCTTCCCACATGTCGAGCGAGACGGCGTTATGACGTTCGGGGTTGTTGTAAATCACGTAGCCGACGCGGCCTTCCTTGCGCGACAGCATCTTGTCGGTTTCGGACATAATCGTCTCCTGCTAGCGCGTCAGACGCGCGTCAAACCACTTTAGCCTTGCGCAGCGCAGCGATCTCGTTCGCGCCAAAACCGAACTCGGCCAGCACCTCGTCAGTGTGCTGCCCGAGCTCCGGCGGCGGCGCGGCCATCTTGCTCGGCGTGCGCGAGAGCGCGATCGGCTGACCGACCACGGTCATCTTGCTGCCGTTCTGCTTGGTCACGTCCTGCGCGATGCCGAGGTGCTTGACCTGGGGATCGGCAAACATCTGATCGATGGAATAGATCGGTCCGGCCGGCACGCCCGCCTTGTTGAAGATTTCGATCCACTCGGCACTGCTTTTTTTCTCCGTATAGGTGTCGATCTCGGCGTTGAGCGTCTTGCGGTTCTGCGAGCGCGATTTCATCGTCTGGTATTCGGGCTTCTGCATCAACGCCTCGGCGCCGAGCGCGCGACAGAAGCGCTCCCAGATCGCGCCGCCGGTGGTCGCGATGTTGATGTGGCCGTCGGTGGTCTTGAACACGCCGGTGGGTATGGACGTGGGATGATCGTTGCCGGCCTGCTTTGGCACTTCGTGGCCGATGAGCCAGCGCGCGGCCTGGAAGTCGAGCATGAAAATCTGCGCCTGCAGCAGCGAGGTGTTGACCCATTGTCCCGCGCCCGACTGCTCGCGTTCGAGCAGCGCCACCATGATGCCGAGCGCGCAGAACAGCCCTGCGGTGAGGTCGGCCACCGGAATGCCGACGCGCACCGGACCCTGTCCGGGCAAGCCGGTGATCGACATCAGCCCGCCCATGCCCTGCGCGATCTGGTCGAAGCCCGGCCGGTCGCGGTAGGGGCCGGATTGGCCGAAGCCGGATATGCTGGCCAGGACGATCCGCTTATTGATGGCACGCAGCGCCGCATAGTCGATACCGAGCCGCTCCTTCACGTCGGGTCGGAAATTCTCGACCACCACGTCGGCCTGCTTGACCATGCGTTGGAACGCCTCAAGCCCGGCCTTTTCCTTCAGATTGAGTGTGATGCTGCGCTTGTTGCGGTGCAGGTTCTGAAAATCGGGGCCTTCGCGCGGGCCGCCCGGTGCGTCGCCGGTTTCCACACCCGGCGGCATCTCGATCTTGATGACGTTCGCCCCCCAGTCCGCAAGCTGGCGCACGCAAGTGGGGCCAGAGCGGACACGGGTCAGGTCGAGAACGGTGAAACGGGCAAGTGCCTGCGAAGCCCTCGGAAACGACATCGTACAACTCTTCTAACGGGTCCGAACGGGCAGGACCATCTCCGATCTGTCCGGCATTGTCTACCTGCTCGGCGCATGGACGCGGCGGAAGCCGTTTGCCCATCCCGGCAGCCTTCACGTACACTTTTACGATCGACCGACGTTCCAGCGGAGCATTGGAGGAACGCATGAGGCAATTCTGCGCGATACTCGCCCTGATAGGCAGCGTGACCTTACCGGCCATGGCCACGGCAGACGAATGGCCGTCACGGCCGGTACGCATGGTCAATACGTTCGCCGCGGGCGGCACCGCCGACGTGCTGACGCGTATCGTGGCGGATGATCTGTCGGCGGCGTTCAAACAGCAATTTTTCGTGGAGACGCGGGCGGGCGCCGGCGGGACGATCGGCGTGAAGTCGGTGATCGAGTCGCCGCCGGACGGCTACAATTTCGTGCTCACCAATGTGAGCCATCTCGTGCTGTTGCCGATCGGCAATCCCAAGCTCGGCTACGATCCGCTGAAGGATCTCGTCACCGTCGGCTATATCGCCGGCTCGCCGATCGTTCTCTCGGTCAATAAAGCGAGCAACGTGAAAACGCTCAAGGAATTCATTGCCTGGGGCAAGCGAAACGACAAACCGCTCACCTATTCGTCCTCCGGCGTCGGCAGCTCGGGACATCTGGTGGCGGAAACGTTCGCGCACATGGCCGGCATCAAGGTCGAGCACGTGCCCTACAAGGGAGCCTCGCAAGGATTGACTGATCTCGCCGGAAACCACATCGCGTTCGCGGCGCAAACCGTTTCATCATCCGCCGCGCTGGTTCGCGGCGGCACACTGGTTGCGCTGGCGCATACCGGAAAGGAACGATTCGCGGATTTTCCCGACGTGCCGACGTTCAAGGAGTCGGGCTTCGACATCGTCGCCAACATCTGGTTCACGATCTCGGGTCCGGCAGGGCTGCCGAACGACATCGTGCAAAAGGTCAATGCCGAGATGGTGCGCGCCATGAGCAAACCCGAAATGCAACAGCGGCTTCGGCAAGACGGTCTGGTCACCGACCCGATGACGGTCGAGCAGCTCAAGGCCTTCATCCAAAGCGAGCAGCAGCGCTGGAAACCAGCGCTGGAACGGGCGGGTCTGGTGAGCAAATAGAACGCCTCTGCGCCGTGATTTATTCGGCGTCTCGCTGCGCTCAAGCCTGCGAGCCGCTCAGATTGCTGACATGAAGGAGAACCGCTCATGGCCCGCTATCTCAAGCGCGGAATGGACGCCGGCGCGATCAAGGCGGCCGACGCCAAGGTGCGCGAGACGGTCGAAAGCATTTTGGCTGACATCGACGCGCGCAAGGACCAGGCGGTGCGCGACCTGTCGAAGAAATTCGACAACTGGGCGCCGAGGGATTTCCGGTTGACGGCGGCCGAGATCGAGCGCGCCATCGCGCAAGTGTCGAAACGCGATCTCGACGACATCAAATTCGCGCAGGCCCAAGTCCGCAACTTTGCGCAGAAGCAAAAAGACACGCTGAAGGATCTCGAGGTCGAGACGCTGCCGGGCGTCGTGCTCGGCCACCGGCACATTCCGGTGAACTCCATCGGCTGCTACGTGCCGGGCGGGCGCTATCCGATGGTGGCCTCGGCGCATATGTCGATCGTCACCGCGCGGGTGGCCGGCGTCAAACGCATCATCGCCTGCGCGCCGCCGTTCAAGGGCGGGCCGCATCCGGCGATCGTGGCGGCCATGCATTTCGGCGGCGCCGACGAAATCTTCGTGCTCGGCGGCGTGCAGGCGGTGGCCGCCATGGCGCTCGGCACCGAGACCATCGCGCCGGTGGACATGATCGTCGGGCCTGGCAACGCCTATGTGGCGGAGGCGAAACGGCAATTGTTCGGCCGCGTCGGCATCGACTTGCTGGCGGGACCGACCGAGACGCTGATCATCGCGGACGACAGCGTGGATGGCGAGATTTGCGCCACTGATCTTCTGGGCCAGGCCGAGCATGGCCCGACCTCGCCTGCGGTTCTGCTGACCAATTCGGAAAAGCTTGCGCGCGCGACCATGGAGGAGGTGCAGCGGTTGTTGAAAATCCTCCCCACCGCCGACGCCGCCGGCAAGGCGTGGGAGG
Organism: Xanthobacteraceae bacterium; assembly: GCA_035501735.1. GTDB lineage: Bacteria > Pseudomonadota > Alphaproteobacteria > Rhizobiales > Xanthobacteraceae > PNAI01. Next base: position 59,281 of record DATJVR010000086.1, on the reverse strand, counting down.
ATTTCGGCGAAGTGATCGTGTGCGATGGCTACGACGAAATGGTGCGCGAGGCCGACCGCATCGCGTCCGAGCACGTGCAGGTGATGACGCGCGATCCGGATTATTTCCTCAACAATATGAAAAACTACGGCTCGCTGTTCCTCGGCGCGCGCACGAATGTCGCCTATGGCGACAAGGTGATCGGAACCAATCACACGCTGCCGACAAAGAAGGCGGCGCGCTACACCGGCGGCCTGTGGGTCGGAAAGTTCCTGAAGACCTGCACCTATCAGAAGGTGCTGACCGATCAGGCGTCGGCGATGATCGGCGAATATTGCTCGCGCCTGTGCATTTTGGAGGGTTTTTCCGCGCACGCCGAGCAGGCCAATGTGCGGGTGCGGCGCTACGGCGGACGCAATGTCGGATATGCGCAAGCGGCGGAGTGACGCATGACGTACGTACCCATCATCGTTCCGTTTTACGCGGCGATTCTGGCGATCATATTCATCGGCCTCTCGATGCGGGTCGCACGCATGCGGGGCGAGACGAAAATCGGAATCGGCGCGGGCGGCAATCCGGTTCTGGAGCGACGCGTGCGCGTGCAGGCGAATTTCGCCGAATATGTACCATTCGCGCTCCTGCTGCTGGCGTTCTTGGAAATGCAGCAGCACTCGCGCTATCTGATCCATCTCCTTTGCCTGGCGCTGATTATCGGCCGTATCATCCATGCCTATGGGGTGTCGCAGGACGATGAGGACGTCCGGTTCCGCATTGCCGGCATCATCATCACGGCAGCGGTCATCTTGGTCGCTGCGATATTGCTGCTGATCAACGGGCTGCGGGCGGCCTTTCCCTGATGGTCGAGCTCGCCAAGACGCCATCGTTCCGCCTCGACGGCAAACGCGCGCTGATCACCGGCGCAGGGCGAGGGCTTGGACTCGCTGCCGCCTCGGCGCTCGCCGACGCCGGCGCGCAAGTCACGCTCGCGGCACGCACCGAAAGTGAGATCAGGGAAGCCGCGGCAGCAATCCGCGCCCGCGGGCAAAAGGCGGAACCTCTCGTGTTGGACGTGCGCGATGTCGCGGCGGTGCAGAAGACGGTCGCCGCGCAGGCGCCGTTCGACATATTGGTGAACAATGCCGGCACCAACAAGCCGGCGCCGTTCGTGGACGTCAAAGTCGAGGATTTCGATTTCGTGTTCTCGCTCAATGTGCGGGCGGCCTATTTCGTCGCCCAGGCGGTGGCGCGGCGGCTGGTCGAGGCAAAACAGCCCGGCTCGATCATCAACATGTCGTCGCAGATGGGCCACGTAGGCGGGCCGACGCGCACGGTCTATTGCGCGACCAAGCACGCGATGGAGGGGTTCACCAAAGCGATGGCGATCGAGCTCGCGCCGCACAAGATTCGCGTCAATACGCTGGCTCCGACCTTCATCGAGACGCCGATGACGCGGCCGTTCTTCCAGAACGAGGCGTTCCGCAAGGACACGCTTGCCCGCATCAAGCTCGGCCGGCTCGGGCAACTCGAGGATCTCACCGGCGCGATCGTGTTCCTCGCCTCCGACGCGGCCGCGCTGATGACCGGCACGTCGATGGTGGTCGACGGCGGCTGGACGGCGGAATAACTACTTCGGGATTTTCACCGGATAGACCGGCTTTTCGCCCGAAAGCACGCGGGCGACGTCGCTCGCGCATTTGGTCTGCAATTCCTCCAGCGCCTCGACCGAATAGAACGCCGTATGCGGCGTGAGGATGACATTATCGCGGCCGAGCAATTTTGAATTTTTCGGCAGCGGCTCGGTCGCAACCACATCGAGCGCGGCACCGCCGAGATGGCCGGCGTCGAGGGCGTTGATCAACGCGGTTTCGTCCACCAGCGGGCCGCGCGCCGTATTGATGAGATAGGCGCCGGGCTTCAGCTTGATGAATGTTTCGGCGTTGAAAAGGCCGCGCGTGGCGGGCAAGAGCGGCGCGTGAATCGAGACGAAATCCGACATCGCCAGCAGCGCATCGAGGCTGGCGTCCTCGACCGCGGCCTGCGCCAGTATGTCCTCAGGTACAAAGGGATCATGCACGACCACGCGCAGTCCGAAGGCCTTGGCCTTGGGCGCGAGCGCGCGCGGGATGTTGCCGAAGCCGACGAGACCGAGCACCTGGCCATCAAGCCGGTGCAGCGGCGTGATCGGGGGGACTTCCCAGCGGCCCGATTGCACCAGTTGGTTCGAAAGCGGGATTTTTCGAGCCAGCGCGAGCAGCAGAGCCATGGCGTGGTCGGATACCTCGCGCATGCAATAGTCAGGCACATAAGTCACGGTGATGCCGAGCGCGGCGGCAGCCGGAATGTCGATATTGTCGACGCCGAGGCCGAAGCGGCCGATCACCTTGCAGCGCTTGAGTTCCCTGAGCAGTTCGCCCGGCAGCTTCGCATAGGTGACGAAGACGGCGTCCGCATCGCGCGCGACCGCGAGAATGTCGTCGGCCGAAGCGCTCTTCGCCATCCGCAGCGGCTCCGGATTGACACGCGCCAGCGCGGCTTTCGCTGGATCGAGCGATGGAAAAGGGCTGTCGGTAACGGCAATCAGCGGGCGGGGCATGAGAAATCACTCCAATGCACTTTTCGCATTCGCACACCCCATTTTCCCCATTGATGGAAAGATGGAATTCAAGACTTGAGCACTTCCGGATTGACGATGTTGGGCGGTCTTTTGCCCTCCAGCAACGCCAGGATATTATCCACCACGATATTGGCCATGCGTTCGCGCACCTCGTGCACCGCGCTGCCGAGATGCGGCGTGGTGACGACGTTCGGCATCTTCAGCAATTCGCGCGAGACCTTTGGTTCGAACTCGAACACGTCGAGCCCGGCGCCGGCGATCTGCTTTTTCTTCAACGCGCGCACGAGTGCAGCCTCATCCACGATGGCGCCGCGCGCGGTGTTGATGAGAAAGGCCCCCGGTTTCATGGTGGCCAGTTCAGCGGCGCCGATCTGATGGTAGGTTTCGGGCCGCAATGGCGAATGGATCGAAACGAAATCGGCGTCATCCAGCAGTTCGCCGAACTCGACGAATTCCATCGGTATCTCGCGCTCGACTTCCTCTTTGCGCCGCGGGCCCCAATAGATCACGCGCATATTGAATCCGCGTGCGCGCCGGGCGACCGCTTGGCCGATGCGGCCGCCACCGCCGACCAGGCCGATGGTCTTGCCGTAGAGCGGCGCACCGGCGAGATAATCCGATTGCGAGCCGGGAAATATGCCGCGGTGAACCAACCGGTCGCCCTGCACCATGTGGCGCGCGACCATCAGCATCAGGCCGAGATTGATGTCGGCGGTGGCCTCCGCCACGATCGGCGGCACCACTGTCACGGGAATGCCGCGCTTGGTGGCTTCGTTCACGTCGGTGTTGTCCGGCGTGATCGATTGCGAAGTGATTGCGCGCAGCTTCGGATTGGCGGCGATGATGTCGCGATCGATCTTGTCGTGCAGCTTGGTGAACAGGATGTCGCATTTGCGCGTCGCGGCGATCAGCGCCTTCCTGCCGATGATCCGGCTGGCGTCGCGGTTGAGCGTGACGTCAGCGATTGTCTTCAGCCGCTCAAGCGCGCTTGCGGCAATCGGCTGGGTGACGAAGACGCGCGGCTTGCTCATGCCATCCACCGCACGACGCCGGCGACGCCGTCGACAGCGACCTGCGCGCCGTCCGGAATGGTGGCGGTGGCGTCAAGCACCCCGAGCACCATGGGAATCCCGCGCTCGCGCGCGAGCGAAGCGAGATGCGAGGTCGAACCGCCGAGCTCGGCCACCACGCCGGCGACCTGCGGCAGGATGTGGCTGAGCGCCGGGCCGGCGACGCGCGTCACCAGCACATCGCCGGGGGCGACGCGCGCGAGCTCGCATTCGCAATTGACCACGACCGCCCTGCCCGAACCCCATCCGATGCCAGCCGGGTGGCCGTTGAGCTTGGGGTGCTGCAGCCAGATTTCGTCCGGCATCTCGATCGCCTGCACGTGCAGCGGGCGCGCTTGCAGCAGCTTGAAACCGGCGTCGTCGAGCGCCCATTCGATCTCGACTGGCTGGCCCAGCAATTCCTCGCATTTCCGCAGCATGCGACCAAGCGTCGTCGCCTCACCGGGAGAGAGGCACGGCTCGCGCGCCAGTTCCTTGGGCACGGCCAGCGGCGCCAGCTGGTTGCCGTGCCCGCAAGTATCGCGGTGATCCTTGCGGCCGGCCTCGATCTTGCGAACAAAACCTTGGCGGCTGAGCACGACGCGGTCGGGCACGACCTCGCCCTGGGCAATCGCCGAACCGAGACCCCAGGTCGCGGAGAGCAGCATGTTGCCTTCGGCGGTCAGGCTTAAGCCCCCGCCAGCGGCGCGGGCGGAAACGAGCGGCTGGATCAGAACCGCCATGGCGGTCGAGGCCGGGTTCAGATCGTGGTTGGCCATGTAGCGGCGCGCATTGGTGGTCCACAGAGCGGCCCAACAGGCGCGCACGGCGGTCAAGAATTCAGTCTCGCTTTGGATTCCCAGAAAACTTTCGAACTGACCGGCGAAATTGGCGTCGGAGCGATCCTCGATCAAAGCGGAGGAACGCACGGCCCATGGGGCAGGCTCCCCCGCTCGGCATTCGCGCCATGCTGCCAGCAGCGGCTCAACTATTTCGTGGGCGATTGGTTCCTGGTAGAGCCCAAGACGGATTTCAACGGAAAGTTTCCGCTGGGCGCGGAGATCGGCGGCGGCGAATTGCTCCACGGCTGTCGTCAGCCCGAGGGCGGCGATCTGATGACAGTAGGCGGCCGCCGTGAGGCTGAAGCCGCCCGGCGTCGGCAATCCCGCGCGGGCGAGCAGCGCAAGGTTCGCCGCCTTGGGGCCGACGAGATCAGGATCGGCGGCGAGCGGAGCGGAGAGCGGAAGGATGAAGTCGTTCATCGGTTCATGCCGATGCTTGTAATCCGTGGTTTCCTTCCCGCGCGCGACGGGAAAAGCGGTTACTTCACGTGATCGCCGTAGCCGGGCAGCGGATCGACGACGGTGATCTGCTTGACCGGGAAGTTCGAGACGATTTCGATATCTTTCTTGTGCACGATCAGCATTTCCTCGATGCGCACGCCGTAGCGGTATTTCTTGCCGTGCTGCGTTTCGAGCGCGAAGGTCATGCCCTCCTTGATCTCGATCGGGTGGTCGAGCGACCAGATGCGCGAGATCACCGGCGGGTCGTATTGCGCGAGGCCCAGACCGTGACCCCACAGGTTGGCAGCGGCCTGGTCCTCGTCTTCATAGCCCCAGGTCTTCATCGCAGACGGCCATTTCAACGCGATGTCGCGCGTGGTGGCGCCGACCTTGACCGCGCCGATCGAGTCGTAGAGCCATTTGAGCGCGATGGAATACGTTTCCTTTTGCTCCCTCGTGGGCTCCTTGCCCACGCAATAGGTGCGGTAATAGCAGGACTTGTAGCCGTTCCAGGTCAGCGCCGCCAAATCCATGAACACGATATCGCCGGGCTGGATGATGCGGTCGGAGAAGTTGCGCCAGTTCGGCCAGGTGTTCGGGCCGGACGACACGATGACGTCCTCGACGTCCTCCATGCCCGGGATGTTGTAGAGATATTCCATCAAATGCGCCGTCACCTGGTTCTCGGTGATGCCGGGGCGCAAAAACTTCATGCACTCCCAATGGGTGGCGTCGCCAATGGCGCCGACGATGCGGAAGCACTCCTGCTCGTCCTCGTTCTTGACGGCGCGCGCATCCATCATCGGCGACATGCCGTCGGCCCAATTGATTTTGTGCTCCTTGAAAATGTTGATCATGTTGATGTCGATGAAGTCGCAGCCGAGCTTCTGGCCGGCGACGCCATTTTCCTTCATCGCCTGGATGATCGCCTTGGTGAACTTTGTGACCTGCTGGGTGGCAGCCGGCCCTGCGGCGCCCTTGATCCAGGCAAACGAGTGACGGATGTTCTTCTTCGGAATCCACGGCGAATGGCGTTCGATCTGGAATCCCAAGTCGCCCTGCTCGAACAGGATCGGCCGTCCATCGCCGCACAGCATGGCGTAACGCAAGCCGGGCTTGAGTCGATTCCATCCGGGCGTGAGCGTTCCGGTGATGTAACGCACGTTCTCGTCGTACATGCAGAGCAAGGCGCCGAGGCCGTGCTTCTTCATCATCTGGCGCGCACGCTCGATGCGGTATTCCCGCATCCGGTCCCAGTTGACGCGCTGCTGCCAGTCGAGGCCGGCAATGCCGAAATTTGCGGTGCCCATGGGCGATCCTCCCGAAGCGCTGAATCAGCGCTGTTGTTATCCCGGGGAAACCCTAGACCGACTGGTATCGGCGGCAGAAATAATATATTTGGGACTATGTCATTAGATTTTCTAATGCATTTATGACGTACAGGAGGGTACTGGTGCCGGGCGTGGGCGGCGTGGCGTTGCGGCAAATCCGGGCCGTGATCGCGGTGTGCGAGGAAGGTTCGTTCACGCGCGCGGCGGCGCGGGAGAACTCCACGCAATCGGGAATCTCGCAACATGTCGCAGCGGCCGAGCGCGCGCTCGGTGTGCGACTATTCGAGCGCTCGACGAACGGCGTACAACCTACGCCCGCAGGTTTGCGCTATTACAAGCTCTGCGTGGAGGCCGTCGGCCAGCTCGAAAACGCCGGCGAGGAAGTGCGCGGATTTGCCTCTCGCGTCACCGGCGACCTGCGTATCGGGGTGATCCCGACGCTGACGCGTGCGGCGCTGGCGCCCACGTTGGAAAAATTCACGCCGAAATATCCCGACGTGCGGCTGCACATCTTCGAAGGCTACAGCGGCTGGCTCACCGACATGGTGCTCGCAGGGGAACTTGATTTCGCGGTGGTGCCGACATTCGAGGGCCGCATCGGGCTGAAATCGCGGCTGCTGGTGCGGGACCGTGAAATGCTGGTCTCGAGCCCGCGCCATGGATTTTCACCGCTCACGCCGATTCGGCTGAAGGATTGCGGTCCGCTCAAAATCATCGTGCCGGGCCGGGCCAATGTGCGCAGACGCAACATCGAAATCTATCTGCTGACCCAAGGGGTCGAGATCGCGCAGTTGATCGAGATGGATGCCATGATCGGCACGCTCGAACTGGTGGCGCGCTCCGACTGGGTCGCCATTCTCTCCGGACTGATCTGCGTCAACGATATCGGCAAGAACGAGCGGATCATCAACCCAATCGCCGACCCGCCGCTGTTTGCCGAATTCGTGGTGATTTCGCCGTCGCGGCGCATGATGTCGACGCAGGCGCGGCTGTTCCTGGACGTGTTCGAGGGCGAAATCGTGCGTATCCAGGACGTCTGGGCGAGCGTCATCCCACCGGCCGTGTATCCTCAAACATCCGCGCAACCGCCGAAACAGCCGCTGCGCGCCGCAAAAGGCTAGTGCACTTCCGCCGGCGCGCCCGGCTGCTTGAGTGGATGAGCGCGGGCGATGGCCTCGTTTTTCTGCGCGGCCTCGACGATGCGCGTCACCGTCGGAAACTGGCCGACATCGACCTTGAAAAACGACGAGCCGACCGCCTGACCGCACAGGCAAACGTCGGCCAGCGTGAGCTGATCGCCATGGCAATAACGGCCGGTGGCCTTGTCGCGGGCGAGCAGCGCCTCGAGTGTCTTCAGGGCCTCGACCTGCCAATGCCGCACCCACTCGTTCATCGCGTCTTCGCTCACTTTCAGCGTGCGCGTGAGATAGTTGCGGATGCGCGGCACCGAGAGCGGATGGGCGTCTGACACGACGATCTGGCAAAGTCCGCGCACGCGCGCGCGGCCGCGGGCATCCTTCGGCAACAGCGGCGGGTTGGGGTGGGTTTCTTCGAGGTACTCCATGATCGCCATGGATTGAAACAGCGGCGGGCCGTTGTCGTCGAGCACGAGGCTGGGCAAAAGTCTTTGCGGATTGACCGCCGCGTAGTCGCCAGCGTGCTGGTGACCTTTTAGCAGGTCGACGTACTCCACCTCGGGATTGAGGCCTTTCAGGTTCATCACCATGCGCACACGATAGGTCGCGATCGAACGCCAGAACGTATAGAGCTTCATCGCACTTGCTCCTCACTCAAGCCTTGCTGCCGCCGGGATCGGGTTTGAGGCCTGCGGCTTCGACGCCGGCGATGGCGCAGACTTCGTCCCTGTCGGAGGTGTCGCCGGAAATTCCGACCGCGCCGAGAATGTCGCCGCCGGCGTCCTTGATCAGCACCCCGCCGGGATTGGGCACGAGCCGGCCGCCGCTCGCGGCGGCAAGGGCGGTGAAGAATATCGGAGTGTTGTTGGAACGCTCGAACAGCGTGCGTGAGCCGAAGCCCATACCGAGCGCGCCCCAGGCTTTGCCGAAGGCGATGTCGAAGCGAAGAATGCCGGAACGGTCCTCGCGCTTGAACGCAACAAGATGGCCGCCAGCGTCCAGCACGGCAACGGTGAGCGGCGCGCAATTGGTCTCGCGGCCTTTTTTCAGTGCGGTGTCGACGATGGTCGAGGCTTGGGCAAGGGTCAGGGGCATGATGGGTCTCGTGTGGTGGTGAATGCAAATCGAGGTTCAGCGGCGCGCCCAGTAGGCGGAGATGAGCGAAATCTCGTCGTTGCCCGAGGTCTTGCTCTTGGCTTCCTCGTAGCAGGCGAGCGTGCGCTCGACGAGCGGCAATTCGACGCCGCGCACCTTGCCCTCGGCGATCATGGCCCGCATGTCCTTGAGCGCGCTGTCGACATTGAAGGTGACGGGGCCGGGGTCGGTGCCCTTCAGCTTGGCGGCGATGGCGGCACCGCGCACCTTGAGGATATTGGCGCCGCCGGAGGTATCGGAAATCAGGTCCATGAGCCGCGTGGGATCCAGCTTGAGATCGCGGCACAGCGCGAGCGCTTCGCCGAGCGCCTGCCAATAGATCATCAGCGGCAGGTTGATGGTGAATTTCATCACCGCACCTGAGCCGACCGGGCCGCAATGCTCGATGCGGCGGCAGAGCTGCTCGAGGATTGGCTTGGCACGTGCGAAATCGGCAGGCTCAGCGCCGACGAGGCCGAGCAATTTTCCCTGGCGCGCCGGGCCGGTCGAGCCGCCGACCGGGCATTCGACGAAAGCGGCGCCCTTGGCGCGCACCTTGGCGGCCATAGCAATCTCGGTTTCCGGGCGCACGGTGCTCATCTCGATGAACAGCTTGCCTTTGACGTCGCCGGCGAGCAGACCCTGCGGCCCGCCATAGACCGCATCGATCGCGGCGGCGTCGGTGAGGATAGTGATGATGACTTCGCCGGCACTGGCGAGTTCGGACGGGGACCTTACGGATTTGATGCCGGAAGCCGCCAGCGGCTTGATCTTGTCGGGCGTGCGGTTCCACACCGTCACCTGATGACCGAGTTCGGCAAGATGCGGGGCAATCGCCACACCCATCTTGCCCACACCCGCAAGTCCGATCTGCATCATGGCCTCCCGATTTTTGTTGGCCGACCATAAGCGGTCATGCCCTGGTGAGAAAGTCGGCTCGCGACTTGAGCTTGGCGCGCGCCGGCTATAAGTCCTACTGTCCTATTACGCGGCAAAATACAACGGCAGCGTGGCCATTGAAGGAGCACGGAATGGGTTCGGCGAGGTCCAAAGGCACAGTCGGCATCATCGGCCTCGGCATCATGGGCGGCGCTTTTGCGAAAAATCTCGCGGCGGCAGGCTGGCACGTGGTCGGCTACGACATCGATCCGGCACGCAACCGAGCCGCGGCAAAGGCGGGCGTCGCGATCGCAAAGAACGCCGCTGACGTGGCGGCAAAAGTGCCGACCATCATCATCAGCCTGCCGAGCCCGAAGGCGCTCGCTGTCACGGTGAAGGCCATCGTCAAGGCGAAAGTTCCGCGGCGTATCGTCGTGGAGGCCTCGACCTTCACGCTCGCCGACAAGCAACGCGCCGAACAGGCGCTGCGCAAGGACGGGCATGTCATGATCGATGCGCCGGTGAGCGGAACCGGCGCCCAGGCGCAGAAGGGCGATCTCGCCATCTACGCAAGCGGCGATAGGAAGAGCATCAGCAAGCTCAAGCCGCTTTTTGCCGACTTCTCGCGCAAGGCCTACGATCTCGGCGCGTTCGGCAACGGCAGCCGAATGAAATACGTGGCGAACCATCTGGTCGCCATCAATAACGTGGCGTCCGCCGAAGCCATGGTGCTCGGCATGAAGGCGGGTCTTGATCCGAAAATGATTTTCGAAACGGTTTCAAACGGCGCCGGCAATTCGCGTATTTTCGAGCTGAGGGCGCCGATGATGGTTGCAAACGATTACAACGACGCGACCATGAAGGTGTCGGTGTGGCAAAAGGACATGAAAGTCATCGGAGAATTTGCCAAGCAAATCCATTGCCCGACACCGATGTTCGATTCGACCTTGCCGGTCTATGCCGCCGCCATGAAACGTGGCCTTGCGGAGCAGGACACGGCGGCCGTTTGCGCCGTCATGGAGACGATGGCAGGTTTCAAGCGCAAGGGCCGCGCATCGCGTGGCAAGAAGCGCTAGCTTCAAGACAATACGGGAGGGGTCGATGGCGGCGGGAAGTGCGGCGGCTTCGACTGCCGGCAAGACCCACCAACAGCGCAGCGAAGTGCGCGACAACATGCGCGTCGATTGGGATGTGCCGATCATCATGGATGATGGGCTGAAGCTGCGCGCGGATGTGTTTCGCCCGGTGCAGGACGGGCGCTATCCGGTGATCCTCAGCTACGGTCCTTATGCCAAGGGGCTGGCGTTCCAGGACGGCTATCCGAGCGCGTGGCAGCGCATGACCGAACAGCATCCCGATGTCACGGCGGGTTCGAGCAACCTCTACCAGAGCTGGGAGGTGGTCGATCCGGAGAAATGGGTACCGCATCAGTACGCCTGCGTGCGCGTGGATTCGCGCGGCTGCGGCTGTTCGCCCGGATACATCGATCATTTCTCGCCGCGCGAGACCAAGGACTTCTACGAGTGCATCGAATGGGCCGGCGTGCAGCCGTGGTCGAACGGCAAGGTCGGCTTAAACGGCATCTCCTATTACGGCATCAACCAATGGCACGTGGCGTCACTACAGCCGCCGCACCTCGCCGCGATGTGCATCTGGGAAGGGGCGGCCGACTGGTATCGCGACATGACGCACCACGGCGGCATCCTCTGCACGTTCTGGGAAAACTGGTACGACATGCAGGTGAAGACCGTGCAATACGGCGCGGGCGAACGCGGCAAGCGCAGCCGCGTGCACGGCGAACTGGTGTGCGGGCCGGAAATCCTTTCAGACGCGCAGCTCACCAAAAACCGCTGCAAGTTCGGCGACGACATCCGTGCGCATCCACTCGATGACGATTACCACAAGGCGCGCTCCCCGGTCTGGGACAAGATCAAGGTCCCATTGTTGTCAGCCGCCAATTGGGGCGGCCAGGGCCTGCATCCGCGCGGCAACTTCGAAGGGTACGTACGCGCCGCGGCGAAGGAGAAATGGCTGGAAGCGCACGGAATCGAACACTGGACGCATTTTTACACCGATTACGGACGCGAATTGCAGTTGCGCTTCTTCGATTATTTCCTGCACGGCAAGAAGAACGGCTGGGTCAAGCAACCGCGCGTGCGCCTGCAGGTGCGGCAAGTCGACAAATTCGTCGAGCGTGCGGAGAACGAATGGCCGCTCAAACGCACGAAATGGAGCAAGCTGTTTCTCAACCCCGCGGATGGAACGCTCGGCGAAAAACGTCCGGCGACGCGCAAAGCAGTCAGGAGTTTCGACGCCATGGGCGACGGTCTGACTTTCCTGTCCGCGCCGCTGTCGCAGGACACCGAGATCACCGGCCCGTCGGCGTTGAAACTTTTCGTCTCCTCCAGCACGGCCGACGCCGACATATTTGCGGTCTTGCGGGTATTCACCGGCGACCTGAAGGAGATCGTGTTCCAGGGTGCGATCGATCCGCACACCCCGATCGCGCAGGGCTGGCTGCGCGCCTCGCACCGTAAGCTCGACAGGAAGCTCTCAAAGCCCTACCGGCCCTATCACAGCCATGACAGCCAGCAGCCGCTCAAGAAGGTCGAAGCGGTGGAGCTCGACGTCGAGATTTGGCCGACCTGCATCGTAGCGCCTGCCGGCCACCGTATCGGCCTGACCATCCGCGGCAAGGACTACGAATACGCCGGCCCGAGCGGGGGACGGCTCTCGAACTTCAAGAACGAGCTGAAGGGTTGCGGGCCGTTCCTGCACAATGACCCGATCGACCGGCCGAACGACATTTTCGGAGGCGTCACCAGCCTGCATTTTGGCGGCGGCCGACAGCCCTATCTGCTGCTCCCGGTGATCCCCCCTGCCCGTCCGGCAGGCAAGGCGCAGAGGGAATAAAGTTCCCTGCGTCAACAAATAGCCGCGAGAGCCCGTCAAAAGAGTGGCGGCGGCGGCAATTTCGCGTCATGCTGCGGCGACCCCAAGGTCCCAAAGATCAAATCCAGAGTGGAGGAATCATTCATGGCTATGCATCGTCGAAAAGTGCTGAAAGGAATCGCCGTGTCCGGCGCAAGCCTTGCGGTCTTGAAAGCGCCGTACGTGCACGCGCAGGGCGCGCCGTTCAAGCTCGGCCTGCTCACGGTGAAGACCGGACCGCTGGCGCAGGGCGGCATCCAGATGGAGCAAGGCGTTCAAATCTATCTGAAGGAAAAGAACAACACGTTTGCGGGTCGTAAGGTCGAATTTTTCTCGGCTGACACCGGCGGTAATCCGGCCGGCGCGAAGACCAAGGTGCAGGAGCTGGTCGAGCGCGACAAGGTCGACGTCATCCTCGGCCCGCTTGCCGCATTCGAGCTCTTGGCGATTTCCGATTATTTCGCGCAGGCGAAGACACCGCTGATGAGTCTCGCCGCTGCTGAAGATCTGACGCAGCGCAAACCCAATCCCTACTTCCTGCGCGCCTCCGCCACTTCGGCACAAGCCATGCACCCGATGGCGGACTTCGCCGCGAAGGAATTGAAGCTCAAAAAGATGATCACGATTTCGGAGGACTTTGCCTTCGGCCACGAGCAGATGGGTGGATTCCAGCAGACTTTCGAAGACAACGGGGGAAGGATCGTCAAAAAGCTGTGGCCGCCGCTGGTGACACCCGACTACGCGCCCTACATCGCCCAGATCGGCGATTGCGACGGCGTCTGCCAGGGCTTCGCCGGATCGAATCCGCTGCGCTTCATGAAGGCGTATGCCGGCGCCGGGCTGAAGTTCCCGGTGGTCGGCGGCGAAACCGCCGGCGACGATGCGCTGCTGCGGAGCTTCGGCGACGAGGCTGTCGGCCTCTATAGCTGCTGCCCCTATACGCTCGATCTCAACACTGACAGCAACAAGCGGTTCATCGCCGCGATGGTGAAAGAGTTCAATGTCGAGCCGGGCTTCTATGCGGCGGGCCTCTACGTCAACTGCATGGTGGTCGAGGAAGGCTTGAAGAAAACCGGCGGCAAGTCCGACGACAAGGAAGCCTTCATGAAGGCCCTCAAATCGGTGACGCTCGCCGACACGCCGCGCGGACCGATCAAGTTCGACTCTTACGGCAACGTGATCGGCGATTTCTACGTCCGGCACTGCGAGAAGGCCGGCGGGAAACTCGTCAACAAGACGGTGAAGACCTATAAGAACGTGAGCCAGTTCTGGACCTATGACGAGAAGAAGTTCCTCTCACAGCCGGTCTATTCGCGCGACTTCCCGCCGTTGAAGTCCTGACGGGAGTGAAACTCGCGGGGTGCCGCTCCGGCGGCGCCCCGCGATCGCATTGGGGTGGCGCCAGCAGAAGACGCCAGACATGAACTTTTGGCTTTTGATGGCCTATAGCGTTTCGCTTGGCGGCCTGCTGTTCCTCTTATCCTCGGGATTCTCGCTCATCTTTGGGCTAATGCGGATTCCGAACCTCACGCATGGTTCGCTGTTCATGCTCGGCGCCTATATCGGCGCGACCTTCATCGTCTGGAATCGGACGAACTTCTGGCTGGCCGCAATCTTGAGTGCGATCATTGTCGCCGGCATCGGAGCCGTGATGGAACGATTTTTGCTGCGTTTCCTCGCCGGAAAGGAACTGGCGCAGGTGCTGGTGACGCTCGGCATCTCGTTCATGGTCTCCGATCTCTGCCTGATGATTTGGACCGGCGATCCGATCTCGGTCAATAATCCGCCCGGACTCGACGGCGCCACGCAAATCCTCGGCTTCCCCTTCCCGACCTACCGCATGGCCGTGATCCTGATCGCGGCCGTGATTGCGGCGGGGCTCTGGCTGCTGCTCGACCGCACCCGGCTCGGAGCGATGATCCGCGCCGGCGTCGACGATCCGCAGATGGCGCGCGTGGTCGGCATTCCGGTGCCGTGGCTGTTCACCATCGTGTTCGCGCTCGGGGCGGGTCTTGCCGGGTTTGCCGGCACGGTCGGGAGTCCGATCCTGTCGGTCTACAACGGGCTCGACCAGGAAATGCTGCCGCTCGCTCTCGTCGTCGTGATATTGGGCGGCACCGGAAGCCTGCTGGGCTCGCTGGTCGGCAGCTTCGTCGTGGGTATGCTCTATATTTTCGGCCAGGCGAAATTGCCTGAACTTGCGTATTTCGTTCTGTTCCTGCCGATGGTGATGATCCTCGCACTGCGCCCGCAAGGTCTCTTCGGCAGGCCGACACAATGAGCGCGGGCCGTATTGCTGCCGGGATCGCGCTCATCGTGCTTGCGACCCTGCCATTGTGGCTGACCGGCGTTTACTACATCAACGTTGCGAGCCAGATCCTGTTCTACGCGGTCTTTGCGCTCGGGCTAAACGTGCTGGTGGGCCATGCCGGGCTCGTATCGCTCGGGCATGCGGGCCTGTTCGGCTTGGCAAGTTACGCTTGCGCGATCGCGCTGCAAGGGCATTGGGATCATTCCGCCGCGATCGTTTTTGCGCTCGCAGTCACGCTCGTCGGTACGGCCGTATTCGCCTTTCTGTCGCTGCGGGCGACGGGTATCGGCTTCATCATGATTACGCTCGCAATCGGTCAAATTCTGTGGGGCCTTGCCTACCGCTGGATCGGTTTGACCAATGGAGACAATGGCGTGTCGGTTCCATCCCGCCCAAGCCCATTCGGGATTTCGCTGGTCAGCCCGACAAATTTTTACTACGCGACACTGGTCGTCTTCCTCTTGTCGGTCGCAGCGGCGGCGATCTTCGCGCAATCGCCATTCGGCGCGAGCCTGCGCGGCACCCGCGACCAGCCGCGGCGCATGACGGCGCTCGGCTATCACGTCTGGATGGTCCGCTTCTACGCGTGCCTGTTTTCCGGGGTGATGAGCGGCGTGGCCGGCATTCTGTTCGTCTATTACAATTTGTTCATCAGTCCGCAGACGCTGGCGCTGGCCGCTTCGGCGGAAGTGATATTGATGGTGATCTCGGGCGGCTCGGGCACGCTGCTGGGTCCGATTGTCGGAGCTGCGCTCGTCGTCATCATGAAGAACGTAGTGAGCGCCTATATCGTGCGCTGGAACCTGGTGCTGGGCGCCATCTTCGTTGCAATCGTGATCCTTATGCCCGAGGGTCTGGTGCCGGGCACGGTGCGGCTGTGGCGGAAATACACGACGGCGACGCGCGTGCGGGATGATGCGGGCCTCGCCCCGAAAGTGGCGGAGCCGAAGACATGACCGCGCTCGCCGTCAAAGGGCTTTGCAAATCATTCGGAGGCTTGCGCGTCACAGCCGATGTCGATCTCGTGGTCGAGCCGGGCGAGCGGCGCTTGATCATCGGGCCCAATGGGGCCGGCAAGACCACACTGTTCAACCTCATCACCGGGGAGCTTTCACCGGATGGCGGCTCCGTCAAGCTCTTCGACCGCGACATCACACGGGTGCCGAGCCGGCGCCGCGCCCATCTCGGCATGGCGCGCACCTATCAGATCATCACGCTGTTCGCGCGCGATACCATCCTGCGTAACGTCACGCTGGCGCTGCTCGGCTTGTCAAAGATGCGCTGGAATCCGCTGATCCGCCTTGCGCAGCAGCGGCATTTGGTTGAGGAGGCACACGGCGTGCTCAAGCGCGTCGGGTTGGAGCAGATTGCGGAACGACCACTGGCGGATACGTCCTATGGCGAACGGCGGCGCGTCGAGATCGCCATGGCGCTCGCGCAAAAACCAAAGGTCCTGCTGCTTGACGAGCCGTTTGCCGGGCTTTCGATCGATGAACGGCGGGATGTGCGGGAATTGATCGGGACGATTCCGCGCGACGTGACGATCGTGATGATCGAGCACAATATGGATGTGGCGCTCGATTTCGCGGAGCGAATCACATTGCTGCATTTCGGCGAGGTCATCGTCGAAGGGACACGGGCCGAGGTGGTGGATAATCCGCGCACGCGGGAGGTCTATCTTGGCGAATAGCGCGCTGAGCCTGAACAATGTCCACGCCTATTACGGCGACAGCCATGTGCTGCAGCAGGTGTCGTTCACGCTCAACGAGGGGCGCCTGCTCGGCCTGCTCGGCCGCAACGGCGCGGGCAAGTCGACATGCATGAATGTCACCGTCGGGTTGCTCCCTCCTCGCGGCGGCACGGTGGAAGTATTCGGCACACCGGTATCGCAGCTTGCGCCGGAGCAGATCGCGGCGCGCGGCGTTGCGCTCGTGCCGCAGGGGCGGCGTATCTTCAAGAGTCTCAGTGTCAGCGAAAACCTCCTGGTCGCGGCGCGACCGCCCGATCCCGGCAGCCGGCACGCGCCGTGGAACACGGACATCGTTTTCAGCATGTTTCCGAGGCTGGCTGAGCGCAAGAACCAGATGGCGGCGCATCTCTCCGGCGGCGAGCAGCAGATGCTCGCGATCGGCCGCGCGTTGATGCAAAACCCGCGCGTGCTCCTGATGGACGAGCCGTCGGAGGGGTTGGCGCCGCAGATCGTGGCCGAGGTCATGGGTACGATCCGCAAGCTCAAGGAAAGCGGGCTGTCGATCGTCCTGGTGGAGCAGAGTCCGAAGCTCGTATTCGACATCGCCGACGATATCGTGATTCTCAACAGCGGGCGCGTTGCCGTGGTCTCAACGGCAGCTCAGCTCAAAAGAGACGAAGTCGACCTGCGCCAGCATTTGGGCGTGTATTGAGGAAAAACGGAAACGACGCAGATGTGGAACAAATACGAACCGACAGCAGCACGCAAACGCACCAAACCAGGCCGCGAAATCCGCCCCAAAAGCATCACCATCGATATCCATTCGCATGTGGCGGTGCCGGCGGCGGGCGCGTTCGTGGCGCCACATCTCGACGTCTCCACCATTCCGCTTGCGCATTTCGCCGCGCCGGACACCAAGGCGCTGAGCCAGAAGCAGGAAGCCGACATCCGCAATCGCATCACCACCCACGACGAGCGACTGCGCAATCTCGATGAAATGGGCATCGACGTGCAGGTGGCGCTGCCGCCGCCGCCGCAATGCTACTACACCGTGCCGCTCGATATCGCGGTGAAGGCCGCGCGCATGATCAACGACGGCATCGCCGAATATTGCGCGAAGAAGCCGGACCGCTTCGTGGGTTTCGGGACTGTTCCGATGCCGGACGGCAACGAGGCCGCCAAGGAACTCGAACGCTGCGTGAAGACGCTGAACTTCAAGGGCGTGCAGATCCTCACCAATGTGGCGGGGAAGGAACTCTCGGACCCCGCATTCGCGCCATTCTGGAAGAAGGCGGAGGAACTGGGCGCGCTCATCGTCATTCATCCGAACGGGTTCACCGAGGCCAAGCGGCTGGAGCGGTTCTACTTCAACAACGTGATCGGCAATCCGCTCGAGACCACGATCGCGCTGCATTACCTGATCTTCGACGGCGTGCTGGAACGGCATCCCAATTTGAAAATCCTGGCGGTGCACGGCGGCGGTTATCTCGGCGCCTATTGGGGCCGCATCGATCACGCCTGGGGCGCGCGTTCCGACAGCCACGGCAGTCTGCCGAAGCCGCCGACGCATTATTTGAGAAAAATCTACTTCGACAATGTCGTGTTCACGCATGAGCAGCTGATCGCGCTAGTGAAGACCTTTGGCGCCGACCATATCGTGATGGGCACCGACTACCCGTTCGACATGGCCGACTACGATCCGATCGAGCATGTGGTGTCGACCGGCTTCGATGCGGCAACCGCCGCCGCGATCGTGGGCGGAAACGCAAAGCGGCTGCTCGCACTGTAGGCTTCGGGGGATCGGGCTGAATCTGGGCGGCGGCCGACGGCGCTAGGGACTGAACGCAATGGTGAAATAAAACGTTGCGCCGCTCGGCCCCCCTTCAATGTTCGCATCCGCGATGACGATGTCATTGATTTCGCCGGGCCGGAAATAGGCGGGATCATCGAGCGACAACAACACCGACTCGTTCTGGCGGACGAGTTTCGGGCAGGTGCCGCAAAACATCGAATCGGAAATCGGCCTACCATTGACGAACACGCGGCCCACGTCATCGGCATGGACCCGGCCGTTGAGCTGAACCCTCGAAATCACCTTCGGGGCCACGAACGAGACCTTGAAATAGCCGCTCCTTCCGTCGCCCGGCGGTATGTTGACAACCTCCGTACCGGTCGGGGCGTCCGCCGGTATCGGCGTCGAAGTGAAATGCGGACCCACGCGAACCAACACGAACGCGTGGCGGTCGACGGCTGCAGCGACGTCGAGGCGGCGAACGATGTCGTCGCTCGGCACGCCCGGCGATCCAAGGGCTGCAGCGAGCGTGCCGGCATCGCTTTTCAATATGATGCGGCATGGAGCGCGCTCGCAAGCCGGCAGCGGCGTTGCTGCCGTCTCCGCGGGCCGGCAAGCATCCGGCCTTTTCAATCCGGCTGGCAGGACTGTTTCGCCATTGATACAGGCGTCGGCCATTTGTTCGTCAGTCAGGCCGGTCACGCCTTCGAGGTTCGCATTGTCGAGAATCGCACCCTTGAGCTGAACGCCCAGCATCTGCGCGTTTTGCAGCTTTGCCCCGGTCATGATCGCGCCTTGCAGGCTCGCGCCGCGCAGATCGGCGCCGCGCAGGTCAGTATTGACCATGAACGCACCCTGTAGCCGCGCATAATTCAACTGAGCCATCTGCAGGTTCGCATCAGCGAGATAAGTCTGATCCAACCGCGCATGCATCAGTTCCGCGCCTTTCAGCTCGGCAAGGAACAGCCATGCCTTGCGTAGATCCGCGCTTCGCAGATCCGTTTCTTTCATCTGTGCGCCGACAAAGTTCGCGCCGCGCAGATCGGCCCCGCGCAGAAATGCGTTGACCAGAAAGGCCCCTTTGGCCGAGCCGTAACGAAAATCGAGGCCTCCCAGCTTGGCACCGATCACGCCCCCGCCCGGCAATTTGGTCGACACCTCTTGTTCGTCGATATTGGCAAACGCCCGCACTTCAATCGGCAGCCAATCGAAGACTTTGGGAACTGTTCTGCTCAACCACGCGAAAGTGCCGCTCTCAACGATTTGCGTACCGGCGCTGGCTCTCCGTTCTTCATCCGCAAGCACGCCATTGATGGCGCCGTATGAGATGGCAAAAGTCACGAGCGATGCGCTGGCCGCTATCGAAAGCGGCAGATAAGCGCCAGGGATCCGATCGCGCCGTGCGATAATCGATGAGGCCAGGCGTTGAAACCAGATTGCGAAGAAAATCGTGATTCCGATCAAGACGACCTCGAAGCCGGTTCCGAACCAATCGTGCCGCGGCAAATAGCGAAGCCACATGACGACGAGCGTCAACGGCAGAAACCACCATGCGGCGAAAATCGCCGACACCGTCTCGATGATGACGACAAATGCGAGTGCATGACGAGACTTCTCGATGCGGTCGGCGGCAAGGCCATTGAGGAGCCAGGGGTAGACCGTCTCGTCGATGGTCTTCCCATCGGGAAACACAGCGGGAAGGTTCGCAAGCTCGCTCCAGAGCCGCTGGAGCTGCAGGTGAAAATGTATGAAGAGCGCAACCAGTATCAAAGGCGCGACCCAGTAAAATCCCGCGATCGAAATTCTGGTCTGGATGATCGGCAGCGGTGAGGAGGGGGCATTGCTCAGGAGTCCGGTATCGGTCGTCGTGATGACAGCAAGCCAGCAATACACGCAGCTCAACATCAGCAATGCAAAAAGTTTGGCCGAGTTTTTCGACATCTCCTGCACGTGATCGAGCGTCTGAAAACGCGCAATCGCCTCGGGCAGCTTGGTGCCGACGAGATTGGCTGCGGCCAATTGACGTGAGGAGAGGCCTCTGACGTCCGAAAGATCGGCATCTTAGAGATTCGCCTCGTTGAACGAGGCACCGAGCAAGTTCGCGCCGCGAAGATCGGCCGAGAGAAAATCAGCGCCGCGCAGATTGGCGCCGCGCAGGTCGGCGTTGCGTAAATCGGCGTTCCGAAAATCCGCCCTGGCCCCCGTTTTGCCCCCTGTGGCCAGCCAGGTTTTGTGCGCGGCCAAAAGCTTCGCCAGTGCTTCCGGCGATAGTTGGGCGCCCTCTTCCGGCGGCCTCTCCAACATGGCCATATCCCCCAAAACCATATCGCCCCAGGGTAGCGCATAACGCAACTCATGGAACGATTGCGATTAAGAAAAAATCGGCGATAACGCTTGATCGACCGCGTTCTTTTCCACGAGCTATCGGTGCAAGAAATCCAACACCGCGGTTTCGGTGAGGACCGACTGAGCATTGTTGTGGCGTTGGGAGCGCGCGCGTTCCTCGGCGGTCTGCGTCGCCTGCAAATAGGCGCCGAGATGGCGCGCGCGTTCGATGATGCGACGGCCGACCGGCAGGCGCTCGGCCTCGAAGCGTTTGAGCGCGGCTGGCACGTTCGACTCGGCTGCGAGCGCAGCGGCCAGCGCCGCCGCATCGTCGGCCGCCTTGGCGACCCCGGCCGCCACATGCGGCCGTGCGACAAAGGCGGCGTCCCCGATGATGGCAACACGGCCGAAGGCCATGTGCGGCGTCTCGAGATCGTATATCGGCTGCAAGATCGGCCCATCAATGAGCCGGGCAATGGCGAGCAGTTGCGGCGCGATCAGCCGCTCGGCGTCGGCGTGCATTTCGGCGATGGCCTCGCGGCGGATCAGCGGCGGCGGGATCGAGATCGAATGGGTCTCGCCGCGCTCGTCGGTCAGCAACCATCGTAGCTTGGTCTTCTCCTCGGCCGGGCGGTACCAGACGATGTTGTAGCGGCGATGGCCGGGCTGCAAATTCTCTTCGGCGCCGGTGACCGGGTAACCGAGAAATTGCTCGCCGGGCGGCAGGCAGAACGACATGTAGTTGAAGAGCTCGCGATGAGCGGCGGGCGAAAATGCCGACTCGGCAATGAGTGCGCGCCAGGCGACGTAGCCGGCGTAGAGCGGGTTTAGGTCCGGCAGACACTGTTGACGCACGGTCGAGCGGATGCCGTCCGCTCCGATCACGAGATCGGCTTCCACACTGGCGCCGTCGGTTAGCGTGACCTTAACCGACCTTTCGCTCTGCTCGAAGCGCGCCACCCCTTTGCCGCGATGATAGAGCGCATCCGGGAATACCTCGCGCAGGATGCGATAGACGCGCTCCCAGGCGGTAAGCACCTGCGGGCATTCGCACGTGCAAAGAATGCGGCCCGAGGCCTCGTACATCTTGCGGGTGGTGATCTCGACGCCGAGCCCCTTGACGTTGAGGCCCAACCGCTTCAACCGCTCGATCAACTCCGGCTGCGCGACAATGCCGGCGCCGCGGCCGGCAAGCTCGCTTTCGACCCGCTCGTAGATATCCACCGCCCAGCCGTTCTGGCGCAGCTGGAGCCCGACAAGGAGACCGCTCAGCGACCCGCCGACGATAATGGCGCGGCCCGGTTTTGAGATCACAGGCATTCTTGCCGCCTCAAAAATCGGCTATAATATGAAAACAATCGCAGGAGGAACGCCATGGCTCTCACCATGTTGGAGAAAAAGGCCGTCCGCGAGGACCGCACCGAATGGCCGGCCGAGATCAAGGCTGAATTCGAGCGCGAACACAAGCAGCACAACGGCTGCGTCGGAAGCGAGCTCTTGTCCGAGAACGAGCGCGTGCGGATCTGGATCATCCGGCTCAAGCCGGGCGAGCGGATCGGCTTTCACCGGCACGTGCTCGATTATTTCTGGACCTCGGTCAACGGCGGACGCGGCCGGCAACACCTGATGGACGGGACCACGGTCGAGTACACCTATGCGCCCGGCGAGACGCGACACGAGACCTACGGCCCGGGCCAATACAAGGTTCACGACCTGACCAATCTCGGCGACAAGGAAATGATCTTCAACACGATCGAATTCCTCGACAGCGCCAACAAACCGTTGCCGATACCCGAGAGCGTGCGCCGCAAAGCAGCCTGACGTCCGTTGCACGTGCCCCTCAAAGAGATCGCCGAGGCGTTCAGCTCTCTGAGGCCCGACGGCGTCAAAATCCAATGAGGGCGATCAGTGGCGGGGCGCGGCCGTCCCGTTCGGGGACTCTTGCCGGCGGAGGCGCGTGCTGACCAGTGTTGACTTGCCTTACGCGGTATCGCCGGTTGCGACATCGTAGCCAACGATTGTAAAAATCGAGCCACTGCCGTACTGACGTGCCGAGTGCGTTGCTCCGGGGCCCCATGGACCTTTTCCTCTATGCCATAATCGCCGGGTTGTTGCTCGGCGGGTTCTATGTTGCCGTCACCGTCGGCATATCGATCACGTTCGGAATCCTGGACATCGTCAACATTGCGCATCCGGGATTCATCATCCTCGGTTCCTATGTCTCCTATTACATCAACCAGCGGTTCGGGCTTGATCCGATTCTGACCGCCATCGTCGTGCTGCCCGCCTTCTACGCGCTGGGCGCGCTGGTCTATCAGGTCTATTACGTCTCGTTCGAGAAGCGCGGCCAGGATGCGCTGCGAGGTCTTGCCTTCTTCTTCGGTCTGCTGTTCGTCACCGAGGTTGCCCTCATTCTCGTGTTCGGCGTCGACTATCGCTATGTGCAGGCGAATTACATCGATCAGACGATCCATCTCGGGACTTATTCATTTCCAATGCGCATGCTGGTTCCCTGCACCCTGTCGCTCGTGATGTTCGCATTGCTGCAATTGTTCCTGACGCGGACCTTCACGGGCCGGGCCATCATGGCGGTATCGCAGGACCAACAGGCGCTGCGGCTGATGGCGGTCGATCCGATCCGCATCAAGCGCATTGCTTTTGGCATTTCGATTGCGACCGCAGCCATGGCGGGCGCATTTCTCATCATCATTCAGCCGATCGAGCCTTCGGTCGAACGCGAATATATCGGACGCGTGTTCGCCATCTGCGTGCTCGGCGGCCTGCAAAGCCTGCCAGGCACTGTGATCGCGGCAATGCTGCTCGGGATCGTCGAGAGTCTCACATCGACATATTACGGGCCTTCGTGGGCGCCCGCGGTATCCTTTGGTTTTCTCCTGCTCACGCTGGCCTTCCGGCCGGCCGGACTGCTCGGACGTTAGGCGGGACGACTCGTGCGCACACCGATCTTCTTCCTCATTGCGATTGCAATCGGCGCGGCCGTGTTCGGCGTGGCGCAAGCCACGCTCAATGACTATGAGTTCGTTGCCGGTTACGTGATCCTGCAGTTCATCGTGCTGGCGACGGCGTGGAATGTGCTCGGCGGCTATTGCGGCTATGTGAATTTCGGCTCGGCCGCGTTCTTCGCGCTCGGGGCGTATAGTTCAGTGGCCCTGCACAAATTCGACCCCATCAAGTGGACCCTGGATATTTGTCTTGTCCGTATTTGCACCGGCGAATTTTCGCTGGCATTCCTCTCGCCGCTGTTTCCCCTGCCGGTGCCGGTTCTTGTCGTCATCGCGGGGTGTGTCTCTGGCTTGGTCGGACTCGGGATGGGCTACCTGACGCTGCGATTGCGCGGCGCATTTTTTGCGATCGCCACGCTCGCACTCGCGGTGGTGCTGCAGACCATGATCGTAAACTGGGATTACGTCGGCGGGTCGCGCGGCGCCTACATCATTCGACCGTACACGCTCACTATTGGCGGTTTCGAACTGGGCTATGTGCAATATTTATGCGCGATCATGATCGTGCTGGCCGTCGTCGCGGTAACGATAGCGCGGCTGATCGAGCGTTCGCGCCTGGGATACGGCTTTGCGACCATTCGCGACGATGAACTGGCGGCGGAAGCCTGTGGCGTGCCCACGCTGAGGCTCAAACTGATTGCAACCACCATCTCCGGCGCGCTCATGGGCATGGCCGGCGCGCCGTTCCCGTATTACCTCGGCTACGTCGAGCCCGGCTCCACATTCAACCTGGCCTATGGGGTCAATTCGATCGCCATGCCGATGATCGGCGGTACGACAAGCTGGATCGGGCCGCTGATCGGCGCGCTCGTGATCGCGACGCCGCAGGAATGGATCAAGGTGACGTTTTCTTCGGAATGGGGCGTGCTGTTCGTCGGCGCACTGCTGGTTTTCTTCGTCATCATCGCGCCCAAGGGCATCGTTGGCCACGTCCAGGACTTCATGCGCCGCCGTCGCGAGCGAACCGGAGCGCACTGATGCCAGAGCCGTTGCTCCAAGTCGAAAACCTGGGCAAGCGTTTTGGCGGCTTTGTCGCGCTTGACGGCATAAGCTTGAGTGTCATGCCGGGCGAACGCGTCGGCCTCATCGGCCCCAATGGGTCGGGCAAGAGCACGTTGGTCAATTGCATGTGCGGTACGCTCACCAACGAGAGCGGCACGGTACATTTCGACGGCCGCGATATGAGCGGACTCGCTGCCCATGAGCGTACGCACCGCGGCATGGCGCGCAGTTTTCAGCTGCCGCGGCCGTTCGGAACGCTGACGGTGGCGGAAAATCTGCGCATTCCGCTGATCTACACCGTCAATGCGCGGGCCCATACCGAAATCAAGACGCACGCGCATACGCACTTAAGCCACACTCAGATCGAGGCACGCTGCATCGAACTGCTCGGCCTGGTCGGCCTTGCGGAGAAGGCGAAAAAACTCCCGCGCGACCTTACGCAAGTCGAAATGCGCAAGCTTGAACTCGCGCGCGCCATGGCGGCCGAGCCGAAGCTGCTGATCGCCGATGAATCCATGGCTGGGTTGTCGCATTCCGAGGTCGAGGACATCGTCGGGCTTCTGATCAAGCTCAACGAGCGCGGAATCACCATCATTTTGATCGAACACATCATGCGCGCGGTCATGAGCTTCTCGCAGCGACTCGTGGTGCTGGTTTCCGGCAAAAAGATCGCCGACGGCAAACCGGATGAAGTCGTCAATAATCCGGAGGTCGTGGGGGCCTATCTTGGCCAATAGCATCATCATCGAGAATATCGATGCCGCCTATGGCGCGGTGCGCGTGCTTGAGGATGTCACGCTTGACGTGAAATCGGGCGAGACGGTGGTGCTGCTCGGCACCAACGGCAACGGCAAGAGCACGCTGATGAAATGCATCATGGGCATGGTGCGGCCGAGCGCCGGACGGATCATGGCGGAGATCGACGGCGTGCAGCACGATTTGGCGAGTCTGACAACTGAGCAGATCGTCGAACTCGGCATCGCGCTGGTGCCGGAAGGCCGGCGACTGTTCCCCAAGCTGACAGTCGAGGAGAATCTCCTGCTCGGCGCATACCGGCCGACCGCACGGGCGCAATTGCAGCAGAACCTGGACTTCTGCATGGAGTGTTTTCCGGTTTTGCGCGAACGCGCGCGCCAGCTTGCGGGCAGCATGAGCGGCGGCGAACAGCAGATGCTGGCGCTCGCCCGCGCGTTGATGCTGGCGCCGAAAATCCTACTGATCGACGAGCCTTCGGTTGGTCTTGCGCCAATCCTGGTGAGCCGCACGATCGACAAGATCAAGGAGCTCAAGGAGCGCTACCAGCTCACCGTGCTGATGGCCGAGCAGAACTTCACCCAGGCGATCCGCATCGCCGACCGCGGCTACGTGATCGTGCACGGCAAAATCGCGTTCCAAGGCGGATCGGCCACGGAGCTCAATAACAACGACTTGATCCGGAAATTTTATCTCGGACTGTGAGCCGAACAGCCGAATAGCTTCGTCAAAAGAATTGCGCCGCGCGGAGATTCCGCGCGGCGCGTATTTTCAAGCTTTTGCAGAAGGCGAAAGGTCTTACTCGCGGGCCTTCTCAAAGGGATAGATCACGTTGCCCGTCTTCAAGCCCGCAGGCGTCAGCACCGTCTGGTAGGACATGCCTCGCCAGACATCGAGCCCGGCGCCTTGCTTGATGCCGTGATACTGCACCTGCAGCATGCCGGACTTTTCCCATTCGCCGCCGGGACCGAATTTGATGTCGCCGTTGATGGTCTTGAACGTGGCCTTGTGCATGTACTCGGCGAGTTTGCCGTCATCGAGGCTTTTCGTTGCGTTGATGGCTTGCTCATAGACCTGGATGTAGGCGTAGCCCCAGGTGCCGAGATAATAGCCGAGCGGATCGACGCCGGCGGCGCCCGCTTTCGCCTGATACTTCTTCAGGAACTCGGCGGTCGACGGCAGCATCATTTTGTCCGACGGAACCCAGGTCTCGTAGTTGACCCAGCCGTTGAGCAATGGCCCAAGCTGGTTCTTGAACACGGTCGCCTGCAGGCCAACCATGGCGCCGCCAGCCATCTTCGGCTTGAAGCCGACTTCGTTGACCGCCTTCACCATACCGACGGAGTCGAGCGGATAGGAGCAGACCACGAACAGATCCGGATTGGTCGCCTGTACCGCACGCACGATGGGGGTGAAGTCCGTCGTCGACGGCGGATAGCTCTTGTCGTAGACGATCTTGAGTCCGTCCTTCTTGGCATTCTGGCGAGCGCCCTCGCAGGCATTCTGGCCGAACTCGGCATCAGCGAAGGCGAGCGCCACGGTCTGCGGTTTCGGGTTCTGTGCCATCGCAGTGGTGAAGAAGCCCTCGGTGAACGCCGGCTTGGTGTCAGGGCCGGACGGGATCATCGCGAAGAAGCGGTCGTATTTGAATTCGTGGTTGACATCGAGACCGAACAGAATCTCGAAAACCTTCTTCCGTTGCACCGCGACGGTCATCGCCGCTGCGGCCGGGACGGTCGCATAGGGCCCAATGATCAGATCAACCTTGTCGACGTCGAGCAGCTTGGTGTAGATGCCCGGCGCTTCCTTTGCCGTGCTCTGATCATCGTAATAAATGAGCTTGACGGGACGCCCGAGCAGCCCGCCCTTGGCGTTGATTTCTTCTTCCCAGATTTGCATCCCGAGCAGCGCCTGCTTGCCGTTGGCGGACAGCGGGCCAGTCAGCGCCATCGAGAAGCCGATCTTGATCGGGTCCGCGGCCTTGGCCGGACCTGTAAGCGGAAGAACCAGCGCGAGCGCGGCGCCGGCAAGCAGAGCTGAGATTTTCAGCTGCAGGTTACGAGGCATGTTCCTTCCCTCCTGTGAGCGATTATGAGATTGGTAATTTTCGATATTTTATGCGTATCCGGCCCCTTTACGCTAGAGCCTTGAGTCCCGGTTTTTTGCCCACTCATTTGGTGGCATCGCCGGACTCCACGATGATGGTCTCGACCTCGCCTGCCCCGGCGCGGCGGAAAGCCGCAGCTTGGTCGTACTCCGGCGAGGTGAAGCAGGCCACACCCTGCTCGAGGGTGGGAAACTCAATCACAACGAAACGATGGAATTTCTTGGGACCTTCCATGATCTGGAAGCGCCCGCCGCGCGCCAGCACCTTGCCCCCGTGCTTCTTGATGATTTCGGGGATGCGATCGGTGTATTTCTTGTACTCGACGGGATCATTGATCTTGGCACGGGCAACCCAATAGGCCGGCATGTTTCCCTCCTAGACACTCTCTGCCCAATGGTTGAGACTAGCAGTCCTTACCATTGGCAAGTGACCTCATCTATTCGACGGCACGAGGATTTTGGCCATGCCCCTATCGCATATGGAGCACTTTCTCCTCCAGACCCAGGATATCGAGGGCACGAAGGATTGGTACGTCAAGGTTCTGGGGCTGCGCGTGGGCCCCTGCCCCGACTTCAAATTTCCGGTCTACTGGCTCTATCTCGGCGAACGGGATGTGCTGCACATCACGACCGGCGGCAAGAACGTCAGTGAGAATCGCAAGACCTATGTCGGCCAGGAGTCGCAGGCGACACGCGGGACCGGGGTGATCGACCACGTGGCCTTCCGCGCGACCGGGCTTGAGACGATGATCGAGCATCTCAAGCGCCACGGCGTCGAATTCAAGGAACGACAGGTGGACGACCAGGGGCTCTACCAGTTGTTCCTGTTCGATCCGAACGGCGTGAAGGTCGAACTCAACTTCGCCAACTCCGAAGCCAAGGGACGCAAGGCACCGGTCATGGCATCGGCGTTCGAACGCGCGCCGAATTGAGAACATCGAAAAATACGAGGGAGGAATTCATGGACAGACGCAGTTTCGTCATCGGCTCGGCGGCCAGCGCCGCGGCGTTGAGTGCACCGGCATTCGCGGAGGACGCCTATCCGTCGCACGCGATCACTTTCATCAATCCATTTCCCCCCGGGGGCGCGGCCGACGTTGTGGGCCGGCCGCTCACGGCGATGCTCGAGCCGGTGATCAAGCAGCCGTGCGTGATCGAGACCAAGGCCGGCGCCGCTGGCGCGCTGGGGGCCCAATACGTCGCCACCGCCAAGCCCGATGGCTACACGCTGCTGATTCATATCGTTTCAATCTCGGGCTTTGCCGAAGTGGACAAGCTGTTCGACCGCCAGCCGAAGTTCACGCGCGCCGATTTCAGTCCGATCGCCCGCCTGACGGCCGGCCCGATGGTGCTGGTGGTGAACGACCAGCAGCCGTACAAAACCGTGAAGGATCTGGTCGACGACGCAAAAAAGCGTCCGGACCAGATCATCTTCAGTTCGTCTGGCCTCTATGGCGCGCTGCATCTCCCGACGGCGCTGTTCATGAAGGCGGCGGGTATCAAGATGCGGCATCTGCCGACCAACGGCGGCGGTCCGGCGTTGACCGCGATCCTCGGCAACAATTCGCAGGTGCTGGTCTCGTCGATCGCGGCGGCCAGCGGCCAAATGAAAGCCGGCAAGTTGAAGGCGCTGGCTTGCTTCGGCGAGAAGCGCGCCGCATCGCTACCCGATGTCCCGACGCTCAAGGAGCTCGGCTACGACGTCGAATTTTCGCTGTGGGTCGGCGTGTTCGCACCCAAGAAGACTCCCGATGCCGTCATTGCCAAATTGCGCACCGAGATCAAGCAAGTCGCGACCAGCGATCAATTCAAGACCGCGATCACAAATATCGGCGACGAGGTCGCCTATCTCGATGCGCCGGAATTCGCAAAATTCTGGGACGAGGACGCCAAGCGGGTCGAGGCCGCGGTCCATTCGATCGGCCGCGTGCAAGGATGAGGAGCCTGGCATTCCGATTTTATTTTTACTGAATGACGCTCGCGAAACGCCAGCGCCGGCATAAGGTCATAATGAGTTCCGGGAGGGTCACATGGATCGGCGTACATTCGTTATCGGCACGACAGCATCAGCCGCTGCGCTCGCGGCACCCGCATTAGGGCAGGAAGCATTTCCCGCGCATGCGATCACGATCGTCAATCCGTATCCGCCCGGCGGGGCCAATGAACTCGCGACGCGGCCGCTCGCCGCCGCGCTGGAACCCATACTCAAACAACCCGTGGTGATCGAGACCAAGGCCGGCGCCGCCGGTCAGGTCGGCGCCCAATATGTCGCCAACGCCAAGCCCGACGGCTACACGCTGCTCACCCACAACACCTCGATTTCGGGAACGCCGGAAGTCGACAAGCTGTTCGGTCGCACGCCGAAATTCACCAATGACAGTTTCATTCCGATCGCGCGTCTCGTCGCCGATCCGTGCGTTTTCGTCGTCAACGACAAGCAGCCGTACAAATCGCTGAAGGAATTCGTCGACGACGCCAAGAAGCGTCCAGACGAGATCATCTTCAGCAGCGCCGGCTTCTACAGCGCGGTGCATATCCCGATGGCGCTGCTCATGAAGGCGGCCGGGGTGCAACTTCGGCATTTGCCGACCAACGGCGGCGGACCGGCCATGACGGCGGTGCTCGGCAATAACGCGAACGTGGCCGTGCTGTCGCTGTCGGCTTCGCTTGCCCAGATCAAGGCCGGCAAGTTGCGCCCGCTCGCGCTGATGGGGGGCAAACGGGTCAAGGCCGTCGCGGACGTGCCGACGTTGAAGGAACTGGGCTACGATATCGAATATTATCTCTGGGTCGGTATTTTTGCTCCGAAGGGCACGCCGGACAGCGCCATCAATGTCTTGCGCACAGGCATCGACAAGGCCGCGCACACCGACCAATACAAGAGCACGCTTAGCAATATCGGGCTTGATCTTGAGTACATGGACGCACCGGAATTCGCGAAATTCTGGGCCGCGGATGCGAAAAACGTCGTCGCCGCTGTGGATACGATCGGCCAAGTGAAATGACGTTCAGCTTCAATCGCGGGTGACCACAAGGAGGAATAGATGGATAGACGTAGTTTCGTTCTGGGCTCTGCGGCGACCGCGTTTGCGGCCAGGCCGGTTTTCGCGGAGGATGCCTATCCGTCGCATGCCATCACCGTCATCAGCCCGTTTCCGCCCGGCGGCGTCAGCGACGTTATCACGCGACCGCTCGATGCTTCGCTTGAGGCCGTATTCAAGCAGCCGGTCGTGCTGGAAAACAAAGTCGGCGCGGCAGGCGCGGTCGGCGCGCAATATGTCGCCTCCGCCAAACCCGACGGCTACACACTGCTCACGCATATCGTGTCGATTTCCGGTTTCGCGGCCGTCGACAAGCTGTTCGGCCGGACGCCGAAATTCACCAATGCAAGCTTCATTCCGCTCGCACGCATCGTCGCCGACCCGATCGTGATGATCATCAACAACGATCTGCCCTACAAAACGCTGAAAGATCTGGTGAACGACGCGAAGGCCAATCCCGACAAGCTCATCTACTCATCGTCCGGCCTCTACGGAGCGTCGCATATTCCGACCGCGCTGTTTGCCAAAGCAGCCGGTGATTTGAAAATGCGTCATCTGCCGACCAATGGCGGAGGACCGGCCGTCACCGCCGTGCTCGGCGGCAACGTCAATTTCTTCATGTCGCCGACGTCGATTGCGTTGTCGCATATCCGCGCCGGCAAGGTGCGCCCGTTGGCGGTGTCGAGCGCCAAGCGTGTGAAAACACTCCCTGACGTGCCGACGTTCAAAGAGCAGGGTTACGACCTCGAATATTATTTCTGGGTCGGCATTTTCGCGCCAAAGGGCACGCCCGAGCCGATCGTCAAAACCTTGCGCGAGGCGCTCGACAAAGCCGCCCATAGCGAGCAATTCCTCAAGGCGATCGATAATCTCGGCCAGGAGCTTGCCTATATGGACCAGCCGGAGTTCGCCAAGTTCTGGGCCGCCGATGCCCAGAAAATGGAGGACGCCGTTCAGTCCATCGGCCGGGTGCAGGGATAATGCCGGCTAACGAGCAAGCCCCGCCCCGTCGGGGCTTCAACACTTTGGCAAACAACGAGGTCAATGCATGATGCTGCGCGCCGACCATGTCGCGGGCGGCTTTTTCGTCGTTTTCGGCCTGCTGGTAATCGCGCTCAGCGGCGATCTCCCGATGGGAGACCTGTCGCTACCAGGCGCGGGCTTCATGCCGAAAATTCTGGCCTGCCTCACCATTCTGTTCGGCCTGGTATTGGCGGCGCGCGCCTCCGAGAGCAAACCCTTCGTCATGATCTCATGGAGCGACGCCCAGCATGCCGGCATGGTCGCGGCGATCACCGCGATCGCCATCGGGATTTACGACTGGCTCGGCTTTCTCACCACGATGATCGTTCTGATGTTCGCGTTGCTCGTCGTCATCGAGCGGCGCAACTTCATCCGTGCTGCCGCCTATAGCGCGGGCGTGGTCCTGATCACCTACGTGACTTTCGAATACGTGCTCAAGACTCCGCTCAATACCGGCCCCTTCGGATTTTAGGTCCGCACGTGGAAACCACCCTGTTCAGTCTGGCGCACGGCTTCTCGGTCGCATTCCAGTTCAACAATCTATGGTACGCCTTTCTCGGCTGTCTCGTGGGCACGCTGGTCGGCGTGCTGCCTGGCATCGGGCCGCTGTCGGGTATTTCGATCCT
This sequence comes from Xanthobacteraceae bacterium, assembly GCA_035501735.1. GTDB lineage: Bacteria > Pseudomonadota > Alphaproteobacteria > Rhizobiales > Xanthobacteraceae > PNAI01. The sequence continues at coordinate 27,253 of DATJVR010000086.1, read as the reverse complement.
GCTGCCGGTGACGTTCGGGCTGAATGCCACGCAGGCGATCATCATGCTTGCTGGCATCTATTACGGCTCGCAATACGGCGGCTCGACCACCTCGATTCTGATGCGCATCCCGGGCGAAGCATCCTCGGTAATGACCTGCATCGACGGCAACGCTATGGCGAAAAAAGGCCGCGCAGGCGCCGCGCTCTGCATCGCCGCGGTCGGCTCCTGGATCGGCGGGACGTTCGGCGTGCTGGTGCTCACGGTCGTGGCGCCGCCGCTGGCAACGATCGCGATCCGCTTCGGCCCGCCCGAATATACTGCGCTGCTGGTGCTCGGCCTGATCTTCCTCGCCTACATGTCCTCGTCATCGCTGATCCGGACATTGCTGATGGCGTGCCTCGGGCTGTTGCTCGGCATGATCGGCATCGACAACATGACCGGCCACTTCCGCTACAGTTTCGATCTCAACGAGCTCGGCGATGGCATCGGCATCGTGCCGGTGGCGGTCGGGCTGTTCGGGCTCGGCGAAATCCTGTCGACCCCGAGCTCGACCGCAGTGGGGGAGATCATTTCGCCCAAGCTGCGCGATCTATTGCCGACCGCACGAGAGTGGAAGGATTCCGCGTTGCCGATCACGCGCGGCACCTTGCTCGGATTCATCATCGGCATCATCCCAGGGTCGGCGCATATCATCTCCAGCTTTCTCTCCTACGCGCTGGAGAAGCGCGTCTCCGACCATCCGGAAGAATTCGGCAAAGGCGCGGTGGCCGGCGTCGCCGGGCCGGAAACCGCCAACAACGCAGCCTCCACCGGCGCGTTCGTGCCGATGCTGGCACTCGGCATTCCCACCAGTCCGATTACCGCGGTGCTGATCGGCGCGCTGATGCTGCACGGCATTTCGGTCGGGCCATCACTGGTCAATGATCACCCGGACGTATTTTGGGGCTTCGTCGCTTCGATGTATGTCGGCAACGTGATGCTGCTGGCGCTGAATTTGCCGCTGGTCAGCGTGTTCGTGACCGTGCTGCGGATACCTTACGCCTATCTCTATCCGCTGATCATCATGTTCTGCATCATCGGCGTCTATGAAGTGAACAATTCGATCGTCGACGTCTGGATCATGCTGATCATGGGCTGCCTCGGCTATCTTCTGCGCAAGTTCGATTTCGATCCGGCGCCGCTGGTGCTCGGGCTCGTGATCTCGCCGATCCTGGAGCAGAGCCTGCGCCAGTCGCTGATCATGTCGAACGGCAACTATCTGATCTTCTTCAGTCGGCCGATTTCGCTCGGGCTGATGATCGTCAGCGGCAGCCTGCTCGCACTTGCCGCTTACGCGTTCTTCCTGAAACGCAGGGATTGGCGCAGCAAGCTCGCAGAAGCGGAGGCCGGCGAGGACGCTAGAGCCTGATCTCGCCGAGATTGATGCTGACGCCGAGCGTAGCTTCGACGGACACCTTGCGGCCGGAAGCGGAGATTTGCACGGTATAGAGGCCGGAATTCTCATCGAGCCGATCGAATTTGAAGTCACCGTAATTGTCGGTCATGGTTTCGGCGACGAGCTCGTCGCCCTTGAGCAGCCGGACGTTCGCGCCTTCGACGCAATCGACCATGCCGTTTGTTTCCCCCGACACGCTACCGCCGATAAAGCATTTCGAATAGCGCCAGAGGTTCTTGTAGTAGATGCGCGGTTTCGAGCCGAGCTCAGGTTGCATCACTTCGAGTGCCTGCTCGCGCACCATACGCGCCATCTCGTCATCCTCGACCTTGATCACGCGCATGGCGCCCGTGGGACAGGCCTGATGGCCGCGGGTCTGCTGCCAGCCCTGATCGAGCAAATGCGCGTCGAACGGCCAGGCCTGCGGGATCTGCAGCTCCTCGTTCCACCAGATGTGGCCATAGGGACAGGCGCCAACGAGGTCCTTGCGGCCCTTGGCCTTCACCGGATCGACGATGACGATGCCGTCGTCGCGCTTGACGATGGCGCCGCTCTTGTCGGCCTTCATGCAGGGGGCGTCGTCGCAGTGATTGCACATGGTAGGAACGAAGGCGACGTCGATCATCGGCGCCTGGCCGCGCTCCTTCTGCAGGATATCGATCCAACGGTGGCCGTGGCGCGGCATCGGCGCAGCAACCCCGGGCCACTCATTGCCGACGTATTCGTCCATGACCGCGAGCGTGCACAATTGGCAATTCGTGCACTCGGCCACGTCGACGATCAGGTTCCATTTCTTCATTCGAAAGTCTCTTGCCCATGCTCTTCATCTCCCCCGCAAGCGGGGAGGGAGAAAAAAGTCACTTCGCCGGCACGAGCTGCGCCTCCTGCAGCGTGCGCTTGATGTCCTGGTCCTTTTTCATCGCGGCGAAGGTTTCCGACAGGTGCTCGGCGCGTCCGTCCCACAGCTCGACCTGCACCAGCGAATGCGATCCGGCAAGCGAGTGCGTGGATTTGGTCTGCGTCTTATGCGGCGTGAGCAGATTGAGACAGCCGCCGCGATCGACGGATTTGCCGGGCTCGCCCATAGGATCGTAAATCGCCGAGGATTCGTAGCCGTGGCAGACGCCGCGCGGCAGACGCTCGGTCGGCAGCGCCGCGCAGAGCACCGCCCCGCGATCGTTATAGACCTTCACCAGATCGTGCTTCTTGATGCCGCGCGCGGCGGCGTCGGCGGAATTGAGGCGGATGATCCAATAGTAGTAGCCGCCGATGTTGACGCGATGATCGGGGATGTTGAGCAGGAACGAGCTCTTGCCGTCGCCCTGCGTGTGGAAGCTGTATTTGGAATGCGGCGTGAGCAATTGCAGCGGATAACGCTTGAACTCGTCGGAATGCGGGCCTTCCCAGGACGGCTCGTATTTGACGATCGGCGGACGCTCGGGGTCCTTGGCGCGTTTGAGACTCGAACATTCGAATTCGAGCTTGCCCGACTGTGTCTGCAGGCCGCGCAAATATTCGCCGCTGTAATCGGACGGCAGCGGCTGCGCTTCCGGCACGTCCTTTTTGCGGTTCTCCCAGAACCAGCGAAACGATACCGGCGCGCGCAGTTTCTCCTTCTCGGCCGGCACCACATAGTAGCCTTTCTTGAGCAGCTTGCGCCAAGAGATCGCATTCGGCAGGTCCGACGCCAGATAGGCGCGCTTGACCCAGTCGATCTCGTTGACGCCTTCGGAGAAATAATTCGCCAGACCCAGATGCTTGCAGATTTCGTTGAAGATCCAGAAGTCGGATTTGGATTCGCCAAGCGGTTCGATTGCCTTGGCCTGCAGAATGATGACGCGGTGATTGAGCTGCTGCTGGCCGTGGTGGCCGTAGCCGCCGAGACCCGCCCATTCAGAAATATCAACACGCTCAAAATTGGTACAGGCCGGCAGGATCACGTCGGCGAATTTTGCTTCGCCCTCGAGCCAGATCGACTGATTGACCACGAATTCCAGATTATCCGACTGGTACATGCGCACGTGGCGGTTGGAATTGTTCATCGTGGAGAGGATCGAGCCGCCGTATTTGTAGAGCATGTGCACCGGCGAATGGCCGGCTGCCGGATAGACGAACTTGCCGAACTGATGCTCGATCGATTTACCGACCCAGCGATAGCCTTCCGCCTTGCCCTCGAAAATCGCCTCGGGCAGCCAGATACGCGGGATTTGCTGACTGTTTGAGTTCAGCGACGGCAGTTGCGGCATGCGCTGGTAAAGCGCAATCGGCAGCGCGGTGTTCTCGATGTCGCCCGACATACCGCCTTCGGAATAGCCGGGGAAATAGAAATTGAAATCGACCGGACAGCCCCATTGCAGGTTGCCCATGTTGACGCCGGGTTTGCCGAGGCCCTGCATGGCGGAGAGACACACCATCACGCGCGCCCATTGGATGCCGGTCTGATTGCGGCAGGCGCCGCCGTGGCCGTTGCCCCAGCCGCCGGGCGCAAGATAAACGCGCTTACGGCCCCACTCACGCGCGAGCGCACGCACATCGCGCGCCGGGACGCCGGTCTCCTTCTCCTGCCATTCGGGCGTCTTCGGCACGCCGTCGTCTTCGCCGAGCAGATAGGCCTTCCAGACGTCGAAGCCGATCGTATGAGTCTTGACGTACTCCTTGTCGTAGAGGCCTTCCTTGATCCACACGTAGGCAATGGCCATGGCCATGGCGGGCGACGTGGTGGGGCGCGGCGCGAACCATTTGCCGGGCAGGAACTGCGCCGAGGAATTGTAATACGGGTCGATGTGGACGACCTTGATGCCGAGCTTGGGGTTCTTCAGCCACTGGCGGCGCACGGTGCCTTCCTGCGCACCGTAGGAGCCCGAGGTGGTGTCGGGATCGGCGGACCAGAACACGATCATGTCGCAGTTCTGCAAACAGTCCTCGACAGTGCCGTAGGTTTCCGACTGGCCGACGCGCAGCGTATAGCCCCAGTGATGCACCGCGCCCCAGTACCAGCCCTCCCACGAGTCGGGATTGTGGTGGACGCGCGTCATGCCGACCGTGTTGGCGAAGCGGAACAGCGCCGACAGGTAGTAGCCGATGTTGCCCCAGGTGTGGTGCGAGCCGTGGGAGACGGCGATGCATCCCGGCCCATGGGTACGCTTCTGGCGCTTGATCTCGTCGCTGACGATTTTCAGCGCTTCGTCCCAGGAGATGCGAACGTAGCCGGACTTGCCGCGGTTTTGCGGATTGCGCGCGCCGTTCGGATCGAAATCGACGCGCTTCATCGGACAGAGCAGCCGATCGGGCGAGTAGACAATCGATTTGCAGTTCTGTCCGTGCGGCGCGAGCGTGGTCTTGCGCGGCGGCGTAAGTTTCAGTCCGCGCGCCTCGATGGTCCACGACGCACCGTCGCTATCCTCGAGGTCGATCGGCGTGGTGCGGATGATCTTGCCGTCTTTGACGTAGATGAACAACGGTCCGCCGTTCGCCATGTTGCAGTAGCGCACCGATCCGTCGGGCATGGGGGTGCCGAATTTCAGGCCGGCGCTCTGCGCCGCCATCAGCGTCTGCGCGAACCAGTTGGTCAGGTCCTCTGCGCCGGTGACCGTGAGCGCGAATTCCTTCTGCGCGTTGATCTGGTCGAGCCAGTTGATCGGCGGCATCAGCAGCGCGGCTCCGAGCGCCGCGTTCTTGAAACCGAGCGTGATATCAGGCTTGTGATGAATGCCGGAACTGGTGCGTATTTCACCGCCGCGGATTTCGAACCAGCGGCCGATCTCCTCGTCACGCGCGAGGATTTGCGCCACTAGGTTGCGCTCTTTCAACCGCGCACGGAACGCCGGATGCCGCCAAGCCTGAAATTTGAGCAGCCACGAGAGGCCGAACAGAATCAGCGAAAATTTCAGCGACGAGAGATTCATGCTCTCTTCTCCAGCCGTATTTTTAGGGCAAAACGGCCTGCAACTCCAGGCACATCAACCAGGCGGTGGAATCGGCGCGAGGGCTCAAACCAGCATGCGGACCGGGCTTTCGATCAATTGCCTGAACGTCGCGAGCAATTCGGCACCGAGCGCGCCGTCGACGACGCGGTGATCGCACGACAGTGTCACGGACATCTGACTCACGAATTTCACGCCGCCGTCCGCGGCCTCGACCGGCCGCCGCTGCGCAGCGCCGACCGCGAGGATGGTCGCGTGCGGCGGATTGATGATGGCGGAGAATTCGCGCACGCCATACATGCCAAGATTGGAAACGGCACTCGCGCCGCCCTGGAATTCGGTGGGTTTGAGCTTCTTGGCGCGGGCGCGTTCGGCCAGGTCACGCATTTCGTTCGAGATCGCCGAAAGCGACTTTTCTTCAGCGTTGCGGATCACGGGGGTGAGCAGGCCGCCATCGATCGCGACCGCGACGCCGATGTCGGAATGCTTAAATCGCAAGATGCGGTCGCCGGCCCATACCGCATTCGCCGCCGGAATCCGTTGCAGCGCGAGCGCCAGCGCCTTGATGACGAAATCATTGACCGAGAGCTTGTAGGCGGGCTCGCCATTGGCATTCTTCGGCGCGCCGGAATTCGCCTCTTCGCGGAATTTCAGAAGCTGTTCGATCTCGGCATCGGCTGTGAGATAGAAGTGCGGAACGGTCTGCTTGGCCTCGACCAGCCGGCGCGCGATGGTCGCGCGCATGCCATCGAGCGGCACTTCAGTAAACGGAACACCCTGGTAGAGAGCTTTGACCTGCGCGGCACTCGCGCCGGTCGGCATCGCTGCCGCACCAAACGCGCGGCCGCCTTTCGCCAGCGCCGCCTCGACATCGCGCGCGACGATACGACCGTGCGGTCCGGACGGCGAAATACTGCCGAGATCGATGCCATTCTCGGCCGCGAGCCGGCGCGCCAACGGCGTGACGAACGTGCCGCCCGCGAGTCTTGCCGGACCGAAATTCTGCGTGGGCGTGCGCACCTCGAAGAACGGTTCGAGTTTGATCGGACCGCTCGGGCGCGGGGCGGCTGCCAAGGCGGGCGCTGCCGTGGGCACAGGCACCTTCGGACTCGATGGTGCAGCGGGAACCGGGGCCGGTTGCGGGGAGACGGCAGCACCGGCACCTCCGATCACGGCAACCACAGCGCCGACCGGCGCAACCGCGCCTGCCGGTACGCGGATTTCGGTGAGCACGCCGGCAGCGATCGACGGCACTTCCATCGACACCTTGTCGGTCTCGATCTCGAACAGGTTGTCGCCAGGCTTCACGTTTGTGCCGGGCGCGACAAACCATTTCGTGATCTTGCCCTCGGCGACGGTTTCGCCGAGCTGCGGCATCAGGACGTCCATTGGCGATTTCCAACGATTCGAATTTCTCTTGTCGCCTCCCCCCTTGCGGGGGAGGCCGCCGAGCGAAGCGAGGCGGGAGAGGGGTAAATCTGAATCGGCATGATGGCAACTACACCCCTCCCCAACCCTCCCCCTCAAGGGGGAAGGGAGCGCGCTGGCATGTGCGGCGCGCCAGCACCTTCAACGCGAAGCCCGTCACCAACTCACCGAAATGTATTGCGTCTCCAGAAACTCTTTCAGTCCTTCGTGCGCGCCTTCTCGGCCGATGCCCGATTGCTTCATGCCGCCAAACGGCGCGGCCGGATCGGAGACAAGACCACGGTTCAAGCCGATCATGCCGAAGTCGAGTTTCTCCGACACGCGCATGCCACGGCCGAGGTCCTTGGTATAGAGGTAGGCAACGAGGCCGTAGATCGTATCGTTGGCGCGCTTGATCACCTCGGCCTCGTCCTTGAAGGTCTGCAGCGAGGCGACCGGGCCGAAGATTTCCTCGTTCAACATCTTGGCGTTGTCGGGCACGTTGGAGAGAACCGTGGCCGGATAGAAGTAGCCGGTCCCCTCCGGACGCTTGCCGCCGGTCAAGATCTTCGCGCCCTTGGCGACCGCGTCATCGACCAGTTCCACGACCTTGTCGCGGCCTTCCGCGTTGACCAGCGGGCCGAGTGCCACGCCATCGTCGAGGCCGTTGCCCATCTTCAGCGCCGCCATCTTGGCGGTGAGTTTCTTGGTGAACTCATCCTGCACCTTCTCGTGCACGTAGAAGCGATTTGCCGCCGTGCAGGCCTCGCCCATGTTGCGCATTTTCGCAATCATGGCGCCGTCGATCGCGGCATCGATGTCGGCGTCTTCGAACACGATGAATGGCGCATTGCCGCCCAATTCCATGGCGGTGTTGAGCACGTTGTCGGCGGCGCTGTGCAGGAGCTTTCTGCCGACCTCGGTCGAGCCGGTAAACGAAACCACCCGCACGCGCGGATCGTGCAGCATCGCATCCACCACCGGGCCGGAGCGGCGCGACGGGATGACGTTGCAGACCCCGGCCGGAACGCCCGCCTCTTCGAGGATCGGCATCAGCGCCAGCATGGTGAGCGGCGTTTCGGAGGCGGGCTTGAGGATCACGGGACAGCCCGCGGCGAGCGCCGGACCGATCTTGCGGGTGGCCATGGCGGCCGGGAAATTCCATGGCGTCACCAGTACGGCAACGCCGGCCGGCTTGTGATGCACGAAAATGCGCGCGCCGGACGATGGCGCCGTGCCGTTCTGGCCGAGGTTGCGCACGCCCTCCTCCGCATACCAGCGGAAGAATTCAGCAGCGTAGGCGACCTCACCGCGCGAATCGGAGAGTGCCTTGCCGTTCTCGATCGTGATGAGCCTCGCCAGACGCTCGGCGTCGCGCATGATCAACTCGAAGGCCTTGCGCAAAATCTCGCCGCGCTCGCGCGGTTTTCTTGCGGCCCAGGCCGGAAACGCGGCCTGCGCTGCGTCGACCGCAGCTTTCGCATCATCAATCGAGGCGCTGGCGACGGATGCGATTTTGCGTTCGGTCGCCGGATCGATCACATCGAAGCGGGCGTTGTCGGAAGATTTGCGCCATTTGCCGCCGATCCACAGATCGGTCGGCACATTGGCGAGCAGATTGTCGTACGCAGCCATGACGACTCCTACGCTTGCAGCGTGCGCCGGACGCGATCGACGACGCGGTCGGCGCTCGGCAGGATTGCATCTTCGAGAATATCGGCGGCCGGCAGCGGACAGTGCGGCGTGGTGATGCGCACCGGCGGCGCGTCGAGATCGTAGAACGATTCATCGGCGATGATCGACATGATCTCGGCACCCCAGCCGCAAAGGCGTGGGTTTTCCTCGACCGTGAACACACGATGGGTTTTCGCCACCGAGCCGAGAATGGTCTGCGTGTCGAGCGGCACCAGCGAACGCACGTCGATCACCTCGGCGTCGATGCCGTGCTGGGCGTGCAGCTTCTCCGCGGCTTCCAGCGCGCGCGGCACCATAAGCGCGAGCGCAAGGATGGTCGCATCCTTGCCGGGGCGCAATATCTTCGCAGTGCCGAGGCGGTCGACGATCTCGCCGTCCGGCACTTCGCCCTTCACGGGATAGAGCGACTTATGTTCGAGGAAGATGACCGGGTCGGGGTCGCGTACGGAAGCCGCAAGCAGGCCGATCACGTCGATCGGGCTCGATGGCGCAACGACCTTCAGGCCCGGGATCATCATGCACCAGTTCTCGACGCTCTGGCTGTGCTGGGCGCCGAACCGCGCGCCGCCGCCGTTGCCCGTACGCACGACCAACGGGCATTTCACCTGCCCGTTGGTCATGTAGCGGCTTTTGGGGAATTCATTGGCGATATAGTCGAAGCAGACCGCGAAGAAATCCGAGAACATGATCTCGGCGATCGGTTTCAGGCCGGTCATCGCCGCGCCCATCGCGGCGCCGAGGATCGCCTGCTCGGATATCGGCGTGTCGCGCACGCGCAACGGTCCGAACTGCTCGTAGAGTCCGACGGTCGATTTGAACACGCCGCCGGCCTTGCCGATGTCCTCGCCGAGGAACACGACGTCCGGATCGCGCGTCATCTCCTGCGCGATGCCGCGGGCAACCGCGTCGCGATAGGTCAATTCCGCCATGCGAAGCCTCCGTCGGCGTAAACGTCAGTCGTCAGAATGTCGAGCGGCGGCGGCGGCGCCGCCTTGCACTTCTCCGTCGCCTCGTCGACCTTGCGCTTGGCATCCGCCTCGATCGCCGCGATGACGGAATCGGCAATGCCAAACTGCTTGAGCCGTTCGCGATAGATGATGATCGGGTCGCGCTTCTTCCACTTGTCGAGTTCGCCCTCGGGCCGGTACTTCGCAGGGTCGGCGCGCGAATGGCCGCTGTAGCGGTAGGTCTTGCACTCGATCAGCGACGGTCCGCCGCCCGCGCGCGCCTTGGCGAAAGCATTCAGCGCCGCGCGGTACACCGCGTCGGCGTCCTGGCCGTCGACGACGATCTGCTCCAAGCCATAGGCCGGCGCGCGGCCGGCCGCCGGGTTTTCGACCGCGGTGACGTCGCCGATCGGCGTGTATTCCATGTAGAGGTTGTTCTCGCAGACGAAGATCACCGGCAGTTTCCACACCACAGCGAAATTGAGCGCCTCGTGGAAGGCGCCGATGTTGGTGGTGCCGTCGCCGAAGAAGCATACCGACACGTCGTCCTGTTTCTTGTATTGCGCGCGCCAGGCCGCTCCGCACGCGATCGGGAGATGCGCGCCGATGATGGCGTAGGAACCCATCACGCCGTGATCGACGGAGGTCAGGTGCATCGAGCCGCCCTTGCCACGCATCAGGCCGTTGTCGCGCTGCATCAGTTCGCCCAACACCTGCTCGATCGGCACGCCGCGCGCGAGCGTATGGGCGTGGCCGCGGTAGGTGCAAAAGCTCAAATCCTTGGGCCGCATGGCCGTGGCGAAGCCCGCCGCCACCGCCTCCTGGCCGAGCGACAGGTGGCTCGTGCCCTTGACCAGGTTCTGCAGGAACAGGTCGTAGGCGCGGGTCTCGGCCTCGCGGATCTCACACTGGATGCGGAACAGTTGCAGCCGCTTTTCCTCGCCGATGTCGTCATTTTGGCGGGTTAGGCCGTTGGTCGGATTCTTTGCCATTTGGGGTCCTTGGGAGACTGCCAGAAGCGGGAAATTAGCCCGTGTGCCGAAGCTGGGGCAAACGGTTCTTGCGAATGGGCGACCGGTGATATAAGGATAACCGCGTGGGGCCTCCAGCGGTCGCCCCGCCCTTCCAAGGCTCGCAAAGCCCAAGCACCGCTTCCTCTGAACGGAGGAAGCCGATGTTTGTCGCTGTTTGATCGGTCCCCCTGAAACGTAGAACTGGGGACAACGCGGCCTCCCCTTCAGATGGTCAATGCCATCCAAGCGCTGCTCGCCTCGAACAAGGGAGCGAGCCATGGATGGCTTAACTCTCATTACTCAACTTGCATTTCTCGGCGCGGCTTTTTGCGGCGGGCTGGTTTCCGGACTATCCGGTTTCGCCATGGGTCTCGTCGTTTCCGGCGTATGGCTGCATATCATCGCACCTGATCAGAATGCCCTGCTCATCGTATTGTGCGGACTTATGACCCAGGGCTCGGGTATCTGGCGGGTGCGTCACGCCGTGGTTTGGCGAAAAGTTGCGCCCTTCATCATCGGTGGCGCGATCGGAGTACCGATCGGCACAGCTCTGCTGACGACGCTCGATGCAACAAAATTCCGCTTCGGGATGGGCGTGCTGTTGGTGCTGTACAGTCTCTACAGCCTGATGCGGCCGATGCTGAAAGTCGCTCACAGCATCGTTTCGATGGACGTCGGAGTCGGGATTGCGAATGGCCTCATCGGCGGATTGACGGGGCTTGGCGGCATCGCGGTCACGATCTGGTGCCAGTTACGCGGGGGGCCGAAGGACACGCAACGCGCGATTTTTCAGCCGGTGTTGTTTTCGACGTTCGTGATGACCGCGGTATCATTAGCCGTAGCCGGCACGTTTACCGCGGAAGCGATCAAGTTATACGCTTTCGCGCTTCCAGTCCTGATCGTCGGCCTCTGGTGCGGTATCCGACTTTATGGAAAGCTGGACGACGCATCTTTCCGCAAGGTCATTCTGCTTCTGCTACTGGCATCCGGTGTGTCACTCGTTGTTCCGGCGTCAATATTCCGATAGCAAAGCTTTCGCCATTTTGGACACCGGTGCTTTGCTACTGGCCATGCTGCTATTGGGCTAACGGAAAACCAATGACAACCGTCGCGCCCGCATCCGTAAGAATCGGCGCTCGGCATTGCGATGCGGTTCTTGTTCAATCCATGATCAGTTCTCGCGCGCGAGCGCGCTTTCGTGCCAGCGGCGCAATAGCAGATAAGAAAACGCCGAGAGCAAGAAATAGATCACGATGCCGGCGATCGACAGCAGCAGCAGCGCCGCGAACATGCGCGGGATGTTGAGGCGATAGCCGGATTCGGCGATGCGATAGGCAAGCCCGGAGCCCGCGCCGGCGGAACCGGCGGCGATCTCGGCCACCACCGCGCCGATCAATGACAAACCGCCCGCAATACGCAAGCCTGCCAGCATGGAAGGCAGCGCGGCCGGCAACTTGAGATACCACAGCACCTGCGTATGCGAGGCGCCGTAGAGACGGAAGAGGTCGGCGAGATTGCGGTCGACGGAATTGAGACCGAGCGTGGTATTGGCGAGCACGGGAAAGAACGAAACGATCCAGGCGCAGGCGAGCACGGCGGCCGGTTGCGGCAAATAAATCAGGAGTAGCGGCGCGATCGCAACCACCGGCGTAACCTGCAAAATGACCGCGTAAGGATAAAGCGAATGTTCGATCAGGCGCGACAGATTGAACAGGATCGCAAGCGCGACACCACCGACAACAGCAAGCGCAAGGCCCTCGAAGGTGGTGACAAGGGTGACGGCGAGCGAGTCGCCGAGCACGGACCAATCGGCGATGAGGGTTGAGAGCACGAGGCCCGGTCCGGGCAGCACATAGGGCGGGATGTCGTTGATGCGTACCACGGCGTCCCACAGCCAAACGCCCAGCGCGAGCACCACGATCGGCAGAAGTACGCGCAGCGCGCGCTCGCGTCCATGGTGCGGGCCCTCCTTCATGCCGTCGTTCCTGCTCGAACATCCATCGCGCGGGCGAGCGCCTCCGAGGCAAGCCGGCAATAGGCGGCATATTCCGCCGAGGTGCGAAAGCGCGCGTCGCGATTCGGCGCATCGATAGCAAGCGTGGTGGCGACACGACCGGGACGCGGGGTCATGATCACGACGCGCTGCGAAAGATAGACCGATTCGAAAACGGAATGGGTGACGAACACGACGGTCTTGCCAAGCTCCCGCCATAGCGACAGCAGATCGTCGTTGAGCTTGAAGCGCGTAATCTCGTCGAGGGCGGCGAACGGCTCGTCCATCAACAGCAGGCTGGGATCGGTCACGAGCGCGCGGGCAATTGAAACGCGCATCTTCATGCCGCCGGAGAGCTCGCGCGGGTAAGCTTTGGCAAAATCGGCAAGGCCAACGCGGGTGAGCGTGTCCGAGACGCGCGGAGAGGCTTCCGCGCGGGTCTGGCCAGCCAGCCGCAATGGTAGAAAAACATTGTCGAACACCGTCGTCCAAGGCATCAGGGTCGGCTCCTGGAACACGAAGCCGATCGGATGCGCGCCCTGCGGCCTGCCGCCGGGCCAGGTGACCGTACCGCTGCTCGGCGCACTCAAGCCCGCGATGATGCGCAGCGCCGTGGACTTGCCGCAGCCGGATGGTCCGAGCAGCGACACGAATTTGCCGCCGCGAATGTCGAGATTAAGACCATCGAGCGCGAGGATGCCGCTGTCGAAAGTCTTGGTCACACTTTGGAGGGAGACGACCGACGAACCTGATGGAATTGCGGCTTGCATCTTCAAGGTCGGTTGTGACGTGTCCGATTAAGCGCCAAAGTTATTTCCGCAAACCAATCTCGGTCAGGAACGCCACCCAGCGGTGCACTTCGCTTTCATGGAAGGCGGTAAACTCCTTCACGCCAAGGCCGGTGGGCTCGAAGCCGATGTCGCGGAACTTCTTGGCGATGTCGGGCTGCTTGACGAGTTCGGCAATGGCGGCGCCAAGCTTTTCGCGTATGTCTTCCGGCATGCGCGGATGCCCGTAGATACCGAGCCAGCCGGTCAGCGTGACGCCCTTGATTCCGAGCTCCGCGAACGTCGGCACGTCCGGAACCGACGGCAGACGATAGGGGCTGCTCACCGCCAGTCCTTTGACTTCGCCCGATCTGATCTGCTCCATCACGACCGGGAACACTTCGATGATCGTGTCGATATGACCGCCGAGGAGATCGTTGAGGGCCAAGGGCCCACCGCGATAGGGGACGTGCACCATGGTGGTGCCAGTCTCCTTCATGAACAGCGCGGCGGCGAGGTAGTCGAGCGCGCCAACGCCGGTCGAGCCAAATTTGAACTTGCCGGGCTCCTTTTTGGCATAGGCGATAAAATCCTTCACCGAGTTCACCGGCGACTCTTTGTTGACCACCATGGCGGTCGCAAACTCGGCCATGCCGGCAATGGGAACGACATCGCGCAGCGGATCGAATGGCGCCTTGGTGTCAATGGCATAATTGATGACGAGCGAGCCAATGTTGCCAACCATGATCGTGTAACCATCCGGATCGGATTTCTGCAGCTCGCGCAGACCAACAATGCCGGTCGCGCCCGGCTTATTCTCGATGACTACCGGTTGATTGAATTTGACGCGCAGCCCTTCTGCGATCACGCGACCGCTCAAGTCAGCGATGCCCGCGGGCGGGAAAGGAACAATCAGTCTGATCGGGCGCGTGGGATAGGACTCCGCCTGCGCCGCGACCGAAAGCGTGACCCACAGCAGAGCCGTCAAGATGGCGCGCATGGCAGCGTCCTCTCGCGCAGCTTACTTCGGCCGCAGCGATATGCCTACGCCCTTGTTCACAAACCGGGTCGTGTAAGCCTTTCTGTAGTCGAGGCCAGCCTTGACCACGCCGGCGCGCACCATCTGGTCGAAAAAGCGCTTCATGCGGGCGTCGGTCATGGCGCCGATACCGAGCTTTAAGGCATCGCCGGAATCCACGATGCCGAACTGCTTCATCTTGGCGACCGAATAGGCCAGCAGGTCGTCCGTCATCTCCGGGTTGTCGCGTTTGATCAGAGCGTTGGCGGCCTTGTTGTCGCCGTAGACGTAATTGTACCAACCGATGATCGAGGCGTCGACGAAGCGTTGCACGAGGTCCGGGTTCTTCTCGACGAGGTCGCGGCGCGTTTCGATCAGGGTCGAATAACTTTCGAAGCCTTCGTTTGCGAGCAGAAAGATCTTCGGCTTTATTTTGCCCTGGCGCTCGACCGCAAACGGCTCGGAGGTGACGTAGCCCTGCATGGCGCTGTGTTTGTCGGCAAGGAACGGTTGCGGATTGAACGTGTAGGGCTTCACTTGCTCCTCGCGGAAACCGAATTCGCGCTTCATCCATTGGAAATAGGACGCCAAGCCTTCCCGCGACACGAACAACGTCAACTTCTTCAAATCCAGAAATTTATCGATGCCCTGGTCGGGATGCGCCAAGAGCACCTGCGGGTCTTTCTGGAACATGGCGGCGACAGCCAGCGTCGGTATGTTCTGCTCCACTGCGTCGAAAGCCTGAAGCGAGTTCGCGCTCATGAAGAAATCGATCTTGCCGACGGGCAGCAACAGCCGGTTGTTCACATTCGGACCGCCCGGCAGGATCGTCACGTCGAGCCGATATTTGCGGTAAGTGCCGTCCGTAAGGGCCTGATAGAAGCCGCCGTGTTCGGCTTCGGCTACCCAATTGGTTGCGAAGGTGACCTTGTCGAGGCTTTGCGCCTGCGCAGCACTGCAGCCGAGAGCGACCGCAAGAAACGGAACGCCGATGAGACTGCGAACTTTCATCGATGCCGCCGCGTCAATGCGCATCACTCCTGGAGCCGGCTGCGTTCGGTCGAGGCACGCAATTTGCCGATGACGGCGATGACCACGGCGGTGCCGAGAAAGGTCAGGTGCACGATGATCAGCAGGTAGATCCTGCCGTAGTCGGGTGGCGGGCCGCCGAAAATATCCATAAAGGCACGCAACAGCTTGATAGCGGAAACCGCAATGATCGATCCGATCACCTGGACCTTGAGGCCGGTGTAGTCGAGCGTGTCGATCCATTTCAGCTTATCGTCCTTATGGTCGAAATCGATATGCGAAACGAAGGTCACATAGCCGACCAGGAGCACCATCAGGAGCAGGTTGGAGACGAGCACGAGGTCGAGAATCAACAGCGCGGCATTGATGATGTCGGTTTCCCGCGGTGCGCCCAGCGCCAAAATGAAATTATAGAATTCATAGAACGTGCGCCCGACCAGGCCGAACAGGCACAAGCCCAGAATTACGTAGGCTGGCGCGAGCACCCAGCGCAGCCACAAGAGAAAGCTCTCGATTTGCAGCTCGACCCGTTTCGGCCAGCCTGATTGTTGCGGAGTTATCGCCATCTTTGCCCCCACACGACGCATACGAAACAGGCGCCACCCATGAACCGGCGCCGATTTGGCCAGACAAGCATTCTACGTTTTCGTCACTAATCAAGCGGCCCCGCTTGCCCGGGCCTATTGCTCAAATCGATCAGTGAACCACTTGAGCAGACGAATCCAGATCTCGTCCTTGCCCACGGTATCCTCGATCCCGTGTTCGAGGTTGGGATTGTCGTTCACTTCCATGACAACAATACCACGATTGGTCTGTTTGAGGTCGACACCGTAGAAACCGTCGCCGATCGGCCGCGCGGCGCGAACCGCGAGATCGACAACCTCATGCGGCGCGGAATCGAGTTCGAAGGCGCGGAAGCCGCCCTCATGGGAGGAGCCGTCGGCCTTGTATTTCACCACCTGCCAATGGCCGCGCGCCATGCGGTATTGGCAAACGAACAGCGGCTCGCCGGCGAGCACGCCGACGCGCCAGTCGTATTCGGTCGGCAGGAATTTTTGCGCCAGTACCAGATCGGTATCCTCGAACAGCTCGTCGGTGATCCGCTTGAACTCTTCCGCGCTGTTGATCTTGTGCACGCCGCGCGAGAACGAACCGTCGGGGATCTTCACCACCAGCGGCAGGCCGAGTTCGTCCATGGCCTGGTTGAGATCGCCGCCCTCGGGGATGATCACGGTCGGCGGCGTCGGGACTTGATTGGAGCTGAGCAACTCCATCAGGAACACCTTGTTGGTGCAGCGGATCATCGAAATCGGGTCATCGATGACCGGCATGCCTTCCTGCCAAGCGCGGCGGGCAAAGCGATAGGTGTGGTTGTCGATCGAGGTGGTCTCGCGGATGAACAGCCCGTCGTATTCGGCAAGTTCCGCGAGCTGGCGCTTGGTCACCATCTCGATATCAACCGACTGCCGCTCGGCAAGACGCGCGAAGTGCTTGATCGATTCGACCGAAGACGGCGGCATCTTCTCGTCCGGATCGTAGAGGACCGCGAGATCGTATTTCGACACCGGGCGTGCCTTGGCGTCGCGCCAGTCGCGCTTGGTGTGCTGATGCAGGGCCTGGCGGAAGAATTCGGCGTCGCCGTTGACGAGGCGATTGAGGCTGCGCGGCCGGATGCGTTCTATGGATAGCCATGAGCCGGGTTCGACCGTGATCTCCAGCGCCGGGCAGCGGAACCAGTCAAACAGCAGCCTGCCGAAGGACTCGAACTGCGGATTGCTTGCGATGCCGAAGCAGACGAGGAATTTGAATTCCCCCTCGGGCTGGAAATCGGCGCGGCGGGCGCAGCGGTTGAGCTCGTCCTCGAGTTCGGGCAGCGCGTGTTCGTAGAGCTTCACCTCGCGCAGCTCGAGCATGGTCTCGACGGTCGGGACGATGCGGTGGCCGCGAGCTTCGGCCAAGAGCGAGGCGTAATAGCCTTTTGATTGGTAGTTATAAGAGCGCGAGAGATTGATCAGCTTCGGCCGGCTCAAATCGAACAGCTTGGGACGGGCGAGATAGTCGCTCGTCGTGATCACCTTGTGCGGGGTGTCGGCGTTGGGAAAGTCCTTAGGGTTGTCGACGAGGATGACCCATCCGCTCATCGTGAGGGCCCTCGAAGAAACGCGGGACGGCAAGAATGGGAACTAAAGCGCGTCATGCATTGAAACAGGGTACCGCATTGGTCTCGCCAGCGAGGAGCAGCCTGCACTCGCACCGCCGACGGGTGGGGATTGGACTCGGCGGCCGCATCATCGTGCAACTGGGGCCGCAGGTGAAGAGGATTCTTTGCGAAGTTTGCGTCCGGTGGATGAAGGACCGAGCTGCTTCTCGAACCGCAGTGCGTCTCCGTGGTCGTCGTAATAGTCGAGATGGCGGCCGAACAGGTTGTAGCCGGACTTTCGATAGCGGTTGATGGCTGCGGCATTGTGCTCATGGACCTCGAGCCGCAGCACGGCGCAGCGGCGGCGACGGCCGGCGGCCTCGGAGGCAGCCAGCAGCATGGGTCCAACCCCGCGTCCGGAAACAGCGGAAGCCACGGCAATCGAGTAGAGACGCGCGACTTTGCTCCCAGGCCGGAACAGTACGAGCGCGTAGCCGGCAAGCTGGCCGCCCTCCTCGGCAACGATCAGGGCTGCGGTCGGGGACGCCAGAAAGCGGCGGAAGCTGCGGCGCGAGACGAGATCGGTGGTGAAGGCCGCCTTTTCCAGTTCGACGAGGGCGTCGAGATCAGAGGCCGCACCGGGGCGAATACGAGGGCTCGGCTCGGGGACATGGACAGAAGCGTGGGCCGGCATGGCAGTCTCAGGTATCCTCCCTGCCCCGCGCCACGCAAGCGGACATTTCCCAGTTGACTTAAACTGCGGCGGGCTTGAGCAATGTTCCTCTTCCCGCTTGCCGGAAGAGCCGAACTCGGGTTGCGAGGGACAGAGATGGCCAATCGAAAAGGTCTGCGGTCGCGTCTCGCGCAATACGGCGATGAGGAATTCGCGTTGTTCCTGCGCCGGGGCTTCCTCAAGGGGGCAGGCTATACCGACGAAGCCCTGGAACGGCCGATCGTGGGCGTCTTGTCCACGGCCTCCGATTTCAACCCCTGCCATAAGACCGCCCCGCAGGTGGCGGAGGCGGTCGCGCGCGGGGTACGGCTCGCGGGCGGGCTACCGTTCGTGTTCCCCACGATTTCGTTGCACGAGGCGTTTTCATTCCCGACCTCGATGCTGCTGCGCAACCTGATGGCGATGGACGTGGAGGAGATGATCGCCGCCCTCCCGCTCGACGCGGTGGTCCTGATCGGGGGCTGCGACAAGACCATTCCGGCCGAGCTGATGGGCGCGATCAGCGCGGACATGCCGGCAATCGTGATCCCGGTCGGCTCGATGCTCGCGGGCCGCCACGAGGGCGCCCGGCTCGGCGCCTGTACCGATTGCCGCCGCCTGTGGGCGGCCTATCGCGCGGGTACACTTGACCAGCGCAACCTTGATCGCGCGCACGATCAGCTCATGCCGACATCGGGTACCTGCATGGTGATGGGCACGGCATCGACCATGGCCTGCATTGCCGAGACTTTAGGCTTCACGTTGCCCGGCGCGGCCACGGCGCCGGCCGTTTCGTCGGATCGCGCGCGTTTGGCGGAAGCGACCGGCACGCGCGCGGTCGCGATGGCAAAGGCGGGCAGACCGACGCCGCGCGAAATTTTGACGCCGGCGGCACTGCGTAACGCGTCCGTGGTCCTGCAAGCGACATCCGGTTCGACCAATGCACTGGTGCATCTCGCCGCGATCGCCGGCCGTGCCGGGCTGCAATACGATCTTGGCGAACTCGACAAGGTCGGGCGGCAGACGCCGGTGCTGCTCGATCTGAAACCCGCAGGCGCGAATTTCATGGAGGATTTCCATGCCGGCGGCGGACTGCCGGCATTGTGGCGCCGCCTGCGCGACCTGCTCGACATAACAGCGCGCACGGTGAACGGCGAAACGATCGGCGATGTGATCGCGCGCTGGCCGGCTTATGTGGACGACAAGGTCATCCGGCCGCTGGATCAGCCGCTGGTGCCGAGCGAAGCGATAGCCATCGTGTCCGGCAATCTCGCGCCGCAGGGCGGGGCGATCAAGCTTGCGGCCGCGACGAAAAGCCTTTGCACGCACGAAGGTCCGGCGATCGTGTTCGATTCGCTCGCCGATCTGGAAAAACGCATCGACGATCCCGCGCTCAACGTCACGCCGCAAACGGTCATGGTGCTGCGCAACGCCGGTCCCATCGGCGCACCGGGCATGCCGGAAGCCGGCGCGCTGCCGATTCCGAAGAAGCTCGGCTCAAAGGGCGTCAGCGACATGGTGCGCATTTCCGACGCGCGCATGAGCGGCACGGCCTTCGGCACCGTGGTGCTGCACGTCAGCCCGGAAGCGGCCGCCGGCGGGCCACTCGCGTTGGTCAAGGATGGCGACTCGATAAGTCTCGATGCGGGCGCGCGGCGGCTCGATTTGAAAGTGGACGATGCCGAACTCGCACGCCGCCGCGCCAATTGGAAGCCGCCGGCAAAACCGAAACGCGGCTATGCGCGGCTTTACGTCGACCGCGTGACCCAGGCGGAACAGGGCTGTGACTTCGACTTTCTAGCCGGGTTGCGCTGATTACATGGACCGAAAGACTCGGGGCTTCATGCCGCCCATCGATCGCGATCGACCTCACTGGAGACTTTTTGCCAGGACGCGGGCCACGTGGATGGCCTCACGGCCGGCGCCGTCGTGGATTTGATGCCGGCACGAGGTGCCGTCGGCGACGATGACGGCATCGGCGGGCGCCTGGCGGACCGCAGGCAAGAGCGACAGTTCACCCATCGCCAAAGATACGTCGATTGTGTCGGCGCCAAAGCCGAAGGCACCGGCCATGCCGCAGCAGCTCGATTCGATCGCCTCGACCTTTAGATCAGGTATGAGCCTGAGCACTTGCTCGACGGCGTTGAACGCGTCGAACGCCTTCTGGTGGCAATGGCCATGGACGAGCGCGCGGTCGGCGACCTTCCTGAGCGGCAGTTTCAGCCGGCCGGCATTTGCCTCGCGCGTCAAAAACTCCTCAAAAGTTAAAGCATTGGCGGAAAGCTGCTGCGCTGCCTTGCTCTTCAGCATGGCCGGCACTTCGTCGCGGAAACCGAACAGGCAGCTTGGCTCCAAGCCGATCACCGGTACGCCGCGCGCAACATCGGGCGCGAGCGCGGCGATGACCCGCTCCGCCTCGAAGCGCGCTTCGGCGACCTGACCGACCGAAAGAAACGTGCGGCCGCAGCAGAGCGGGCGCGAGGAGCCGTCAGCGGGCTTGGCGACCCGCACGCAATAGCCGCCGGCAGTGAGCACAGCGAGCGCGGCGTCGATGTTCTCGCGTTCGAAATAGCGATTAAACGTGTCGACGAACAGTACGACTTCAGGGCCGCTGGCCGGACCGATGGGCCCGATGGGATCGCCGAACACATCGCTACGCCAGCGCGGGAGAGAGCGGCGCGCGCTCATGCCGGCAATGGCCTCGGAGAGCTTTGCGGCTCCCGGCAGCGAGTCACGCAGATTCAGGAACCACGACACTTTCGCCGCATAGGGCGCATAGCGCGGCAGCCAGCCCACCAGACGATCGCGCAAAGACATCCCGTTTGTCGCTGCCCGCGCTGCCTGCACTTCGATTTTCATGCGCGCCATGTCGACTCCGGTCGGGCATTCGCGCCGGCAGGCCTTGCAGGAGACGCAGAGCTTCATGGTCTCCGCCATCTCATCGGAGGTGAACGCGTTCGGCCCGAGCTGGCCGGTGATCGCGAGCCGCAACGAATTGGCGCGGCCGCGCGTGACGTCGCGTTCGTCGCGGGTGACGCGGTAGCTCGGGCACATCACGCCGCCGGTGAGGGCGCGGCAGGCGCCGTTGTTGTTGCACATCTCGACCGCGCCCTGAAAACCGCCGCCGGCGCCCGGATAAGCAGACCAGTCGAGCTGCGCGGTCATTGCATGCGCGTGGTAATTGGGGCCGTAACGGAAGTTGCCGCGATCGTCGAACTTCGGCGCACGCACGATCTTTCCGGGATTGAACAATCCGTTCGGGTCGAAGCGGTCCTTCACCTGCTCGAAGGCGCGCGCAAGGCGGGTTCCGAACATCGGCTCGTTGAACTCCGAGCGCACGATGCCGTCGCCGTGCTCGCCGGAGTGGGAGCCCTTGTATTCGCGCACGAAGGAAAATGCCTCTTCGGCAATCGCGCGCATGGCTTTGACGTCTTTTTCGAGACGCAGATTCAAGATCGGCCGTACGTGCAGGCAGCCGACCGAGGCATGCGCGTACCAAGTGCCGCTGGTGCCATGCTTCTCGAATACCTCGGTGAGGCGCGCGGTGTAATCGGCGAGATGTTCGAGCGGCACTGCGCAATCTTCGACGAAGGAGATCGGTTTCCCCTCTTCCTTCATCGACATCATGATGTTGAGGCCCGCCGTGCGCAACTCGGTGATGGCGGTCTGCAATTTCGGATCGAGCACGTCGACCACGCCGCCGTATTTCGCGCCCTGGTTTTCCCAGGCCAAGCCAAGGTCGCCCATCAGTGCATGCAGTCGTTTCAGGCGGCGAAGGTTCTCGTCCCAGTCGGCCTCGGCGAACTCGACCAGCAACAGCGCCGCGGGCGCACCGCGCACGAAGGCATCGAGCGTCGGGCGGAACATAGCTATCTCGCGCGCGAGACCGATCATCGTCGCATCCACGAGCTCGACCGCGATGGGGGCGAGCTTGACGATATGCTGGGCCGCCGCCATGGCGGCTTGGAAATCACCGAAATGGCAGGCGCCGACCGCGCGCTTGCCGAGAAGCGGCGAAAGTTTCAGCTCAATCGCGGTCGAAAACGCCAGGGTTCCTTCGGAGCCGACCAGAATATGCGCCAGGTTGATGTCATTGCGTCCCGGCACAAGCGCATCGAGGTTGTAGCCGCCAACGCGACGCTGCACTTTGGGAAAACGCGCCGCGATCTCGCCTGCCTCGCGTGCACCAAGCGCAAACAGATCCTTCGCAAGGTCACGCAAGGGCGAATCAGCGGGCAGATCGGAAAGATCGGACGCGACCGGACCAAAATGCGCGCTCGCGCCATTGGCCAGCACGGCGTCGATGGACAGTACGTTCTCGCGCGTGTTGCCGTAGCGGAGCGAACGCGCGCCGCAGGAATTGTTGGCGGTCATGCCGCCGATGGTCGCGCGCGAGGAGGTGGAAATATCGACCGGAAACCACAGGCCATGCGGCTTCAGCGCGCGGTTGAGATCATCGAGCACGATGCCAGGCTCGACCTTGGCGCGCCGCCCGGCTACGTCGAGATCGAGAACACGCGTGAGGTATTTCGAACAATCGATGACAAGCGATTCGTTGACCGTCTGGCCGGCCTGCGAGGAGCCGCCGCCGCGCGGCAGCACGCTCACGCCCTCTTCACGGCAAATCCCTATCGCGCGTTCGGCTTCTTCTATCGTGCGCGGGGTCGCAACGCCGAGCGGCATGATCTGGTAATGCGAAGCATCGGTTG
This sequence comes from Xanthobacteraceae bacterium, assembly GCA_035501735.1. Taxonomy (GTDB): domain Bacteria; phylum Pseudomonadota; class Alphaproteobacteria; order Rhizobiales; family Xanthobacteraceae; genus PNAI01. Next base: position 4,483 of record DATJVR010000086.1, on the reverse strand, counting down.
CGTAGCGGCCGCGGGTAAAGCGGTCGAAATTAACGTCACCGGTCAGTTCGCCTTTCAGACGCCGTTCCAGCCCCGGCAACAATCGTTCACCCACCCATGCCTCCGCAGAGATTTATCCCATCAAACGGCTATCATCTGGTATGATGGATATATTTCCGAAATTGGCTTGACCGGACTGTGGCATTCAGTATTCAACGCCACAAGCTTCGGGACATCCCAAAAAGGCACACCGCAATTCAAGGAACGCTTAGCTCATGGCCCAGAATTCCGCGCGAACACCCGGCCGTTATGCCCTCCACATACCGGGACCGACGCCCCTGCCCGATCGCGTCCTGCGCGCGATGGACACTCCAATCATCGACCACCGGGGGCCGGAATTCGCCAAGCTCGCCCGGCGCTGCCTCGACGGCATCAAGACGATCTTCAAGACCACCAATCCGGTGATCATCTATACCGCGACCGGCACCGGCGCGTGGGAAGCCTCGCTGGTCAACACGCTTTCGCCGGGCGACAAAGTGCTGATGGTGGAGACCGGCCAGTTCGCCACGCAATGGAAGAACATGGCGACAAAGCTCGGGCTCGTGCCGGAGTTCATCAAGACCGACTGGCGCATCGGCGCCGACCCGGCGGTGATCGAGGCCCATCTGAAACAAGACAAGAAAAATGAGATCAAGGCGGTGTGCGTGCTGCATAACGAGACCGCCACCGGCTGCCTCTCACCGATTTCCGAAATCCGGAAAGCGATCGACCGGGCCGGACACCCTGCACTGTTCATGGTCGACACGATTTCCTCGCTCGCCTCGACCGACTACCGGCACGACGAATGGGGCGTCGATGTCACGGTCGGCGGATCGCAAAAAGGGTTGATGCTGCCACCCGGCATGTCATTCAACGCGGTCAGCGACAAGGCGCTGGCGGCGTCGAAGACATCGAAGCTGCCGAAATCGTTCTGGTCATGGGACGAGATGATCACCATGAACAAGCAGGGGTTCTTCCCCTACACGCCGGCGACGCAGATGTTGCAGGGCATGGCGGTGGCGATCGACATGCTGCACGAGGAAGGGCTCGACAACGTGTTCGCGCGTCATCATCGGCTGGCCGAAGGCACGCGTCGCGCGATCAAGGCGTGGGGGCTCGAGATCATCTGCCGCGATCCGAAATATTATTCGCCGACCATCACCGCTGTGCTGATGCCGGAAGGCCACGACGGCGATGCATTCCGCGCGCTGGCGCTGGAGAATTTCAACATCGCCTATGGCGCGAGCTTCGGCCCGTTCGCCGGCAAGATGTTCCGCATCGGCCATCTCGGAGACGTCAACGAGACCATGATGATCGGGGCGCTCGGCGCGACCGAAATGGCGCTCGGGGTCGGGAAAGTCCCCCACAAGAAGGGCGGCGTGCAGGCGGCGATGGATTATTTCATCTCGACCCGCACGGCTTCGGCACGCGTGGCGGCCGAGTAACTTCAACCGGCGCGGTGCCGGAATGCGCCCGTGGCTTGAGTTTGCATCAGTCGCTCAACGAAATCCGTGATGGCGGCAAGCGTTGCTGCGGACGATTCGCGGTGTGGTGCGTGACGCGTGTTCGGCAATAGCGCGACCTCGACCGGGCAGTAGCATTCCTCCTGCGCCACCTCGATCTGCCGCATAGTGCCGTATTGATCGTTCTCGCCCTGTATCAGCAGGATCGGCACGCGGATGTGGGCAAGTTCCTCGCCAATGTCCCATTTGAGAAATTGCGGGTCGAGCCAGGGCCGGCACCAGCTCCAGAATGCACCGTCGGGATCGGCATGCATGCGCGCGAGCTTGGCCCGCAGTTCGCCGCGCTCGAAGCTTTCGCGCGCACGGCGAATTTCGGCGAGGCCCATCTCCTCGGTGAAGAAATGCGCCGCGATCAGCACGAGGCCCAGCACGCGATGGTCCTGCACGCTGCCGGCATATATTGCGGCGATCGAGCCTCCGTCGCTGTGCCCGATCAGGACGCCGCGCTTAAATCCGATGGCATCGAGCACCTTCGGCAGCACCTGCCGCGCCTCATCGTGCATGAAGCTTACCGGACGCGGTAAAACCGCCTTGCTCGATTGTCCGTAACCCTGGCGCGAATAGCTGAACACGCCGAAGCCGGTTGCGTCGGAAAGCTTTTCGGCGAAGTCGCCCCAGATCGCGACCGATCCGAGACCTTCATGCAGCAGCACCAGCGTCGGCGCCATGTCGGGCCGAGGGCCAAGCATGCGGTATTCAAGACGCGCTCCGCTGATATCGAGAAAGCCTTGATCGGCAAGCGCGGGCATGGATTTTCAAATTCCCAAGTAGCGGTGCTGTACGTCGGGCGCGGCGGCGAGTTCCTTCGACGTGCCGGTCCACACCACGCGGCCGCGCTCGATCAGATAATGCCGGTCGGCGATGTGGGTCAGGGTCGCGACATTCTTGTCGATCACCAGAATCGACTGGCCGCGGGCTTTCAGGCTGTTCAGGCATTGCCAGATTTCGGCGCGGACCAGCGGCGCGAGACCTTCGGTCGCCTCGTCCAAAATCAACAGCCGCGGGTTGGTCATCAAGGCGCGCCCGATCGCCAGCATCTGCTGCTCGCCGCCGGAAAGCTGGTTGCCGATGCTGTTGATGCGCTCGGCAAGACGTGAAAACAGGCTGCAGATCTTCTCAAGCGTCCAGGGGTCGGCTACGGCGCGCCGATTGGCCGCGGTGGCGAGCAGGTTTTCACGCACGGTGAGATTGGAAAATACCTGCCGGCCTTCGGGCACGAGACCGATGCCGAGCTGCGCCACGCGATAGGCCGGCAACGCGCGAATTTCGTCACCGGCGAAACGGATGGAGCCCGCGCGCGCCGGCGTCAGCCCCATGATCGAGCGCACGGTCGTGGTCTTGCCCATGCCGTTGCGTCCCATCAGCGACACCATTTCGCCCGGCGCGACGGCGAGCGAAATGCCAAACAGCACGCGGCTCAAGCCATAGCTGGTTTCGATGTTGGAAACTTCGAGCAGGGGCTCAGCCATTGGCCGCCTCCTGCTCGCCGAGATAGGCTTCGCGCACGGCGGCGTCGGCCCGGATCGCCGCCGGAGCGCCGGACGCGATGACGCGGCCATCGAGCAGAACGGTGACGCAGTCGGCCAGCGCGAACACCGTCTCCATGTCGTGCTCGATCAGCAAAATGGTGATGCCGCCTTTGAGCTCGCGCAGCATCGCCACCATGCGCGCGGATTCGTCGGGCCCCATGCCGGCCATCGGCTCGTCGAGCAGCAACATGCGCGGCTGGGTGGCAAGCGCCATGGCGATCTCGAGCTGGCGATGCTCGCCGTGACTGAGCCGGTCGACGCGCATGCCGGCCCGCACGCCGAGCCCGACGCGGTCGAGCGCGGCCAGCGCCGGTTGGCGCAGCCTGTCATCGCGCCGCGCGTCCTTCCAGAACCGGAACGAATGACCGGCGCGCGCCTGCACCGCCAACGCGACATTGTCGAGCGCGGTGAAATCGCGGAACAGCGAGGTGATCTGGAACGAGCGCGCCAGCCCGAGATGGCTGCGGCGATCGGCGGAAAGCGCGGTAATGTCGCCGCCGTCGAAGCGAATGGCGCCGCCTTGCGGGGCGATCTCGCCGGCCAAGAGCCCGATCAGCGTGGTCTTGCCGGCGCCGTTCGGGCCGATGACCGCGTGGAATTCGCCGCGCGGAATGTCGAGCGTGATGGCGTCGGAGGCGATGACGCCGCCGAAGCGCTTGGTCAGGCTGGCGATCTGCAATAGCGGCTCCATCACGGCGCGCGCCTCTCGAACAGTCCGGCGATGCCGCCATGCAGGAAGATCGCGACCAGGAGCAGCGTCGGCCCGAGGAAGAGGCCGGGATATTCGGTGACGCGCGACAGCGCTTCCTCCAGCAGCAGATAGGTTACCGTGCCGATCAGCGGCCCGAATGGCGTCGCCAGCCCGCCGAGCACGACCATGACCATGAGATCGCCGGAGCGGGTCCAGAACATCATCGCCGGACTGATGAAATTGGTGTGGTTGGCGAGAAGCGCGCCGGCAAGCCCGCACAGCGCGCCGGCAATGACGAAGCAGACGAGCTTGTAGCGGAAGACCGGGAATCCGATGGCGCGCATGCGCCGCTCGTTTGAACGTGTGCCCTGGATCACCAGGCCGAAGCGCGAATTGACCATGCGCGAGACGAGATAAATGCTTCCCAGCAACAGCGCGAAGCACAGGTAATAGAACAGCGTCTTGTTGTTGAGATCGACGGCGCCGCCGAACCGGCTGCGCTTATAGAGGGTGAGTCCGTCGTCGCCGCCATAGCGATCGAGCCCGATCGCCACGTAATAGATCATCTGCGCGAATGCGAGCGTGATCATGATGAAATAGACCCCGCGCGTGCGCAGCGAGAGCGCGCCGATCGCGAGCGCGAACAGCGCGGAGACGGCAAGCGCGATCGGCCACTGCACGAAGCCCGAGGTGACGCCGGCGTCGGCCAGGATGCCGATGGC